>NZ_CP060298.1:4893637-5629850 GCF_014303395.1 Nakamurella sp. PAMC28650
GACCACGTGCTGGTCAACGGGGGCTACTCGGTCCTCGGGACCAGGACCGAACGCGTCGGGGCCAGCGATCACCGGGCGGTCATCGCACGTCTGCGCCGGGTGCAGCCTCTGCACTCGTAGCATGGTGCGGCACCCCGGGGGCGAGGGATCGCTAGGGGAGGTTCATCAGGGTATCCATCGCGGCTGCCCCGCCGAGACCCGAGACACCGCCGCCCCGAACGGTTCCGGCCCCGGCGAGCAAAATCCTCGAGCAACCCGCGACCTGCGTGCCGAAACGCTCCGCGGTGGACGGTTCGGCGTCGTCCGACAGCCACGGCCAGCTCAGATCGCCATGGAAGATGTTCCCGCCCGGCATCCCGAGGGAGGCCTCGACGTCCAGCGGAGAGGCGATTTCCAGGCACAGCTCACCGGCCGCGTCCCGGGCCAGGCAATCCTCCAACGGTTCGGCCAGATGCATCTGCAGGGCGCCCAGCGCCGCTTCCGCCGCCCGCTTCCGGGCCCCGTCCGGGTCGTCCGTGAAGAGCCCGTCCGGTGCATGCAGCCCGAACAGCGTCAGGGTCGCCCCCGGGTGGCCGTTCAGGATGGACGGGTCGGTGAGCGAATGGCAGTAGACCTCACCGGGCATCGGGTCCGGGATGCGGCCGGCAGCCGATGCCCGGTAGGCCTCCTCGAGCTGGTCGAAGCTCTCCTCCAGATGCGTGGTCCCGGCGAAGGCGGTCGCCGGGTCGACACCCGAGGCAAGTCGCGGCAAGCGTTCGAGCAGCATGTTGATCTTGATCTGCGCCCCCACCGGACGCACGACCTCGCGGCCGAGCCAACCGTCCACCACGGCGGGCGCGACCGCGGCCAGGAGGTGATCGGAACTGAAGTCGCGGCCGTCCTCGGTGCACACCCTGACGCCGTCCGCGTCCTCGTCGGCGGACGTCACCCTGGCTCCGGTGATGATCTGCACCCCGAGTCGCCGGGCGGTGGCGGTGAGGGCGTCGGCCAGCGCGCCCATGCCACCGATCGGCACCAACCACTCGCCGGTCCCCCGCCCGATCAGGTGGTAGAGGAAGCAGCGGTTGGCCAGGAGTGACTCGTCCAGAAGGGAGGCGTGCGTGCCGATCAGAGCATCCGTCGCGACGATCCCACGCACCAGGTCGTCATCGAATCGACGGCTGATCGCCTCCCCGATGGGAACTTCGAACAGGTCGGTCCACAACTGCCGACCGGCGGCCTCGACGACCAGATCGCGCACCTGTGCCCGTCGCAGCATCGGGCCGGAGAGTGCCGGCGCGACGACACGCGCCACCGCCGACAGCTCGCCGTAGAACTGCTGCCACGCCCGGAAATCGTGATCCGAGCCGGTGAGCGCCCGGAAGGAATCAGCGCTGGCCGTGCCGGCCCGACGTTCCACCAGCAGTCCGCCGGCCCGACCGGATCGCCGGAACGGCGTGTAGGACGAGACCTCGCGCGACGCAAGGGTCAGATCGATGCCCAGGCGGGCGATCAGCTCCTGCGGCATCAACGAGACCAGGTAGGAGTAACGGCTGAGCCGCACGGGCAGGCCACGGAAAACGCGGGTGCCGATGCTGGCTCCGCCCAGGTCGCCTGCGGCCTCCAGAACGGTCACCTCTCGGCCGGACTGGGCGGCGAGGATCGCGGCCACCAGACCGTTGTGACCACCGCCGACCACCAGCACCCGTTGTCGCGCCGCCGCAGCATCCAGCCGACCGCCGACCGATTCCGACCCGAACGTCATCGCATGCACCCGATTCTCCTGCCGCCGGCCGACCTGCTCCGTGGCCACCTGATCGGCCCAGCGTAGAGGTGCGTCGTCCCCGAAGCTCAGGATCGGCCGGCCGTCGGGCCCAGCCGATATGCTGCCCGGGACGAGGAGAATCTGAGGCTCCCACCGCTCCGAGCTGCCGCTGACGAACGACGACGACCTCTGACGACAACCTCTGGAGAGAGCTCATGACGACGCCGGACCCCGGCCCACCACCGTACGGTGAACGGCCCTCCCTGGATGCCTCTGCCCCGACAGCGGCGGGCCCGAGCTCGCCCGGGCCGAGCGCGGCGGACCAATGGGCCGCTGGTGGCTACCCCTCGCCGGCGACCGGCGCGTACCCGCCGGTCACCCCGTACCCGGCCGCCTCCTACCCGGTCGACCCCTACCCGGTCGACCCGGCCACGAATGGCTACGCCCCCGGTGTCCAACCGACCGCGGGCTATCCGATCCTTCCCGATCCGAATCTGCCGGTGTACCCACCGGGCGGGTACCCACCGGGCGGGTACGCAGCAGCCGCGTACCCACCGCCCGGGTACCCACCAGCCGGGTACGCAGCAGCCGGCTACCAGCAGGCCCCGGGATACCCGCTCCAGCCCGGGGCATATTCGGGTCCCGGCTACGGCGCGGGCTTCCCGGGCGGCTACCCGGTGGCCACTCGCAACGGCATGGGGACCGCCGCACTGGTGCTCGGCATCATCGGTGTCGTGCTCTGCTGGAACGGCATCGGCATCGTCCTTGGCATCCTGGCCATCATCTTCGGCAGTGTAGGACTGGGCCGGGCGAAGCGGGGCGCAGCCACCAACCGGAGCACGGCGCTGGCCGGGCTGATCCTGGGGATCATCGCGCTGGCCCTGTTCGTCTTCCTGGTGATCATCGCCGTCGCGACGGTGAGTTTCGGCGTGTCCCGGTAGTCACCGGCTTCTGCTCGCCGCCTCGACCCACCGCGCGGCGGCCCGGGTCCTCGGCCCGGGGCCCTCGGTCCGCCGCGGCTGTCGGTGCAGATGGTTACGGTGAGCGGGTGCCACCTGTGACCAACACCGATACCGCTCCCGACGCCCACAACCTGACGGTGGCGGCGCCGTCCAAGACCACGCCGTCGTCCCCTGACGGCACGAAAGGCCCCGCCGTCGGTTGGATCCGGCGACTGTGGTCCTACTGCATGAAGCATCCACGGATCACCTGGATGGCCGGTCTGTCCGCCCTCGCCGGTGTCGGCCTCGGCGCGCTCACCCCGCTGCTCACCGGGTCCGCGGTCGACCATGCGACCTCGGGCCGCACCGCCGGTCTGTCCTTGGTGATCATCGCGCTGGTGGTCCTCGCGCTGGTGCGGTTCGTGTCCTCGTTCATCCGCCGCTGGGCCGGCGGCCGCCTCTCGCTCGACGTCCAGCACGACATGCGTCAGGACGTGTTCGCCGCGCTCGCCCGGCTGGACGGCGCCGCCCAGGATGCGCTGCGCACCGGGCAGGTCGTCTCGCGCGCTTCCTCCGACCTGCAGGTGGTGCAGGGGCTGCTGGCCATCGTCCCGCTGTCGGCCGGCCAGGTCGTGCTGTTCGTCGCCTCGCTCGCGATCATGATCGTGCTCTCCCCTCTGCTGACCCTGACGGCGCTGCTCACCATCCCGGCGGTCTACCTGCTGACCAGAGCCACCAGGACCACCCTGTTCCCCGCCACCTGGGCGGCGCAGCAGTCGGCCGCAGAAGTCGCCGAGATCGTCGAGGAGGACGTCACCGGGGTTCGAGTCGTCAAGGGCTTCGGTCAGGAGGACCGCGAGGTCGGCCGTCTCCGCCGGGGCGCGGCCAAGCTGTACGCCGACCGGATGCGAGCCGTGCGGCTGACCGCCCGGTTGAACCCGGGACTGGTCGCGATGACCTCGATCGGTCAGGTCGGGGTGCTGGCGCTGGGTGGCTACCTGGCGCTGCACGGAAGCATCACCATCGGGACCTTCCTGGCGTTCAACCTGTATCTGTCCCAACTGGTCGCTCCGACGAGAACGTTGTCGTTCCTGCTGATCCTCGGCCAGCAGGCCAGGGCGTCGGTGGAACGGGTGGTCGAGATCATCGATTCCAAGGCCGCGATCACCGATCCGGTCGGAGCCGCCGCGCCGATCCCGTCTGGCCCGATCGGGGTCAAGCTGGAGGGCGTCCGCTTCGGCTACACCCAGGACGAGCCGGTGCTGGACGACTTCACCCTGCACGTCGCCGCCGGTTCCACGGTAGCGCTGGTCGGAGCCTCCGGTTCCGGCAAGTCGACCGTGTCGTTGCTGCTCCCCCGCTTCTACGAAGGTCAGGCCGGGAGCATCCGGCTCGGCGGCACCGACATCCGCCAGTTCCGGCTGGCCGACCTCCGTCGCACGGTCGGCGTCGTGTTCGAGGAGGCGTTCCTGTTCTCCGACAGCATCGCCGCGAACATCGCCTACGGACGGCCGGACGCCACCGACGCGGACATCAGGGCCGCCGCCGAGGCGGCCGAGGCCGACGAGTTCATCACCGCACTGCCGGACGGCTACGACACGGTGATCGGCGAGCGCGGATTGACTCTGTCCGGCGGGCAGCGGCAGCGCCTCGCGCTGGCCAGAGCCATGATCACCGACCCCCGGGTGCTGATCCTGGATGACGCCACCAGCGCCGTCGACCCGGCCACCGAGGCAGCGATCCACAGCACGTTGCACCGACTGACCGCCGACCGCACCACGATCCTGATCGCGCATCGGCGGAGCACGCTCGCGCTGGCCGACACCGTGGCCATGGTGGTGGCCGGGCGGGTCATCGATGTCGGGACCCACCAGGATTTGCTCGTCAGGTGCGAGCCCTACCGCGAGTTGCTGGGCGGCGAGGGCGAGGAGATCGAGGACGAGCGGCCGACGAAGGTGTTGTCGCACGAGCGGGCCCCGGCCGATGGCGAGACGACCCCAGGGCTCTGGCCGGAGGTCGAGCAAGACCCGATCGATCGATCGCTGCAGGCTCCGATGGCCGGCGGTGCACCCAGGCTCGGAGGCGGTGCTGGAGCCCGTGGCGGCCGAGCCGGCGCCGCCAGGGCCGGCGGCGGCGGAATGGGTGGAGGTGGTATCGGCGGCATGCTCGGGTCGCTGCCCGCCACCCCTGAACTGCTGGCCAGGGTCGATGCTCTTCCGCCCGCCACCGATCCCCCACCACCCGAACTCGGCGGCGACCTGATCGTGGCCAGGACCGGTCGACAGACACTCCCGGCCGGAGCGGACGACGGCGCCCAGCCCCTACCGGGCCGGCTGTCGCTGAGTCGCACGCTCAGACCGGTCCGCGCCCTGCTGCTCCTCTCGCTCCTGCTGATCGCACTGGACGCGGGTGCAGGTCTGGCCCTGCCGGTGCTGATCAGACATGGGGTCGACAGCGGCGTCTCCAAGGGGGTGATCAGCGTCGTCTGGATCTCCTCCGTCATCTCCCTGTTGATCGTGATCGCCGACTACGGCGTCCAACGATGGCAACTCGTCGTCACCGGCAAGGCCGGCGAGACCGTCCTCTACGGGCTGCGGATCCGGGAGTTCGCCCATCTGCAACGGTTGGGTCTGGACTTCTACGAGCGCGAGATGGCCGGCCGCATCATGACCAGGATGACGACGGACGTGGACGCCCTGTCCTCGTTCCTGCAGACCGGCCTCGTCACGTCGGTCGTCTCGCTGGCCACGTTCGGCGGCATCGCGGTGATCCTGCTGTTCATGAACCTCGGGCTGGCGTTGCTGGCCTTCACCGTGCTGCCGCCGCTGTTCGTGGCCACCGTGCTGTTCCGGCGTTACTCCACCAAGGCCTACATCGAGGCGAGGGAGAAGGTCAGCATCGTCAACGCCGACCTGCAGGAGAACGTGTCGGGCATGCGGATCACCCAGGCACTGGGTCGGGAGGAGACCAACGCGGCCGGCTTCGCGGCTCGGAGCGAGGACTACCGCCGGTCGAGAATGCGGGCCCAGACAGCTATTTCGATCTACTTCCCGTTCGTGGCACTGCTCAGCGAACTGGCTGCGGCCCTGGTGCTCGGTGTCGGCGCCCACCGGGTGGTCACCGGCGCTGTGAGTGCGGGCACGCTGCTGGCGTTCGTTCTGTACCTCGACTCCTTCTTCTCCCCGATCCAGCAGCTGTCGCAGATCTTCGACGGATACCAGCAGGCCACCGTCGGTCTGAGCCGGATCGGCGACCTGCTCTCCACCCCGACCTCCACCCCACCTGCGCCGGACCCGATCCTGGCTCCCCCGTTGGCGGGCCGGGTGGCGGCCGTCGCCGTCGGATTCAACTACTCCACCGCCCAGCCCGGTGCGGCGGCGGCACTGTCCGGTGTGACCCTGGACATCGCCTCCGGCGAGACCATCGCCATCGTCGGTCCCACCGGGGCCGGCAAGTCGACCCTGGTCAAGCTGATCGCCCGTTACTACGACGTCACCTCCGGAGCAATCCTGATCGACGGGATCGACGTGCGGACGTTCGAACTGGGCTCCTACCGCCGTCAGCTCGGGGTCGTCCCCCAGGAGCCCCACCTGTTCAGCGGGACGGTGCGTGACAACATCGCCTACGGTCGGCCGGACGCGTCCGACGCCTCGGTCGAAGCGGCGGCCAGAGCGGTCGGTGCGATCGGGGCCATCGCCGGGCTGCGCGGCGGGTTCCACCACGCCGTGGAGGAGCGGGGACGAAACCTGTCGGCCGGGCAACGGCAGCTGATCTCGCTGGCCCGCGCCGAGTTGGTGGATCCGGAACTCCTGCTGCTGGACGAGGCCACCGCGGCGCTCGATCCGGCCGCCGAGGCTGCCGTGCTCGCCGCCACCGACCGGCTGGCCCGCGGCCGGACCACCATCGTCGTCGCGCACCGGCTCACCACCGCCGCGCGCGCCGACCGGATCGTCGTGATGGACCACGGCAGAGTGGCCGAGATCGGCACGCACGAGGACCTGCTCACCCGGGGCGGGGTCTACTCCCGCCTCTACTCCCAGGAGCCGTGAAGCCGGCCGGTCGACGTTGACGCCCACCCACCGGTGTGGACAACTCCGTCCTCGTCCTGTCGCATCTCGTTACAGTTGGTCGGACAGACGAGGAATTCCGGCGGCCGGAGAGGTGGTGGGACGTGACGACGTTCAAGCTGCCGAATCATCTGCTGACCCTCGAGGAGTGGGACGACCTTCCGGAAGAGGGCTATCGGTGGGCGGAACTGGCGGAGGGCGTGCTGCAGGTGAGCCCGAGCCCCGCCATGAAACATCAACTCGCATCGTCGGAGTTGTTGCTGGCGCTGGGCCCGACAGCGCGGGTTGCCGGATTCAGGGTCGTCACCGACATGGACGTACTCGTCGATCCGGTCTTCCCGGCGACCGTGCGTCGGCCGGACCTGTCGATCGTCGACCTGTCCAGCGCCGATCCGGAACGCCTCGTGGCCCGGAACGTGGTGCTCGCCGTCGAGATCGTCTCACCGGGATCCGGTCACCGGGATCGGGTCACCAAGCCTTCGGTGTACGCCAAGGCCGGCATCTTGAGCTATTGGATCCTCGACATCGCCGGTTCCGCTGCCGTTCTCGACGTCTTCGAGCTGGAGGGGCAGGCCTACCGGCGGGTCCAGCACGCCGACGGCGGCACGGTGGTGATCACCGCGCCGTTCACCGTCGCCATCGATGTGGACGCTCTGCTCACTCGGTGAGATTCTCGGCCGGACGTCCGACCCGCGAGTAGCTTGACGGGTATGACCTCGCGCCACGATGCGTACCAACCGCCGGCCCTCCAGGATCTCCTCGGCATCGACGCCACCCTGTCCGACACCGAGCGGGACATCAGGGCGGCCACCAAGGAACTCGTGGACGACCTGGTCAGACCACACATCGCCGGCTGGTACGCCGACGGCAGCATTCCGGCCCGCAAGCTCGCGCTCCAGTTCGGCGAAGCAGGTCTGCTGGGCATGCACCTGGACGGATACGGGTGCGCCGGCGCGTCCGCCGTCGAATACGGCCTGGCCTGCCTGGAACTGGAGGCCGGCGACTCCGGCATCCGCTCGCTGGTCTCCGTCCAGGGTTCGCTGGCCATGTACCCGATCTGGGAATACGGGTCGGAGGCCCAGAAGGATCGCTGGCTGCCGGGGATGGCTGCGGGCGAGCTGATCGGCTGCTTCGGGCTCACCGAGCCCGACTCGGGATCCGACCCGGGTTCGATGATCACCCGCGCGACCCCCACCGCCGACGGTTACCTGCTCAACGGCGTCAAGATGTGGATCACCAACGGCACACTCGCGGATGTCGCGGTGATCTGGGCGAAGGTCGCCGATCCGGAGTCGGGCAAGGACGTCGTGCGCGGCTTCGTGGTGCCGACCGACAGCCCGGGCTTCAGCGCCCACGAGGTCCCGGCCAAGCTCTCGCTCCGCGCGTCGGTCACGGCCGAGCTCGTGTTCCGGGACATCGCACTGCCCGCGGACGCTGTTCTGCCCGGCGTCAGAGGCCTCCGCGGTCCCCTTTCCTGCCTGACCCAGGCGCGCGCCGGAATCCTCTTCGGCGCCCTCGGTGCCGCCCGCGACGCGCTGGCCACCGCGATCGACTACTCCCTCTCCCGCAGCCAGTTCGGCAAACCGCTCGCCGGGTTCCAGCTGACGCAGGCCAAGCTCGCCGACATGACCACCGCCTGGACCGCCGCGTACCTGATGGCGTTGCACATCGGCCGTGGAGTGGACGCCGGGACGACCACCCCGGCCGCCGTCTCGATGGGGAAGCTCAACTCCACCCGGACCGCCCTGGAGATCGCCAGGACCTGCCGGACCATCCTGGGGGCCAACGGCATCACCGGCGACTACCCGGTGATGCGGCACGCGGCCAACCTGGAGACGGTGCTGACCTACGAGGGGACCGCCGAGATCCACCAGCTGGTGCTGGGCAAGGCGCTCACCGGCCTCGACGCATTCGCCTGAGGCCCAGATCACCGGGCCGTGGCGGTCAGGTTGCGTCCGCGGCCCGGGTTCTGCTGTGAGCCTTTCCATCGCACTCGTGTGAGGGATGTCCCGCGGTTGATACCCACGGTCCGGCCCGTGCGGACTAGCCTTGGGTGGCCTACCCCACGTCCATTTCTCGAGAAGGCGGATTGCGACAGTGTCGTCAGCCACCAAGCCGGAGTTCGGTCCCAACGACTGGTTCGTCGAGGAGAAGTACAACCAATTCCTCAGCGATCCGGCCAGCGTCGAGCAGATCTGGCGAGATTTCTTCACCGATCCGGTTGCCGAGCAGAAGAAGGCCTCCGGATCGAATGGCAACGGCGCCGTTCCTCCCGCCAACGCTGCAGCTGCGTCACCGCCTGCGGCTGCGCCGGTGACGCCCACGTCGTCGGTGACCTCCACCGCCCCGGCAACAGCGGCTCCGACCTCCAAGACCCCACCTCCCCCACCGCCACCGCCGTCCCGTCACAACGGTGCCAACGCGGCGTCCTCCGCTCCGTCGGCCCGGCCTGCGTCGCCCGTCACCGGCCCACCGGCCACCGCGAAGCCGGTTGCGGCGACCGCTCCCGAACCGGTGAAACCCGCTCAGCGGACCGCGACCACGGCAACCCCTGACGACCTGGTCGTGAACAAGGCCGCCAAGGCGGCACGGGTGGCCGAGAAATCGGGCTCGGACGACGTCTCGGCCCCCCTGCGCGGAGCCCAGGCCGCGGTGGTCCGCAACATGACCGCCTCGCTCGAGGTCCCGACGGCCACCTCGGTCCGCGCCGTCCCGGCCAAGCTGATCGCGGACAACCGCATCGTCATCAACAACTTCCTGCGCCGCAACCGCGGCGGCAAGGTGTCGTTCACGCACCTGATCGGCTATGCGATCGTGCGCGCTCTGGGCGCCTACCCGACGATGAACCGTCACTTCGCCGAGGCCGACGGCAAGCCGCAGGTGATCACCCCGGCCCACGTCAACCTCGGTCTGGCCATCGATCTGCCCGGCAAGAACGGCCAGCGGTCGCTGGTCGTCGTACCGATCCGCAACTGCGAGGGGATGTCCTTCACCCAGTTCTGGGCCGCCTACGAAGCAGTGGTGCGGAAGGCGCGCAACGGCGCCCTGACGGCAGAGGACTACGCCGGAACCACGGTGTCGCTGACCAATCCCGGCGGAATCGGCACGGTGCATTCGGTCCCCCGGCTGATGGCCGGCCAGGGCACCATCATCGGTGTCGGCGCCATGGAGTACCCCGCGGCCTTCCAGGGAGCCAGCGAGCAGACCCTCTCCGAGCTCGGCATCTCCAAGATCATGACGCTGACCTCGACCTACGACCACCGGATCATCCAGGGTGCCGAGTCGGGCGAGTTCCTGCGCAGGATCCACCAGCTGCTGCTGGGCGAGGACGGCTTCTACGACGAGGTGTTCACCTCGTTGCGGCTGCCCTACGAGCCGGTGCGCTGGGTGCAGGACTTCGATGCCGGGCGCGCCGGCACGGTGGACCGCACCGCCCGCGTGCTCGAGGTGATCGACGCCTACCGGACCCGTGGTCACCTGATGGCCGACACCGACCCGCTGAACTACCGCCAACGTCGGCACCCGGACCTCGATGTGCTCTCCCACGGACTGACCCTCTGGGATCTCGATCGGGAGTTCCCGGTCGGCGGATTCAACAACGCCGAATACATGAAGCTCCGCGACGTCCTCGGTGTGCTGCGTGATTCCTATTGCCGCACAGTCGGTGTCGAGTACATGCACATCATGGATCCGGTCCAGCGGAAGTGGATCCAGCAGCGCGTCGAGGTCAAGCGGGACAAGCCCACCCAGGCCGAGCAGAAGTACATCCTGGGCCGGCTCAACGCCGCCGAGGCCTTCGAGACGTTCCTGCAGACCAAGTACATCGGGCAGAAGCGCTTCTCCCTCGAGGGCGGCGAGACCGTCATCGCCCTGCTGGACGCCGCACTGAACCGGGCGGCCGAGTACGGCATGCACGAGGTCGTCGTCGGGATGGCACACCGCGGCCGGCTCAACGTGCTGGCCAACATCATCGGCAAGCCGTACCAGCAGATCTTCCGCGAGTTCGAGGGCAACCTCGACCCGCGGCAGGCCCACGGTTCCGGGGACGTCAAGTACCACCTGGGCGCCGAGGGCAAGTACATCCGTCCGTTCGGTGACGGGCAGGTCGACGTGTCCCTGGTCGCCAACCCGTCCCACCTCGAGGTCGTCGACCCGGTGCTGGAGGGTGTCGCCAGGGCCAAGCAGGATCTGCTGAACCTCGGCGAGGGCGGATTCACCGTGCTGCCGATCGCGTTGCACGGTGACGCGGCTTTCGCCGGGCAGGGTGTCGTCGCCGAGACGATGAACCTCTCGCAACTCCGCGGCTACCGCACCGGCGGCACCGTGCACGTGATCATCAACAACCAGGTCGGTTTCACCACCGCCCCTGAGGCGTCTCGTTCGTCCGAGTACTGCACGGATGTGGCGAAGATGATCCAGGCCCCGATCTTCCACGTGAACGGCGACGATCCGGAGGCAGCCGTCTGGGTCTCGCGGCTGGCGGTGGAATACCGTCAGGCGTTCGGCCAGGACGTCGTCATCGACATGGTCTGCTACCGACGCCGCGGTCACAACGAGGGTGACGACCCCTCGATGACGAACCCCCTGATGTACCAGATCATCGACGGCAAGCGCTCGGTCCGGCGGATCTACACCGAGGCCCTGATCGGCCGCGGTGATCTGTCCACGGAAGATGCCGAGGAGTCACTGCGGGACTACCACCAGCAGCTCGAACGGGTCTTCAACGAGGTCAAGGAACTGGAGCGGGGCATTGCCACGCCGTCGCCCTCGATGGAGGCGGAACAGCCGATCCCACCGAAGGTGGAAACCGCGATCTCGCTCGAGACCCTGCACCGGATCGCCGATGCGCAGGTCGACCTGCCCGCTGGCTTCACCGCGCACCCCCGCGTGAAGACGGTCCTGGAGCGTCGGGTCGAGATGTCCCGCCACGGCGGCATCGACTGGGCGTTCGGCGAACTGCTGGCGTTCGGCTCGATCGCCATGGACGGCCGGTTGGTCCGGCTCTCCGGGCAGGACTCGCGTCGCGGCACCTTCGTGCAGCGGCACGCGGCCCTGATCGACCGGAACAACGGCAGCGAATACATCCCGCTGCAGAACCTGTCGGAGGGCCAGGGCAAATTCCTGGCCTACGACTCGGCGCTGACGGAGTACGCGGGCCTGGGCTTCGAGTACGGCTACTCGGTGGCCAATCGTGAGGCGCTGGTCCTCTGGGAGGCGCAATTCGGTGATTTCGTCAACGGGGCGCAGTCCATCATCGACGAGTACCTGTCCTCGGGCGAGGCGAAGTGGAGCCAGCAGACCGGTGTCGTGCTGCTGCTCCCGCACGGTCACGAGGGTCAGGGTCCTGATCACACCTCGGGACGGATCGAGCGCTTCCTCCAGCTCTGCGCCGAGGGTTCGATGACGGTGGCCGTGCCCTCGACCCCGGCGAACTACTTCCACCTGCTGCGCCGGCACGTCTTCGACGGCGTGCACCGACCGATGATCGTCTTCACCCCGAAGTCGATGCTGCGCAACAAGGCTGCGGTGTCATCGGTGGAGGATTTCACCGAGGGCAAGTTCCAGTCGGTCATCCCGGACGGCACCGTGAACCCTGCGGCGGTGAAGAAGGTGCTGTTCACCTCGGGCAAGCTCTACTGGGAGCTGGACGCCTACCGGAGGGCCCACGACATCACCGACACGGCCATCGTCCGGATCGAGCAGATCTACCCGGTGCCGCGCCGGAAGCTGGCCCACATCCTGGAGTCCTACCCGGAGGTCACCGACTTCCGCTGGGTGCAGGAGGAGCCGGCGAACCAGGGGTCCTGGACCTTCCTGGCCCTCGCTCTCCCGGAGATGATCCCGACGCTGACCGGGATCAAGCGGGTGTCCCGCCGCGCCATGGCGGCACCCTCTGCCGGCTCGCTCCGGGTGCACGAGGTTGAGCAGGCCGCCGTCATCGCCGCCGCCTTCGCCGACTAACCCGGACCTCCGCGCATACGGTTGTGCCCGGCGCTCTTCGAAATGCCCGGATCTGCCTCAAAACAGGCAGCTCCGGGCATTTCTATCTGCGCTCGGCACCGTGACTTGTCCCCAACCTTCCAACCATCCACATTCGTCCACCATCGCTGGCCCGGCGGCGTCCGCCGCGCCAGGCTGTTGCGTCATGGAGACCTCCGCACTGCAGGAAGATCTACGGCTGATCGGATCGACCGGCCATGGGCTGGTGATCGCCTCGACCGCTCGTGACTTCGGAATCTCCGACAAGGTGCTCCGTCGTCTGGAGCGCAATGGATTGCTGATGCAGTTGGGCAGTGGAATCTACGCGCCGGTCAAGTCGTACGACGCCGCAACCACCTGGGGCCGATTCGACCTGCGCAGCCGTGCCTGGGCCCTGAGCGCCAGGAACGACGGCCACGCCGCGGACTTCTCGGCGGCCGCCGTTCTCGGTCTCCCGATGTGGGGAGACCCGCCGGTCCTACCGCGTCTGCTGCGACCCGGTTCGGCACATCGCGGACATTCTCGGACGCCCAACGGCCGGATCAGGTACGGCTGGCTCCCGGCCCCTCACCAGTGGAGGTGGTCCGGCGTGCCGGTGACCAGTGCGTCCTACGCCTGCATCGACGTCATCCGGATGAGCAGCCGACTGCAGGGTCTCACCATCGCCGACTATGCCCTGGCCATTGGCATCTCGCGAGACCAACTGTGGCAGATCGCCGAGAAGCTCCAGCATTACAAGGGAATGGAGTCGGTCCATTGGGTACTCGCTCGTGCGGACGGCCGATCGGAAAGCCCCCTGGAATCCGCCGGTCGACTGGCGTGCCACGTCTTCGACCTCCCCGAGGTCATTTCGAACCCCTGGATCCACGGTGGACCATCACCGAGACGCGTTGACCTGTTGCTGCCCGAGCACGGAATCATCCTGGAAGGTGACGGCGGGCTCAAGTACAACGATCGTCCTGACGCAGCAAAGGTCGTGGCACAGCAGGTGGAACGCGAACGGGAACTGCGCGATCTCGACTTCGAGGTTCTGCGCTTCGATGCAGCACTGGTTCTGGGTCGCCCCGCTGTCCTGGCCGCTCGAATCCGCCGAACCATTGCCCGCAGAAGCGGACGGGCGGTCCCCACCTGCTGGAGCCTGGAGGCCCCGCCCGGATTCTCAGGCGCGGGCCTCGGAGGGGGTTGGCCGGTTCCCGGCTTCGCCCACAAGATCTGAGCAGCGTCCATCCGACTGTCCTGTGGGCCGGTGCCCAACCAGGCCCCACCGCGCATACGGTCCTGCCCAATGAGGTCGCGCCGACAGCCAGAATGGGCAGAATCAGACGCGCCGGGAAAGACCGTATGCGCACCAGGGGGCCGGCCGGGGGTCAGGGGGCCGGCGGCGGGTCAGCGGGGGTCAGGGGGACGGGCGGGGGTCAGGGGGGCGGGTCAGCGGGGGCGGGTCAGAGGGGGCGGGGGGTCAGGCGGAGCGTAGGCCGGCGCGCCAGACGGCGTGCGTCATGGGCAGGCCGGGGCGGTAGGCGAGGTAGTGATGGCTGGGGGCGTCGAGCACATGCAGGTCGGCGCGCATACCGGGTGCGATGACGCCGACATCGTTCCGCGCCAGCGCTCTTGCCCCGCCGAGGGTGGCTGCGGCCACCGCCTCGTCGGCGGTCAGCCCGCACTGCAGCACCGCCAGCGCGACGGCGAGCGCCATCGACGGGGTGTAGCAGGATCCGGGATTGCAGTTGGACGCGATCGCCACGGTGGCACCGGCGTCGGCCAGCTTCCGGCCGGGGGCCGGGGGCTGCCGGGTGGACAGGTCGCACACCGGCAGCAGGGTGGCGACGGTGGACGAGCCGGCCAGCAGATCGATGTCCCGCGACGACAGATAGGTGCAGTGATCGACCGACACGGCGCCGCAGTCCACGGCCATCCGCACCCCGGAACCCTCGCCGAGCTGATTGCCGTGCACCTTGAGCCCCAGGCCCTTGCGAATCCCGGCCGCGAGCACCCGGCGGGAACGCGCCTCGTCGAAAGCCCCTTTCTCGCAGAAGACGTCGATGAACTGGACCTGCGGGGCGATCGCCTCCAGCATCGGTCCGCAGACCAGATCGAGGTAGGCATCCGGGTCGGAGGCGAACTCCGGAGCGTTGACGTGCGCGCCGAGGAAGGTGACGGCGTCCACGCCCCCGGCCGCCGCGACCACCGCCGACCGGACCTCGTCGACGGTGGTCAGGCCGTAGCCGGTCTTGGTCTCGATGCACGTGGTGCCGCCGGCCACCATCTCCGCCACCCGCCGCGCCAGCAACCCGGACAACTCGGCGTTGGAGGCCTCCCGCGTGGCGGCCACCGTGGTGATGATCCCGCCCGCCTCGTAGGGCTCGCCGGCCATCCGGGCCGAGAACTCGGCCGACCGGTCACCCGCGAAGACCAGGTGACTGTGCGAATCGACCCATCCGGGGAGCACCGCACGTCCACCGGCGTCGAAGGACGAATCGGCGTCCGGCGCAGCCGACCGCGGCCCGACCCAGACGATCCGGTCACCCTGGATGACGACCGCCGCATCCTCGATGATGCCCAACAGACCGGTCCCCACCGCCGGATCATTGGTGACCAGGTTCGAGATCCGGCTCACCACCGTCGATCTGTCCATCGAGACATCGCTCACCCGGTCCACGCCTTCCTGATCGCCCTGCCCAGTAGATCGCCCGGATCACCGAGCCGGACGTGCACGCCATCACGGGCCTGCACCACCCCACCGACGACCACCACCGACACGTCGGCCGCGGAGGCCGTCATCATCAGCTGCAGTCCGAGGGACCCTGCGGTGCGGGCACTCCCGGTCCGCACCGCCACC
This sequence comes from Nakamurella sp. PAMC28650, assembly GCF_014303395.1. Classification (GTDB taxonomy): domain Bacteria; phylum Actinomycetota; class Actinomycetes; order Mycobacteriales; family Nakamurellaceae; genus Nakamurella. The sequence goes on from NZ_CP060298.1 coordinate 4,909,208, forward strand.
AGATCGGCGGGCGCACCGACCGCGATCCGGCCCGAGGTGGAACCGATCGAGGAATGACCGGCCGCGGTCGCCGCCTCCAGCAGTACTTCGGGTGAGAACGTACCCCGGGTGCCGGTGGCCAGACGCTCTCCGTACTCGAGGCCGCGCGCCTGGGCGAACGGATCGGTGATCACGTGCTGGTCCCCACCCAGGGTGAGACCCGCACCGGCTACCCGGAGTTCGGCCGCGCGAGGCAGCCCGTCGGCAAGATCGGCCTCCGTCGTCGGGCAGATGACGACCGAGCTCCGGGCCGCCCCGAGCAGAGTGATGTCGCCGTCGGTCAGGTGGGTGGCGTGCACGGCGGCGGTCCGGTCCGACAGCGCGCCGGCGTCGTCCAGCAACTGCGTCGGCGTCCGTCCGGTGGCCGCCAGTGCAGCCTCGTTCTCGGCCGTCTGCTCCGACAGATGAACGTGCAGAGGCATTCCGGCGGCCTGCGCGAAGCGGGCCACCTCCGGGAGGTCGACGACGGGCACCGCCCGCACCGAGTGGATGGCCGCGCCCGCCCGGATGACGGCGAACTCGCCGACCGGAAGCGCGGCCGGCAGCCGACCGACCCGCGACGCCCACCCCGCCACCGACCCATCGGTGAACCGCTGCTGCGACTCGTTCAGCGGAAGGCCGAAACCACCGGTCAGATAGGCGACATCCAGCAGCGTCAACCCGATCCCGACCTCGCGGGCGGCCTGTCCGGCCGCCACGCCCATCGCGTTCGGATCGGCGTACGGCACACCGCCGGGCGCATGGTGCAGGTAGTGGAACTCCCCCACCGCGGTGAATCCGGCGCAGACCATCTCGGCATACGAGGCAACGGCCAAGGCGTGGAAGGTATCCGGGGTCAGACGGTCCGCGAGCGAGTACATCGTCTCCCGCCAGGTCCAGAAGCTGCCCACCCCGAGGGAATCGCCGTGCGTCCGGCCGCGAAGAGCCCGATGGAAGACGTGCGAGTGGGCGTCGGCGAAACCGGGTAGCACCAGGCCGGGCAACAGCTCGTCGGCCGGACCCGCGGCGGCGGGCGAGATGGACCGGATCAACCCGTCGGCGCACCTGATGTCGACCGGACCGGACAGCGCACCGTCGACGAACGCGGACTCGCAGCGGTACGTCGTCAACGGGCCAGCCCGGTCAGGGCATCGGCGAGAGCCTCGATCCCCCGCAGGCAGTCGGACGTCTCCGCGTGCTCACCGGGGGCGTGCGAGACCCCGGTGGGATTGCGCACGAAGAGCATGCTGCTGGGCGCGTGGTCGGCCAGGACCCCGGCGTCGTGCCCGGCCCCGGTCGGAATGACGGGCGCATCCAGCGAGGCGGCCATCTCCATGGTCAGCGCCGGATCGAACATCACCGCATCGGACAGGGACTCCCGATGGACGACCAGCGAACAGCCCTCCATCTCGGCCTCCTCCCGCACTGCGGCGACGATCTCGTCGACCAGGGCCGCAGTCTGCGCGGCTCCTTCGAACCGGACATCCATCCAGACGTCGACGGAGGACGCGATCACGTTGGTACCGCCGGGGATCGGCTGCAGTCTGCCGATGGTCGCGACGGCGCCGTCGTGCCGTCCGAGGGCCCGGCGGGCGGCGAGAACCGCCGCCGCGGCCGGGATCATCGGGTCGTGGCGGTCGACGGGACGAGTGGTGCCCGCATGGTTGCCCTCACCGGTCAGCGTCATCCGCCATCGCCCGTGCGCCACGATCTGCGAACCGATCCCGATCGCGGCGTTCGGATCGGCGGCGTGCAGCAGCCGGCCCTGCTCGACGTGCAGTTCGATGAATGCCCCGATCATCGCCAGACGTTCCGGATCCGGTCCGATGGCGGCGGCATCGAAACCCACCCGGCGGGCGGCGTCGGCGTAGGAGATGCCGTCCGGGTCGTGCAGGCGGCGCACGTGCTCGGGCTCGACCACCCCGGTCATCAACCGGGACCCCAGGCAGGGCAACCCGAATCGGCCACCCTCCTCCTCGGCGAAGCAGACCAGCGCGACCGGTTTCCCCGGCTGCACACCGCGCACCCGCATCTCGTCGATGGCCAGCAGCGCCGACACGATGCCCAGCGGACCGTCGAACGCGCCGCCACCCGGGACCGAGTCGAAGTGCGACCCGGTGACCACCGCCCCCGGGCCGGGACGACCCCACCAGGCCCAGATGTTGCCGTTGCGGTCGACCTCGCTCTCCAGCCCCCGCCGCTGGGCCTGGGCGGTGAACCACTCCCGCATCTGCATGTCGGCGTCGTCGAACACGTGGCGCGAGTAGCCACCTCGGCGATGGTCCCGGCCGAGCCCGGCCAGATCCGACCAGGCGGAGTTGAACCGCGCCGCCGCCGCCGACGACGGGACCGACTTCACTGCGCTGCCATCGTGTTCGACCCGATGCCAGGCTGCATCGGGATGACGAGACCGGTCCGCCCGGCGGCCGCATCGGCCTCGGCGTACCCGGCGTCGACGTGCCGGAGCACCCCCATCGCCGGGTCGTTGGTCAACACCCGCTCGAGTTTCTGGCCGGCCAGCGCGGTCCCGTCGGCGACACACACCTGACCGGCGTGGATGGACCGGCCGATGCCGACCCCACCGCCGTGGTGGATGGACACCCAGGACGCGCCGGAGGCCGTGTTGACCAGGGCGTTGAGCAGTGGCCAGTCGGCGATCGCGTCGGAACCGTCGGCCATCGCCTCGGTCTCGCGGTACGGGGAGGCCACCGAGCCCGCATCCAGATGGTCCCGGCCGATGGCCAGCGGCGCGCTGATCGCGCCGGAGGTGACCATCTCGTTGAAGCGCACCCCGGCCAGATGACGTTCGCCCGCCCCGAGCCAGCAGATTCGCGCCGGCAGTCCCTGGAAGGCGATCTTCTCGGGGGCCAGCTTCATCCAGCGCTGCAGTTTCTCGTTATCCGGGAACATCTCCCGCACCGCGACATCGGTGGCGTGGATGTCGGCCGGGTCACCGGACAGCGCCGCCCAGCGGAACGGGCCCTTGCCCTGCGCGAACAGCGGCCGGATGTACGCGGGGACGAACCCGGGGAAGTCGAACGACCGCTCGTACCCGGCCAGCTTCGCCTCGCCGCGGATGGAGTTGCCGTAGTCGAACACCTCGGCGCCCGCGTCCATGAAACCGACCATCGCCTCCACGTGGGCGGCCATGCTGTCGCGGGCCCGGTCGGTGAACTCGTCGGGCTTTCGTTCGGCGTAGTCGTGCCAGTCCTCCAGCGAGACGCCGACCGGCAGGTACCAGAGCGGATCGTGGGCCGACGTCTGGTCCGTGACGATGTCGATGTCGACGCCGCGACGCAGCAACTCCGGCAGGACCTCGGCGGCGTTCCCGATCACCCCGACCGAGAGGGCGGTGCGAGCCTTCTTCGCGGCGAGCGCGAGTGCGATGCCCTCGTCGAGGGAGGATGCCACCACGTCCAGGTACCGGGTCTCGACCCGGCGTCTGGCCCGCGCGGGGTCGACCTCGATGCAGAGCGCGACGCCACCGTTGAGTGTGACGGCCAGCGGCTGGGCGCCCCCCATCCCACCGAGACCTGCTGTCACCGTGAGCGTGCCGGCCAGGGTTCCCCCGAACCTCTTGTCCGCCACCGCGGCAAATGTCTCGTAGGTGCCCTGGACGATGCCCTGGGAGCCGATGTAGATCCAGGAACCGGCCGTCATCTGGCCGTACATGGTGAGCCCCATGGCTTCCAGCCGTCGGAACTCCGGCCAGGTGGCCCAGTCCCCGACGAGGTTGGAGTTGGCGATCAGCACCCGCGGGGCCCATTCGTGGGTGCGCAGGATGCCGACCGGTCTGCCCGACTGGACCAGCAGGGTCTCGTCGGCCTCCAGGTCGATCAACGAGCGGCAGATGGCGTCGAAGGACGCCCAGTCGCGCGCGGCCCGGCCGGTGCCGCCGTAGACGACCAGATTGTCCGGGTCCTCGGCGACCTCGGGGTCGAGGTTGTTCTGCAGCATCCGCAGCGGGGCCTCGGTGGCCCAGGACTTCGCGGTCAGCGTGGTACCGCGGTTCGCGCGGACGGGGCGGGCACCGGGAAGGGTGGACATCAGGACTCCTTGGGATCGTGGTGGTCGACGCCGGTGGTGGGTGCAGCACCGAGAACGGGTGCGATCGCACCGAGAACAGCATGCCGGGCCAGCAGGTCGACGACGGCGTCGATCTCCGGGCCGAGATGACGATCGGGGCCGGGCCCGGCCACGACGGTGCGGACCAGATCACGGACGGCGCCGGTCACGGGGCTCGGCTGCAACGGCGCCCGAAAATCCAGAGCCCTTGCTGCCGTGAGGATCTCAACGGCAAGTACCCGCCGCAGACCGTCCACCGCCCGGCGCAGCTTGCGGCCGGCATGCCACCCGAGGGAGACGTGGTCCTCCTGCATCGCCGACGACGGGATCGAGTCGACCGAGGCCGGAACGGCGAGCCGCTTGAGCTCGGCGACGATACCGGCCTGGGTGTACTGGGCGATCATGTGGCCGGAGTCGACGCCGACCTCGTAGGCCAGGAACGGCGGCAACCCGTGCGACCGGTGGGCATCGAGCATCCGGTCGGTCCGGCGCTCGGCGATGTTCGCGACGTCGGCGACGGAGATGGCCAGGAAATCCAGGACGGCCGCCACCGGAGCACCGTGGAAGTTTCCGTTGGACTCGACCCGGCCGTCGCTGAGCACCACCGGATTGTCGATGGCGCTGGCCAGTTCCCGGTCGGCGATCCGCGCGGCGTGATCGACGGTGTCGCGGGCCGCGCCGTGCACGGCGGGGGTGCAGCGCAGCGAGTAGGCATCCTGGACCCTGGTGTCCTCCGGGCCGGCATGCGAGGCGACGATCGGAGAACCGGCCAGGGCTGCGGCCATCCGGGCTGCGCTGATGCCCTGGCCGAGTTGCGGCCGCAGGGCGTGCAACTCGGCGGCGAAGACCCGGTCCGTGCCCAGCAGCGCTTCGACGGACATCGCGGCCGACACATCGGCCACATCCAGAAGTTCCCCGATGTCGGCCAACCCCATCAGCAGCATGCCGAGCATTCCGTCGGTGCCGTTGATCAGTGCCAGGCCCTCCTTCTCGGCCAGCACCACCGGCGTCAGGCCCGCTGCGGCCAGGGCGACCGCAGCCGTCACGAGTTCACCGGTCGAGTCGTTCACCATGCCCTCGCCGGTCAGCGCGAGGGCCACGGCGGACAACGGCGCCAGATCGCCGGAGCAGCCGAGGGATCCGTACTCGGGCACCACCGGCGTGATCCCGGCGTTGAGCAAACCGGCATAGGCCAGCGCGGTGGCGGGCCGGATGCCCGTGCGTCCGGTGGCCAACGTCGAGAGGCGGAGCAGCATCAGGCCTCTGACCACCTCGACCTCGACCGGCGTGCCGCTGCCGGCGGCGTGCGAACGGATCAGCGAACTCTGGAGCGCGGCCCGCCGGTCGGCGGAGATGTGTTGGGTGGCCAGCGCTCCGAAGCCGGTGGAGATCCCGTAGTGCGGCACGGAGTCGCCTGCCAGGGCGTCGATGACGGCGCGCGTTCTGGCGATCTCGGTCAGTGCTTCCGGTTCGATGACGACCTGTCGACCCTCTCGGGCCACCGCAACCAGCTCGGCCGCGGAGACCGGACCGACACCGACCGCAACCGGGTGACGGGTGTCGGAGGGCAGGACGGCGGTCGGGGAGGAGTTCACCTGCTCATTGGATGCCCTGCGGCGTCGGCAGCGCGAGGCCCGGAACCGGGTTGCTGTCCGGTATACCGGACAGGTGCATCCACTCGTCATCTCCGATCCGAAGCCGACCGTCGAAACGGGGCCGGCTCCGGCCCTGCGCCGCGGGCTGGCCGTCCTGCGTTTGTTGGCGAGCCGGCCGTCGCCGGTCTCCGCCGGGGCCATCGCGCGCGATCTCGGTCTCCCGAGATCGACGACCTACGAACTGCTCACCGAACTGGCGGCGGCCGGCTTCGCGGTGCACCTGCCGGCCGAGCGACGCTGGGGTCTCGGTGTCGGTGCGTTCGAGATCGGCACCGCCTATCTGCGGTCGGAGCCGTTGGAGCGGCTGAGCCGCCCCATCCTGACCAGGCTGGCCGGGATCACGCGGGCCACCGCACACCTGGGGGTGCTGCACGGCTCGCAGATGTTGTACCTGGCCAAGGAGAAGCCGGCCGGACCTTCGGTCACGCTCGTCACCGACGTCGGCATCCGGCTGCCGGCGGCGCTGACGGCCACCGGTCTGTCGATCCTGGCGATGCTGCCGTCCGGCCAGGTCAGGGCGTTGTTCCCGGAACGTTCCTCGTTCGTCGACCGGACCGGGCGTGGCCCGGCCAACCTCCCGGACCTGCGGTCCAGACTGGCGCAGGTGCGCCGAGCGGGATGGGCGCAGGAGGACTGCCAGATCACCGCCGGCGCCGCCTCCGTCGCGGCCGCCGTCTTCGACCACAACGCCATGCCGATCGCCGCGATCGGGATCACCGTGGCCCACCGGTGCCCCGAGCCGGCCTCGATGACTCCGACCTGCAACTTCGAGCATCTCGTCGAACCGGTGACGCTGGCCGTCGGCGCGCTCACCGCCGCCATCGGCGGGCGGAGCCGCTGACGCCGACCCAGCCCAACACCCCTGATCCGAGGATCCGCCGCGCCGGGACCCCCGGGACCTCCGGGACCCTCAGTCGACCAACCCGGCAGCGGCGATGTCGATCTGCCGGGCCAGCGAGAAGTCCTTCCCGGTCAGGCCGCCCGCGTCGTGGGTGCTCAGCGACAGGTTCACCCTGTCGTAGCGGATGTCGATGTCCGGGTGGTGGCCCGCGGACTCGGCCAGTGCCCCGACTGCGTTCACGAAGGCGAGCGCGCCGACGAAGCTGCCCGCCCGGAACGAGCCGTGGATCTCGCTCGCCACCCGTGTCCAGCGGGGCACGCCGCCCAGTTCGTCGTCGATCTGGTGGTCGGTCAGGAGGTCCGTCATCCTTCTCACGCTCGCCCCAACTTTCGCCGCAGTCAAGACCGGTACTCGGCCGCCGAAGTCCGGACCTCTAGGCTCCTGCGATATGCAGGTACGAGAACTCGCCGTCCCCGGCGCCTTTGAATTCACACCGGTCCAGCACGGCGACGACCGCGGGCTCTTCCTCGAATGGTTCAAGGTCGACCGTCTCCGCAGCGTGACCGGCCATCCGCTCGAGTTGGCCCAGGCGAACATGTCGGTCTCCAAGGCCGGCAGCCTGCGTGGCATCCACTTCGCCGACGTCCCGCCCGGACAGGCGAAATATGTCACCTGCCCGGCGGGTGCCGTCCTCGACTTCATCGTCGATCTGCGGGTCGGATCGCCGACCTTCGGTGCGGTCGACACCGTCCGGCTGGACGGCGTCGATCGTCGGGCGGTGTACTTGTCCGAGGGACTCGGGCACGGCTTCCTGGCCCTGGAAGACGGTTCGACCCTCACCTACCTGTGCTCCACCGGCTACGCCCCCGGACGCGAACACGCGGTCTACCCGCTGGATCCGGCGCTGCACCTCGACCTGCCGAAGGGAATGGAGTTCGTCCTCTCGGACAAGGACCAGGCAGCGCCGAGCCTGGCCGAGGCCATCGAGACAAATCTGCTCCCGACCTGGGCATCCTGCCGGGACCACATCGCAACTCTGTCCTGAGGGAGGCGTCGATGCGCTCGCGAATCGCCCTGATCCGGCACGGCCAGACGACCTGGAGCGCCAGCGGACAGCACACCTCGGTGACCGATCTGGACCTGACCGCCGAGGGAGAGCAGCAGGCTCGAACGGTGGCCTCGCTGCTGACCGGGTTGCGATTGGATCCGCAGACGGTCTGGAGCAGCCCCCGCATGCGGGCCAGACGGACGGCCGAACTGGCCGGCCTGGTGGTGGACGAGGTCGTGCCGGATCTGGCCGAGTGGAACTACGGCGAGTACGAGGGCATCACCAGCACGCAGATCCACGTGGGCCGGCCCGGCTGGAGCATCTTCACCGACGGAGCCCCCGGCGGCGAGACGCCGGAGCAGGTCGCCGACCGGGCCGACCGGGTGCTGGCCGCGGCACGCGACGCGCTCGCCGACGGGGATGTGGCGCTGGTCTGCCACGGCCACATGTCCCGGGTGCTGGCCGTCCGGTGGGTGGATCTGCCGATCACCGCCGGAGGCCTGATCCTGATGGATCCGGCTGCGGTCACCGTGCTCGGCGACTACCACGGCAAGCCGTGCATCGAGCACGCCAACGTCGTCCCCTTCAGCCCGTCGTCCGCCCCGGCGGCACCCACCACTGCTGCCGCACCCATCGCCGCCTCAGGACCGGGACATGCAGGACCGGGACATGCCTGACGCCAGGGTGCGGGCCGCGGCGATCGGCGACGTCGACCGCATCGTCGAACTGGTCTACGAGCTCGCCGCGTACGAGAAGCTCGTCGAGCAATGCCATCTCACCTCGGAATTACTGCACGACTCGCTCTTCGGCGACGCACCGGCCGTGTTCGGCCACGTGGCAGAGGCCGACGGTGTGGTGGTCGGCTACACGCTGCACTTCCTGAACTACTCGACCTGGGAGGGGGTGCACGGGATCTACCTCGAGGACCTGTACGTGCAGCCGGACCGACGCGGTACCGGACTCGGCAAGGCCCTGTTGCTCAATCTGGCCGAGATCGCCGTGCGCAGGGGCTACGCCAGGGTCGAGTGGTCGGTGCTCGATTGGAACGAACCATCGATCCGCTTCTACGAAGCCCTCGGAGCGGTCGGGATGGACGGCTGGACCGTCTTCCGGCTCACCGGTCCGGCTCTGGCCCGAACAGGGAGGGGAACCGGCTGATCCATTCGTTGGCCGGTCTGGTGACCAGCAGCCCGCCGGTGACCGCCGCCACCGCGATCAGTGCGATCCCCCAGCCCACCCGGCCACTCGGCACCGCGAGGTAGTAGCCCACTGCCGCCACCACGATCTGCACGACGATCGTCGGTGTCCGGCCCCAGCGCCGGCCCTTGAGCAGTCCCAGCCCGCACAGGACCATGGCCGCGGCCAGCACGACGTAGTAGGCGGCCTGGGCGAGCAACTGCCCCAGTGCCGCTGAGTTCCCCAGCCCGGAGACGACGATCAGGACGGCGAGCACCACCACCGCGACGGCCTCCGCGCAGACGAGCAGCCCGGCCGCGGCGACCTGCCTCGGTGGCGGGATGATGGTGGGCCCGGGTCCGGGTGCTGAGGTCACGAAGTCCAGATTACCGGGGGTCAACGCACCGCGGCGGATGGCACCACGGCCACCTGCCCACCGGCCGCTGCACCACGTAGGCTGCCCGACGATGCGCGCCATGATGATCGTCAACCCCCACGCGACCGCCACCACCGAACGCCGACGCGACCTGCTGGCGCACGCACTCGCCGCCGAGGTGCGACTGGTGGTGGCCCAGACGACGGGTCGGGGCCACGCAGCGGAGCTTGCCGCCAAGGCCGTCGAGGGTGGTGCGGAGCTGATCGTCGCGCACGGCGGGGACGGCACCGTGAACGAGGTGGTCAACGGCATCATGGCCGCGAACGCCGGTCGGCAGGCCCCCATGCTGGCCGTCCTGCCCGGCGGTTCGACCAACGTCTTCGCCCGCGCAATGGGGATGGATCCGGATCCGGTCCTGGCCACCGAGCAGATCCTGGAGGCGCTCATCGTCCGGCAGCCGCCCCGCACGATCTCGCTGGGGCGGGTGGACGAGCGGTACTTCACCTTCAACGCCGGAATGGGTCTGGATGCTGAGGTGGTCGAGGCCGTGGAGGACCTGCGGGCCACCGGCCGGGCCATCTCGAACATGCTGCACGTCCGCAAGGCCATCGCGCAGTATCTACGGGCCGAACACCGTCATCCCCGACTCGAGATCACCGTCGACGGGGTGGCGACGCCGGCCGGCGTCCACCTTCTCTTCGTCTCCAATGTCGATCCGTGGACGTATTTCCAGACCAGGGCGATCCGCACCAACCCGGGCACGTCGGCCGACGGCGGGCTCGGCGTGTTCGCTCTCACCAGCATGCGGCTGCCCACCGTGGTGCGCGTATCCGCGCAACTGCTGCGTCCGAATGCCGAGCCGTCGTCCCGAGCCCTCATCCGCAACGACAATGTGAGTTCGGTCATAGTTCGCTGCCATTCCCCGGTCGGGCTACAGGTCGACGGGGACTATTTGGGCACTCGAGAGCACGCCACCTTCACGTCGGTGCCCGCCGCGTTGCGGGTCTTGACCGGCACCCCGATCCGCCTCCGAGACGAGCAGTCGGGTTAACTCCGCGAAAATCCCTGGTCTGAATCGTTTCCAGCAGGCACCATGAAGAGCGCGATCTTGCGGTCGTGACCAGAACGTGAGCTTCGTAACCTCCTCGTCACGAACTCTTGACATCCCCGTGTCACATGAAACTATTGAATAAGAGGTCGGGCCCCCTTTACACCCGATCACCCGCTTGCCGTTAATCCGGAGGCGGGATCGAACACCGGAACGTTGGTCAGCTCAGCTGGCGGACTTTCTGCTGACCGCTTCTGTTCCACCCAGCATCGACTTGCATCACCGGCACGAACTTTTGCACTTTCCCCGCACCAAACCGCGGCTCCACGGCCGCGCTGACGAAGGAGTGGTCACACGATGGACTGGCGCCACCGCGCAATCTGCCGCGACGAGGATCCGGAGCTGTTCTTCCCGGTCGGGAACTCCGGACCAGCACTGCTGCAGATCGCAGAGGCCAAGGCCGTTTGCCAGCGCTGCCCCGTCACGAGCGAATGCCTTGCCTGGGCTCTGGAAACCGGTCAGGATGCCGGCGTCTGGGGCGCGATGAGCGAGGACGAGCGTCGCGCTCTCAAGCGTCGTCGGGCCAGGGCCAGGGCCCGCAGCCTGTAGCAGGCGAGGCCGGCTCGTGGCCGGCACCAAGATCGACGAACCGCCCCGGTGCCCCGCACCGGGGCGGTTCGCTGTCCGTCGGCGCGACCCCGGCCGCCCGGTTTTCGCGGCCCCGGCAACCCGGGTTGATCCGTGCAACCTGGCGAGTGAGTCATCTTGCACCCCGCGACGTCCCGGAATGCCGCGCTGGCGCATTTTGCTACAAGTCGCATGAGCCTGCTCTTCGAGCCGCTGACCATCCGCGGCGTCACCTTCGCAAACCGGATCTTCCTGGCACCGATGTGCCAGTACAGCGCGACCCTCCAGGACGGGATGCCGACCGACTGGCATCTGGTCCACCTCGGCTCGCATGCCATCGGCGGCTACGGGCTGATCCTCACCGAGGCGGCGGCAGTCAGCCCCGAAGGGCGGATCTCACCCGAGGACGTGGGCATCTGGAACGAGGATCAGCAGCACGCCTGGGCACGGATCAACACCTTCCTGCATGCACAGGGTGCTGCCACCGGTGTACAGCTGGCGCACGCCGGTCGCAAGGCCTCCACCTACTCGCCGTTCGCCGGCCGATCCGGCTCGGTACCTGCCGATCAGGGTGGCTGGACGGCGGTCGCGCCGTCGGCCCAGGCGTTCGGGGACTACCGCGAGCCGGTCGAGCTGACGACCGACGAGATCTCTGGTGTGGTCCGGGATTTCCGGGCCGCCGCGGTGCGGGCCGATGCGGCCGGGTTCGACGTGGTGGAACTCCACGCAGCGCACGGCTACCTGATCCACCAGTTCCTGTCCCCGCTGTCCAACCTGCGTAGCGACGGCTACGGCGGCGACTTCGCCGGTCGCAGCCGTCTGCTCGCCGAGATCGTCACAACGGTCCGCGAGGTGTGGCCGGGACACAAGCCGCTGTTCGTCCGGTTCTCCGGTACGGACTGGACCGAGGGTGGCTGGTCGATCGAACAGACCCAGCAGGCCGCCGAGCTCGTCGGCCGGCTGGGCGCCGATTTCATCGACGTCTCGAGCGGAGGTAATGTGCCCGCCGCCGACATCCCCGTCGGACCGGGCTACCAGGTGCCGCTCGCCGCTGCGGTGAAGAAGGCGACCGGGCTGCCGACCGGTGCCGTCGGCCTGATCACCGATCCGGCGCAGGCCGAACAGATCCTCTCCGACGGATCCGCCGACGCCGTACTCCTGGCCAGGGCCGCGCTCCGCGAACCCGGCTGGCCGCTGCGCGCCGCCCACGAGCTGGGTCTGCCCGCCGACAAGGCCCCCTACCGCCCGCAGTACGAGCGCGGCGCCTGGCGCTAGGAATTGTCGCGTCGGGAGACAACCCAGCAGACGGCACTCCTGGTAGCCGCGGTCAGGTCCGGCCGCGGAGGGGGATGCGGATGAGTACTTCGGTGCCGGGAGCGTCATCCCGACGCCGCATCCCGATGGAGCCGAGCAGTTCTGCATCCACCAGGGTGCGGACGATCTGCAGCCCGAGGCCGGACCCCTTCTCCAGGGAGAAGCCGGTCGGCAGGCCGACGCCGTCGTCCACGACTCTGATGTCCAGGCTCCGGGCCGACCGTTCGACCCCGATCACCACCTCGGCGTCGGCCCGCGGCGTCCGGTAGCCGTGTTCGAGCGCGTTCTGCACCACCTCGGCCAGCACCATCACCAGCGGCGTCGCCAGTTCGGCCCCGATGATGCCGAAACTACCGATCCGCTTCACCCTCGCCCTGGTGTCGGTGGACGCGACCTCGGCGATGATGGGCACCAGCTTGTCGACGATCTGGTCCAGGTCGACGCGATCGTCCGGGGAGAGCGACAGCGTGTCGTGCACCAGCGCGATCGAGGACACCCGCCGCACCGACTCGGCCAGCGCGTGACGAACGGCGCCGTCCTTGGATCGCCGGGCCTGCAGCCGGAGCAGCGCGGCCACGGTCTGCAGGTTGTTCTTGACGCGGTGGTGGATCTCGCGGATCGTCGCGTCCTTGCTGAGCAGGGCCCGGTCGCGGCGACGCACCTCGGTCACGTCCCTGACCAGTACCAACGCCCCGGACGGCCGGCCTCCAGGACGGAGCGGGAGCGAGCGGAACAACACGGTCGCCGCACGCACCTCCACCTCCATGCGCAGACTGCTGCGGCCCTGGACCGCGCCCGTGATCCGCGCCGCCAGTTCAGCGGCGTCGAACGGGTCGGCGATCAGCTTGCGGGTCAGATTGGCCAGATCAGCGCCGATCACCGATCCGGTGAGGTTCATCCGGTGATACGCCGAGACGGCATTGGGACTGACGTAGACCACGCGTCCGTCGGCGTCCAGGCGCAGCAGTCCGTCACCCGCCCGCGGACCGGTGTGGATCTCGCCGGTCTGGGCGGCCGGCGGGAAGGCGCCGTCGGCGACCATCCGGAACAGGTCCTCGGCGGCGTCGACATAGGCCGTCTCCAGCAGGCTGGCCTCCCGGCCGACCAGCCGTCCGGTGTCCCGGGTGACCACCGCGATGACCTGGTCGTGATGGACCACCGGGATCACCTCCCGACGGTGCGTCCGGCTGCGCGGTACCCGCGCCGGTTTCAGCGGTACGCCCTGCGCGTCGAGCTCGCCCAGCTCGGAATCGGAGACGATCTCGGCCTTCTGCCAGGCCTCCAGCAGCAGGTCGGCCTCTTCGGGATCGGCCATCACCGTGACCATGTCGTCCAGGTGCGCGGTGGTGCCCGTGGTGGGCCGGACCTGTGCGACGCAGAACCACTGGGTGTCAGGGCCTTCCTGTCCGTCCCGCGGCATCGGATCGGTCGGCACCCAGACCATCAGGTCGGAGAAGGAGAGGTCGGCCAGCAACTGCCACTCCGAGACGAGCCCCTGCAGATGGGCCACTGACGACCCGGGCAGAGCGGTGTGCTCGGCCAGCAGGTCGGAGAGCGTGCTCAGGAGATCTCGGCGATGAGATCGCCCTCCTGGACGACCTGCCCCTCGGTGACGCCCATCGCGGTGATCGTGCCATCCACCTCGGCAATCACCGGGATCTCCATCTTCATGGACTCCAGGATCACCAGGGTGTCGCCGTCGGTGACCGTGTCACCCTCGGCGACCAGCACCTTCCAGACGTTTGCCACCATTTCGGCGCGTACTTCCTCCGCCATCGGCGTTCCTTCCACTCACGAATGGGTCACCCCTGGCCGGTCGCCCTCCAACTCAACCGTCGGGCGCCCCGCGGGACTGCCGTTCATCCTGTCACGCCCCGAAGCGCCCGCAGTCCGTGCCGGGCCGGGCAGTCGGACGGGTCCGGGAGTGCTCCCGGGAGCAGACGTGCGGCCGATTGGCCGATCGACCTTCGCCGACATGGCAAAATGGAGGTAGCGCTGCACCAGTCCGGTCCGGCGGCAGCACCCAGACATCAGGATTGGAGTCACCATGAGCAAGCGTGGTCGCAAGCGGAAGTCCCGCAAGAAGAACGGTGCCAATCACGGAAATCGTCCGAACGCCTGACGTCCCGTGTCACGCCGACGGGCCCCGCCGGTGATCTCTACGCAGTGGCCGTCGGACGGCCCTACCGGAGTTCACCGACGGGGCCCGTCGGCATTGAAGCACCATCTTCCCGGAACCACCCGGGCCGGGACCGCCTTCGAGTCAGAATTCGACGCTGCGGACCGAAACCTGTTCGTACCCATGGGCACTCACGCTCGTGACGGTCACCGACCGCAGCCGGGCGGCCACCTTCGCGCGCAGGTCCTCCGGCGCCACGTCGCCGCCACATTTGCGGTGCAGCAACGCTTTCAGCTTCTGATCGAGGTTTGCCTCCTCCAGACACGGAGAACAGCCGTCGAGATGGGCTTCGACGGCGGCGCGGTTGGCCGGATCGAGCTCGTCATCCAGGAACTGCCAGACGTCCCTCAGGACACCCGCGCATTCGATGTCCTCGGGATCTCCGCAAGCCATCGCTCTCACACCTCATTCAGGTCGGTCGAAGAATTGCGCAGGAATCCGCGCTCGGTCGCGTAGTCGGTCAGCAGTTCACGGAGCTGACGACGGCCACGGTGCAGCCGGGACATGACGGTGCCGAGCGGCGTCCCCATGATCTCGGCGATCTCCTTGTAGGCGAACCCCTCGACGTCGGCCAGGTAGACGGCCAGGCGGAAGTCTTCGGGCAGTTCCTGCAGGGCCTGCTTCACGTCGGTGTCGGGCAACCGGTCCAGGGCATCCATCTCGGCCGAACGCAGGCCGGTGGACGTGTGCGACTCGACAGCGGCCAACTGCCAGTCGGTGATCTCCTCGGTCGGCGACACCTGCGGCTGACGCTGCTTCTTCCGGTAGCCGTTGATGTACGTGTTGGTCAGGATCCGGTACAGCCACGCCCGCAGGTTGGTGCCCTGGGCGAACGACTTGAAGGCACCGAACGCCTTGAGATAGGTCTCCTGCACCAGATCCTCGGCGTCTGCCGGGTTCCTGGTCATCCGCATCGCAGCGGCGTAGAGCTGGTCGATCAGCGGCATGGCCTGCTCGGTGAACCGTTCGGACAGGTTCTCCTCCGTCACCGGGTCAGTGACCTTCCCGGCCGCAGCGCCCGCCGACGCCCCGTCCACTGCTTCTTCGATGTCTGTCGTCACCAGCGCCCTCGTCCCTGCCGTACCGCCCGTCGACCGGGCGCGCGAGCCTTCGGCTCCACTGGTCAGTGAGGGTACGCCGACCACGGGCAGACCCCGTGGGGTCGCGATGCGCGTCAAGACGTTCGCCGGGTCGACGGGCCGGTCCAGCACTGCTGAGTTCGTCATCGCCCACCTCCCTCTCGTTCCTGCCAACGCCCTCCGGGATGGACCTATTCCGCGCCGTGCGGAGGCGGGAGGTTAATCTGCAGCGATGGCCGCTGCTCCCACTCCCGCGATCGCATCCCTGATCAGGGCGAAGGTCTCGTACACACTGCGTCCCTACGACCACGACCCGCGCACCACCGCCTATGGCGACGAGGTGGTCGCAGCGCTGGGCCAGGATCCGGCGCGGGTGTTCAAGACTCTGGTGGCATCGGTCGACGGGACATTGGTGGTCGGCGTCGTCCCCGTCGCGGCCCACCTGGATCTCAAGGCCCTGGCGGCCGCGGCCGGTGGGAAGAAAGCCGCGATGGCTCCGGTGGCCGAGGCCGAGCGGTCCAGCGGTTACGTCGCCGGCGGAATCTCACCGATGGGCCAGCGCAAGATGCTCACCACGATCGTCGACCGGTCGGCCTCCGGATTCGACACCGTGTTCGTCAGTGCCGGGCGACGCGGGCTCCAGGTGGAGCTCGCCCCGGCCGATCTGGTCGCCGTCTGCCGCGCCAGGGTCGCCGCCATCGCCGGGGACTGAACGCCACGAAGCTCGCTGACGTCCTGCACAGTGCGGGCTATCGCCCGCACTCTGCAGGACGTTGCGGGGGCGGGGGCGGTCAGAGCAGGCTCAGATCCGGCGGGACGTCAGCGGCGGCCTCGACCAGCTGCGGCCCGTTGTTCCGGACGCTGTTGACCGCAGGCGAGACCACCCGTGGCTCGAGCACCGGCTCCGGCATCGCCGCGAGCAGCCGCTCGGCCACGGCCAACTCGCCGGACGAGCAGTCCAGCCAGTCGCGATGCAGCGCCGGCGGCACGAGCACCGGGCAACGATCGTGGATCCCCCCGAGCGTGTCGGTCGCCTGCTGGGTGATGACGGTTGCACTCCAGAACCACTTCGCCGGATCGTCGTCGGGCAGCGACGGGTCCGGCCACAACTCGTAGAGGCCGGCGAACGCGAGCTGGTCGCCGTGCGGATCGTGCAGGTACCAGGGGATCTTGCCGTCGGCGGTCTTCTGCCATTCGTAGTAGCCATCGGCCGGCAACAAACAACGGCGGCGGGCGGCGGCGCGTTTGAAGGCAGGTTTCTCGGTGACGGTCTCCCGGCGGGCGTTGATCAGCCGGGCGGCGCCCTTCTTGTCCTTGGACCAGCTGGGGACCAGACCCCATCGCACCGTCCCCAGCTGACGGATCTCGGCGGCTCCGGTGTCCTCGCCCCGTGGCCGACGCTGCAGGACGGCCCTGACCGGGTCGGTGGGCGCCACGTTCCAGGACGGTTCGAGATCGTCGCCGAAGACCTCGTCGATCTCGAAGGCGCCGTAGAGACCGGCCGTGGTGGTGGAACTCGCGTATCGACCGCACATGCCGACCGATTGTGCACGCTGCGCCGCGGGCCGGCCGACTACCGGTGGCTGTCGCGCCGCCAGGCACTGAACGAGCGGACGGACGCCGGCCCCGGACGTACCAACCACGGCCACGGGTGCACCTCGTCCGGTTCCAGCCGCCCAGAGATCCGGGACCAGCCGGGAACCGGTGTCCAGGTGGCCGCCAGCGAGCGCCCGGCCAACTCCTGCGCCACCACCCCGCGCCGGACCTCCAGCGGTCGTGACGCGGCCAGCTCGCCGAGCGTCTCGGCCAGGAACACCAGCCGCTTGCCCGAAAGGCGCAGCCTCGTGAGCAACGGTTCGTCGAACACGAAGACTGCGGGCCGTCCGGCATCGGCCGCCAGCGCCGGATCCGAGACCCCCAGGGACTCCGCGGTCAGCCAGACCTGCTCGCCGGTCCCGGCACCGACCACCTCGACCGGCCCGGCCGGAATCGGCCCCTTGTCCAGATCGGGACCGTCGACGACCCGGCCGGGACCGGCGTCCGGCCACTGCTCGATCGGGCAGGCGGACGCCAGCTTGCAGTCGCGGCAGAGCTGCGGAGCCCTCTTCTGCACCTGCCAACGGCTGAAGCCGTACGGCTTCCCGCTGCCCGTCCCCACCGTCCACTGCCAGCCCAGACGATTCGCCGCCCGGGAACCGTCGAGCAGGTGCACGAACATCTCCTGCTCACCGTCGCGCCAGTCCGCGCCTGCCCGCACCGCCCACTGCGAGGCCAGCCACATCCGGGTCTGGTTCACCAGCCAGCCGTGCTCGTGCAACTCGCCGACCATGCTGTCCATGCAGTTCATCTCGGCGGGCCACGGTTCCGCAGCCCAGCCGACGGCAGCGGGTTGCGCCCTGGTCAGCGGCTCCCGCGAGGCCGCACCCACCCTCGCGTACAGGTGCCGTGCGAACTCCTGCCACAGCAACTCGTCCCGGTACTTGCCGCGATCGCGCGTGGGGGCATCGGCCACCGCGGACCAGACGGCCGGCAGCGAGAGAAGCCCGTGCCGGATGTACGGCGACATCCGGCTGGCGCCGCGGCGCTCGACCGGCAGCACCACACTGCGGTCCCGCGCATAGCCGGTGATGTCGAGGGTGGCCAGCGCCTGGTCCGCCGCCTGTTGACCGCCGCGGAATCCGCCCGCTGCGATGCCGTCCGGTCCCTCCAGCGTCAGATCGCCGAGATGATCGGCGACCCAGCGCACCACGTCCTCGGTGGTGGCGCCATCGGTGATGGACGGTGGATCGGGCAGCAGCGGCATGAACGCATGATGCCCGGATGGACCGACAGCCACACCTGGGAGGCCCCTGCGCCGCCGCCGTCCGGGCGGGCACGGCCGAGCAGTCGGGAGAGACCCTGGCCAGGCTCGGGAGAGGCACTGTCGCAATCGCGGGCCGGGGTCCATAGTGGTGGGAAGCCGTCAGATCCTCGCGGGCATCGCCGCACGCAGGAAACCACCGGCCGGCCGGGGCCACCGCAGAGGGCCCCGATTCCCCCGGGGCAGGGACGGTGCGAGGAGTCGCGATGGACAGACGCTTCGTCGGCATCGTGATGATGTCGGTGATCCTGGTGGCCGTCCTGTGCGTGCCCGGGCTGCTGGGCCGGAATCTGGGCGGCTCCGCAGCACCCGCGGTGCACGTCGATGCGCCGCTGCGGGTCGGTGACTGCCTTGCCCCGCTGGACACTCCCGAACAGTTGAACAGCGTGGTCGACCTGGTCCCGACGGTGCCCTGCAGCCAGTCGCACAGTGCCGAGGTCCTTGCGGTCGGCCGGCTCGACAGGAAGACCCGCCCCACCGTCTCGGACCCGACCTTCACCACCGGCTCGCTGAGCCAGCAGTGCGATCAGTTGGCCGGACGGTTCCTGGGCTGGGGCACGAAGACCGCGCTGCCACGGATCCAGGTCTCCTTCTTCACCCGGCTCACCGTTCCCGGCGCGCTGGAATGGCAGCTCGGCCAGCGTTGGTACAGCTGCGAGCTGATGCCCGGCCTGCTCGACTACCCGATCAGCTACCGGGGCACCGCGGCGGATGCCAGCTTCCGGACGCCACCGGGCGCCTTCGCCAACTGCTCCGACGGGCCCGGCACCTCTGCGGTGTCCTGCGACCGGCCGCACCACGCCGAGCAGCTGACCAGGACCTACCGCAGGGCCGCCACCGCCGCTGTCGCCGCCAACTCCGCCACCGGCGCCGACACCACGTGCATCCACCTGGCCGGCCAGGTGATCGGCACGGTCGATCCGACCTTCGGGGGTCAGCTCGCCGTCCTGACCAGGGCGCAGGGCGGTGCGTCCGAATGCTGGGTGACGACGACGTCCAACCTCAGCCTGACGAGCACCCTGATCAACCACGGAAGTGGCCGGTTGTCGCTCCGATAGGCGCCGTTTCCCGCGTCGCCGACCGTCCGGGCGCCCTGAACGGGATCCGAGGGGCCCGAGAGGGGCGAAAATGATCGGGTGAGCCTTTCGACGAGCACCCCCTGGCCGGCGCCGACCGCCCACCGACCGCTCGACGCGACCGTCCCGGTGCCCGGGTCGAAATCGTTGACCAACCGCGCCCTGATCCTGGCCGCCCAGGCGACCGGGCCGTCCACCATCACGGCGCCGCTGCGCAGTCGCGACACCGACCTGATGGCCGCCGCGCTGGGACGGCTCGGCGTCGAGGTGATCAAGGCCGCCGAATCGTGGCGGGTGACGCCCGCGCCGCTGGCCGGGCCGGCCGTCATCGACTGCGGGCTGGCCGGGACGGTGATGCGATTCCTGCCGCCGCTGGCGGTGACGGCGACCGGGGACGTCACCGTCGATGGTGACGAATACGCGCGGATCCGCCCGATGACCACCATCCTCCAGGCGCTGCGCGATCTGGGGGCCGACATCGACGGCGACGCGATGCCGTTCGTCCTGCACGGCACCGGTTCGCTGGCCGGGGGCACCGTCCGGATCGATGCGTCCGCCTCCTCGCAGTTCGTCTCCGGACTGATGCTGTCCGGAGCGAGCTACGAACACGGCCTGACCCTGGTGCACACCGGCAAGCCCGTACCGTCGATGCCGCACATCGAGATGACCGTCGAGATGCTCCGGTCGGTCGGGGTGTCGGTCGACGACAGCGGCGCGAACACCTGGCGGGTCCAACCTGGACCGGTCTCGCCGTGGAACCGGACGGTCGAGCCCGATCTGTCCAACGCCACGCCGTTCCTGGCCGCAGCGGCCGTCGCCGGCGGCACCGTCCGGATTCCGCACTGGCCGACCGCCACCACCCAGCCGGGGGATGCCATCCGGTGGATTCTGGCGCTGATGGGGGCGACCGTGGACCTGTCCGCCGGCACCCTGTCGGTGACCGGATCCGGGCAGTTGGCCGGAGTCGATCTCGACCTGCACGACGTGGGCGAGCTGACGCCGACCATCGCGGCTCTCGCGATGTTCGCAGACGGGCCGAGTCGCCTCTACGGCATCGGGCATCTGCGGGGGCACGAGACCGACCGCCTCGCGGCGATCGCCGGCAACATCCGGTCGATCGGCGGCGACGCGCAGGAGACGCCGGACGGAGTGATCATCCGGCCCCGTCCGTTGACCGGCGGGATCTGGGCGGCCTGGGCGGACCACCGGATGGCCACCGCCGGTGCGATCGTCGGCCTGCGGGTCCCCGACCTGTGGGTGGACGACATCGACACCACCGCCAAGACCCTGCCCGGTTTCGACCGGATGTGGACCGACATGTTGACCGGCGAACAGGCTGCTCGTGGCTGAGCTCGGCGACAGCTGGGACAACGACGACGTCCACGTCCGGCCCTCCCGTCGATCGAGGCCCCGCACCAAAACCCGTCCCACACATGACGATTCGACCGCCGGCATGGTGATCACGGTCGACCGGGGGCGCTACACCTGCCTGGTCGAGGGTGACACGAAACGTTCCAGGACCGTCGTCGCCATGCGGGCCCGCGAGCTGGGCCGCCGGGCGATCGCGGTCGGTGACCTCGTGCAGATCGTCGGCGACATCTCCGGCGGGACGGACGCCCTGGCCCGGATAGTCCGGATCACCGAACGCCGCAGTGTGCTCCGCCGGTCCGCCGACGACACCGATCTGGCCGAGCGGGTGATCGTCGCCAATGCGGACCAGCTGGTGATCGTGACAGCCCTGGCGGATCCGGTGCCGCGGACCGGTTTCATCGACCGTTGCCTGGTCGCCGCCTACACGGGCCACCTGGATCCGGTGCTGGTGCTGACCAAGGCCGATCTGGCCGACCCCGCACCGCTGCTGGCGGCCTACCGGGATCTCGATCTCCCGATCATCGTCACCCGCCGCTCGGCCGGTGCCGCCGACCCCGACCATCCGGATCGCACGCTCGATCCGGCGAGCGTCGAAGAGGTCCGGCGGACGTTGCACGGATTGATCTCGGTGATGGTCGGACATTCCGGGGTCGGGAAGTCGACCCTGGTCAACGCGCTGGTACCGGATGCCCTGCGGGCCATCGGCACGGTCACCGGTGTCGGCAAGGGGCGCCATACCTCGGTGTCGGCGATCGCGCTGGCGCTGCCGGACGGCGGCTGGGTCATCGACACCCCTGGCGTCCGGTCGTTCGGTCTCGCGCACGTCACCGCCGACGATCTGCTGCAGACCTTCGACGACCTCCTCCCGGCCACCGTCGACTGCCCGCCCGGCTGTGATCACTCCGGACCGGACGGGGGTCCGGACTCCACAGGTGTCGGCTGTGCCCTGGACGCGTTCGTCGCGGCCGGCGGCGCGCGTGCCGGCCGGCTCGCGTCCTTCCGGCGACTCCTCGCCTCCAAGGCGGGCGTCACCGATCCGGGCGAACCAGACGGCGGGAGCGGGAACCAGCCCTAGTTGTCCCCATACCCCTGGCCATCCACATTCTCGGCCGGTCGGTGGTCCAGGGCTTCCGGCCCGCCGAGACTGGCCGCCATGACGCCCTTCGTCCTGCCCCTCACCGTGCGCACCTTCCACGGCGATCACGACCTGCTGATCGATCTGCCCGCGCCGATCACCTGGGGGGAGATCGAGCCGCAGCTGCTCGGATGCGCCGGACTCCCCACCGACACGGTGCTGAACCTGGGCGTCGGACCGGTCGAGGGTTCGTGGGTGCTCGGCACCGCACCGCTGCTGGCCGGGACGATCCTGTCGACCGTGCCGCAGGACCTGGCCCCGGCCACCGGTGCGGTGAACCTCTCCTGCATCGCCGGTCCGGATGCCGGCCGCTGGGTCGGACTCGGCGACGGCCCCGTCATCGTCGGGCGGGGTCCCGACTGCGATCTGAGTCTGGACGATCCCGAGTTGTCGCGGTGGCACGCCCGCGTCCAGTGGGACGCACGAGGTCTCGTGCTGAACGATCTCGGGTCCGCCAACGGGATCAGGGTCGACGGAGCCCCCCGTCCCCGGGCCGGTCTCTCGCCGGCCGTACCCGAGGGTGGGCTGATCCGGATGGGGCGCAGCGTGCTGCGCAGCAGCCTCGATGCGGAGCCGGGCCTGCTGCTCACCGCTGATGGCGCCGGTCATCTCTCGGTCGCCCGTCCGGCCCGCGTCGCGCCGGCATTCCGGTTCGACCTGCCGCCACCCGTCGGGCCGGCCCCGGAGCGTTCCCGACGACCCCTGCCGCTGCTGGCCGCCGCGATCGGCGGACTGGCCGGGGCCGCCATCGCGATCGTCTCCGGTCTGTGGACCTTCCTGCTGCTGGCCGCGCTGGGTCCGCTGATGATGCTGGCCACCGCACTGTCCGACCGGCTGGGTGGTCGTCGCAGCCATCATCGGGAGGTGGCAGATCACCGCCGGGCCCTACTGCGCGAGAGGGACATCCGGGCGGCATCGGTCGTTGCCGACCGGGCCGACGCCTGGGATCGATACCCGGATCCCGCGACCCTCGCGCGCCGGGCGAAGTCCGGTAGCAGCCGCCTGTGGGAACGCCGCCGCGACGATCCCGACTTCCTGCGGCTGTCCGTCGGGATCGGGCAGCGGGCTGCACGAGTCCTGACCGACCGGGCCCCGATGGCGGCCGGGGTTCCGATCACGATCGGTCTCGAGCAGGTCGGCGTCCTGGGTCTGGCCGGTGAGTGCCGGCCGCTGCTGCGCCACTGGATCGGGCAACTCGCCGCCCTGCACTCACCGGCGGATCTACAACTTTCGATCTTCTCCGCCCACGGCGACCTGGCCAGGCTCCGCGACCTGCCGCACACCGCGATCGACGGTCACCCCGGGGTCCTCCGGTCCGACCGGGCCGACGCCGAGGTGGCCAGACTGCTGTGCGCCCCGCGGGACGGCCCGACCACGGTGATGATCCTGGATGACGCCCATCGCTGGCGACGAACGCCGAGGATGAACGACCTGCTGGGCCGGGCGGCCCGACCCGGCACTGCCGGGGCCGGTCTCGTCGAACGACAAGGGTGGCTCCGCGAAGGGGCCGGCCCACCGGCACCGGACCGTTCCGCGCACCCCCGCCTGATCGCGATCTGCGTGGCCGGCTCGGTGGAGGCACTCCCGGTCGAGTGCGCCGCGGTGGCCGTCGTGCGCTCCGGTGTCGTGACCTTCGCGGCCGGCCCGGTGCGGGGCGGGGCCGAGGTGGCCGGCGTCTCGGCCGACTACCTCCGGGAGATGGTCTGCTCCCTGGCCCCGCTGCTGGACCCGGATGCCCGGGGTGCGGGGCTGCCGCCGGAGGTGACCCTGGCCCACCTGGTCGGCCCGACGAGTTTCGCCTCCCTGATGGATTCCCGATGGGCCTCGCCGACCCTGAGCGCTGTCCTTGGGGTGGGTCGGAACGGGCCGGTGACGGTCGACCTGGAACGCGACGGCCCACACGTACTGGTCGCCGGCACCACCGGGTCCGGCAAGTCCGAGCTGCTCCGGACGCTGATCGCCGGTCTCGTCCTGGCCGCCCCGCCGGACCACACCGCTCTCGTGCTGATCGACTACAAGGGCGGCGCCGCGCTCGGCCACCTCGGCGAGCTTCCCCATACGGCGGGTGTGGTCTCCGACCTCGACGCGGTGGTGGCCGCGCGCGCCCTGGCCGGCCTGCGGGCCGAGGTACATCGCCGGGAGCAGCAGTTCGCCGACCACCGGGTGAGCGACATCGCCGCGTTGCGTGCACTCGTGCAGGACCAGGCGCCACCGGCGCTGGTCATCGTCGTCGACGAGTTCGCCACGCTCGGCGCCGAACTCCCCGACTTCCTCTCCGGTCTGCTCGACGTCGCGCAACGGGGGCGATCGCTCGGGCTGCACCTGGTCCTGGCGACCCAGCGTCCGGCCGGCGTCCTGAGCCCGGCGATCAAGGCGAACATCGGTCTGCGCATCTGCCTGCGGGTCACCGATGACGCCGACTCGATCGACGTCATCGACACGCCGGAGGCGGCCAGACTCGGCGCCGGTCAGGCCGGTCGGGCCCTGCTGCGATCCGAACGCTCCCGGACGACGCCCTTCCAAATCGCGAGGGTCTCGGGGACCGCAACGACCGGACCGACGGTGCGCGTCCGTGGTGACGACCCGCCCGTTGCCCCGCACATCGTGTCCGCCGGACCGACGGATCTGGACCGGATCGTCGAGGCAGCCAGGGCGAAGGCGACCGGCCTGCGCACTCCGCGGCCACCGTGGACGCCCCCGCTGCCCGTCCTCTACGAGCCGTCTGATCCCGGGGTCGTCGGCCTGGTGGACCGGCCCGCCGAGCAGCGGCAGGTGGGCCTGGCCGCCCCGGCCGGCTCGATTCTGCTGCTGGGACCGCCCGGATCCGGCCGCAGCTCGGGTCTGCGCAGACTCGCCTGGTGCGCAGCCCATCGCGGAGCCGCGTTGTTGGTCGTCGATGCCGGCGGCTCGCTGTCGGACCTGGCCGGGTGGCCGGCCACCCGGACGTATCTGAGCGGAGAGGATCCGTCGTTGGTCCAGCGATTGGTCCGACGGCTGACGGACGGCCTGCACCAGGCAGCGCCTTCGCCAGGAACGCCCCTTCTGCTGGTGGTCGACGGATGGGATGCGATCAGCGGCGCTCTCGAGACCCTGGACTTCGGCGCAACGCTGTCCGCTGTGGCCGACCTGGCCGCGCGCGGCCCGGCGTCCGGCCTGCGGGTGGCGGTCTCCGGGGAACTCCGGCTGCAGCACCATCGGGTCGCCGGGTCGTTCGCGAGTGTCGTCCGCTTGGGCTCCGACGAACGTGGAGATGCCCGCGCTTCGGTCCCGGGTCGCGGTTTCCACGGATCCAACGAGATCCAGTGGGCGTACGCCCCGCACGGGATCGCTCCGCCGAACACCCCGGCCCCGACCACCGGGCCGGTGATACGGCCTCTCCCGTCCCGGGTCGACCTGACGTCCGTGGCCGTTTCACCGCCGACCCCCTCCACGGTGCCGATCGGGGTGGGCGGGGACGACGGCTCCGTCCGGTCCGTCGATCTGGGCGGTCCCGGTGGTGGTTTCCTGGTCGCCGGTCCACGCCGGAGCGGCGTCACCACGGCCCTGCTCGTGCTGGCCACCGGCGCGGTCGCCGCCGGGATCACCGTGGTCCGCGCCCACCCGGGTCCGCTCCCTCCGCTGGCCGGTGCCCAGGACCTCGACCTGCGGAGAGGCCCGGAAGGCTTGGAACGTCTTCTCACCAACCATCGGGGAGCGATCCTGTTGGTGGTCGACGACTTCGGAGGTGCCGAGGCGGCGATCGCCGACGGCGGTGGTGCGCGATCGCTCTCCGCGCTCCTGGAGCGATTCGTCACAGTCGCCGGACCGGGGCAGTACCTGGCGTTGGGGAGTCGGCTCGACCGGGCCGTCCGCGCCCACCGGGGTCCCGTCGCCGAGGTGGCCGCGATGCGCTGTGGGTTGCTGTTGCAGGCCGATTCTGCAGATGGTGGGCTTCTGGATGCGGTCCTGCCCCGTCGACGGGGCCGGATGTTCCCGGGTCGTGGCCATCTGATCCGGCCGGGAACGGTCGAGCCGGTGCAGGTGGCCGAGCCCTGACCACCGGTAGCCGAGCAGGTCTGCCGGCGTGCAAAGCACCGTTAAAGCTGTCGAATGCTGCGATATCAGCAGGAAGAAAAGGGAATCCCAACACGGGGATCACAGATCTCCAGGCACCATGGGAAAGGTCATCGGTGGGCCGGCGGTGTTTTGACGCCGGATCTCTACCGCCGGATCAGAGCAACCGCGAGCCTGTGTCGTACGTCATTTCGTGGCATCGGGGAGAATGAGGCGGCCGGTGTTGGGCGTCGCCGCAACCCCGGCTCCCGACAGGCACTGCTCCGGCACGACTCAGCTCCGGCACGGCAGGTATCGGCACACACACGAATGGGACGGTTCACATGCAGGTGGTCAGGCGCGCACGGTCGGGCAGACACGTGGGACTCGTGGCCCTGTTGGCCGCCCTGGGTCTGGCTGCCTCGGCCTGCACGACCGCCGGCGGGTCCGCCTCGCTGCAGACGGTCACGGTCAGGTCGACGGTCGGTACGGCCGGCAGTACGTCCGTCACCGTCCCGGCCGTCACCGGAGGCGCTCCGGCATCCTCGGGCGGGGCCTCCTCTGCGCCCGGATCCCCGGGAGCCACGGCCTCCTCCGGCGCGGCCACCTCCGGTTCGACCTCGACCAGCTCCAGCACGCCGGTGCCCCCGGCGGCCGCCATCTCGGCCGATCCCGCGTTCGGCACCAGAACCCTGGGCCCGGCGGACCCGCTGAAGATCTCGGTCGCCAAGGGCAAGATCACCGCCCTGACGCTGACCAGTCCGTCCGGGCTGATCGTCAAGGGCGCGATCTCGACCGACGGCACCAACTGGACCCTCGGCGAGGTCCTCGGCTACGGCAAGACCTACACCGTCGCCGGGTCGGCGACCGGCACCGACGGCAGGGTCGTGCCGATCAAGGGCACTTTCACCACCGTCACGCCCACGAGCAAGGTGCGGACCACCATCAGCCCCGGTGACGGCAAAACCGTCGGCGTCGCCACCTCGGTGATCGTCTCGTTCGGGGTCAAGCCCGCCGACGGTGCCAACATCGCCAAGTACGTCTCGATCACCACCACCCCGAAGGTCACCGGCGCCTGGGTCTGGATCCAGCACGACGGGGGCCAGTGGGCACTGGACTTCCGGACACGGAGCTACTGGCCGGAGAACACCAAGGTGCACGTCCAGGCCAACGTCTACGGGCTGAAGTTCGGCGCGGGGGCCTACGGCGACAGCGATGTCACCAGTGACTTCACCGTCGGCCGCAACCAGGTCGTCAAGGCCGACGTCAACTCGCACGACCTGCTCGTCTACCAGGACAACAAGCTGGTGGCCACCTACCCCGCCTCCTTCGGCAAGGGCGACACCGCGGACAAGATCACCCGCTCCGGTATCCACGTCGTCAACGACATGAAGGAGACCACGCTGATGAGCAACCCGAAGTACGGGTACACCAACGTGCTCGAACACTGGGCGGTCCGGATCAGCGACAACGGCGAGTTCATCCATGCCAATCCGAACACCGTCGGCGACCAGGGCAACACCAACGTCTCGCACGGCTGCGTGAACCTGTCGCTGGCCAACGCGGAGGCCTACTTCAAGTCGGCTCTGCTCGGCGACCCGGTGGAGGTCACCGGGACGACGATCGACCTGTCCGCCTCCGACGGCGACCTGTTCGACTGGACCTACTCGTGGCCCCAGTGGAAGAACCTGGCGGTCAAGACCTACTGAGCCCGCCCGCCGACGACTACATCGGTGCCAGCACAGGTCGTTTCGGCGGCCGGTGATCGCCCGAGGACGTCCCGGTGAGCCGGCGGCGCACCCATGGACCGACGTACTCCCAGTAGAAATCCAACTCCTCCCGTGCGGTCCGCCGCAGCGGCTCCGGCGATCCCACCGGGACCGACCAGGCCGCCGGACGTCCGATCTGCAGCAGGTCGAGCACCCGTGCGGCAACCTGCTGGTGCCCGATCGAATTCAGGTGCAGCCGATCGGCGGCCCAGTAGCGGGGGTCCCGCAACTCCTCGATCGGCCACAGATCGACCACGAGTGCGCCGCGCCGCTCGGCAACCTTGCGGACCCCTACCCCCAGCCGGTCACCCGTCGAACGGATCCGAGCCCCGAACGGTAGACCGTCGCAAGGATCCGCACCGGTGAACACCAGGACCCTGGCGCCGGAGTCGGAGAGCCGGGCGACAGCCAGGTCCAGCAGCCTCAGCAGCGACGGGAGGTCGGCCCGTGGGCGGAGCATGTCGTTGCCGCCGCCGGCGAAGGTCACCAGGTCCGGATGCAGATCGAGCGCCGCATCCAGCTGCTCGTCGATGATCGGCCCGAGCAGCTTGCCCCGAACGGCAAGGTTGGCGTAACCGGTTCGCTCCCCAGCCGGATCGGTCGAGATCCATTGCGCGGAGAGCACTCCGGCCACCAGATCGGCCCAACCACGCACCGTCCCGTCCGTCAGCTCATCTCCGACCCCCTCGGTGAAACTGTCCCCGACGGCGACGTAGCGAGAGGGAAAGGTCGGCGCAACATGGCTCATGGAGGCTGATGCTACTCACGGGTAACCGGCCGAACAGCTGGCGTCGGGAAGGTAAATTGTTGAGACTTCATTGAATCCATGTGCTGATCGGAGCAATATGGTGAGCGTCACAGTCCGCTCGACGCCAACTTTGGTGACAGGTCTACTTCTTTCGGTCTAGGGTAGGTCCCACAAGGTCGTGGACACATCACAGACATTCGGAGGATTCCCATGAGCACCCCCACCACCGTTCTGACCGGCACCTGGGTCGGAGACGCCGTCCACTCGGACGTCAGCTTCAAGGTTCGTCACATGGCCGTCGGCAAGGCGAAGGGCACCTTCGCACTGGAGTCGGCCACGTTGACCGTCCCCGAGGCCGGCCTGGCCGAAGCCTCCGTCACCGCCGTGATCGATGCCGCGAGTGTCGACACCAAGCAGGAGCAGCGCAACGAGCACGTCAAGTCCCCCGACTTCCTGCACGTCGAGCAGTACCCGAGCCTGAAGTTCGTCTCCACCGGGGTCAAGAACTTCGACGGTGACGAGTTCATCCTGGTCGGCGACCTGACCATCCGCGGCATCACCAGGTCCGTGGAGCTGGAGACCGAGTTCCTCGGCGCCACCACCGACGCCTACGGTGCGGAGCGGGCTGGCTTCTCGGCCACCACCTCGATCAGCCGCAAGGAGTTCGAGGTCTCCTTCAACGCCGCCTTCGGTGCCGGTAACTCGGTCGTCAGCGACAAGGTCGAGATCGCACTCGAGCTGGAGTTCACCAAGAGCGCCTGAATCACCGTCTTCTGATCGGGCCGGGTCTCCCCCGCGTCGACCGGAATGAGATCCGCAGATCCGGCGACGGATTCGGCGGATCTCATTCCGGTCGATCTGTACTGGGCTCCAAACTGTCGAGATCCTCGAGCAGATAAGCGATCTCGCCCGGCGCGTACCAGGCCAGGGCCAGATCCTCGGCCGAACCGACGGTGAACTCGGCGTCGTCGTCGCCCAGGTCGGCCTCGTCGACCACCTGCGTCGCCGCCCGAACCACCTCGGCCGCTTCCGCGCCGTCGAGGTGGAAGGCGGCGATCTGCTTCCACGAGACCGGCCCGTCGAGGTGCGCAGCCGCCCGGTCCAACTCGGGGGTGGCCGTCGCGGAATCGACATCCGCCGAGATGACGACGCGCACCGGGGGCTCCTGCGCACCGGCGGCCGACAGCAACCGCAGGCAGGCACGCGCGGCATCGGACATCGCGAGGTACTCGAGTTCCTCGTCGTCGGCTTCCGGATACTCCGCCCGGAGGTCGGCGGTGACCCCGAAGACGACTCCGCCCCGGGGGGTGAGCTCCCTGGCCCGGACCACCTGGCGCAGCTTGGTCAGGGTGACCGGGATGTAGATCCTCACTGCTGCTCCCCCGACTGCGCTTCGCCGGACTGCGGTTCGCCGGACAGCTTCGGCCGGGCCGGTCTGCGAGCCGACCGCTTCGCCCTCGCCGGCGTGGTGATCCCCGGCAGCGGACCGGCCTGGTGTGGCAGCAGTTCCTCGATCGCCTCGCCGATGTGCACGGCGAACTCCTCGACGTCGGGGATGGCATCCCGGTCGGCGGTCAGGCCGAAGAAGACGCCCCCGTTGTAGGACGTGCACGCCACCGCCAAAGCCTGGCCACGTGCCAGCGGCGCCACCGGATACATCGCGACGACCGGCGAACCACCGGCATAGAGCGGCACCTGCGGCCCCGGGGCGTTCGTGATCAGCAGGTTGTACATCCGTCCGGACAGCTGGCCGGCCACTCTGGCACCCAACGCGTGCAGCGTCGGCGGCGCGAACCGGCCCAGCTCCAGGAGTGAATCGGCCCCGACCTGCCGCCCGGAGTCCAGGTGGGCACTCATCGCGAACGACACCTGGTGCAGCCGCATCACCGGGTTCGGCTCGGCCACCGGCATGTCCAGCAGGTAGGACACCACCGGGACGGACGAGGCACCTTCGCCGCTGTCACCGGAGGACGGTGCCGGGCGCACCGACATCGGGACGAGCGCGCGCAGCGTCGTGGACGGGGTGACGGCCTCACCCCTGGACAGCAGCCACGTCCGCAGCGCACTGGCGATCACCGCCAGGATCACGTCGTTGACGGACGCGCCGTGGGCCGTCCGTATCGCCTTGATGTCGGCCAGGTCGGCGCGGAAGCTCGCAAACCTCCGCTGGCCGCTCATGGTCACGTTCAACACCGAGCGGGGCGCTGGATTCACCGTGCGCCGCACCAGCTCTGCGGCCTCCGCACCGACCTTGGCCAGCCGGGCGACCGTCGAGCCCACATCGGCGGCGGCGAGCCTGACCACGTCGATCAGATCGGACGGCCGGCTGGCGATGTCGGCCACTGCGTCCACCACCAGATCGATGTCACTGGGCGGGGGCACCGGGATCCACGGCTGGTCCGGGAGGGTCCGCGGGCGGCGTGCGATGTCCAGGATGGCGGCGGCCACGTCCACGGCACCGATGCGATCGACCATCGCGTGGTGGGTCTTGTTGACGATCGCGATCCGGCCACCTTCCAGGCCCTCGATGACGTACATCTCCCACAACGGCCGGTTCCGATCCAGCGGCCGCGAGATGAGCCGCCCGACCAGATCGTCCAGGCTCGCCATCGTGCCCGGCTTCGGCAGAGCCGACCGGCGCACGTGGTAGGTCAGATCGAAGTCCTCGTCGTCCACCCAGACCGGCCGGGCCAGCCGTCCTGGCACGAACCTCACGCGCTGCCGGTAGCGGGGGACGAGCGAGAGCCGTGCGCCGATCAGGTCGACGACCTGCTGGTAGTCGAAGGTGCCGGGTGCGGGCTGCAGGATGACGACCCCGCCGACGTGCATCGGGGTCGATGTGTCCTCCGAGTACAGGAAAGCGGCATCGGTCGCCGAGAGGCGGTCGGTCATCACGTCATCGTGGCACAGTCCAGGTTCATCGGGGCACCGCCGACGTCGGGGCGAGCGCGCCCATCCTGGACAGGGAGCCGGCGAGATCCCGGACGGCCTTGCGCAACGGCGAACCGGGGGCGGCTTCGGACAGCGGCACTCCCTGCACCCACGCCTTGTCGGTCGCGGCCCGGTCCTCCGGGAGGACGGCCGCCACCTGCAGGCCGGCGAATCGCGCCAGGGCGGAGGACGCCTCGTCCGCCGAGGCGGCCGTGCGGCGCAATCGATTGAGCACCACCAGCGGCCTTGCCTCCGGCAGCACGTCGCGCAGTTCGGCCAGCCCCCTGATCAGTCGTTCCATCCCCGGCGGATCGGCCGTCCCGACCACCACGACCACGTCCGCGTCGGCCAGCACGGCCAGGGTCGCCCCGTTGCGACGGGGGGCGCTCGTGTCGAAGGTGATCTCCTCGTCCGCCTCGAGGCAGAACCCACAGTCGACGACCGTCAGGGGTGCCATCGACCTGGCCACTGCGAGCACCGAGGGAATGGCCGACGGCCGCAACTCCGGCCACCGGTCGGCGCGGGTGATGCCCGTCAGCAACCTCAGGTTGGCGCCGATCGCCCAGACCAGCCTGGTCAGCTCGGCGAGGTCCAGCCGACCGTTCGCGGCCTGGCGGCACGCACCGGCCAGGCCCGGCGACTCGTCGAGCAGTCCGAAGGCGCTGGCCAGCACCCCGCCGTAGACGTCGGCATCGATCAGGAGGGTCGGGGTACCCGCCTCGGCCCACTCGACCCCCAGGTTGGAGGCCAGCATGGTCCGTCCCGGGGAACCCACGGGACCCCAGATCGCCACCACGCGTCCACGGGGAGGCGGGTCCGACCTGGCCAGGGCAGGAATTCCCGTCTCGGGAGCCTGATCTGCGGAGGCGAGCGCGAACCGCGGATCGGCGACCCCGAGTTGGGCGACCGCAGTGCCGCCGACGAGGTCGCCACCGGCGAGGTCGGCGCCGGCGGCGACGGGACCGGTGGCCAGCCGGAGCACCGCAGCCCTGGCCGCGGCCAGGACGGCGGTGGCACCGACGTCGTCGGCGATGCAGTGGACGATGCCGATGCGCTCGAGACGCACCTTGACCCGTGGATCGGTCGCCGGATAGATGCCGACGACGGCCACTCCCGCTGCGGCCAGCCGCTGCAGCGCATCGGTGTCCAACCGCCGGAGGCCGGCCGACACCACCACGACCGAGGCCTGCCCGGTGGTCGCCGCCGTCAGCACGTCCGCGATGTCGACGCAGCGCCGGACGACGCTCATGCCGGATCCGGGCCGGTCCAGCGCGGCGACCAGATCGTTCTCCCAGCTCTGCCCGTTGCCGGCGGTGAGGAGTCCGGGATTCATCGGGTGCCGGTGACCAGCACGACGATCGCGTCGCCCTTCGGCAGCGTTTTCACCAGCGTGTCCGCGAGTGCGGCCGGGACGAGGACGGCAATCTGGTAGCGGTTCGATGTCGCTCCGGACAACCCGCCGGAGGACGGCGCCGATACAGATTGCACGGTGATGCCCGCCGAGACCAGATCGGTCTTCACCTCGCTGGTCGAGTTGGTCCCCCCCGAAGTCAGGTACAGGTCGATCACCGATCCGTGCCCGACGCCCGGTGGCATCCGGTCGGGCGACACGCCGATCACGACGATGCGGCCGGCGGCGGCGGGTTGGACGGCCGAGACCGGGACCAGCTCACCAGCCCCCACCGGATTCGCCAGACTCGAACCGACCACGCTCTTCGTTCCGGATCCGGCCGCGATGTACCGCGAAGCGTCGTCACCGAGGTTGACGTCGACCGGTTCGAGGTCGCCGGCCGTCAGGACGGTACCGGAGGCCAGGCTCCGCGTCGCGGCCCAGACCGGCGACGTGTGCGAACTGGATCCGATCACCCGCGCGCCGACCACCACCGCGGCGATGACCAGCAGCAGCCCTCCGATCACCCGGACGTCGAGCCATCTCGGCCTGCTGCTCCGTCTGGGAACCGGGGCCCCCTGCGGTCCGTTCGTGTTCATCTTTCCCCCTCGTCGCACCCGCCCGAACCGTGCTGGCCGAGCATTCGTGCCCGCCCCGTCCACGGCACACCCGACCCCTCCCCCCGAGGAACACGCCGAGGGTCATTTGGACAGAATCGACGTCAGATCGGCGATTGTGCGAAGCTGGTGGATACATCAAACTAGCTCATCAGGGCGCAAAGCGGCCTCATGAGCCTCAGATCGCTTCAAGAGCAGGGATTGCTGGCCCAGTACTGGATGTTCGCCCGTTCGACGAAGCCTACGTTGCGCCGAAAGGCTCGAATTACCTCTGATCGACCATCATGACTAGCCCAAATGTACCGACCCATCCAGTGAGGACCGCTCCCGATGACCACCGAACGCTTCCTGACCCTGGCCGACGTGGCCGAGATCTTGAACATCTCGACCTCTCAGACCTACGCCCTGGTACGCAGCGGCGACCTGAAGGGGATCCAGATCGGCGGCCGGAACCAGTGGCGGGTCGAGCGGACCCGACTGGAGGAATACATCGACGAGGCCTACCAGCGGACGGCAGCGTCCCTGTCCGAGCTTCCGTCCGCCCTGCCGGTCGACTCCTGACCCGAGCCGTTCGAGCCTCCCACCCGCCGGGCCACCGGCTCGATCCTGGGAGCCGATGCCGCCCGGGGATTCAGCCGAGCGGAAGGGCGCGGACCAGGACGACCGCGGCGACGGGCACCAGAACGACCGAGCGGACGCTGGCCGCCCGGCGCGGTTCCCAGGGGGCATGCAGGGCAAGCTCGAGGAAATCGGCACCGAGCCGGTCGATCGTGCCGGTGACCTCGGTGTACAGGCCGGCGGGTTCGCCGACCCCACCCGCCACGACCAGCGACACCGGAGCGCGGTCCCTGGCCAGCCCGCGCAGGGCGTGACGCAGGTTCAGCCGGAGCTCGACGCCCTTCACCGCGGGTCCCGTCACCGCGGACAGACCCTCGACGATGGTGGTGGCGGCCAGGGACAGCAGTGCCTCGCGACCGGGCCCCTCCTGCAGCAGCAACCAGTCCGGGCCGATCCTGAGCAGCGTGCCGGTGACGGCGATCCCGGCGACGGTCCGCACCCGGATCGACCGGCCGACGGCCCCGCCGATGCGTTCCACCATCGAGATGGCGCCCGCCGCGACCCGTTGGCGATCGGCGAGCTCGGCCATCATCTCCGCGTCGGCCAGATCGTCGAACCGCGCATCCAGATCGCTGAACAGCTGCTCCCACCGCATCGGTTCACCGTGGTCGATCGACATCGTTTAGTCAACAGGGCCCGATTGCACTTGACTGAAGGCATTTGATGCTGTTTGACTCTATTACATGCCAAATGTCATCAAACGGTGTCGAACGTGGTCCGCAGACCACGATGCCGGTCCGGCCCCGACCCCCGTTCCGGCGGTCACCGCCTCGACCGCCTGGCGGCAGCTCGTCACCGCCCTTGGCGCGCTGACGTCATTGGCCCTTCTGCTACCGAGTCCGTCGGACTGCATCGACACGTTGAGCGGCTGGGGACCGGGATCGGCACGTGCGGCCGACGCCCTGTCGGTCGGCAGTTCGGGGTTGCTCCTGGTGGCCGCCCTGGCCGTGTGGTCCCTGCTGCTCTGGGGATCGGCAGTCGCTCTCGTCGCGGTGATCGGCCGGATTCCCGGGGGGGCCGGACGGCGCGGACGGGCGCTGTTGGGTCAGATCGCCCCCGGGGTGGCCCGCCACCTGGTACTCGGCGCGGTCGGGGCATCGATCGTCACCGGTCTTGCCGCCGGTGGAACCGGTACCGCAGCGGCAGCGTCGGTACCGGGGAACGTGCCACCGGACGGCGTTGCCTCGAGCATCGGACGAATCACCGATCTCGAGACGGGCCGGTTGCCGGGCGTGCCGGATCAGGCGTCGGGTTGGACCTCCGTCGAGGGGTCGGCGGTCCAACTCGGGTCGAACCTGGTGGATCCAGCGGGCGGCTCGGAGGCGGGCGGGTTCGACATCGACTGGCCGGCGCCCTCCGGCACTGCGGCCCGAACGGCAGCACCGAAGGCCCCGGTCGACATCGACTGGCCTGCCGCGGCGACCCCGGTGGTCGTCCTCCGCGGCGACTCGCTCTGGTCCATCGCGGCGCACCACCTTCCCGCGGACGCCAGCAGTGCGCGGATCGAAAAAGCCTGGCAGCAATGGTTTTCCGCCAATGCGTCCGTCATCGGGCCGGACCCGAACCTCATCCTCCCCGGGCAGATCCTGCAGCCCCCCCACCTAGAAACGGGTCACCGATCATGACGTCCGACCTGATTTCAGACGGCACCGCCCCCAGGTCCGCGGCGCCCACGTCCGCGGCGCGCCAACCGGTGGAACGCCGGCCGGTGAAGCGGCGGCCGAAGGTCCGTCGTCCGTACCTGGCCGCAGTTCCGGACTGCGAACCGCCGTTCGACGACGAGCGATCGGCCACGAGTCGCATCCAACAGCTCCGTCAGGGCGTGAAGGCGAAGCCGAGACCCATCGCGCCCGACAAGATCCTCGACGCCGAGGTCCCCGGTTGGTCGCAGGATGCCGACATCGGAGTCCGGCGCACCGCGACCGCCGAGCTACCGGCAGCCCAGCGCTCCGGGCAACTGCTGGCCCGAGCCCTGGTGGAGGTGCTGTCCGGCCAACGACCGCTGCCGCAACTCAGGATGCACTGCGCACCAGAGGTTTTCGCAGGACTT
The DNA here is from genome assembly GCF_014303395.1 of Nakamurella sp. PAMC28650. GTDB lineage: Bacteria > Actinomycetota > Actinomycetes > Mycobacteriales > Nakamurellaceae > Nakamurella. Next base: position 4,945,231 of record NZ_CP060298.1, read on the forward strand.
CAGGGCCGGCCGATCTCCACCGGCGGCCTGAGCCACCTGCTGACCGTTCGGGTGTGCGAGCCGGCCGACGGCGTGGCCGAGGTCAGCGCCGTCTTCCGACGCGGCGACCGGGTCAGGGCCGTCGCGTTCCGGATCCAGGGTGTGGACGGGCGGTGGCGGGTCACCGCCCTGCAGACCGCCTGATCAGACGGCGCCGGGGCGACCGTGGCACTGCTTGTACTTCTTCCCCGAACCACAGGCGCACGGCGCGTTCCGGGACTGCGCGGTACCGACGCCGTCGGACTGGGGGGTCGATCCGCTCGTCTCGACACCCCCGTCGTCGGCGGGGCCGGAGTAGCTCAGCACCGGTGTGGCCGTCGGACGGGTCAGACCCTTGGCCTTGAGCGCGGCGGGCGCACCATCGGTGTCCTTGACGATCGGAGCGGGTGCCTGCTGGCTGGGCAGCGGCTGTACCGGGCGCACCCGGGTCCGGACGTTCCCGGCCTGCTTTCCGCCGACCGGCTTGGGCGCGGCCAATCCCGACCTGCCGTTCCCGTTGCCATTGCCATTCGCAGACGGAGCGACCCCCGGTGCCGCGGCCCCGTCGGAACCCGTCGGCCCGCTGTTGTCGGGGCCGGCATCGATCACTCCGGCGCCACCCTCGTCGACGGCACCGTCGGCGCCCTCGGCCGGGACGATCTGGACCTGCAGGTTGTAGAGGAAGCCCACCGACTCCTCTTTGAGCGAGTCGAGCATCGCGTTGAACATGTCGAAGCCCTCGCGCTGGTACTCGATCAGCGGATCCCGCTGCGCCATGGCGCGCAGCCCGATGCCCTCTTTGAGGTAGTCCATCTCGTAGAGGTGCTCGCGCCACTTGCGATCCAGGACGGACAGCACGACGCGCCGCTCCAGCTCGCGGGTGATCTCCGGGGTCAGAGCGTCCTCGCGGTCCTGCCAGGCCCTGCGAGCGTCCGCCAGCACGGCCTGCAGCAGGGAGTCCCTGGTCAGGTCGCCGTGTTCCTCGCTGACCTTGGCCGGCGTCAGGCTGATCGGGTACAGCGTCTTGAGCGCAGCCCAGAGCGTGTCGGTGTCCCAGTCCTCGGCGTAGCCCTGCGACGAGGCGCCCTCGATGTAGGCGGTCACCACGTCGGTGATCATGTTCTGCACCTGGACGTGCAGGTCCTCGCCGTCGAGGACCCGCTTGCGCTCCTCGTAGATGACGGTGCGCTGCTTGTTCATCACCTCGTCGTACTTCAGGACGTTCTTGCGGATCTCGAAGTTCTGCTGCTCGACCTGGGTCTGCGCACTCCTGATCGCCTTGGACACGAACTTGTGCTCGATCGGCATGTCGTCCGGCATCCGCAGCCTGGTCATCAGCATCTCGACGGTGCCACCGCCGACCCGGCGCATCAAATCGTCACCGAGCGAGAGGTAGAAGCGCGATTCGCCGGGGTCGCCCTGACGACCGGCCCGACCTCGCAGCTGGTTGTCGATGCGACGCGACTCGTGCCGTTCCGTGCCCAGCACGTACAGACCGCCTGCGCTGCGAACCCTCTCGGCCTCGGTCTTGGTCTTCTTCGCGGCCGCCTCAAGCGCCTCCGGCCAGGCCGCCTCGTATTCCTCGGGGGTCTCGGCCGGGCTCAACCCCTTGTCCCGCAGGTCGAGGTCGGCGGTGAAGTCCGGGTTGCCGCCGAGCACGATGTCGGTGCCACGGCCGGCCATGTTGGTGGCGACGGTGACCGCACCGGCCCGGCCGGCCTGCGCGATGATGGCCGCCTCACGGGCGTGGTTCTTGGCGTTGAGCACCTCGTGGGGAACGCCGGCGCGCAGCAGCAGCTTGCTGAGCAGCTCCGACTTCTCCACCGACGCCGTGCCGACCAGCACCGGCTGACCCTTCTCGTGACGCTCTGCGATGTCGCCGACGACCGCGTCGAACTTGGCGTCCTCCGCCTTGTAGATCAGGTCGCCCTCGTCGGCGCGGCGAACCGGCTTGTTCGACGGAATCGGGACCACACCGAGCTTGTAGGTGGAGCTGAGCTCGGCCGCCTCGGTCTGGGCGGTCCCGGTCATCCCGGAGAGCCGCTCGTAGAGCCGGAAGTAGTTCTGCAGCGTGATGGTGGCCAGCGTCTGGTTCTCGGCCTTGATCTCGACGCCTTCCTTGGCCTCGATCGCCTGGTGCATTCCCTCGTTGTACCGGCGGCCGTGCAGCACCCGCCCGGTGAACTCGTCGACGATCAGCACCTCGCCGCTGACCACGATGTAGTCGCGGTCCTTCTTGTAGAGCTCCTTGGCCTTGAGGGCGTTGTTCAGGAACCCGACCAGCGGCGTGTTGACGGACTCGTAGAGGTTGTCGATGCCCAGGGCCTGTTCGACCTTGGCCACACCCTCCTCGGTGACACCGACGGTGCGCTTGGACTCGTCGACCTCGTAGTCGCCGTCGCCGCCGCCTTCGGCGCCCTTGTGGAGCCGGGGCACCAGGCGGGCGAATTCCGAGTACCACTTGGACGACTGGTCCGCCGGACCGGAGATGATCAACGGCGTCCTGGCCTCGTCGATCAGGATCGAGTCGACCTCGTCGACTACGGCGAAGTAGTGACCGCGCTGCACCAGGTCGTCCTTCTGCCAGGCCATGTTGTCGCGGAGGTAGTCGAACCCGAACTCGTTGTTGGTGCCGTAGGTGATGTCCGCGGCGTATTGCGCCTTGCGCACGTCCGGCGTCTGCTGAGAGAGGATGACGCCCACCTCGAGGCCGAGGAAGCGGTGCACCCGGCCCATCCACTCGCTGTCGCGCTGGGCGAGGTAGTCGTTGGTGGTCACGACATGGACACCGCGACCCTCGAGCGCGTTGAGGTACACCGGCAGGGTGGAGACCAGGGTCTTGCCCTCACCGGTCTTCATCTCGGCGATGTTGCCCAGGTGCAGAGCCGCACCGCCCATCAGCTGGACGTCGAAGTGCCGCTGCCCCAGAGTGCGCTTGGCGGCCTCCCTGACGACGGCGAAGGCCTCCGGCAGGATGTCGTCGGTCGTCTCGCCGTCGGCGAGTCTGGCCTTGAACGAATCGGTGTACTCGCGCAACTCCGCGTCGGTCAGGCCCGTGTAGTCGGACTCGATGTCGTTGATGCGGTCGGCGATGGCGCGCAGACGTTTGATCGTCTTCGCCTCGCCGGCGCGGAGCAGTCGGGACAGAACCACGTGGTCACCCTCGGTCGATTTCTCACCTGCCGCAACCGCCGCGCCACCTGCACGCAGCCGGTTACCTCCGGGGACTCTTGTTACCCCCGGCGCTCCAATTGTAAGCGCTGGGACGCTCCGTCATGGTCTCGATCGCATGGGAACACGATCAGCTCTCGGCGTACCCGCCGGGTCCATCCGGGCCGCGCGACCGGTGGTCCGGGCGCGCGCGACCGGTGGAGAGCCGACTGTGCACCACCGAAATCCGTGGCACCCCTCCCCGCGCTGATCAACTTCGGCGGCGCTCATCATCGGGTCGACTCGCGTCCCGTGCGTCACAAGAGCTCGACGTTGGTGAGCGCGGGCGAAGTTGATCAGCGCGCAGAAGGAAGTTGATCAGCGCGGCCGGGGGCGGTCCGGGCGGGGTCAGGTCAGGCGCAGCAGCCCGTAGTCGAAGCCCTTGCGCCGGTAGACGACCGAGCAGAGCCCGGAGTCGGCATCCTTGAAGAGGTAGAAATCGTGCCCGACGAGTTCCATCTGGAACAGCGCCTGGTCGACGGTGATGGGCTCGGCGGGGTGGTCCTTGATCCTGACGACCCGGCCCGGACCGCCGTCCGACGTGTCGCCGAGCTGGTCGTCCTGCCAGCGGTCGAGGTCCTCCGACGATTCCGGCGGCGCGTCCTCGATCAGGCCACCGCCGGGGCCGGCCACCACGGAGATCGGGGTGCGGGCGTGTTGCTTGTGATGGCGGATGTCCGCCGAACGTCGCAGCCGGGATTCGAGCTTCACCACGGCGGCGTCGAGCGCGCTGTAGAAGGTCTCGGCACTTGCTTCGGCCCGGACGGCGGGGCCGCGGCTGGCCAGGGTGATCTGCACCCGCTGGCAGGTCTTGGAGAGCCTGCGATTGGATTCGTGCGACAGCTCGACATCGACCCGGATGATCTTCGGGTCGTACCGTTCACTGCGGGCCAGTTTGTCCGCCACATGTGTCCGGAAGTGCTCCGGAACCTCCACATTGCGGCCTTTGACGACGATATCCACGTGTCCTCCCGGCGATCGTGGCGGCCGGAGTCCACCGGGCGCGCCAGCTTCACTGCTTGGTGGCCCGGGCGACCTCTTCGCCTGTGGATCCGGGATCGCCCGGGATGACTTGAACCTACCGTGACGACGCCGGAACGCAAGGTGGGCAACACCAATGAGTCATCTGTTGTTTACCGGAGCGAAAGGCCGTCGCAGGGGGTCCTTGGGTGACCCGGCGGGGTCACCTGTCTGCGCGCCACGGCGCTGCCGTGGCCACCGCGAGCCCACAGATGACGTCGATGCCGGCTACCGACAGTGCGCGGACGGCGGCCACCACGGTCGACCCGGTGGTCAACACGTCGTCAAGGAGCACCACGGCCACCCCGTCCGGCGGCGCTCCGCTGCGCCGGAACCGGATCCGGCCGGCCAGGTTGGCGGTCCGGGCGGCCGCGTCCAGCCCGACGGAGTCCCTGGCCCGGCCCTGTGTGTAGAGGCACGGAGCGACACCGGCGACGATGCCGGCCGCGGCCATCGTCCTGGCGGCGGCGCTCGCCATGGCCGTCACCGGATCCCCTCCGCGACGGCGGGCGGCGGCGCGGCGGCTCGGTGCCGGCACGATCCAGACCTCGTCCGGGACGAGGGCGATGCGGCGCAACCGGATCAGCGCCGTCCCGACCGCCAGTCCCAGCAGCGGCGGCAGGTCGGAGCGACCTCGTTCCTTGCCGGCCAGGATCGCGGCCCGCACCGGACCGGCATACCGGGCCAGCGCCCGGACCACCGGGAGCGCGACATCCGCGGCCGTGTCAAGGGTGACCTCCGGCAGCGCCACCTGGCGGGCGCGGGGGGACAGCGTGGCCGCGCACCCGGAGCACCAGGGCTCCGGGCCGCCGCATCCGGGGCAGGGCCGCGGCAGGACGAGGTCCAGCAGCACGCCGAGCGGCCCACGGCCGGATCTCTGCGGGTCGACCATCGCCCCAGTGTGGCCGGAGCCGGGCCGGCGCGCAGCGACCTGTGCCCGGGTGTGGACAACCAGAGGTAGGTGGACAACCAGAGGTAGTGGACAACCGACCGGCGCATCGCGGCGGGGGTCAGCCCGGGAACAGCAGATTGATGCCGGTGAGCCGGGCGGCGGCGTCGGTGGAGGCCGAGACCCACTGCCCGCCGTCGAGGGAACCCTTGAGCTCCCAGATGTCGCCGGGCTGACCCGGTGATCCCCAGATGATGTAGACCGACGAGGTCGCCGCGGTCCCGGAACCGTTCACCGTCCCCGTGTTGGAGGTCGACTGGACGGCGGCCGGGTCGACGGTCGAGACGGCCATGGCCTGGATGTCGCCCGGCAGTTGGGTGGTGGTCACCGGCACTGCGTCCGAGCCGTCGACGTTCATCTCGGTGATCGCGCGGTACGCGCCGAAGCTCACCGACGGGTTCTTGGCCACCACGAGCAGTTCGTTGGCACTGCCGAAGGCCACCGGCCCGACGTCGTCGAGTTCACCTCGCACCTGTTCGAGATTGATCACCGTCAGGCTGTCGGGCGTCTCCGGTGCCGCGGAGTTGGTCGACCCCGCCTTCGCGGCCACCGGCACGGCGATCGCGCCCAGGTAGAGGCGACCGCCGGCGACGATGGCCACCCGCACCCCGTCCGGGGACAGGGTCAGACCGGTCACCGCACCGAGTCCGTTCAACTGACCCGCGGTCACCTTGGCACGGCTGGCGATCGTCGTGACGGTGGACGACGGACTGGTCGAGACGCGATAGATCTCCGGATTGGTGGCGCCGTTCTGGACCACCCAGGCCTCGTTGCCGGTGCGGGTGAAACTTGGCGGCGTCAACGTCCGGGCCTTGAGCGCGGACTGCGGGGCCGACAGGGCGGCCGGCTGACCGATCAGCAGCGCCTGACCGCCGGCCACGCCGGACACCGCGGCCAGGGTGCCGGTGGCGGCGGACATGGCGGCCGAGACGACGTGGGCCGACCCGGTGCCCAGCGGACCGGACAACGGCGTCATGGTCCGCAGATCGACGATGAAACCGTTGCCGTCGACGTAGTAGGGGTCGGAGGCGACCGAACCGGTCCCCGGGACCCGATCGGGGCTGAACGACTCGAACGCCGCGAACGTATAGCTCGCCTGGGACTTGTCCAGCGGGGCGCCGTCCACGCTGATCGCCACCTGGACCGCATCGGGATACAGGCTCCAGACGATCTGGGCCGCCAGCGCGGTCTTGTCCGCCGGGGTCGCCAGGTCGATCCCCAGCAGATCGACCCTGGTCACCAGTCCGTTCGGGTCGGTGGTGACGTTGGTGCGCAGCGTGCCTCCCTTCAGCTCGGACTGGGCCGCTCCCCTGAGCACGCCGGCCGGCCCGGCCAGCAGCAGGTTGATCAGCGTGGCCAGTCTCTTGCTGGGCGTGCTCGTCTTGATCAGATAACGGCGGTCAGGGACGACCACCGTGTGGCTGGCGTCCAGGAAGTACAACGTCCGCGGGGAGAAGACCCGGTTGAAATCGCCCGCCAGGATCAGCAGTTCCGGCGGCGGGTCTGAGATCCGCCATTGTCCTTTGTCCTGCAGGAGGTGGACCGTCACCCGGTAGGTCGCGCCGTTGCCGGAGTGATAGGCCTGATCGGTGCTCAGCGAGCCCTCGGAGGTGGCGCTCACCGTCACCGTGGCCGGATCCGTCAGGCTGGGTTCCACCCGGAGGTCACCGGACAGGATCTGCACACCGGCCGGTCGGTTGGGCTGCTGCCAGCTCTTCTGCGCACCGCTGGTGAGGTAGGCCCGCGGGATCGAGTAGGAGTCGGTGGTCAGCGAGATGCGGGCGGAGGCGTCGACGAACGCCCGGACGATCAGCACCGGACGCTGCCCGGCCACCGGGGTGGGTGGTGCGTCCGGCCCACTCTGGCCGGCCTGGTCGGCCACGTTCCTGACGTCCACGACCGGGCCGGAACCCGGGATGCCCGAACAGGCCGTCACCACCGTCAGCAGCAGCAGCGGGGCGAGCAGGCGAATGAGAAGTCGGGGGCCGGGACGTGTCATCGGTGGTCGCCCTCCCTCGAGTCGGAAAGTCCCGGCCAGGCGATGACGGCCCCGGCCGGCAGGGCCCCGGCCAGCCCGTGGTGGCTCCAGTCCCGGGTGTCCAGCGGGTCAGGTGCACCGTCGGACGGTTCGTCGACCTCGTCGCCACCGATGCGCAGCGACAGCGGCGAGGAGCCCACCAGGGTGTCGGTCACCAGCGGGAGCGTCAGCCGGAAGCGTGCTCCCTTTCCGGGTGCGCCGGAAGCCTGCAGCCAACCGCCGTGCAGACGTGCGTCCTCCAGCGAGATGGCCAGACCCAGCCCGGTCCCGCCGGTCTGGCGCTGGCGGGACGGATCCGCCCGCCAGAACCGGTTGAAGACCAGCCCGGCCTCGCCTGGCTTCAACCCCACGCCGTGATCGGTGACGGTGATGGCCAGTACCTTCTCGTCGCTGGCCAGCTCCACGTCGATCACGCTGCCATCGGCGTGGTCGATCGCGTTGTTCAGCAGGTTGCGCAGGATCCTCTCCACCCGGCGGCTGTCGATCTCGGCCAGCACGGGATGGTCCGGCACGTTCGACACGATCTTCGTCCCGGCTTTCGCCAGCAGTGGTTCCGAGGCCCTGACGCAGGAGGCGATGATCCCTCGGATGTCGACGCGCTCGGGGGCCAGCTCGGCCATTCCCGCGTCATAGCGGCTGATCTCGAGCAGGTCGGCGAGCAGGGTCTCGAACCTGTCGAGCTCGTTGACCAACAACTCGGTGGACCGGCCGAGGTGGGGCGGGAGGTCCTCGCGGCTGTCGTAGAGCAGGTCGGCCGCCATCCGGACGGTGGTGACCGGGGTCCGGAGCTCGTGCGAGACGTCGGAGGTGAAGCGGCGCTGAAGGTTCCCGAATTCCTCGAGCTGCCGGATCTGGGCGCGGATGGCGTCGGCCATCCCGTTGAAGGACCGGGCCAGGGTGGTCAGCTCGATCGGACCTCTGACGGGCATCCGCTCGGCCAGATCGCCGGCGGCGAGCCGCTGGGCGACCGCTGCCGCGCGGCGGACGGGGCGGACCACCTGCAGCGCGACCAGCACGGCGATGACGGTCAGTGCGAACGCCAGACCCGCGCCGCCGAGCAACAGGGTGTTCTGCACGACGGCGGCGGTGGTCCGATCGGCCGTCAGGGGGAAGATCAGGAAGACCGAGAAGGTGTCCGTGCTGGTCGACGCGGGCGAGCCGACGACGAGCGCGGGCACGTTGACCCCCTCCCGCTTCACCGTCGTGTACTGGGAGGCGATGTAACCGGCCGAGACGCGGGCACTGAGCGCGCTCGGCACGTCGCCGACGAAACCCTGCGCGAGGGTCGGGTCGGTCGGCACGATCACCGGGTCGAAGGCTCCCGTGTTGCTGCCCTGGGCGTTGGAATCGGTGGCCAGGGCCGGGTTCCCGAGCTTCTGCAGGGTCAGGGCCAGCGCCGACTTGAGCGAGGTGGGATCGGCGTCTGCGCCCTGCAGATCCGACTCCACCGTCTGGGCGGCCTTCTCGACCTCGGCGATGGCCACGTTCAGCCGGGAGGTGAGCAGGCCCTTGGTGATCTGCTGCTGCAGGATGACGCCGACCCCGAACATCGCCAGCGTCGAGAAGAAGAGGGTCAGCACGATCACCCGGAGCAGCAGCGATCGGCCCCAGAAGGACAGGGCAGCACGGAATCTCGAGCCCCGCGACCGCGGTGCGGGAGCCCGCCGCCCGGCCATCGTCGTCGCCGGCGATGGACTTCCGGTCACGCGATGCCGGCCTTGTAGCCCACTCCTCGGACCGTGACGACGACCTCCGGTCGCTCCGGGTCCTTCTCGATCTTGCTGCGCAGTCGCTGGACGTGGACGTTGACCAGCCGGGTGTCGGCGGCGTGGCGGTAGCCCCAGACCTGCTCCAGCAGCACCTCCCGGGTGAACACCTGACGCGGCTTGCGGGCCAGCGCGACCAGCAGGTCGAATTCCAGCGGTGTCAGCGGGATGGGCTCGTTGTCCCTGGTCACCTGGTGTCCGAGCACGTCGATCTCGATGTCGGCCACCCGTAGCCGCTCGGCGGTGCCGATGTCGGCGTGCCGGAGCCTGGCCCGGATCCGGGCGGTCAGCTCCTTGGGCTTGAACGGCTTCATGACGTAGTCGTCGGCTCCGGATTCGAGGCCCAGCACCACATCGACGGTGTCCGTCTTGGCCGTCAGCATGATGATCGGGATGCCGGATTCGGCCCGGATCTCCTTGCAGACGTCCAGCCCGGACGTGCCCGGCAGCATCAGGTCCAGCAGCACCAGGTCGGGGTGGGTCTCGCGGAAGACCTCCAGCGCTTTGGCGCCGTCGCGGACCACGGCGGTGTCGAAGCCCTCCCCACGCAGCACGATGGTCAGCATCTCGGCCAGGGCTGGGTCGTCGTCGACCACCAGAACGCGCGCTTTCATGCCCCCATGGTGTCACCCCATCGGACCTGATGGGTGCAGGTGCCACCCGATGGCGCCCGGCCGTGCGCGTGGGGCGTGCGCGACGAGCCGCGACGGGCTCCGTGGAAGGATGACCCGGTGACCATCCCGCCGTACCCGATGTCCAACGATCCGTCCCAGAGCGCTCCGCAACCCGGCATGTACCCGCTGCGACCGCTGGCCATCGGCGAGATCTTCGGTGCCGCTGCCCGCGTCGCGGTGCGGCATCTCCTGGTGCTGGCGCCGCTGGCGTTCGTCATCTCGGCGGTGGGCCTGGGGGTGCAGTTCTCCATCCTGGCGTCGAACGGAGCCCTGGGCGACTACGCCTCCGGGCAGCTCACCGCCGTTCCGGCGGGAGCGACGCCGGCCGAGCTCAACGACATCCTGCGCAGGCTCTACACGGACTTCCTGCCGGCCGTCGGCCTGAGCACGCTCGTCTCGCTGATCGGCGCCCCCATCCTGGCTGCGGTCGCGACTCCGTTCGCGGCGCTGGGTGCGACGTCGAGGGTGAGCCACAACAACGCCGGCCTCGCCAGGTTGCGCGGGCGGTGGCCGGTGCTGCTGGGCACCGGGGTCGTGGTCGGACTGGCCGTCGGCATCGGTTCCCTCCTGCTCGTGGTCCCGGGCGTGATGGCGTACCTGATCCTGATGCCGGCCGGTCCGGTGGCAGCCATGGAGGGTTCCTCGCTGCGGGACACGCTCCGGCGGGCGGCCGTGGTCAGCAAGGGGTTCAGGGGACGACTTTTCGGCGTCGGCATCCTGACCGGACTGATCGCCGGCGGAATCAGCCTGGTGGTCTCCTCGGTGGTCGGCAGCCTGGTCGGCACCTCGAACGGGACCACCCACCTATTGGCCACCTCGGTGGTGTCCCTGCTGGTCGGAGCCTTCACGACCGCGTGGAGCGCCAGTGTGGTCGCGATGCTCTACATCGACATCCGGATCCGGCGCGAGGGCCTGGCCGGGGCTCTCCTGGCCGCGGCCAGTCCGTCGCCGTTCAGCTGAGCTGGGCGGGGTTCAGCTCGTCAGCTCCTCCAGCAGGTCGATCGGGGGGCCTTCGCCGGGCGTCAGGACCGTCCACGGCGAGAGGTAGTGCTCGGCGGCGAACCTCCGGTACATCGCCCCGGTCCGTGCCTGCAGCCCGGCGTCCGCCTCGAACCGGTCCAGCGCGCGGGTGCCGTCCGCATCGGCCCGCCCCCTGGCCCGTTGCGCCGCCACCTCCTGAGGAGTGGCCAGCAGCACCTGACGGTCCGGGATGGGCAGGTCGAACCGCCCGATCTCCAGGTCGCGTACCCACTCCGGAAATCCGGTGTCGACCTCGGGAGCGCCGAGTCGGGCCGCGCCGTACGCGGCGTTGGAGCTGACGTAGCGGTCCAGCAGCACCAGGTCGTGCTGCTCGAGGAGGTCCCGGATCTCCTGCGCCGCAGCACGTCTGTCGAGCGCGAACAGCAGGGCGGGGCCGTACACGGAGTCCGACAGGTCGCCGAGTCGGCCGTAGAGCGCATCCTGCACCAGGTCGGCGTGGACGTCGACGCCGTACCGGGGGAAGGCCATCGTCGCGATGGCCAGCCCGGCCGCCCGCGCCTGCCCGGCCAGGGTCCCGGTCAGTGTCTGCTTCCCCGAACCGTCCAGTCCCTCGATCACGATCAGTCGGCCCACGCGCTGAACCCTATCGTCAGCCGTAGGGGGGTCTGGTCGTCATCCGGCGGTCGGGTCGGCTCGATTCCACCACCCGGCCGCACCGATGGTTGGATGGTCGGCATGACGAATCCATCAGCCAGCAAGCCCGAGGTCGACTTCCCCACCGGCGAACCGCCCGCCGAGTTGGTCATCCGCGACATCACCGTCGGGACCGGGGCGGAAGCCGTACCGGGCGCGAAGGTCACCGTGCACTACCTCGGCGTCGAATTCGCCACCGGCGACGAGTTCGACTCTTCGTGGAACCGTGGCGAGTCCATCGAGTTCCCGCTCCGCGGCCTGATCCAGGGCTGGCAGGACGGCATCCCCGGGATGAAGGTCGGCGGCCGCCGCGAGCTCGTCATCCCGCCGCACCTCGCCTACGGTGCGGCCGGCTCCGGGCACCGGCTCTCCGGCCAGACCCTGATCTTCATCATCGATCTGCTCGCCGTCGCCTAGCCGCCCCTGATCCCGGTGGCTGGGGTCCCGGTGGCGTGGATCAACTTCGTAGGCATGGGCGAAAGTGATGACTCCTGTCACTCCAGTCCCAAATCGGCCACTTTGATCCATGCCAACGATGTTGATCCATGCGGAACCCGGGACCCGCCCACGACGAAGCCCCGCGAAGCATCGAGCTTCGCGGGGCTTCTGTCATCTGGATCCGGGTAGGTCGATCCTCTGTGTCAGGGCAGGCTGATCAGTAGCGGTAGTGATCCGCCTTGTACGGTCCCTCGACGTCGACGCCGATGTACTCCGCCTGCTCCTTGGTGAGCTTGGTCATCTCGCCGCCGAGGGCGAGAACGTGGATCAGGGCGACCTTCTCGTCCAGATGCTTCGGGAGGCGGTAGACCTCGAGGTCGTACTCGTTGCGCTTGGTGAACAGCTCGATCTGCGCGATCGTCTGGTTGGCGAACGACGCCGACATGACGAACGACGGGTGACCGGTGGCGTTGCCCAGGTTCAGCAGGCGGCCCTCGGACAGCACCAGGATGGTCTTGCCGGACGGGAAGCTCCAGAGATGGACCTGCGGCTTGATCTCGGTCCGGTTGATGCCGGGGATCCGGGCCAGTCCGGCCATGTCGATCTCGTTGTCGAAGTGACCGATGTTGCCGAGGACGGCCTGGTGCTTCATCGCCTGCATGTGGGCGGTGCTGATGATGTTCTTGTTGCCCGTCGTGGTGATCACGAAGTCGGCGCGACCGATGGCGTCGTCGATGGTGGCGACCTCGTAACCGTCCATCAGCGCCTGGAGGGCACAGATCGGGTCGATCTCGGCGATGACGACACGGGCGCCCTGGCCGCGCAGCGACTCGGCGCAACCCTTGCCGACGTCTCCGTAGCCGGCGACGAGGGCGACCTTGCCGCCGATGAGGACGTCGGTGGCGCGGTTGATCCCGTCGATCAGGGAGTGGCGGCAGCCGTACTTGTTGTCGAACTTGCTCTTGGTCACCGAGTCGTTCACGTTGATGGCCGGGAACAGCAGCTCGCCCGCGGCCGCCAGTTGGTAGAGGCGCAGCACGCCGGTGGTGGTCTCCTCGGTGACGCCCAGGATCTGCGGGCCGACCGCGGTGAAGTAGCCCGGATCGGTGGCCAGCGAGGCGCGCAGCAGATCGAGGATGACGCCGTACTCCTCGGAGTCGGACTCGTCGGTCGGCGGGACGACGCCGGCCTTCTCGTACTGGACGCCCTTGTGGATCAGCATGGTGACGTCGCCGCCGTCGTCCAGGATCATGTTCGGGCCGACGGGCTTGCCTTCGACCGAGGGCCAGCGCAGCATCTGATCGGTGCACCACCAGTACTCGGGCAGGGTCTCGCCCTTCCAGGCGTAGACCGAGACACCCTTCGGCTCTTCTTCAGTGCCGTAGGGGCCGACGACGGTGGCCGCTGCAGCGTGGTCCTGGGTGGAGAAGATGTTGCAGGACACCCAGCGCACACTGGCGCCGAGCGAGACGAGGGTCTCGATCAGCACGGCGGTCTGGACGGTCATGTGCAGCGAGCCGGCGATGCGCGCACCCTTGAGCGGCTGCACCTCGGCGTACTCACGCCGCAGGGTCATCAGGCCGGGCATCTCGTGCTCGGCCAGGGTGATCTCCTTGCGGCCGTACTCGGCCAGGCCGAGATCGGCGACCTTGAAATCAAGTCCGCCGATGCGGTCGGCGGTGAGGCCCGGATCGGACAGTGTTGCTGTCATTGAGTTTGCTCCTCGAGCAGGTCATCTGCGCCACGTCAGCCGTAGCGCTCCACGGCCGGACTCGGGCGGCAGCCCTGCACCGGACGCCCGGAGTCGTCTTGCCACGGGCGTGCATGTCGACACCAGGGTAGCTGCTACGGGACCGATCAAGGCCAGAGCACACCGATCGTGCCGGATCTCATCCCGTGGTCGGACCCGCACCGGGACGATGGGTCGACTCATAGGCGAGCGAGCTCTCGACGAGAGCATCAGGCCGATTCCTGACCTGCAGCGTGGGCGAGAGCTGCACCGATGCGGCCAGCGTGGCCAGGGTGCCGACGGACAGGACGTCACCGGAAGGTGCCTGTACGACGATCGTCGCTTTCCCCCACCTCGTCCATGCGACCTGCTTCCTGGCATTGACCATGATGTGCACCCCGCCGACGTCGATGGATCTGCTATCCGCGGCAAACTGCGCGTTCGTCTCCGAGCCCATCACCAAACTCTGCACGAACCCTCCGCCGGCGACGGTGGCGTGGACGTCGAGACAGTCGCCGTTGCCGGCCAACGGCGTCGCCCCCGATGCCGTCGTACTCCGGCAGAGCGAGAGTCGTGGCCCACCCATCTGGGAGACAGAGGTCGAGCTCGTCGAACTGGCAGCGGTGTAGCCCTTCGGCGTCAGACCGATCCAGATGTCGGGAGGAAGGACGGTCGGGACCTCTCGGATCGCAGACGCGAAGCCGGCCAGGTCAGGGTCCGCGACCCCCCCGCTGTAGACGCTGATCCAGTGCCCGTCGCCCAGTTGCCAGATGATCCGCGGGTCAGTAGGGATCGAATGATCGTGGAGCGACACCTCGGGCACGGTCACCAACCGGGCCCCATGACCGTTGATGGTGATGTTTCGGCTGTTCAGGTGGATGGTGTCGAACCGCGAGCCGACGTCGAGCGGCGGCTCCGCCGTGGTGATCCAATAGCCCCGGTAGCGACCGACGACGGCGGTGGCCGGGTCCGCCGGATCGGTGCTGATGGGCGCATGCTCGTCCCAACCGACCTGCAGCGACGAAGGGCTGCTCTCCACCTGGGGTCCGTCCTGGTCGAACGACGTCCAGGTCCCTGGCACCGCGACAGGTGATCTCACGGCGAGGTCGCCCAGTCCCGCCAGAGCCGGATCCGAGGACGGGACGATCGAGGTGGCGGAGCTCCGGGGGCCCAGCGTCGCCGTCAGGTTCGCCCTCGACACCCCGACGGGTGTCGAGTTGGTCGGCGCTCCGAGCAGGGTGGCTGCGCTGGCGACCAACAGGACGGCCGCCACGACTGAACCGGTTGCATACCAACGCCTTCGGCGCAGTTGACGCCGGTAACCACCCTGCACGGTCCGGAGCACCGCGGCTGCGGTCGGCGCGTCGTCGGAGATCGCGGCGAGGCGATCGTGCAGTTGCACGTCCTGGTCGTTCATCGGGTTTCTCCGACCTTGTCGGGGCGAAAGTTGCCGGGGCGAAAGTTGCCGGGGTCCGGGGACAGCTCGTTCCCGTGCACCTGGCCTGGCGGAGTTTCGCGCTCGCGGATGGCACTGAGACCACGGGAGACGTAGCTGCGGACCGCACCGGAGGAGCAGCGCAACTCGGCCGCGATGCGGTCGTCCGGGAGATCGAGGTAGTAGCGCAGGACGATGGCCGCCCGCTGTTGCTCCGGAAGGCCGAGCAACATCTGTTCGAGCTGATCGCGGTCGTCGACTGCCCCGCCCACGGACGGGCCCGCGGTCTCCGGAAGGTCGCCGGTCCGCGTCGCAGTGATGAATCGACGACTCCAACTGCGCCGTTCCGACAGGAAGCCGTTGGTCACCATCGACCGGACGTAGGCCCCGGGGAACTCCATCCGGCCGATCTTGTTCCACCGCAGGTGGGCCTTGATCAGCGCGTCCGCCAACACGTCGTGGGCGGCATCCCGATTCCCCGTCAGGAGACGTGCGTACCGACGCAGGGAGTCGAGCTCCCCCGACAGAAACTCCTCGAACGTCATCGATTCCCCTCGACCGACCACCGGAGCCACCTCGTACAGCGGCGGTTGATGACGTAACTCCGCTGGGCGGGATCCTGCATCGTCCGGAGGATCAAATTTCCGGATTCACCCGATCGCCACCGGCGCACCTGGCACCACTGGCGCACCGGGAGGCGCCACCCGGATCAGTCGGCGACCGGAGCGACCGCAGCGGCCGCAGCGGCCGCAGCGGATGCAGCAACCGCAGCGGCCGGCTCCCGCGCGGCACCGGAGGTCAGACCGGCCAGGCCGACCAGGATCAGGACCAGCAGCAGAGCGTGCAGCAGGCCGATGTGGCCACCGAGCAGGCCGATGGACGGGGGACCGACCAGGAACGCGAAGTACCCGATCGTGGCGACCGCGCTGACCCTGGCCGCAGCGACCGCAGGATCGTCGGCCGCTGCCGACATCCCGACCGGGAAGCCCAGGGCCGCACCGAGTCCCCACAGCACCACCCCGACGCCCGCGACCAGGGCGCTCGGCACGAAGATGACCACCAGCAACCCACCGGCAGCCAGCAGCGCCGACGCCCGGAGCACGGGCACCCGACCGAACCGGTCCAGCAGGAACACGCCGGCGATGCGGCCCACCGTCATCGCCGCCACGAAGATACCGAAGACGAAAGCACCGGCGGCGTTGCTGACGTGGTGTCCGTCGACCATGGCCAGCGCGAGCCAGTCGTTCGCGGATCCCTCGGCGAAGGCCATTCCCAGCACGATGAGGCCGATCAGGATGGTGCGGCGCTCCCGCCAGATGAGCAGACGGCTTCGCCAGCCCGCCGGCCGCCCTCCGCCGGGTGCCGCGGTGGGCGCGTCGGGGTGCGGCGGCAGCTTGCGCACCGCGAACATGACCCCGACGACCATCACGACGGAGATGACGCCCAGGTGCGCGGCGATCGGGAGGTGCGCGAGTTCGGCCAGTGCCCCCAGCGCGGCCCCCGCGACCGTTCCGACGCTGAAGGCGGCGTGGAACAACGGCATCACCGTTCGCCCGAGGACCCTCTCGTTGGCCGCGCCCTCCACGTTCATCGAGACGTCGCACATGCCGACACCGGCCCCGAAGATCGCCAACCCGGCGACGACCGGCAGAGGCGCTGCGAACAGGGTTGCTCCGAGACCGGCGATCGCGAGTCCGATGGCGCTGCCGACCATCGCACCGGCGATCGTCCTGACCGAGCCGAAATGCACGAGGACATGGCTCGAGAGGATCAGGCCGGCAATGGAACCGGCCGCCAGCCCGAAGACGATCCACCCCATCTCGCTGGTGCTCGCATGCAGCGAGTCGCGGACCGAAGGGGTTCGGGACACCCAGCTCGACAGACCGATTCCGCAGAGTCCGAAGATCGCGAACACCGCGTTGCGCCATCCGACGATCTGCTCGCGGGTGAGCACTCCGGTGGTGGCCGGCCCGGCAACGTAGGTCATGTCACTTTCCTGGTGCGGTTGATGCCGTCGAAGGCACGAAGAACGTCGTCAGGCTTTCGCTGAGCAGGGTCGAAACGATTCGATCGACGTGATGCGACTAAGGTAGCGAGCGCATCCGGCGGGGTCAACCCCACTCGGACGGCGGATCCGGCCGATCACTTCCGAGCCGTCGACGCGATGGGACGGCGCCGCCTCGGCGATGGACAGAAAGGGGTGGGTGCGATGACGGAGCAGGTCGTGGCGACCGCTGCCGACCGTCCGGTCGCCGACAAGCGGCCGACCCTGGCCGCGGTGGCCGCCCTGGCGGGCGTGTCGGTCTCCACCGCTTCCCTGGCCTTCAGCGGCTCCGGCCCGGTGTCGCCGCAGACCCGGGAGCGGGTCCTGGCCGCCGCCGAACAACTGCGCTACGCGGGACCGGACCCGCGGGCACGGTCGTTGCGGCAGGGCCGGTCCGGCATCATTGCCGCAGTGCTGGAAGAGACTGTGCTGCAGGCGTTCCGGGATCCGGTGAAGATCGCCTTCCTGGACGGTATCGCCCAGGAGCTGGCGGCCTCCGGCCATTCCCTGCTGCTGGTCCCGGATGTCGGCGAGGGCACGAACACGTTGGAGTCGGCCACCATGGACGCCGTCGTCCTGATGGGGTGCAGTCCGCACGTCAGCCGTTCGATCGAGGTGACGCGCCGGCGTTCCATCCCGATCGTGGCGCTGGGCAACACCCCGTTCGCCGACGTCCTGTCGGTGACGTTGGACGATCGGGCGGCGACGGTGACCCTGGCCCGTCATCTGCAAGATCTGGGCCACGTCCGGGTGAGCGTGGTGGCGCTGCCGCTGGAAGCGAGCCGCGGGCGGGGTCCGCTGACTCCCGAGTGGGAATCCACCGCCAACATCTCGACGCCGATCGACCGGCTGGCCGGTGCCCGGGAGGTGTTTCCGGATCTGTCGGTGGTGGTAGCGGGCGGCTCCCTCGTCGACGAGGGGCTGCTGGCCGGCCGCTCCCTCCTGCGCCGGCCCGACCGGCCGACCGCGATCATCGCGCAGAGCGACCTGCTCGCCGCCGGCGTGATCCAGGCCGCCCAGGAACTGGGGCTGCAGGTCCCCGGGGACGTGAGCGTGGTCGGGTTCGACGGCATCCGCCTGGACAACGTCATCTCCCACGACCTGACGACGATGGTCCAGCCGGCCGCGGAGCAGGGCGCAAGGGCCGGTCGGATGGTGCTGGACATGCTGACCGACGGGCATCCCGCAGCCGCCTGCTTCACCAGCGAGTTCCACCTCGGCAACACCACCGGTCCCCCAGCCACGAGTTCCCGGGTCTGACCCCCCGGTCGGGGCCCACCGCGGTCAGCTGGTGATCGCGCCCCGGGCGGCCGAACCGACCAGCTTGGAATACTTGGCCAGCACACCCCGGCGGTACTGGTGGGACAACGGCGCCCAACCGTCCCGGCGGCCGACCAGCTCCTCGGCCCCCACCAGCAGATCGATGGTCCTCGCGGCGATGTCGACCCTGATCACGTCTCCGTCCCGCAGGAAGGCGATCGGGCCGCCGTCGACCGCTTCCGGAGCGATGTGCCCGATGCACAGGCCGGTGGTCCCCCCTGAGAACCGGCCGTCGGTCAGCAGCAACACCTCCTTGCCGAGGCCCGCGCCCTTGATCGCGGCAGTGATGGCCAGCATCTCGCGCATCCCGGGACCGCCCTTGGGGCCCTCGTAGCGGATCACGATCACGTCGCCCGGCCTGATCCGACCGTCAGTCAGGGCATCCATCGCCGCACGCTCCCGCTCGAAGACGCGGGCCGGGCCCTCGAAGACCGCCAGATCGAAGCCTGCCGTCTTGACCACCGCGCCGTCCGGAGCCATCGAACCGTGCAGGATCGCGATCCCCCCGGTCCGGTGCAGCGGATTGTCGAGCTTGCGGAGCACCTCGCCGTCGAGGTCCGGAAGTTCCAGTTCGGCCAGGTTCTGCGCCAGCGTCCGGCCGGTCACCGTCAGGGCGTCGCCGTGCAGCAGACCCGCATCCAGGAGCGCCTTCATCACGACGGGAATGCCGCCCACCCGGTCCATGTCGTTCATCACGAACCGGCCGAACGGTTTGAGATCACCGAGATGCGGTACCCGGTCGGCGATCCGGTTGAAATCGGCCAGCGTCAGGTCGACCTCCGCCTCGTGCGCGATGGCCAGCAGATGCAGCACCGCGTTGGTCGAGCCGCCCAGCGCCATCACGACCGCGATGGCATTCTCGAAGGCCTTCTTCGTCATGATGTCCCGGGCGGTGATCCCCTCGCGGATCAGCCGCACGACCGCTTCGCCGGACCGGTGCGCGAAGTAGTCCCGACGGCGGTCCGCCGCCGGCGGCGCGGCCGATCCCGGCAGGGACATGCCCAGCGCCTCTGCGGCCGAGGCCATCGTGTTGGCCGTGTACATGCCGCCGCAGGCACCCTCACCGGGGCAGATGGCTCGTTCGATGCGTCCGAGATCGGTCTCGCTCATCTTGCCGGCCTTGCAGGCACCGACCGCCTCGAAGGCATCGATCAGCGTCACGTTCCTCTCGGTTCCGTCCTCGAGCTTGACCCATCCCGGCGCGATGGTGCCGGCGTAGAGGAAGACCGAGGCCAGGTCGAGCCGGGCCGCGGCCATCAGCATGCCCGGCAGCGACTTGTCGCACCCGGCCAGCAGCACCGAGCCGTCCAGCCGCTCGGCTTGCATGACGGTTTCCACCGAGTCGGCGATCACCTCGCGGGAGACCAGCGAGAAGTGCATGCCCTCGTGGCCCATCGAGATGCCGTCCGACACGGAGATCGTGCCGAACTGCAGCGGGTACCCGCCGCCGGCGTGCACACCCTCCTTGCAGGCCTGCGCCAGGCGATCGAGAGACAGGTTGCACGGGGTGATCTCGTTCCACGAACTGCCGACCCCGATCTGGGCCTTGCCCCAGTCGTCGTCGCCCATCCCCACGGCCCGGAGCATGCCGCGCGACGCGGTGCTCTCGATTCCATCGGTGACCTGGCGACTGCGCGGCTTCATGTCCGGTGTGCTCACCGGCCGCAGCCTATCGGCGCGACGCCCTCAGACCTCGATCGGGCGGGTGACAGGAGTCGCCCCGTCATCGCGGTGGGAACGACCCGAGGAGGTGAGGACGGCTCCGGCGCTCGCCACGATCACCATGCTCATCGCCACCAGATCGGTCGGGCCGATCCGCTGGTGCAGGATCAGGAAGCCGGAGGCCGCGCCGATGGCCGGCCCGAGGCTGACCAGGATGGCGAAGGTCGAGGCCGGAATCGTCCGCAGCGCGAAGAGCTCCAGCGTGTAGGGAATGCTGGAGGACAGCACCGCGATGGCCAGTCCGATCAGCAGGACGCCCGGCTGGAAGAGGACCGATCCGGCCGCCAGGATCCCCAGTGGCAGCGTCAGGACGGTGGCCACCCCCATCGAGAGCGCGAGCCCGTCCGCTCCCTGGAAGCGAGCGCCGGACCGCGCGCTGAGCAGGATGTAGGCCGCCCACAGCACGCCGGCACCCAGCGCGAACAGCACTCCCGCCAGGTTCAGGCCGCTCAGCCCGCCACCGAGCAGCACCACTCCGGCGAGCGCCAGCGCCGCCCACACCCAGGAGAGCCATTTCCGACTCGAGAACACCGACAGCGCAAGCGGTCCCAGCACCTCGATGGTGACCGCCGCGCCCAGCGGGATGCGATCGATGGCCTGGTAGAAGAGCACGTTCATGCCCGCCAGCACGCCACCGAAGGCCAGGACCAGCTGCCAGTCGCCCCGGTCGCGGCCGGTCAGCCTCGGCCGGAAGATCAGCAGCAGCGGGATCGCGGAGAGGGCCAGCCGGAGCGAGACGACACCGAGCGCGCCGACCCGGGGGAAGAGCAGCACCGCGATCGCCGCGCCGAACTGCACCGACAGCGCACCCGTGACGACCAGGCCGACGGACGTCGCACGCCAAGAGGTGGAGACCGACCGGGTGGTCCGGGTCGTCTGGACGGGCGTGGTGAGCACACTGCTCACAGTAGGACCGGATCGGACCGGCGTGAAATGCCGGATCAGCACTGGTTATGCTCTGCAGGCATGACCATCGAGGTCCGCCACCTGCGCTACTTCCTGCTCATCGCGCAGGAGGGCAACATCACCAGAGCGGCTGCGCTGCTGCACATCACCCAGCCGGCACTGTCCCGCACCCTGCGACAGCTCGAGACCCACCTCGGCGTCCAGCTGGTGGACCGTTCCACCCACCACCTGGAACTCACCACGGCGGGTCAGCACTTCGCGGCCAGGGCGGCGACCGCCGTCGCAACTTTTGATGAGACGACCGACCCCGCGCGTCTGGATACCTGGCCCCTGCGGCTGGGCCACTCGTGGTCGGCCCTCGGTCGTCACACCCCCACCCTTCTGCGCAGGTGGGGGCGGGCACATCCGGACATCCCGCTGGAACTGCTGCGGTTCGACGATCGCACCGCAGGCCTGGCCGACGGACGTTCGGACGTGGCCCTGGTGCGCGGGTCCGCTCCGCGCGGATTCGCCGGCGCCCATCTGTTCGACGAACGACGCCTGGCCGCGGTCCCGGCCGGTGGCGAGCTGGCGTCGCGGGCGAGCCTGACGCTGGCCGATCTCGCCCGTCATCCGGTGGGCCTGAGCCCCACCGCCGGATCGACGACCGTCTCGCTGTGGCCGGCCGGAGCACAGCCCCGGGAGATCGTGACGGTGGCCAACACCGATGACTGGCTGGCGGCGATCGCCGCCGACCGGGCGGTGGGCGTGACCGCCGAGTCGACCGCGCAGATGCACGGCCATCCGGGGGTCGCCTTCGTGCCGCTCGCGGACGCACCTGATCTTCCGGTGATGCTCATCTGGGCCGACCCGCCCTCGCATCCGGCGGTCCCCCTGCTCCTGGCGCTGGTCCGTCAGGTGGTGGCGGATGAGCCGGCGGGTCAGCCGACGGAGAGCGCCTCGCGCAGCTGATCCGCCAGCCTCAGCGCGGACTCTCGCAGGGCCTGCATCGACGGCCCCGCGCCGAGCACTTCCCTGCTCGTCGTCGGGAGGACCGTGGACAGATCTTCGCCGAAGACCACGGCGAGGTCGGCGACCGTTCCACCCTGGGCACCGAGGCCCGGGGCCAGGAACGGTCCGTTGACCTCGGACAGGTCGACCCCGGTGCGCCCGTTCGTGACACCCACGACCAGCCCCACCGAGCCCATCGGGCGCTCGCCGCGGTTCTGGTCTGCGGCCGCGTCCGCGATGGCCTGAGCCACCGAACGGCCATCGCGGCCCACCGAGTGCTGCAGCGCGGGGCCTTCCGGGTTGGACGTCATGGCCAGCACGAAGATGCCCCGACCGTTGGCTCGTGCCGCGTCGAGGGCCGGCTGGAGTGATCCGAAGCCGAGGAACGGGGACAGCGTGACGGCGTCGGCGGCCAGCGGTGAGCCGTCGGTCACATAGGCCGCCGCGTAGGCGGCCATGGTGGAGCCGATGTCGCCACGTTTGGCATCCAGCAGCACCAGGGCTCCCTCCTCCCGGCACCGGGCGATCAACCGCTCCAGTACCGCGATGCCGCCGGAGCCGTAGGCCTCGAAGAACGCGGACTGCGGCTTGAGCACGGCCACCGTGCCGGCCAACGCCTCGGCCGCCGTCATCGCGAACTTCTCCAGTCCGGCCACCGTTTCCGGCAGATCCCACGCCCGCAGCAGGCCCGGATGAGGGTCGATCCCGACGCACAGCGGGCCCCTGGCCGCCATGGCGGCGGCGAGCTTGGCACCGAACGGCTCCATCAGCGTGCCCTCCGTCCCTCGGTGTCCGGCCCGGTGTGGGTGTCCGGCCCGCGGCCCGGCTTCCGATCCCGTGCGCTGATGGCCTTGTTGAGGCCGGTGACCAGGCCGGGACCGGAGTAGATGAACCCGGTGTAGAGCTGCAGCAGTGCCGCCCCGGCGTCCAGCATGGCCATACCGTGCTCGGGCGTGGAGATCCCACCGACTCCGATCACCGGGAGGTCGGTGTGTCCGGTCACGAACCGGACGACTTCCAGCGCCCGCCGGCGTAGTGGCGCCCCCGAGAGGCCGCCCGCCTCGGAGCCCGACTGCCGGTCCCGCGCGGAGATCCCGTCGCGCGAGAGCGTGGTGTTGGTGGCGATGACACCGGCGATCCCCTGCTCGTGACAGACCTGGAGCAACTCTGCGATGGCGGCGTCCGTCAGGTCCGGCGCGATCTTGACGAGGATCGGCACCGGCCGACCACCTCCGGCCAGCGCGGCCGCACTGCCCGTCAGGGCGCCCAGAAGCTCGCCCAGCGGCCCCTTCTCCTGCAGCGACCTCAGCCCGGGCGTGTTCGGCGACGAGACGTTCACCGCGATGTAGTCGGCGTAGTCGTGCACGGCCCGCAGCGACCGGAGGTAGTCCCCGACGGCATCCTCGACCGGGGTCAGCTTGGACTTCCCGAGTGATATGCCCAGCGGGATACCGACTTTGCCGACCCCGGCGAGAGTGACGGCCAATGCGGCGGCCCCGGCGTTGTTGAAGCCCATCCGGTTGACGATGGCCTCCGAGGACTTCAACCGGAACAGTCGCGGCCTGTCGTTGCCCGGCTGCGGGTGCGCGGTGACCGTCCCGAGCTCGGCAAATCCGAAACCCATTGCCGGCCATGCCCTGACGGCGATCCCGTCCTTGTCCATCCCGGCGGCCAACCCGACGGCGGACGGGAAATCGATGCCGAACACCGTGCGCGGACTGCGATGCCGTCCCAGCAGCAGCGAGAGCCCCTTGCGGGCAGCTGTCACGTCGCCCACGCCGTGCAGCGCCCGCAGGGTCGCGTGGTGCACGACCTCCGCGTCACCCCGTCCCAGCCGGAACAGCACCGGCCTGGCCAACCGCTCGTACACCATGTCCAGCATCGTCATCGACCGCCGGCCCCCACCCCGCGCTTATCAACTTCGCCGGCGCTCATGAACGTCGCGGAAATGTGACGGGTGGGACGCAAGTCGACCCGATGATGAGCGCTGGCGAAGGTGATAAACGCGACGGATTCAGGCACCGGGGAACCCCGACACGGCGGATCCTGTGGGTGCGGCGGATTCTGTGGGTGCGGCGGCTCCCGTGGGTGCAGAGGACACGGCAGCGGCCCGTGCGACGCGTAGTCGTTCCTGCAGCACCTGGAGCGGAGCCACGCCGACCTCGGAGCGGGTGACCGCCTCGATGCCCTGGATGGCGGCGGCCGCGCCGGCCACCGTGGTGATGCAGGGGATGTCGGCGGCGACGGCGGCCGTGCGGATCTCGTACCCGTCGATCCGCGGACCGGACTGGCCGTACGGGGTGTTGATGACCAGATCCACCTTGCCCGCCTTGATCAGGTCCAGGATCGTCTCACCCGCTGCGCTCTCGTAGTGCTTGCGCACCACCTGCACGTCGATCCCGTTGCGCTGCAGCATGTCCGCCGTCCCTTCGGTGGCCAGGATGGTGAACCCCAGATCGGCGAGCCGTTTGACCGGGAAGACCAGCGACCGCTTGTCCGCGTTGGCCACGGACACGAAGACGGTGCCCTTGGTGGGCAACGATCCGTAGGACGCGGTCTGGGACTTCGCGAAGGCCGGACCGAAGGCCATGTCGACCCCCATCACCTCACCGGTGGAACGCATCTCGGGCCCGAGCAGGGTGTCGACCCCGGTACCGTCCGGCCGGCGGAAGCGATGGAACGGCATCACGGCCTCCTTGACCGAGACCGGTGAGCCGGCCGGCATCAGCCCGCCGTCACCCTCGGCGAGCAGGAGACCTTCGACGCGCAACGACGCGATGCTGGCACCGGCCATGATCCGCGCGGCCGCCTTGGCCAGTGGCACCGCGGTGGCCTTGGACGTGAACGGAACGGTCCGACTGGCCCGCGGGTTGGCCTCCAGGACGTAGAGCGTCTGGTCCTTCAGCGCGTACTGCACGTTGAGCAGTCCGACCACGTGACCGTCCAGGGCGATCGCCTCGGTGTGCTTGCGCACCCGCTCGATGTCGCTGCGGCCCAGGGTGATCGGCGGCAGCACGCAGGCCGAGTCACCGGAGTGGATGCCGGCCTCCTCGATGTGCTCCATCACGCCGCCGAGGTAGACCTCGGTGCCGTCGCACAGCGCGTCGACATCGATCTCGATGGCGTCGTCCAGGAAGCGGTCGACCAGCACCGGGTGATCGTCGGTGATCTCCGTCGCGCGACTGATGTAGTCGGCCAGCGACGGCTCGTCGTAGACGATCTCCATGCCGCGGCCGCCGAGCACGTAGGAGGGCCGGACCAGCACCGGGTAGCCGATCCGTTCGGCGGCCACCCGTGCCTGCTCGAACGAGGTGGCCATTCCGAACGCCGGCGCCGGCAGTCCGGCCCGCGCCAGCAGTTCACCGAACCGGCCGCGGTCCTCGGCGAGATCGATGGCGTCCGAGGAGGTCCCGAGAATGGCTACCTCGACCCGCTCCCCCGATCCGTCCCGACGGACGATCGACGCACCGTCCAGGACGGAGGCCAGCTTCAACGGGGTCTGCCCACCCAGCGTGACGATCACCCCGGCCACCGTGCCCGACTCCTGTTCGGCAGCAATCACTTCCAGGACGTCCTCGGCCGTCAGAGGCTCGAAGTACAAGCGGTCCGAGGTGTCGTAGTCAGTGGAGACCGTCTCCGGATTGCAGTTGACCATCACGGTTTCGAAGCCGGCCTCGCGCAGGGCCAGGGCGGCATGCACGCAGGAGTAGTCGAACTCGATGCCCTGGCCGATCCGGTTCGGTCCGGATCCCAGGATGATGATCTTCTCGCGGTCGGTCTGGCGGGCCACCTCGGACTCGGCGGCGGGGTCGGTCTCGTAGGCCGAGTAGTGGTACGGGGTGGCAGCTTCGAACTCGGCGGCGCAGGTGTCGACGGTCTTGAACACCGGCCGGACGCCGAGGGACCACCGTAGCTCCCGCACGGCCGTCTCGGAGCCCAGTTCGGGCCGCAGCACCGAGATCTGGAGATCCGACAGGCCGTACCGCTTGGCCGTGCGGAGCAGGCGCGCATCCAACTCCGCAGCATCCCGGACGTCGTTGCCGATCGAGGCGATCAGCTGGATCTGACGCAGGAACCACGGGTCGATCCGGGAGGCCTCGTAGACCTGCTCGATGCTCGCACCCCAGGCCAGCGCCCGCTCGACCTGGTAGATGCGACCGTCGGTCGGGACGGCGATCTGGGCCAGGAGCCCGTCCAGATCACCCTTCGCCATGGCCGGTCCGGTCCAGAATCCCGAGACCTTGGTCTCCATCGAGCGCATGGCCTTCCCGAGGGCCTCCGCGAACGA
This sequence comes from Nakamurella sp. PAMC28650, assembly GCF_014303395.1. Taxonomy (GTDB): domain Bacteria; phylum Actinomycetota; class Actinomycetes; order Mycobacteriales; family Nakamurellaceae; genus Nakamurella. The sequence continues at coordinate 4,971,452 of NZ_CP060298.1, forward strand.
CCGGCCGATCGACATGGCCTCCCCCACCGACTTCATGGTGGTGGTGAGAGTCGGATCGGCGCCGGGGAACTTCTCGAAGGCGAACCGCGGGATCTTGACGACGACATAGTCCAGCGAGGGCTCGAAGGCTGCCGGCGTCGCCTTGGTGATGTCGTTGGCGATCTCGTCGAGGGTGTAGCCGATCGCGAGCTTCGCGGCGATCTTGGCGATCGGGAAGCCGGTCGCCTTGGAGGCCAGCGCCGACGACCGCGAGACCCGCGGATTCATCTCGATGACGACCATCCGACCGGTCGAGGGCTCGATGCCGAACTGGATGTTGCACCCGCCGGTGGCCACCCCGACCGCGCGGAGGATCTTCAGTCCCAGATCCCGCATGTCCTGGTACTCGCGGTCGGTCAGCGTCATCGCCGGTGCGACGGTCATCGAGTCGCCGGTGTGCACGCCCATCGGATCGATGTTCTCGATGGAGCAGACCACGACCATGTTGTCGTGCGCGTCGCGCATCAACTCCAGTTCGTACTCCTTCCAACCGAGCACGCTCTCCTCGATCAACACCTCGTGCACCGGCGACGCGGCCAGTCCCGTCGCGGCGATCCGCTCGAGATCATCTGCCGTGTAGGCCATGCCGGACCCGAGGCCCCCCATGGTGAAGGACGGCCTGATGACCACGGGCAGCCCGAGATCGGCCACCGTGGCGCGAACCTCCTCGAGGGTGTGGCAGACCGCGGAGCGCGGCACGTCGCCGCCGAGCCCGCGGACGATGTCCTTGAAGATCTGCCGGTCCTCGCCGCGCTGGATGGCTGGGATGTCGGCGCCGATCAGTTCGACGTCGTACTTCTCGAGCACCCCCGCGTCGGAGATGGCGATGGCGGTGTTCAGGGCCGTCTGTCCGCCCAGGGTGGCCAGCAGCGCATCCACCGGGAATCCGCGCGCCGCCTGGTCGGCCAGCACCTTCTCCACGTACTCGGCCGTGATCGGCTCGATGTAGGTGGCGTCGGCGAACTCGGGATCGGTCATGATCGTGGCCGGGTTGGAGTTGATCAGCGAGACGCGGATGCCCTCCTCGCGGAGGACCCGACACGCCTGGGTGCCGGAGTAGTCGAACTCGCAGGCCTGGCCGATCACGATCGGTCCGGAGCCGATCACCAGGATGTGCTTGATATCAGTGCGTGCGGGCATCAGTGATCAAGGCCTTTTGCCGTAGTGGAGGCGTGCTTGCTGCCAGCAGCCATCAGAAGGGTGAAACGGTCGAACAGCGATTGGGCGTCGTGCGGCCCGGCAGCGGCCTCGGGGTGGAACTGGACCGAGAAGGCCGGCACATCCAGGCATTCCAGTCCCTCGACCACGTTGTCGTTGAGGCAGACGAAACCGACCTGGACGCGGCCGAATTCCGTCTCGCTGACGACGTCCAGGGGGGCATCGACGGCGAATCCGTGGTTGTGCGCCGAGATGAGCACCCGGCCGGTCGCCTTCTCGAGCACCGGTTGGTTGATGCCCCGATGCCCGAACTTCAGCTTGTAGGTTCCGAAACCCAGTGCGCGACCGAGGATCTGATTGCCGAAGCAGATGCCGAAGAGCGGGATTCGCCGGGACAGGATCTCCCGGGTCAGCGCCACCATCCGGGTCTGGCTGGACGGATCACCCGGGCCGTTGGACAGGAACACCCCGTCGACGCCGAGGGCCTGGATGTCGTCGATGGTGACGTCGGCCGGGACCACGTGGGTGGTGATCCCGCGCTCCGCCATCATCCGCGGGGTGTTCGCCTTGATCCCGAGATCGATGGCGGCCACGGTGTACCGGGTCTCCCCGACGGAAGGCACCGTGTAGCGGTCGCGGGTGGAGACCTCGCTCGTCAGGTCCGCCCCCGCCATCTGCGGCTGGGCCCTGACCTGCGCCAGCATCTCGTCGGTGGAACCAAGCCCGGCACCGGAGAAGATCCCGCAGTTCATCGCCCCGGCGGTCCGCAGATGACGGGTCAGCGCCCGGGTGTCGACCCCCGAGATCCCGGGGACGCCTTGATCTTCCATCTCCTGCGGGAGGCTGGAACTCGCGCGCCAGTTCGACGGGGCCGGCGACAGGTCGCGGATGACGTACCCGGCCACCCAGATGCGTCCGGACTCGTTGTCGTCCTGCGTCCCGTCGGGACCTCCTGCGGAGACCCAGCCGGTGTTACCGATCTGCGGCGCCGTGGAGACCACCACCTGACGGCGGTACGACGGGTCGGTCAGGGTTTCCTGGTAGCCCGTCATCCCCGTGGTGAACACGGCCTCACCGAAGGCGATACCCGTTGCGCCGAATGCTGTTCCGCGGAAGACGCGGCCGTCCGCCAGCACCAGGGCCGCAGCCTCGGGACGTGCCGTGGAGGAATTGCCCGCAGTGCTCATGCCGATGCTCCGTCATTGCTGGTGGTGGGTTCTCCGAGGAGTCGCTTCGCGGCGGCGATCCACTCGGCCTGGTCCTCCAGGTCTTCCAGTCGCAGTCCGCTGTCGATCGAACTGCCACCCAGGCGCCAGGTGATCACCAGGATGCCGTCGGGCATGCCCATCACCTTGCCGGCGATGCCCGGCGCGGTACCGACCGCCACCAGATCGTCGACCGGGATGAAGATCTCGGACTCGCCGACCCGCTCGATGAGCACCCCGAGCGGACTCAGGTGCAGGGTGGCGGCGGCCCGGCGGCCGAGTCCGTGGGCGACGATGCGATCCTGCCACGAACCGGTCGGGGTGCTGGAGACGTAGAGCCCGGACAGCGGTTCGGTCAACTCCGCACCGAGATCCACCGGTGCCGGCGGCAGGTCGGCGATGTCGGCCTGGCGCTGGGCACGATGCTTCCAGCCGACCCGCAATCCCCAGGCGGCCAGCAGGATCACCAGGATCAGACCGACGGTGAGCAGGAACCTGTCCATCTCAGACCCCCGACGCCTGGGCGTGCTCGTCCACCGGCGAGAAGCCCGGATCGACCCGTACGCCCCGGAGGAACGTGCCGACCACCCGGCCCGGCAACGTCATCCCCTCGAACGGTGTATTGCTCGACAGGCTGGCCATCTCCCGACCGCGGACCGTCCAGACCGCGGAGGGGTCCAGCAGCACCAGGTTGGCCGGCTCACCCTGCGCGACCGGTCGACCCTGGTCGGCCAGACCGCCGATGAGGGCGGGTTTCTCGCTCATCACCCTGGCCACTCCACGCCAGTCCAGCAGCCCCGTGTGGACCATCGTCCCGATCACGACCGAGAGCGCCGTCTGCAGACCCAGCATCCCCGGCTTCGCGCTGTCCCACTCGGTTTCCTTGTCCTGGCTCGCATGCGGAGCGTGGTCGGTGGCCACGATGTCGACGGCGCCGGAGACGAGCGCTGCCCGCAGGGCTGCCACGTCGGACCCGGTGCGCAGCGGTGGGTTCACCTTGAAGAGCGGGTCGTAGCCGACGGCCCGTTCGTCGGTGAGCAGCAGGTGGTGGGGCGTCACCTCGGCGGTGACCCTGGTCCCCCGGGCCTTGGCCGCAGCAACGATCTCGACCGAGCCCGCGGTCGAGACGTGACAGACGTGCAACCGGGAATCGACGTGGTCGGCCAGCAGGCAGTCGCGGGCGATGATCGCCTCCTCCGCCACCGAGGGCCAGCCGGCCATGCCGAGCTTCGCGGACACGATGCCCTCGTGCATCTGCGCGCCGACGGTCAGCCTCGGTTCCTGGGCGTGCTGGGCGATGACGCCGTCGAACGCCTTGACGTATTCCAGTGCCCGCCGCATCAGCAGGGGGTCGGCCACGCATTCCCCGTCGTCGGAGAAGATCCGGACGTGCGCCGCGGAGGCTGCCATCGCGCCGAGTTCGGCCAGTCGCTCGCCCTGACGGCCCACCGTCACCGCACCGATGGGGTGCACGTCGACCAGCCCGGCCTGCACCCCGAGGCGCCAGACCTGCTCGACCACCCCGGCAGTGTCCGCGGTCGGGTCCGTGTTGGGCATCGCGAAGATCGCCGTGTACCCACCCAGAGCCGCCGCCTGGGAGCCGGTCCGGACGGTTTCGGCATCCTCCCGACCCGGCTCGCGCAGGTGCGTGTGCAGATCCACCAGGCCGGGCAGCACGATCAGGCCGGCGCCGTCGACGCGAACAGCGCCCTCGGCACGCGGGTCCTGGGCAGCAGCCGGGCCGACCGCCGCGATGATCCCGCCGTCGAGCAGAAGATCCAGTGGGGTTTCGCCGTAGGGGGCGGCCCCGAGAATCAGCACAGCCTGGGACACGGTGTTCCTTCCGAGTGGGTTGTCTGTGGCAGCTGGGCCGTTCATGCGGCGTCGCCCAGACCGCCGGTCAGCAGGAGGTACAGCACGGCCATCCGGACGGTCACCCCGTTGGCGACCTGCTCCACGATCACCGAACCGGCCCCGTCCGCGACCTGCGGGGTGATCTCCATGCCTCTGTTCATCGGGCCGGGGTGCAGGACGATCCCGTGGCCGGCCAGCAGACCGGCCCGCCGGGAGTCGAGCCCGTAGGACCGGGTGTACTCGCGCTCGGTCGGGAAGAAGGCCCCGTCCATCCGCTCGCGCTGGACCCGCAGCATCATCACCGCGTCGGCGCCCCGGAGCGCGCCGTCCAGGTCGTAGGTGACCTCCGCCGGCCACGTCTGCACGCCGTACGGCAACAGCGTCGGGGGCGCGACCAGCGTGACCGCCACGCCGAGGGTGGACAGCAGCAGGACGTTGGACCTGGCCACCCTGGAGTGCAGGACGTCCCCGACGATCACCACCCGGCGGCCTTCCAGGCTCCCGCCGGGCGCGAGATGACGGCGCAGCGTGTAGGCGTCCAGCAGCGCCTGCGTCGGGTGCTCGTGGGTGCCGTCACCGGCGTTGATGACGTGGCCCTGGACCCAGGCCGACAGCCGTTCCGGCGCGCCGGACGACGGGTGGCGGCAGACGACGGCGTCGGCGCCCATCGCCTGCAGCGTGAGGGCGGTGTCCTTGAGCGACTCGCCCTTGGACACCGACGAACCCTTGGCGGAGAAGTTGATGACGTCGGCGGAGAGCCGCTTGGCGGCCAGTTCGAAGGAGATCCGCGTGCGGGTGGAGTCCTCGTAGAACAGGTTCACCACCGTGCGCCCGCGCAGGGTGGGCAGCTTGCGCACCTCGCGCCCGGCGATCGCCTGGTCCAACCGGGTGGCGGTGTCCAGGATCCGCAACGCTGCGTCCCGGTCGAGGTCACCGGCCGAGAGCAGATGACGGGGAAGACCGCCGGTCGTCCGCGCCGCCTGGTCGGCAGCCGGTCCGGCGACGGCCGTCGGACGACGGTCCGGGGCAGACGAACCCGTCAGGTCCGACCTCCCGGTCTCCACGGTCTCCGATCTCCTTGCCTGCACGGTCACTGCCCCCTCACCAGGTCGACGCCGTCGATCCCGTCCGATTCGGCGAGTCGGACCGCGACGTCGTCCGCCAGTGCGGTCGGGATGTTCTTGCCGACGTAGTCGGCCCTGATCGGGAGACGTCGGTGCCCCCGGTCGACCAGCACGGCAAGTTGCACGACCGCCGGGCGCCCGTGATCGCGCAGGGCATCCAGCGCGGCGCGGACCGTCCGCCCGGAGTACAGGACGTCGTCGACGAGAATCACCGTGGCGTCCTCGATGCCCGATTCGGGTAGCACGGTCTCCTCGAGCGCCCGGGGAGGGCGTCGCCGCAGGTCGTCGCGGTAGAGGGTGATGTCGAGGGAGCCGACGGGGTACGGGCGACCGGCGAAGGCGCCGAGCCGGTCGGCCAGCCGTCTGGCCAGGTGGACGCCTCGGGTCGGGATGCCGACCAGCACCACGTCGTGGTCGCCGGTGCGTTCGAGGATCTGGTGGGCGATCCGGTCGATGGTCCGGCCGATGTCGGCTGCCGAGAGCAGGGCCACCGAACCGGCCGCACCGGACGGAGGCGCCGCGGGAGCCAGCGTGATGTGCGGGTCGGCCTGGGAACGCTGGACGCGTCGAGCGCGGTGGAGTTGTTCCGGAACCGCACCATCCACGGCGGTACGGCTGGGGCGCGCAGGCACCACACCGACTCCTTTCCCGCCTCACTGGACGGCTTTAAAGGATGTCTGTCTCAAGACATTCGGACCGAACCCGTCGCGTCGCCGGCCGTGCTGCGGGCCTGACGGGGTCTTCTCTGCGATGCTATCAACCCCCGCAGGGCGCGGTGAACCGCCGTCGCCCACCCGGTGCCGATGACTTTTCCAGGTCGAACGGCGGGTTTGAGTAGAACAATGGGGTGTGTTGCGACTACTCTGCGTGTTGAGTGTCCTGTCGTGTTCCCAGACGGTCAGGCTTCAATCTCAGGACGGCCAGAAAGGCTCACATGACGCAGGACTACGCACGGGCACTAGGGCAGCGTCTCCGGTCGATCCGCGCCCAGCAGGGGTTGAGCCTGCACGGCGTCGAAGAGAAGTCCGAGGGCCGCTGGAAGGCAGTCGTGGTCGGCTCTTACGAGCGCGGGGATCGCGCCGTCACGGTCGCCAAGCTGGCAGAACTCGCCGAGTTCTACGGCGTCCCGGTCGCCGAGCTCCTCCCGGACGCACGCGCCTCGCGCCGTGGATTGCCGGCCCCCAAGTTGGTCATCGACCTCCACCGGTTGTCGGAGTTGCCGGCCCACCAGGCCGGTCCGCTGGCCCGCTACGCCGCCGCCATCCAGTCCCAGCGCGGAGACTACAACGGCAAGGTGCTGACCATTCGCTCCGAAGACCTGCGGTCACTCGCTGTCATTTACGACATGTCCCCGGAAAGCCTGACCGAACAGCTGGTCGGATGGGGCGTACTGCCGGCCGGCACCGAGCTCGACTGACCGTCAACCCCGGGTGCCGATCGCCCCGGCCCCGCGGAGCAGAACATCGACCTGTTCGGCGATGCCGGCGGCGAACCGGCACGTGAAATGGTCGTGGTCGATCCGCACCACCGTGCCACCGAGCATCGCATCGCACAGCGGGAACCGCGGGCAGGCCACCGACCCGATGTCGACATCGTGGATGCCGGGCATGGTCCGCGCGGCGGACCGCAGGGCCAGATCGGTCGGCGACGGGTGGGGATCGGTCCGGAACGAGCACTCGTCGGCGTACCGGGCGGCACTCAGACACGATCGGCTGTTCACCGGTGACACCGGGACCGGCTCGAAGACGGCCACCTTCCGTCCCTCGTCGGACAACTTCTTCAGCGTCCGGGTGTCGGCACTGATGAGGAGCTGCGACTGGGTGGAACCGGTCACCGACGGGTCCACCGACTTCACCGAGTACTCCGCGCCCGGGAGGTGATCCGTCGCCCGGGAGACAAGGATGATCAGGTCGGGGTCGAAGTCGCGGACGACGGTGGAGTACCAGATCTTCTTCGCGTCGGTGCAGGCACCCGGGGGGCTCTGGGTGAACGACAACCCGATCGCCCATGGGCAGGCGGTCAGCGCGGCGAGGGCCAGCGTCCAGTTCTCGTCGACCGCCACCTGACGGAAGGTCGCGATCAGCATGATGGCGTGCGAGTCGCCGATGACCAGCACCCTGGCGCCGCTGCCGTGCACGACGATGCACTGCGAGACCGGAACGACAGTGCAGGTGGTGTCCTTCGTCAGCAGGCCGCTGCCAGGCGCTCCTGCCGGCACCGTCGAGGCTTGCGCGAGGTCGACACCGGCCATCGGGATGCGGTCGCCGGGGGCCGTCACGCCCGTCCCGGAGCCGACGCCCTGACCACCGGAGGAGTGGTTCGTCGCAGGGCCAGGGGAAAGATCACGAGTGCCCCGACGACGCTGAGCAGGACGCCCGAGAAGACGACCGTCCGGCGCCTTCCGGCCAACCGGACACTGCGGCGGACGGGCAGTTCCAGGGCTCTCTGGCTCAGCGCGGCCAGGGCGGTGGACAGTACCCCCGAGACGACGAACAGCACGACCGGATCGATCTCCAGGAAACGCCGCAACAGCACGATCACCGGGTAGTGCCAGAGGTAGATGGCGTAGGAGATCCGACCGAGGTAGACCATCGGTGCGGTGCTCAGGACGCGCGACGGACCACGGTCCGGGCCGGACTCCAACGCCCACAGCAGAGCGATCGTGGCGACCGCCGCGCCGATGCCGCGGATCGACGGGTCGAGGTCGAACCAGGGCGTCACCAGCACGCCCAGTGTCAGCAGCGCCACCGTCTGGAGGCCGGCGGCGAGCCGCCCGGTGGCTCTGGCCGGCACCGCCCACCGCCACGCCTGGACACCGATCCCGAGGATGGCGCCGCCCAGCAGCTGGTAGACGCGGGAGTCGGTGCCGTAGTAGGCGAGGTCGGGCTGATGCGCGCGCAGCGTCAGGAGCAGGGCGACCAGGCTCGCGGCCGCCAGCACCCCGGCGACAACCGTCATGGTGACCAGGGCTGCCCGCAGGCGGCGGCGACGGGCGATCCAGACGAGCAGGACCAGGAGCGGCCAGCCCAGGTAGAACTGCTCCTCCACCGAGAGCGACCAGAAATGCAGCACCGGGGAAGGGTCGGCGTTGATCGCGAAATAGTCCGTCGCCTGGGCCGCGAAGTGCCAGTTCGAGTAGTACAGCGCCGCAGACCTGACGTCCGGCAGGATGCTCTGCCGGTCCACCGGGGACGCGACCAGCAACCAGAGCAGCGAGACGACGGCCAGTACCGTCAGCGCCGCAGGTAGCAGGCGGCGGATGCGGCGGCTGTAGAAATCGAGCAGACGGAACCGTCCGGTGGCCAGATCGCCCACGAGCAGCCTGGTCACCAGGTAGCCGGACAACACGAAGAAGACGTCGACCCCGAGGAATCCCCCGGTGAGCTGCGACAGGCCGGCGTGGAAGCCGAGCACGAGGAAGACAGCGACGGTCCGCAGGCCGTCCAGACCCGGCCGATACTCCAGCCGGCCGATCGCGCCGGGATCCGGCCCCGACCCGGCGGCGGACGTCCTTGCGATCGTCCTTGCGATCGTCACGTAGACGTCCTCGCCGGTGGGCGATGCGGGCGGGCCGGGGCCCCAAGGCGGCCGACGCCGCTCACGCCGGATCACGACCGATCACCCAGAGCCCCGTGCATTGCGGACGCGATGCCCTCAGACGCGGCGGAGCTGCGGGGCAATCGTCAGGATCTGGCCGAGCACCCCGTTGATGAACCTCGGCGAATTGTCGGTGGAAAGCGTCTTGGCCATCTCGACGGCCTCGTCGACGGCGACCGCGGCCGGAACGTCGGGCGAGTAGACCAGCTCGTACACGGCGATCCGCAGGATCGCGCGGTCGACGGCGGGCATCCGATCGAGGGTCCAGCCCTCGGCGTGCTCGCCGAGCAGGTCGTCGATCCGCTGGGCGTGCTCGGCGTAACCGCGCACCAGTGTCTCGGCGTACTCGCCGAGCGGCGCGGCCTCCTCCGAGTCGATCCGTTCGGTCAGCACGTCCAGGGGATCGCTGTTCCGGGCGTCCGCGGCGTAGAGCACGTCCAGCGCGCGTTTGCGGGATTTCGACCGTGCCGACATCAGAGGGCCGACCGGAGCTGACGGCCCGACTGCGATTTCGAGGGAGTAGGGCTCACGTCAGCTGTTGACCCGGCCGAGGTAGCGACCGTCGCGGGTGTCGACCTTGATCTTGTCTCCGGTGTTCAGGAACAGCGGGACGTTGATCTCGGCGCCCGTCTCCAGCCTGGCCGGCTTGGTGCCGCCCGTGGAGCGGTCTCCCTGCAGACCGGGATCGGTGTGGGCCACGAGGAGCTCGACCGAGGCCGGGAGCTCGACGAACAGCACGACGCCGTCGTGGGTGGCCACCATGGCCTCCTGGTTCTCCAGGAGGTAGTCGGCCACGGATCCGACGACCGGCGCGGTCACGTTGATCTGGTCGTAGGTGTCCTTGTCCATGAACACGAAGTCGGAGCCGTCCTTGTAGAGGAACGTCATGTCGCGCTTGTCGACGGTCGCGGAATCGACCTTGATACCGGCGTTGAACGTCTTGTCGACGACCTTGCCCGTCATCACGTTCTTCAGCGTGGTGCGGACGAAGGCCGGCCCCTTGCCCGGCTTGACGTGCTGGAACTCGGTGATGGTCCAGAGCACGCCCTCCAGGTTGAGGACGAGGCCGTTCTTGAAGTCGCTGGTGGAAGCCATGAGGTGGTGCCTTTCGCTTGTTCGTCTGCTGCTGGCGCGGCCGGCGGGATCCGACGACCCGACCTGGACGGCCGGGCAACGCCCCTCGTCGGGCCGCAGCTGCAGGGCGATCACATCACGGGAGAGTCAGGGTGAGCACTTCGTAGCCGGGCTCTGGTGAGTCCGGTTCGCGAACCGCTCCGCTGTCCTGGATGCGCAGACCGCCACAGTCCGGGAGGTACAGCCCGGTTCGGCGATCAGACGCGTCCGGCCTGATGATACCCGCCGCGACCGGCCGGGCCGGGCCGCCCGGCGCTTGGCGAAGCACTCACTCCGCGGCCTCCGGGTCGGAGGTGGAACCGGTTGCAGCCGCCCGGCTCGCGGCCAGGGTGTCGTGCAGGAAGCGCAGGGCGAGCTCGTAACCGGTCACCCCGAGCCCGGCGATCACCCCGGTGGCGACCGCGGAGATCACCGACCGGTGCCGGAACTCCTCGCGGGTGTGCACGTTGCTGATGTGTACCTCGACGAGATCGGCGGTCCGTTGGGACACGGCGTCGCGGAGCGCGATCGAGTAGTGCGACCAGGCCGCCGGGTTCAGTACCACCGGGGTCGAGGAATCAGCGGCCTCGTGCAGCCAGCCGATCATCACCGCCTCGTCGTCGGTCTGCCGCACCTCGACGTCCAGACCCAGCTCGTGCCCACGGTCGATCAGTCCGGCGGACAGCTGCGCGTGGGTGGTCGCGCCGTAGACCTGCGGTTCCCGGGAGCCGAGGCGACCGAGATTGACCCCGTTGAGCACCAGAACCTTCGTCATTGCCACCCTCTCGACCGTTGTCGTCCGACCCTGGCGTGCTGTGCCCTACCGTGGTGTGCCCTGCTGTGCCGTGGTGTGCCCTGCCGTGCTGTGCCGTGCTGTGCCGTGCCGTGCTCTCGGGTGCGGTCGTGCGCCTCTGTCGGGGGCCTGTCGTGCGCCCCGGTCGGACCTCGCGCTCACAGCGAGACGACCCCGGGCCCCTTCGGACGGCCTGCGATCACCGAGTAGGCCGCGGCCAGCAGCGAAGGGTCCGGCCCGGCCAGCCGTCCGGGCCGCGCCAGCCCGTCCAGCACCACGAACCGGAGCATGCCCGACCGGGTCTTCTTGTCTGATCCCATGATCTTCACCAACTCCCCCAGCGCATCGGGGTCATAGGTGGTGGGCAGACCGAGTGCGTGCAACACCTCGAGATGACGGTCGGCGGTGACGTCGTCCAGCCGCCCGGCGGCGCGGGCCAGTTCGGCCGCGAAGACCATTCCGACCGACACCGCGGCCCCGTGACGCCAGCGGAACTTCTCCCGCTTCTCGATCGCGTGGGCCAGAGTGTGCCCGTAGTTGAGGATCTCGCGCAGATCTGCTTCCTTCAGATCCGCTGCGACCACCTCCGCCTTGACCGCGACCGCACGCCGGACCAGTTCGGCCAACTGTGGTCCGGCGGGATCGACGGCGGCGGCGACATCCGATTCGATGATCGTCAGGATCTCCGGGTCGGCGATGAAACCGCACTTGATCACCTCGGCCATCCCGGCGACCAACTCGTTGCGCGGCAACGACTCCAGCGTCGCGAGGTCGACGATCACCGCGGCCGGCTCGTAGAAGGAGCCCACCATGTTCTTGCCGGCGCCGGTGTTGATCCCGGTCTTCCCGCCGACCGCCGCATCGACCATCGCCAGCAGCGTGGTCGGCACGTTGATGAGCCGGACGCCGCGCATCCAGGTGGCCGCGGCGAAACCGGCCAGGTCGGTGACGCTGCCGCCACCCAGACCGATCACCAGATCGCCACGCTCGATACCGATCTCGCCGAAGACGTCCCAGCAGAACCCCAGGACCTCCAGGGATTTCGCGTCCTCGGCGTCCGGTACCTCCAACAGGTGGGTGTCGATCCCCTCGGCCTGCAGCGCGTCACGGATCGCGTCGGCCGTCCGGGCCAGGGTCGGCGCGTGCACCAGGGCCGCGCGGCGCGTCCGTCCGGTGTCCTTGGCCGCGGCGACGAGCTCGTCGAGCAGCCCGGCGCCGATCGTCACGTCGTAGGGCGACGTACTCCTGACGGTGACGACGACCGGCTCGCTCACTGCGTCAACTCCAGCTTCTCGATGATGATCCGCGCGACCTCGGCCACGCTGAGATTGTCGGTTTCCACTTCGTGACGGGCGATCTCGCGGTAGAGCGGGATACGGGCGTCCAGCAGGGCCTTGTAGGTGGCCCGGGGATTGACGCCGGCCAGCAGCGGGCGGTTGACCGCCAGACCCGTGCGGCGGACACCGGTCGGCATCGAAAGGCTGAGAAAGATCACCTGGTGTCCGGCCAGCAGGGCGCGGGTCTCGGCGGCCAGAATCGCTCCGCCACCCAGAGCGAGCACCCCGGAATGCTCGGCGAGCCCGACGGCGACGGCCGCCCGCTCCATCGCCCTGAACACCGGTTCCCCATCCTGGATGAAGATCTCCGGAATGCTCCTGCCCGCTTGGCGCTCGATGTCGGAGTCGGTGTCCCGCAACGGTAGTCCGGTCAATCGGCCGATTGCGGCCCCGACGGTCGACTTTCCGGAACCTGGGGGTCCGATCAACACGACGGCCGGTCGCGGGGCGCTCGGCGCGCTCGGGGCAGCACTCTCTCCCCGTTCGGCGGCGGCGCGGTGGGCGACGGCCTTGGCCCGGTCGGCGGCGCTGCCGGGCCCGGGATGCGGCGTCATCTCGGACACCCGGCCATGGGACGACACCGGGCGCAGGGCACCGGGCTTCGGCAGGTACCGCGCTGGGCCGTCATCGACTCAGGACGCAGCCGCGGCGGTACCCGCTGTGCCCGGGTCGGCAGGGATCGGAAGGGTGTCCGCCAGGGTCGCGAGGTAGCCGGCCACGTTCCGCCGGACCTCGGTGACGGAGTCGCCACCGAACTTCTCCACCACGGCGTCCGCCACCACGAGCGCAACCATCGCCTCTGCCACCACACCGGCGGCCGGGACCGCACAGACGTCACTGCGCTGGTGGATCGCCACGGCCGGATCGCCGGTGACGACGTCGAGGGTGGCCAGGGCCCGGGGCACGGTGGAGATCGGTTTCATGGCGGCGCGGACCCGGAGGATCTCGCCGTTCGTCATACCGCCCTCGATACCGCCGGCCCGGTTGGAGCGGCGGGTGACGCCGGGATGACGCGGGTCGATTTCGTCATGGGCCAGCGAACCACGACGGCGGGCGGTGGCGAAGCCGTCACCGATCTCGACGCCCTTGATGGCCTGGATGCCCATCAGCGCCGCCGCCAGTCGCGCATCGAGTTTGCGGTCACCGTGCACGAAGGAACCGAGCCCGGGCGGAAGACCGTAGACCAGTACCTCGACGACGCCGCCGAGGGTGTCGCCGTCGGCCTTGGCCGCCTCGATCTCGGCGACGAGGGCATCGGTGGACCGCTGGTCCAGCGCACGGACCGGCGACTCGTCGATGCGCCCGCGGTCGTCGGGGGTGGGCAGCGGCCCCGGCACCGCGTCCGCGTCACCGATGGACACGACGTGCGAGATCACCTCGGCACCGAGCACCTCGCGGAGGAAGTGCTGGGCGATGGTGCCCAGCGCGACCCTCGCAGCCGTCTCACGGGCGGAGGCACGTTCCAGCACCGGACGGGCGTCGTCGAAGCCGTACTTCTGCATCCCCGCGAGATCGGCGTGGCCAGGTCGCGGACGGGTCAGCGGGGCGTTGCGGGCCAGGCCGGCGAGCACGTCGGCGTCCACCGGGTCCGGGGACATGATCTGTTCCCACTTGGGCCACTCGGTGTTGCCGATCTGCACCGCGATCGGGCCGCCGAGGGTGACGCCGTGCCGCACCCCGCCGAGCAGCGAGACCACGTCCTGTTCGAACTTCATCCGGGCGCCGCGACCGTAGCCGAGGCGGCGCCTGGCCAGTTGCAGGGCGATGTCGGGGCTGGCTACCGGTACACCGGCAGGCAGTCCCTCCAGAACGGCGACGAGGGCAGGTCCATGTGATTCCCCTGCGGTGATCCAGCGCAACACACCTCCTATTCTTCCACGGCCGGGCCGTCCCCTTCCCCCACGTGGCTTCCCGGCGCTGCAGGCGCAGCAGGCGCAGCAGGTGCAGCAGGCGCGCGGCTTCCCCCCGACGGGCGCCGGGCAGGGCACGGTCTCTGCCGCGCTGATCAACATCGCCCGCGCTGATCAACTTGCCGCCTTTGGGACGTGAGGGACGCGAGTCAACCCGATCATGAGCGCCGGCGAAGTTGATCAGCGCGACGGGGTCCGGGGTCCGGGGTCCGGGGTCGCGCGGATCAACTCGGCCCGCGCGGATCAACGCAGCTTGCGCGGGCGGGGCGGGTCAGTGAGCGGCGACCCAGGCGGCGTAGGCGTCGTGGACCACGCTGATCATGTCGTCGACGTCGTCGGTGACGTGGATCAGCGCGAGATCCGGGATGCCGATGTTGCCGGCCCCGGCCACCGACCGGGAGATCCAGTCGACCAGCCCGCCCCAGTACTCCGACCCGAAGAGCACCACCGGGAACTTGGTGACCTTCTTCGTCTGCACCAGGGTCAGCGCCTCGAACAACTCGTCCAGGGTGCCGAACCCACCGGGCAGGCAGACGAAGGCCTGCGAATACTTCACGAACATCGTCTTGCGCGCGAAGAAGTAGCGGAAGTTGATGCCCAGATCGACGTACTGGTTGATGCCCTGCTCGAACGGCAGCTCGATGCCGAGGCCGATCGACATGCCGCCGGCTTCCTTCGCCCCGCGGTTGGCGGCCTCCATGATCCCCGGACCGCCACCGGTCATGACGGCGAAACCCTCTTCGGCCAGTGCGCCGCCGATCTGCATCGCCTTGGCGTAGTCGGGATGGTCGGGCTTGGTCCTCGCGCTTCCGAAGACGGTGACGGCCCGCGGCAGCCCCGCCAACGCCCCGAACCCCTCGACGAACTCCGCCTGGATGCGCATCACGCGCCACGGGTCGGTATGCACCCAGTCCGTCGGTCCGCGTGAATCCAGCAGTCGCTGGTCGGTCGTACTGGTGCTGCGGCTCTGCTCGCCGCGCAGCACCACCGGGCCCCGGTGCTTCTCCCCGAGGGGCTCGCGGTTGTCGGCGGCCACTGGCGGTTCGTCGTTCGTCACGCCCGCAACAGTAGGGCGTCGGTCCCACCGGATCCCCGTCCGGCCGGCGGACCGACTTGGCTACACCTGAGCGACGTCCCCGACAAGAAGGCTATTTACGCAGCTCTGTCTCAGAAAGAGACAGACCCCGGATCAGTCATGAGGTGTGATCTGCGATACGACGTGGCCGTCGACAGCTTCCTGTTCAGGTCAGAGCTGTGACGTGTCAACGCCATCGGCTCAGGCCGTCCGGCGTCGCTCAACGCTGAGCCGCCACCCACCGTGCTACGACAGGAGTCAGAAGAAATGACTGCGACCATCACGCCCGCCCAGGTTGATCTCCAGCCCGCTCCCACCGCTCCCCCCGAGGCGGCCGCGCCGGTCGGCAACCCGGCCGTCATCGGCATCCCACTGTTCGTCGTCGGTTCGATTGCCCTTGGGTTGCAACAGGTCGGATTCGTCTCGGCGGCCGGGGGCGGCGCACCGTTGGCGATCATCCTGGCCGCCACCGGGCTCGGCACGCTGCTCGCGGCGGTCTGGGCCATGTCGCTGGGACAGAGCGCGGTGGCCGGGATCTTCGCCATCTTCGCCGGTTTCTGGTTCAGCTACGCGGCCCTCATCCTGGGCCTGACCCACGACTGGTTCGCCATCGCAGCGACGGACGTGACCTCGACGGTCGAATTGTTCCTGATCTCCTGGCTGGTGGTCATCGTGCTCCTGACGATCGGCACCCTGCGTCTGCCGCTCGCCTTCACCGCAGTCTTCGTGCTGATCGACCTGTCGCTGCTGGCCACCCTGCTGGCGACGGCGAACGCGTCCACCGGGATGGGACACCTGGGCGGCTACCTGGCGCTGGCCTTCGCCGCCGTCGGCGCCTATCTGTTCGTCGATGCGTGCGTGCAGACCACCGGCGGCACCGCGCTGCCGCTCGGTACCCCGATCCAGCACTGACCTGACGTCCGGTACCGATCTGACGGCGCAGTACCCCTGACGCCCCATCGGGTCTCAGCCCAGGAACGTCCGGAGTACCTGCGTCATCTCCTGGATCTGTCGGCGGGACACCCACTCCTCACGGGTGTGGGCCAGCGACGGGTCGCCCGGCCCGTAGTTGACCGCGGGAATGCCGAGTGCGGCGAACCGGGCGACGTCGGTCCACCCGAACTTCGCCACTGCCACACCTCCGGCGGCCGCCACGAATTCCGCGGCCGCCGGAGCCGACAGACCCGGCAGCGCGCCGGCGGCCACATCCAGCACCTCGACCTCGAAACCGTCGAACAACTCCTCCAGGAGCCTGATGGCATCGCCGGCGTCCCGGTCGGGAGCGAAGCGGAAGTTGACCTTCACCACGCATTCGTCGGGAATGACGTTCGAGGCCACGCCACCGCTGATGCCGACCGCATTGAGGCCTTCGCGGTACCGGCATCCGTCGATGTCCACGGACCGGGACTCGAAGGCCCGCAGGCGGTTCAGTACCTCCGCGGCTCCGTGGATCGCATTCTCGCCCAACCACGACCTGGCCGCGTGCGCACGCCGGCCGCGGGTGGTGACGGCCACCGCGGCCGTACCCTGGCAGCCGGCCTCGACCTGCCCGTTGGTCGGCTCCCCGAGAATGGCGAGATCCGCCACCAGCCACTGCGGCAACTCACGCTCGATCCGCGTCAGACCATTGCGGTCGTGCTCGATCTCCTCGCACTCGTAGAACACTAGGGTCAGGTCACGGGAGGGGTTGTCGAGGGTGGCGGCCAGATGTAGGAGCATCGCGTCGCCGGACTTCATGTCGGTCGTCCCGCAGCCGTGCAGGGCATCGCCGTCCAGGCGCGACGGCACGTTGTCGGCGATCGGAACGGTGTCGATGTGACCGGCCAGCAGCACTCTCGTCGGACGCCCCAGCGCGGTCCTGGCCAGCACCGAATTGCCCAGCCGGACCACCTCGAAGCGGCCGATCGACCGTAGCGCCGACTCGATGGCGTCGGCAATCGGTCCTTCTGTTCCGGAGACCGACGGGATGTCCACCAGCGTCCGGGTGAGGTCGGCGGGGTCGGCGGACAGATCCAGGGTGGGCATGACTGAGCATCGTAGCCAGGCCCGACCGGAAACCGATGGTGCACCGGTGAGTGCCCGTCGGCCAACCGGGGACCCACACGCGGCCCAGTAGGTTGAGCGGGTGCGCAAGCCGATCGCCTGGACCCTGGCCGCCGTCGCCCTGGTCGCGATCCTGGTGGCAGCCGTCGTCGTCGGCGTGCGCGCGCTGGGCTCGTCCGGCAACCAGGTCGCCACCTCCGAGTGCACGGTGCCCGCGGCGGGGCCGTCCGCGGCCGGCGCGGCATCGGTGGCCGGCACGGCGTCCGCGACTGCGGTGCCGGTCTACCTGAGCGCGGTCCAGTTGCAGCACGCCTCCACGATCAACGCGGTCGGGATGTCCCGCGGGTTGCCCCAGCGGGCCAGGATCATCGCACTGGCCACGGCCTTCCAGGAGTCCGGCCTGCGGAACCTGCCCAGCGGTGACCGTGACTCGCTCGGACTGTTCCAGCAGCGACCGTCGCAGGGGTGGGGCCGGCCCGCGCAGATCATGGATCCCGTCTACGCCGCGGGCAAGTTCTACGACGCCCTCGAGAAGGTGCAGGGCTGGCCGGAGATGTCGCTCACCAGAGCGGCGCAGTCCGTGCAGTACTCGGGATTTCCGGACGCGTACGCCAAGTGGGAGGGTCAGGCCACGACGTTGGCCATCGCCCTGGGCGGGGCCGATCCGCTCGAGGTCACCTGCACCGCCGGCGCCCAGGCCCCCACGGCCGACGCTCCCGCGAGGAAGGCCCTGGCCGGCGCCGCCGCGGCCCCGGCCCTGCTCTCGTCGGTCCTGGCCGCCGCCCAGGCCGAACTCGGCGGCCTGACGTTGGTGCGGTTGATCGGCAGCACCGCGGTGGTGACGGTGACCGCCCCCGGCGTCACTTCCGGTCAGGCCGGACGCGCGCTGGCGGCTTGGGCCGTCGCCCACGCCACGGGATTCACCATCACCGAGGTCGCGGTGGAGGCCCAGGGCTGGACCGCCCACGCGTGGGCCACGACGACCACCCCGACGCCCGCCGGTCAGGTGACCCTCACCGCGGGCTGAGCCTCACCGCGGGCCGAGCCTCACCGCGGGCCGAGCCTCACCGCGGGCCGAGCCTCACCGAGGGCCGAGCCTCACCGCGGGCTGAGCCGGCGCGTGGAACGGAACGGGCCGGGACCCGTCCGACGGACGACTCGAATAGGCTCTGTCACCATGACGCCGACGCCCGCCGCCCCCGCCGTATCCGCCATCGGTGCCCATGGCGTCGGTCTCGCCACCCGCACCGCCGAGGGCGTGGTGCTCGACGTCTGGTATCCCGCACCGGCTCTGCTCACCGACGACGTGGCTGCCGCCGGGCAACCGGACCTGTCGGCGGCGGCCCGCCACGACGCCCTGCGGGATGTCGATCTGGAACCGGTGACCACCACCATCGATTCGCTCGACGACCCGCCCGTCGACACCGCCGACGCCTACCTGCGACTGCACCTGCTGTCCACCCGGCTGGTACTGCCCCGTTCGATCAATCTGGACGGGATCTTCGCGCTCCTGCCGAACAACGTCTGGACCTCGCTCGGCCCGGTCAGCGTGGACTGCATCGAGCAGGTTCGCCTCAACGCCGCCGTGGCCGGCCTCCGCCTGTCGGTCTACGGCGTCGACAAGTTCCCCCGGATGACCGACTACGTCGTCCCGTCCGGGGTGCGGATCGCCGACGCCGACCGGGTGCGCCTCGGTGCGCATCTCGCCTCCGGCACCACCGTGATGCACGAGGGCTTCTGCAACTTCAACGCCGGCACCATCGGAACTTCGATGGTGGAGGGCCGGATCTCGCAGGGCGTCATCGTCGGTGACGGCAGCGACATCGGCGGCGGCGCCTCGATCATGGGTACGTTATCTGGCGGCGGCAAGGAGCAGATCACCATCGGCAGCGGGTGCCTGCTCGGCGCGAACTCCGGGGTGGGCATCTCGCTCGGCGACGACTGCGTCGTCGAATCGGGTCTCTACCTGACGGCCGGCACCAAACTCACGCTGCTGGCCGACGGCGCGTCGACGGTCCTCAAGGCCCGGGAACTGATGGGCGTGTCCGGGCTGCTGTTCCGCCGCAATTCGCTGTCCGGCGGGGTGGAGGCGGTGCCGCGCACCGGTTCCTGGGGCGGCCTGAACGCGGTGCTGCACACACACTGACCGGTGAGGGGCAGTCGGCGTTCGGCAACCGGTCCCCGGCGACGATCCGCCGGGTAACGCTGCCGGAAAACCGGCTTCGACGACAAGCCCCCAAATCTTGGCCCATTCGTGATACGGAGTGGACAACCAGCACCGCCCCGGCGGAGTCCAGGAGGTGACCGGCCGGTCAGCCGCACATTCCCCCTCGGACCCATTGCCTGCTCGGCATCACGCGCAAGATATCGACGCCGGGTCCGGCCCACACCCGAATGGAACTGCCATGCGCCTGATCAGATTTGCCACCGTCATCAGTACCATCGCCGCCGCGTTGGTGCTGCAGATCGCCGGGTCGCCGAACGCATCGGCCTGCGCGGGTGACCTACCCGCCAACTACGCTCCGGTCCCACCCAGGATCCTGAACGCCGGGCAGTCCTTCACCGACTCCATGAGCGGACTGCGACTGCAGATGCAGGGCGACGGCAACCTGGTGTTGACGTACACGCCGACATCAACACCGGTGTGGGACAGCCACACCGCCGGTCGTGGTGCCTATTTCATCTTTCAATCCGATGGTAATGCCGTCGTCTACGACAAGGCACATCACGCGGTCTTCAACACCGGAACGTCCAGCGTCTCCGACCCGTCCAACCGGGTGCTGGTGATCGACCGGTCGGGCCGGCTCGCCGTGCTGACGAGATCGGCAACGGTCCTCTACCGCAGCTCCGGTCGGCTCCCGAGCAACATCTACTCGCTCGTGGGAGGTTTTTCCTACGCCGGTTCCACAGCGGAACTGGTGATGCAGCCGGACGGGAATCTGGTCAGCCACTTCGTCAGCAAGGTGGTGTGGAATTCCGGGACCAGTGGCCACCGTCATGCCTATGCGGCGACACTCAGAAACCTGGACTTCGTCGTCATGGACAACACCCACACGTATTTCTCGACGAATACGGCATCGTCCAAATGTGCCAGGACATGCTCCTACTGGCCCGAGCTCCTCCTAGCCTGGGACACCGGCAGAGTTTCGTTGTACGCGCAGGAAGGGGGCTTCCTGCTCTGGAACTCGCAATTCGGACACACCCCGGCAGCGGTGGGGGCCAGAGCCGCGGCGAGGGTTCCGTCCGACCTGGCACCGGCCGCGATGACGAGCAGCAGCTGCTGATCGTTCGCATTCGTTCTCTCCCTCACCGGATCCGCGCCCACGCCCACGCCCACGCCCATCAGGGAGGGCGCTGCCACCCGCAGCGTCCGCCCCGGTGCCGCTTCACGCCGGGTGCAGGTGGATACGGGATAATCGCGGACGTGCCAACGCCCAGCGGAGAATCACCGGTCGAGCCACCTCCTGCCCTGGCCCCGCCGCGGCCGGCGCCACGGCGTCCCGGGCTGATCCCGACCGATATCGCCGACGCGCTGTCCACCGTGCTGGAGAAGGCAACGTCAGCGATCCGGCACCACGAGTCCGGCAGCCGGCAGGGCGGCGATCTGGAGAGCGTGCACCAGATGCGGGTCGCTACCCGCCGGATCCGCGCGTACCTCAAGGCGGCCCGTCCGGCCCTGGACCCGGCGGCGGCCGACCGTCTCCGGGTCGATCTGGCCGATCTGGCCGACGCCCTCGGCGAGGTCAGGGATCTCGACGTGATGATCGACCGGATGCACTCCGAGGCGGCTGCCCTGGGGGATCGGGATACCGCCGCGCTGGAGAAGTTGATCGGCTCGCTCGATGCCCACCGCACCGCCTCCCGCAAGGCGTTGATCGCCCAGCTCGACGAGCCCGCCTACCAGTTGTTGCTGACCGAGTTGGACCGGGCGATCGCCCGGCCGCCGGTCGCCGATCCGTGGGCCGATCTCGCGGAGCGCGGCGCCGCGGAATTCGACAAGCTGGCCAAGGCCAACGGCCGCCTGGTCCGGCGGTTCGGAGGTGATCCGCCCGACGACGACCTGCACGCGCTGCGCATTTTGGGCAAGCGGGCCCGCTACACCGCCGAACTGCAGGAGAAGTCAGCGCCGATCGCCGACTTCCTCGGCGCGCTGGCCGATTTCCAGGAGGTGCTCGGTGACCACCAGGACGCCAGTGTCCTCGAGGACCAGCTGCGCGCGATGGTGACCGCCTCCGGCGATGCTGCCGCGGCGATCGCCGCGGGCCGCGTCATCGAGGGTGGCCGGCAGCGGAAACGTCAGGCCAGGGCCGCCTATCCGGCAGCATGGAAAGCCGTGGCCAGGGCCGCGAAAACCGCCTACCCGCCGTACTGACCAGCGCGGATCAACTGCCCCCGCGGATCAATGCACCCGCGCGGATCAACTACGCCCGCGTCGCACTGGTGCGCCAGGAGCCGACGAGTTCGGCCGCGCAGTCGCCCAGGAGCCAGGCTCAGCCGGCGAGCCGGGCCACCGCGCTGTCGACGCGCTCGTCGGTCGCGGTGAAGGCGACCCGGATGTGCGCGGAACCCGCCGGGCCGTAGAACGATCCAGGAGCGACCAGGATGCCGTGCCCGGCGAGCCAGTCGACCGACTCCATCGCCGGCTCGTTCCTGGTGCACCACAGGTAGAGCCCGGCCTCGGAGTTCCCGACCGTGAAGCCGGCGCCCTCGAAGGCGGCCATCAACTTCGCCCGGCGCTGCCCGTAGCGGGCCCGCTGCGCCATCACGTGTCCGTCGTCGTCGAGAGCGGCCGCCGCAGCAGCCTGGATCGGCGTGGGCAGCATCAGGCCGATGTGCCGGCGCAGCGCCAGCAGGTCGCCGATCAGTTCGGGGTCGCCGGAGACGAACCCGGCCCGGTAGCCGGCCATGTTCGACCGTTTGGAGAGCGAGTGCACCGCAAGGAGTCCGGTGAGATCCCCGCCGGAGATCTCCGGGTGCAGGATCGACAGCGGCGTGGAGTCCCAACCGAGATCCAGGTAGCACTCGTCGGAGACGACGACGGTGCCGCGGGCGCGGGCCCAGGTGACCACCTTGGCCAGATGCTCGGCCGAGAGCACCTTGCCCGTCGGGTTCGACGGTGAGTTCAGCCAGATCATCGCCGGTCGCTCGGGCCCGAGAGCCGTCAGGCCGTCCGCCCTCACGATTCGCGCCCCCGCGAGCAGGGCCCCGACCTCGTAGGTCGGATAACCGATCTCCGGGATCACCACGGTGTCCTGCGGCCCGATTCCCAGCTGGGACGGCAACGAGGCCACGAGTTCTTTGGAACCGATCGTCGGCAGGACGGCCATCGGGTCGATGTCGGCGATGCCGTGGCTGCGGTCCAGCCAGCGCGAGTAGGCCAACCGGAGTTCGGCGGTGCCGTGCACCGTCGGGTACCCGGGAGCGTTGGAGTTGTCGGCCAGGGCCGCTCGCACCGGGCCCGGGACGTGGTCGACCGGGGTGCCCACCGACAGATCGACCAGGCCCTGCGGGTGTCGGCGGGCCAGCTGACCGGCTCCGGCCAACTGGTCCCACGGGAACTGGGGCAGTCGACCACCGGGGCTGGTTCGCCTCATGCCGTTCGTTCGCCTTCGGTCGCCGGCGATGCCGTCAGTTTCCCTCCGCCATCGGCGGCAGCGCGGTGATGAACGGATCATCGGTCCCGGTCTTGCCGATCTTCGAGGCACCGCCCGGAGATCCGAGATCGTTGAAGAAGTCGACGTTGGCCCTGGTGTACTCGTTCCAGGCCGCGGGGACGTCGTCCTCGTAGAAGATCGCCTCCACCGGGCAGACCGGCTCGCAGGCGCCGCAGTCGACGCACTCGTCGGGGTGGATGTAGAGCATCCGGTCGCCTTCGTAGATGCAGTCGACCGGACACTCCTCGACACACGCCCGGTCGAGGACATCGACACAGGGTTCGGCAATCACATAGGTCACGGCTGGTCTCCACGCGAGGTTGTACTGGTCACTGAAATATCGACGACGAGCATCAGGTGGTTCGGAAGAGGTGGAACGGTCGGGTTGACGCCGCGATCACGACCAGTATCCCCCGTCGCCGGGCCGCTTTCGTACCGCCTCCGCCGCCGCCCCAGGCTGAGTAGTCCCATCCGAACCCGTCACGGCCGGGGACGGCAGCGCCCGCGCATGGATCTGGGCGCGCAGGTGATCTCCCCACAGCAGGCCGACGGACGCCGCAGCCGAGAGCGCCCCGACGCCCACCAACAGCGCGAACTGCCAACCCTGCCAGGCGACCGGGACACCGAGGTAGAGCCCGTTGGTCGCCAGGAAGAGCCCGACCGTCACCGCGAACCAGACCATCACCGGCAGGAACGCGGCGAAGAGCTGACCGGTCAGGCGGTAGCCGACCCTCGGGATGACCGCCAGCCCGATCCCGACGGCGACGATCACCAGCGGCAGTGGTGTGGACCCGGCGTAGACCGGCAGGAAGAAGACCCCGAACACCGCGATCCCACCGGACAGCAACGCGAGCAGCACGACCAGCACCCAGTCGAGCGCCGGGGCCGGGTGGCCCGGACCGGTCACGTCAGACCTGCGAAGACGTCGCCGGCCAGGTGGCCGGCGGGCAGCGGCACACCGGACAGCAGCTTGAAGTACTCGACGGTCGAGGTCGGCTGGGCAATCCGGTTGGACAGCGCGAAACCACCGTCGATCAGCTCGATCTGGGTGGCGTGGGCGGCCAGGGCGCGGCGCCGATCCCCCTCCCACCCGCTGACGTCGACGGCCACGCAGATCTCCTCCGGCGGAGCCAGGTAGCCCAGATCCGCCGGCGCCGCGGGCCGGTATCCGTCGGGGACAGCCAGCGCAGCCAGAGCCGCCACCACAGCCGCACCCGGCCGGACGGCGGCCAGCACCCGCGGTACCCGACCGGCTGCCGCGGCGACCGAGATCTCGTGAGCGGCGAGGTGGTCGGGGTGGCCGTAGCCGCCGTCCGCGTCGTAGGTCAGCAGCACGTCCGGCCGGACCTCGTCGATCACGGCGACCAACTCGCGGACGGCGCTGTCGTGATCAGGACCACCCGTCCTGGCCCTGACGAACGCCCGTGGATGGGCGGCCGATCCCGTCCCCACCATGCCGGAGTCGCGATGAGCCCCGATCCCGCCGAGCAGCCGCCGGTCGGCCACTCCCAGCGCGGCGCAGGCAGTGCGCAGTTCGGTGTACCGGTAGCCGCCCAGCTGGTCGGCGTGGGCGGCCGTCAGACCCTGCAGTTCGTCGCCGATCACCTCGCCCTCCTCGCCGAGGGTGGCGGTCACCAGGGTCACAACGACGCCTTCGGCGGCGCAGCGGGCGAGCGTTCCGCCCATCGTGATCGACTCGTCGTCGGGATGGGCGTGGACCGCCAGGAGTCGGCGCAGGGGCATGGGGCCAAGGGTAGGCGTCAGCGCAGTGACCGGGTGGCCGTCATCGCCAGCGGCAGGGTGGCGAGGATCAGCACGGCGCAACCGGCGAAGGTCCAGGAGAACCCTGGCCCACCGGCCGCCACCAGACCGACGACCAGCGCGCCGATGGCGGTCCCGGAGTCGTAGGCGGCGTTCCAGACGGCGCTGGCCGTGGTCTGTTTCGCCGGTCCCGCCCGGCGGAAGGCCACCAGCAGTGTGACGTTCTGCACCGCGCCCAGCCCGGCGCCCAGCACGACCGCGCCGATCAGCAGCACCACGGTCGACGGCAACGCCAGCCCCATCGCGAGCAGGGTCATCCCGCCGGCCGCCACGATCACGGCGGTGGGGAGCAACACCCTGCTCCCCCACCGGTCCGACAGTGCCCCGGCCCGCCATCGGCTCAGCGCACCGGCGGCCCCGAACAGCAGCAGCGCGACCGTCGCGAGCCGGCCGGACGAGCGCACGACCGGCAGGAAGGTCAGCACGCCACCACCGGAGAGCGTGACGACCAGCAGGACCAGGGTGACACCCGCGATGGCGCGCACGGCACCGGACGCGTCCGCCCGCGTCGGTTCGGCGCCGGCGCCCACGCCGGCACCCACCCCTACTCCCACCCCCACACCGCGCGGCAGCATCGCACGGCCGATCGGCCGGAGCAGTGGCAGTGCGAGAAGCGGTGCAGCAGAGGCAATCGCAACCCAGCGGAATTCTCCCGCCGAGGTCAGCGCGACCCCGATCGGCACCCCGAGCAGGTTCGGAACGGCAATCGCCAGGCCGTAGATCCCGATCGCCTCGCCCTGCCGCCCGGCCGGCACCATCGCGCTGGCCACCAGCGGCATCAGCACGGTGATCACCGCGAAGCCGAGCCCGCGGACCGCCGAGACCAGGAGCACCCACCAGAACTGGTGCTCGATCACGTAGAGCGGGGCCGGCGCGCCCAGCAGGACGAGACCGGCGCCGAGCACCCGGAGCAGCCCCCACCGGGACACCGCCGCGGGCACCAGCGTCTGGGCGGCCACCGTGCTGACCAGCATCACGGTGGTCACCAGTCCGGCCGCGCCGGTCGACGTCCCGATCGCGATCGAGTACAGCGGAAGAGACGACAGCGTCAGGAAGAAGCTGGTGAACGCGAGGACGCAGAGGTAGCCCTGGCTGCGCATCCCCGGCAGCCGCCAGAGCGAGGAACCGCCCCCCGCCGGCGGGAGCAACGTCAGGCGAAGACCTCGAATTCGTCCGGCTCCACACCGACGCCGGCCGCCAGCAGTTTGTCCCGCTGTTCGCGCCGGATGGCCTGCTCGTCGGGATCCGGCACCGGTACGGCGGCCAGGAGTCGCTTCGTGTAGTCGTCGAGCGGGTTCGACAGGATCTGCTCCCTGGTCCCCATTTCGACCAACTTCCCGTGGTGCATGACGACGATGCGGCGGGCCAGGATCTCCACCACCGCGAGGTCGTGCGAGACGAACAGGCAGGCGAAGCCCTGGTCCCGCTGCAGTTCCTGGAATAGGTCCAGCACCTTGGCCTGGACCGACACATCGAGCGCCGACGTCGGCTCGTCGGCGATCAGCAGCTTGGGACT
This sequence comes from Nakamurella sp. PAMC28650, assembly GCF_014303395.1. Classification (GTDB taxonomy): domain Bacteria; phylum Actinomycetota; class Actinomycetes; order Mycobacteriales; family Nakamurellaceae; genus Nakamurella. The sequence goes on from NZ_CP060298.1 coordinate 4,997,691, forward strand.
CAGCGCCAGCGCTCTGGCGATACCGACACGCTGACGTTGACCGCCGGAAAGCTCGTGGGGATAACGGTTCCGCAGGGCGCGCGGCAGCTGGACCTGGTCCAGCAACGCCTCGACACGGGCCGACAGCGCCTTCTTGCCCTTCACGACCTTGCGCAGCAGCAGCGGCTCACCGATCGACTCGCCGACCGGAAGTCTCGGGTTCAGCGACGAACCCGGATCCTGGAACACGAAACTCACGTCGTTCCGGACGGTCCGCAGATCGGACTCCCTGGCATTGACCATGTTCGTCCCGACCACCGAGGCGGACCCCTCCACGAACGGCAGCAGTCCGACGATGGCGCGCCCGATCGTGGTCTTGCCGGACCCGGACTCACCCACCAGGCCGACGACCTCGCCCTGACCGATGGCCAGGGTGAAGTCGTCGACGGCCCGGAACGCCGGCGTACGACCTCGCCGTGGATACTCGACCGCCACGTCGACCAGGTCGACCACGAGCGGCACTCCCGCGGGAGCGGTTGCCCTGCGCAGCTTGTCGACCTCGACCGGGGTGGTGTGCGTGCTGGAGGTCGGCGCTGCGCCGTCGAGTGCGTCGGCCAGGTGGGAGGCGACCTCGACGCCCTCGGTCGCGACCACCGAACCGAGGTGGGGGACGGCCTCCAGCAACTGGCGGGTGTAGGCCTGCTGGGGATGACGGAAAATCTCCCTCGCGGTGCCGGTCTCGACGATCCTTCCTTCCTTCATCACGATGATCCGGGTGGCCATGTCGGCCACCACCCCCATGTCGTGGGTGATCAGGATGATGGACGCGTCCAGCCGGTCCTTCAGGTCGCGCATCAGCTTGAGCACCTCGGCCTGGACCGTGACGTCGAGGGCGGTGGTCGGCTCGTCGGCGATCAGCAGGCGCGGATCCATCGCGAGCGACTGCGCGATCATGGCGCGCTGCCGTTGACCACCGGACAACTGGTGCGGGTAGGCGTCGACGCGCCGCTCCGGGTCCGGGATCTCGACCATCGTCAGCAGCTCGATGGCCCTCTTGCGGGCCTGCGACGGGGCCATCGCCTGGTGGGTGCGCAACATCTCCATGATCTGGAAACCGATGGTGTACACCGGATTCAGCGCAGTCATCGGCTCCTGGAAGATCACCGAGACCTCTTTGCCCCGGATGGCCCTGAAGGCACGCTGGGACGCGCCGACCAGCTCCCGCTGACCCAGCTTGATCGAGCCCTCCACGTGGGAGTTCTTCGGCAGCAGGCCCATGATCGACATCGCGATCGTCGACTTGCCCGACCCTGATTCACCGACGATGGCCAGCACTTCGCCGGGGAAGAGCTTGAAGCTTGCCTGTTCGACGGCCGGGTACCAGGTGCCGTCGACCCAGAAGTCGATGTCCAGATCGTCGACGGAAAGAACGGGGGCGACCTGTCCGGACCCACTCGGGTCGACAGGGATCTCAGCGTGGGTCATGGTGCCCTTCTCGATGTGTGGTTCCTGGATCTGCGACGGGTCGTCCCGAACGGGCGGCCGGGTCGATACATGTCACCATGGTCGAGTGTCCTCCACCGACCCGACGACGGCCCAGACCTTCAGACCGACCTTCGGACGATGGCTGACCGCGGCGATCTGGACGTTGTCGGTGATCGCGCTCCTGTCCGCCTTCATCCAGAGCCCCGCGGCCGGACTGCGGGCGGCGCCCTGGCTGGCACTGCTGTCCGGCGCGGTCTGGGCGGCGTACTGGCGACCCCAGGTGGCCGTCGACGTCGCCGGGGTGCACCTGGTGAACGTCCTGCGCACGATCGACCTGCCCTGGCCGTCCATCCAGCGGATCGACACCAAGTGGGCACTGACGCTGTTCACCGCCTACGGCAAGTTCCCGGCCTGGGCCGCCCCGGCGCCCGGGGGGATGAACGCGACCCTGATCAGCCGGCGAACGGGGTCCGGCCTGCCGCCGTCCACCTTCGGCCCGCACGGCACGATCCGCCCGGGTGACCATCCGGACAGCGCCTCGGGCGCGGCCGCCGCAGTGGTGCGGCGCCAGTGGGAGGAACTCCGCGATCTCGGCTTCCTCGACGATCCGCGCCTCGAGTTCAGCCGACCGCCGATCCGACTGCATCGGAGGACGATCGTGGCCGGTGCGCTCCTGCTGCTCGCCTGTGCGGCGTCCGCCCTGCTCTGACGTCGGGGCAGCTGGTCCGTTCGCGGCGATCGAGAGCATCGACGTCAGACCTCGGCCGGAGCCAGGGTCGACCGGGCGATCTCCTTCGACTTCCGCAGATCCCTGGCCTTCGGGATCCGCTTCTGCCGTGGATCGTAGGCGTCGCGCAGACCGTCACCGATGAAGTTCAGGCACAGCACGATGACGATGATGAAGATGCCCGGCCAGAAGAACAGGTAGGGCTGGCCGGTCAGGATCGCCGCCTGGTAGGTCGAGATCAGCGAGCCCAGCGACACATCGGGGTACTGGATGCCGAAGCCGAGGAACGACAGCGCCGCCTCCACCAGGATGCTGCTGCTGATGGTCAGGGTGGCGTTGACCACGATGACACCGACGGAGTTCGGCATCATGTGCTTGAAGATGATCCGGGCCGACGAGGCGCCGGCCACCTTGGCGGCATCGACGAACTCGCGCTCGCGCAGCGTCAGGAACTCAGCTCTGACCAACCTGGTCATCGAGGTCCACGACAGCAGACCGAGCGCGACCGCGACCGAAACGACCCCCCGTGCCGAGAAGACGAACCCGAGCACGGCCGTCACCAGCAGCACCGGCAGGGTGATGATCAGGTCGGTGAAACGCATGATCAGCGAGTCCACCCAGCCGCGGTAGTAGCCGGCGATCGCGCCGAGCACCACGCCGACCACGGTGGACAGGATCCCGGTGATCACCACGAGGGTCAGGGTCTGCTGGATTCCCCGCATCACCTGTGCGAAGTTGTCCTGGCCGTGCTGGCCGTCCGCGCCGAACGGGTACTGGCCCATCGAGAAGAAATCGTGACCTCCGATGCCGAAGATCGACAGGGAGGCCCCCGCCCCTTCCGGCGGGGCGATGACGTCGAAGTAGTTGTGCCGCCACCATCCCGGGATCGGACCCCATCCGATGGAGGTCGCCGACAGCAGCAGGATGAGGATCAGTGCCGTCAGTGAGATGACAGCGCCGCGGTGCCGGAAGAATCGCTTCCGGACGATCTGGGATTGCGAGAGGCCGGCGACCTCGCGCTGTTCCAGCGTGCCCTTCTCGCCGGGCTCCAGCGGGACGACGTCACGGCTCGGATCCGGGCTCATGTGTTCGGTCATGTCAGCTCAGCCTGATCCGGGGGTCGAGGGCCGCATAGGCGATGTCGGCCAGAAGGTTGGCAAGAACGGCGATCAGGGCGCCCACCACGAAGAAGGCCATGACGGGGTTCGGGTCGGCCTGTCTCAGACCCTGGGAGAACAACGAACCCATGGACTTCCAGCCGAAGACCTGCTCGGTCAGCACGGCCCCGCCGATCAGACCCGAGATGTCGAAGGCGACCACGGTGGCCATCGGGATCAGCGCGTTGCGGAAGGCGTGCCGCATGACCACCGTCCGCTCGGTCAGGCCCTTGGATCTGGCCGTGCGGATGTAGTCCTGGTTCATCACCTCCAGCATGCTCGCCCGGGAGAACCGTGAGTGCGTGGCCAGCGAGATCAACATCAGCGTAATCGTCGGCAGCACGAGGTGGGTGAGCGTGTCGGTGGTCTGGATCCAGAAGTCACCCTGCAGGTTGGGGGTGGAGGGCAGGGTCGTCCGGATGGGCCGTCCGGCGATCGCGGGATTGCTCGAGTAGCTCTGCCATGCCCGCATCAGACGGTCCACGAAGATGATGAAACCGGTCGCCGCACCGGTCAACGCTCCAGTGCGCGCGGAGAGACCCTTGTCGTCGCCCCCGAAGGCGTATCCGACGCCGACACCGACGAGAATCGCGATCACCAGGATGAGAATCATCTTGGCCCAGGACATGCCGTTGTGGAAAGGCCAGTACTGCAACGGGTACCACAGCGCGACGCCGATGGCCACGACGGTCATCGAGGTGTAGAGGGCCTTCTTGTTCGACAACCCGGCCGTGAGCACGGTGATGCCCAGACCCAGCAGGACCGAGAGCACGGCGATGACGACCGGTCCGAGAGACGGGTTCACGAGCCAGTGGTCGACGGTGATGTAGTACATCGCGACCAGCGCGACGACGAAGATGATCGCGCCGATCGTCAGACGCCGGAGGATCTCTCCGGGAACGAGGGAGTATCCGATCACGGCGACGGCGGCCGAGACCAGGAAGATGGCCGACCAGGAGAACGATCCCCCGGTGTCCAGGAACGTGTTGAACCGGATCGCCAGCAGGTCCTTGAGGATCACCCCGATGAAGAACACCGGGAGGGCGAAGAACAGGAACGCCAGGAACGTCACGCCGTAGTCGAGGCCGGAGTACTGGCGGAGCGCCGACACCACGCCGATGGCGATCCCCAGGATGACGGCCAGGATCGTCGACGCCAGAATGAGTTTGATCGACTGACCAAGGGCGGCACTCAGCAGGCCGTTCACGGGCGTCTGCTGGATGTTCTGCCCGAAATCGCACTTTCCGACGAAACAGCCGCTGACTCCCTTGAGCCAGATGAAGAAGCGGAAGACCGGATTCACGTCCAGGTGCAATGTCGCGGTGACGGTCGCGATCGCCTGCCCGCGCTGGGCGGCAGGGAGACCTCTGGCGTCGCCCAGCGGGTCACCCGCGTTGGCTACCAGGATGTAGGCGATGAAGCTCGCGCCGATCGTGATGAAGATTGCGGCGATGACGCGCCGCACGATGAAGGTGAGCACCTGGTGTCCCTTTCGCGCTGGTTCCCCTCCGTGCCCCGGGGGCAGCCTGGAGGTGGATCCCGATCAGAAGTCTGCAGCAACACGAAGCCGTCCTGGCCGGGACCACCAGGGGTCCCGGCCAGGACGGTCTACCACATCATCCGATCAGCCTGCGATCTTCCATTCCCAGAAGTTGGAGAAGACGCCCGGCACCAGGCCGATGCCACCCACTCCGGTCACCTTGTTCGTGTCGAACGCGGTGATGTCCGGGAACTGGAACAGGATCGTCCCGAACCCGTCCTTGACCAGCTGCTGCTCGGTCTCGGTCAGCAGCTTCGTCTGGGTGGCGGCGTCGGTGGTGATGTTCAGCTGGTTCATCCACTTGTCGACGTCGGCGTTCTTGTAGCCGTAGAAGTTGTTCTGGCCCGCTGCGCCGCTCAGGAAGTTCGGCGGGTTCTGCGCGACACCGGTGGTGCTGTTCTGCCAGCCGAACAGGACGGCGTCGTAGATCTTGGTGTTCGTCAGCTGGCTGCTCCACTTGGCGTTCTTGCCGTCGATCACGTTGAAGCCGGCCTGCTTGGCCGACGCGGCGATCAACTGGTACTCACTGGCACGCCGGGGGTTGTTGTCGGCGTACATGAACCGCACGTTGACCGGAGTCTTGACACCGGCCTGGGCGAGCAGGGCCTTCGCGCCCGCGAGGTCGACCTTGTCGTAGGCACTCAGCCCGTTGGCGGCCACCATGGGAGCGTACCCGGGTGATCCCGGCACCTGCGTGAACGAGTCACGGATGGTGGCGGACGGGTTCAACGGCTTGATCAGACGATCGATGATGTCCTGGCGCGGAATGGTCTTCAGGAACGCCGTACGGACTTCGGTCGCCTTGGTGGCGTCGCCACCGTAGGTCTTGGGGTCGAAGGGCCCGCTGTTGTTCTCGGCCAGGTCGACGTGCTCGTAGGTGCCGCCGCTGCCGTTGATGACCTTGACACCCTGGCCCGAAAGCGCCGTGGCGCCCTTGAGCACGTCCGCGGTCGCCTGCGGGTTGATGATCTGCAGCTCACCGTTGGCCAGCGACTGGACCGCCGCGGTCGGGTCGGGTGCGTACGCGATGGTGATGGTGGCGACGGCCGGCTTCGGTCCCCAGGTGTAGTTGGGGTTGATCTTGAAGGTCTGGAACTGGTTGGCCTTGAAGTCCGACATCACGTACGGACCGCTGGACAGGTAGAGCAACGGGTCGGTCGGCATCGCGGTGAAGTCGAACGCCGTGTTCCAGGTGTTGGCCACCTTGGCCAGCGACAACTTGTCCTTGGTCTGGGCTGCCTTCACCAGCGCGGCGACGGCTGCTGTCGGATCCTTGATGCCGAGGGCCTTCTCCGCCACGGCGTGGGCCGCGACACCGATCGTCAGGTTCAGCTGGTAGTCCACGAACGGCTGCGAGAAGACGGTGGTCAAGGTCTTGTGGTCGGCCGAGATGGTCGGGAAGGCCTTGACGAGAGCGAGGCCGGGACTGGAGGAGTCGAAGGCCACCGTGGTCGGGGTGGACGGCAACGGGTTGCCGTCCTTGTCGGTCTTGAGGTCACCGGTGTTGAAGTTCCCACTGTTGCTGATCCAGGTCATCAGCAGATCCTCGGCGGTGACCGGAACACCGTCGGACCACTTCGCGTCCTTGTTGATGGTGTACGCGATCGTCAACGGGCTCTTGGACGTCACCTTGCACGTCATGAAGGAGTCGTTGTTGACCAGGTTGAGATCTTTGTCGTAGTACCAGTTCTGCGCCTGCGTCAGGTACAGGGCGTTGGCGTTGTAGGTCGAGTTGCCGTGTGCCGACTGCGAGTTCCAGGAGGTCGACAACTCGTTGAAGCCGACGGAGACCGTTCCGGACGTGGTCGCCGGCGCGGTGTACGGACCGTGGGGCTTGCCGCAGCCGTCCGCACCCGCCGGCTGGGTCGAGGTGGACGGAGCACCGGTGCCGCCTGCGCCACTGGTGGCCGTGCCGCTGGTCGCCGCGCCACTCGTCGCCGGGGCGCTGCTGGCCGAGCCGCTGCTCGCCGCCGCGCTGGAGCCGGCGGCCGACGTGGCGGAGCTGGACGAGGGGCTGGCCTGTCCGGGAGAGCTGGTGCACGCGGCGAAGACCAACGCCGATGCTGCGACGAAGGCAGTGAGTGTCACTGCCCGTGTTCTTGTCATGAAGGATCCTCCTGAAGGGCACTGCGCAACCCGTCAACGCCGGCCCCCATCGACCGTCGCATTCTGCGGACTGTGCAGCCACCGTGTCGTGTCTGACCGCCAGACTTTACGAACCTTCTCACCATCTGGGCCAGCCGACAACCGTGATCGTCACCAAAAGGTGACCGGTGGTTAGCATCGGGGAAACATCAATCGGACATCAGCTGGGGTTTTCATAGCTGGCTGAAGGTCTTCCCTCGAAGAGCCGGTCCGGCCGGAGATGTTGCGGCCTATGCACTTCACCACCGAGGTATGTCCAGGTCAGGCGGCTGTAGGCCACAGGTTTCTCAGTGCAGGGGCCAGCTGGCCAGACCTGCCAGCGGACCCGAGAACACCCAACCCGGGCCGGATCGGGCCGCGATCGGGGCCAGCGGCGCAGAAACGGCGAATATCGCCGACGGGCGACTGATCTGGATCACCGGCAGGGCAGCCGAGACCACCGGATCGATCGCCGGTGTCCCCTGGCCCGTCGCGGATCGCGCCAGCAGCGTCTCGAGTTCGGACAGGCAGAGGCCGGAGAGATTGCCCGCCCTCGGCAGCGGTTCGGCTCGGTTGACCGGCGTTCCGGCGGTCGGCGTCAAGGGGCAACCGAACGCAGATCCGGCCGCCAGCGCGTCCGACGGGCCCCGCGGCACCATCACCAGGCCCAGATCGCCCACACCGAGCGCCATCCGGCCGTTGACCATCGTCCGCGGGTCGTCCCGGACCAGATCGACCTCGATCCCGACGACCGCGAGTTGCCGCTGCACCAACTTCGCCGCGGCGGCCATCCGGGGGTCCAGACTCGAATAGGTCAGGGCCAGACGGAGGATCCGTCCACCCTTGCTCATGTACAGCGACTCCCGGTGATAGCCGGCACCGGCCAGGTCGGCGAGTGCGGCCGAGGTTCCTGCCGTCGGGCCGGGGATACCTGCACCGAGGGTCACCAGGGAGTTCGCCGCCGCTCCCCCGCCGGTGTTGCCGCCGTCGAGCACGACGCGCAGGGCCTGGGTGTCGATCGCTGCTGCGACTGCCCGCCGCACCTGCAGGTCGGCCGTCGCTCCGGTGACGGTGTTGAGCACGAGCTGGACCGTGCCCGGAAGCGGCACCACCACTCTGCGGCTCGCCGGTACCTGCTCGCCCAGGGTCTGCTGGTCGGCCGCGTTCGGCTGCAGCAACACCGCCTGCAGGTCCCCCCGGTGCAGCGCGGCGATCAGCGCGGCGGACGTCCCGATCCGCACGACTGCGGTCCCGGGACCGGGCTGCGTCCCCCAGTACTTGTCGTTGCGGACCAGGGTGATCTCGCCGGTCACCGCGTCGTAGCCCAGCATCTTGTAGCGATTGGCCGACACCGGGAGGCCGGCGGCCAGCCCCTCGGTCCATCCGCCCGGGGAATCCTTCAGGATGTGGGAGGGCAGCAGCGGTGAGAACAGCGTCTTCCAGTCGGCCACGACCTGGGCGAACGTCACCTGGACCGTCTTCCCCGCGTCCTTGCTGACGATGCCGGTGATCAGTCGGTAGCCCGCCGGGTCGACGGTTCCCGGCTGGACCAGCATCTGGTCCCGCAGGTAGCTGAAGTCCTCGGCCGTGATGGGGGTTCCGTCGGACCAGGAGGCATTGCGGTCCAGCGTGTAGGTGACGGTGAACGGACCGGTGGAGGTGGGTGTGGTGGTCACGGTGGCCTTGCGGACCACGTCGGTGTTCAGCGTGACGGTGCCATCGGCCGCGACGGAGGACACCGACGGGAGCACCAGGCCGGCCACCGCGGAGTCGGCGAGCGAGTAGTCCGAGATCGCGTGCGGATTGAAGCCCTGGACTGCTCCGTCGACACCGATGGTGACGGACGGCGCCACCGCCGGGAAACTGCCTCCCGCCGAACTGGCCGCCGGTGCGATCGGGGCCGGCAGGCCGGGCGGGGTGCAGCCGGCCAGCAGGGTTGTGGCCAGCAGGGCCACCAGGGTTGTCAGCCTGGCGGCCGGCGCGAGCCCGGCGGCGCCTCGATGTCGGTGGAAGAAGGAAGACCGTGGACGGCGAACCTGTCGCCCTCCACGGTCTTTCATGTCCTCACCCTAGGGTGCACGACCCCTGCGTCAGGTGGAGACCTTGTTGCGGCTGCGGGTCCTGGCCCGCTCCCCTGCGTTCAGCACCAGCTTGCGGATGCGCGCTGCGACCGGGGTGATCTCCACGCACTCGTCGTCGGAGCAGAATTCCAGCGCCTGCTCCAGCGAGAGCGACCGAGGCGGCACCAGGTGCACCAGTTCCTCGGAGGAGGATTTGCGCATGTTGGTGAGCTGCTTCTCCTTGGTGATGTTGACGTCCATGTCGTCGGCCCGGGAGTTCTCGCCGATGATCATGCCCTCGTAGACCTCGGTGGTCGGCGGCACGAACATCGCGCCGCGCTCCTGCAGGCTGAGCATCGCGAACGGGGTCGCCTTGCCCGGACGGTCGGCGACCAGCGAGCCACTGGCGCGCGCCCGCATGGCACCGGCCCAGGGGCCGTAACCGTCGAACAGGGTGCTGGCGATACCGGTACCACGGGTGTCCGTCAGGAAATCGGTACGGAAGCCGATCAGGCCACGCGACGGGACGTGGAACTCCAGGCGGACCCAGCCGGTGCCATGATTGGTCATCGACTCCATCCGGCCCTTGCGGATGGCCAGCAGTTGCGTGACGGCACCGAGGTACTCCTCGGGTACGTCGATGGTCAGCTTCTCGAACGGCTCGTGCTTCTTGCCGTCGACCTCGCGCAGGACCACCTGCGGCTTGCCGACGGTCAGCTCGAAGCTCTCGCGGCGCATCGTCTCGACCAGGATGGCCAGGGCCAGCTCACCGCGACCCTGCACCTCCCAGGTGTCGGGGCGCTCGGTGTTCAGGACGCGGATCGAGACGTTGCCGATCAGTTCCTGGTCCAGACGGTTCTTGACCTGACGGGCGGTCAGCTTCTTGCCGCCGTCCTTGCCCGCGAGCGGGGAGGTGTTGATGCCGACCGTCATGGAGATGGCCGGCTCGTCCACCGTGATCGGAGGCAGCGCGACCGGGTTCTCGGAGTCGGCGAGGGTCTCGCCGATGGTGATGTCGGCCATTCCCGCCACGGCGATCAGGTCGCCGGCGTAAGCGGACTCCACCGGGACCCGGTCGAGGGCCTCGGTGATCAACAGCTCGCTGACCCTGGTGCGGACGACGGTGCCGTCCAGTTTCATCCAGGCGACCTGCTGACCCTTGGTGATGGTGCCCTCGATGACGCGGCACATGGCGATCCGGCCGAGGAACGGGGACGCGTCGATGTTCGTGACCTGAGCCTGCAGCGGCGCACCCTCGGTGTACGACGGGGCGGGGATGGCCTCGAGCAGGACGTCGAACAGCGGGTCGAGGTTCTCGTGGTCGGGCATCTCGCCGTTGGCCGGCTTGTTCAGGCTGGCCCGGCCCGCGCGGGAGGCGCAGTAGACGATCGGGAACTCGATCTGCTCGTCGTCGGCGTCCAGGTCGATGAACAGCGCGTAGGTCTCGTCGACGACCTCGTCGATGCGGGCGTCAGGGCGGTCGGTCTTGTTGACCACCAGCACCACCGGCAGCCTGGCCTCGAGGGCCTTGCGCAGGACGAAGCGCGTCTGCGGGAGCGGACCTTCGGAGGCGTCGACCAGCAGCACGACGCCGTCGACCATCATCAGCGCGCGCTCGACCTCGCCGCCGAAGTCGGCGTGACCGGGGGTGTCGACGATGTTGATGATCATTTCGCCGCGGTGCACGGCGGTGTTCTTGGCGAGAATGGTGATGCCCTTCTCGCGCTCCAGGTCGTTGGAGTCCATCACCCGGTCGGTGTGCGCCGACCCGACGCGGAAGGCGCCAGACTGCCACAGCATGGCGTCGACCAGGGTGGTCTTGCCATGGTCGACGTGGGCGACGATGGCGACATTTCGCAGATCTGACCTAACAGCCACAGCGGGAATACTCCTCTTTGACGGTGACCCCCTGAAGGCGGCCCGGACCCCCGGCTGTGGTGCTGACCGGAAGCATGACAAAAGCCGCGGCGCAGGGCCACGGTAGCCACCCGAGTCAGTTCCGACGCAGTGCAGCACCCGCAGTCTACCGGCGCACCGGCTCGCCCCTGGTCGGGCGATGGGCCGACTGTGTCACAGGCCCCGGCTGCGCCACCCTGCCCACTCGTAGCAGCCAGCTGCGCCACCCTGCCCACTCGGAGCACCCGGCTGCGCCACCCTGCCCACTCGTAGCATTGAGATGACACTCGTCATATCGCCGGCGCCGCTACGGGCTGGACCGGGGCGCTACGAGTGCCTCACTTCCCGTCTCAGGTGTCCCGGAAGCGACCAGGCAGAGGCTTCCAGTCCGGGAACCCGGAGCGACGGAACGCGGCGCGGAACCGCGCAAGCACAGCTTCGCTCTGCCTGGAGTCGGCCCAGATCACCCTCACGCATTGACGGCCCGTATCCCGCAATCGGTCCTCTCGAATCTTCTCCGCCACGACCACATCGCCGGCGGTCTGTCCGGGATCGAGGAGGCGACCGTACTTGATCATCCCGTCGAACTCGGAGACGGTCGAATGTTCGGGAAAGTCGAAATCGACGCGCGCCTGGTGCCCGGGGCCCAGACCGGGGACGACAGCTTGCAGATTCGGGACCGGAAGACCGATCCGGGCGAACTGCAAGCGGCAGATCGACTCTCCGACGCTCTCCGCCTTCCCATCGGCGAACTCGATCACCCGCCGCGCCCTGAAAGCGCCGGGCGTGCGGGTGTTCGACGCCAGCACCGCTGCCAGATCCGCAACCGAGCACAGACGGAGCTGCAATGCCGAATCGGCCACCGGCACCGCCCGCCACCACGGCGCGGAGCGGGCGACGTCGAACACCGTTCGCGCCGGACTCGTGACTTGAATTCCCTCCAGCCACGCGACATCCGGGCCGTCCAGCTGACTGCGATGGGGCCGTACGTTGGCGGTGGAGCTGCGTCCGGTGCTCGCGGGCCATGTGGCATGCACTCTGGCCAGCACGGTGTGCGGCATCTGGATTCCGTGCAGGACGGCAGCCGACTCGTGGCTGATGGCCGCCCGTTGGCCGAGCCAGTGACCCAATTCCAGTGCTCGGATCCGGTGCTGCTGGACGGCATCGGAGGCTCGCCAGTTCGACCCGTCCGTGTATCGACCGGGACGCAGACGGTGGAGCTGCCCGTGACGCGTCTGCGCACGAATCTGACCCGGCGAGAGATCCCCCGCCAGCAGCACTTGTCGATCGGTCCACGATTCGGGTGTCGTCATGACGGAAATCTGACCCCGGCACGGCGATGCTCACCGGGCCGTCGGGTGATTTGTGGATGGTTGGAAGTGTGTGCACAACGGTGGTGATCGCACTCGTAGCTGCGCCATTCGACTGGTAGCACGACCGGCACTGCTACGAGCAGAGCCTGGACGCTACGAGTCCGGGTGTATCGGGGGACCCTGCCGAGGATCGAGAATGCAGGGTAGCGGCAGCGAGTCGGTCCACACTCGTTGTCGCGGTTCGGATCAGCCTCCGCCGAAGCCCCTCTGCAGATTGGTGTCCAGCGCTCGCGTAAGTCCCGGCGGCAGCTACGAATCAGACTCCAGGGCCGCGGCCGGGAACTCGTCGCCCTCCTGGACCTGGGTCGGGTTCAGCACCCGGAACATGAACGACTTGGTCCGCTCGTGCTGAGGGTGGCCGATGACCTGTTCGGCGGGGCCTTCTTCGACGACATATCCGCCGTCCATGAAGATGACGCGGTCGGCAACGTCACGGGCGAAGGCCATCTCGTGCGTGACGACCATCATCGTCATGCCTTCCTTGGCCAGACCCTTCATCACGGCGAGCACCTCACCCACCAGTTCGGGATCGAGAGCCGAGGTGGGCTCGTCGAAGAGCATCAGGGCCGGGTTCATCGAGAGCGATCTGGCGATGGCGATGCGCTGCTGCTGACCACCGGAGAGCTGGGGCGGGTAGGCAGCGGCCCGGTGGGCCATCCCGACCCGTTCGAGATTGTGCATGGCGGTCTTCTCCGCCTCGGCCTTGCCGCGCTTGAGCACCCTGATCTGGGCGATCGTCAGGTTCTGCAGGACCGACAGGTGCGGGAAGAGGTTGAACTGTTGGAACACCATGCCGATGCTCTTGCGCATGGCATCGATGTCGCACTCGCTGTCGGTGACTTCGAATCCGTTGACGATGATCCTGCCGGCGGTCGGCTGCTCGAGCAGGTTCACGCAGCGGAGCAACGTCGTCTTGCCCGACCCGGACGGCCCGATGATGCAGACGACCTCGCCCTTCTTGATCTCGACGTCGATGTTCTTCAGCACCTCGACGTCGCCGAACTTCTTGACCAACCCGCGGACCGAGATCGCTCCCTGGCCCGGTAGATCGGTGGAGGTGTCAGTCATCGGTCATCGCCTTTTCGCTTGCTTGCGTTCCAGGGCACGGACGGCCTGCGACAGTGGAAGCGTGATCACCAGATAGGCCACACCCGCGAGGATCAGCGGCGAAGAGTTCGCATCGATGCCGGTGATGCCGCCGCTGGCTGCGGTCTGGCCGAGGAAGGTGAGCTCGTATTGCGTCGAGGTGAACCCGAGGGCGTACACCAGCGAGGAGTCCTTGACCAGCAGGATGACCTCGTTGGTCAGCGGCGGAATGATGATCCGGAAGGCCTGCGGGAGAATGATGGAGATCATCGCCCGGCCAGGGGGCATGCCGAGCGTGCGGGCCGCCTCCATCTGACCCTTCGGGACCGCTTGGACACCTGCCCGGATCGTCTCGGACATGTAGGCGGCGGCGACCGAGCCCAGCCCGAGGGTCACCAGCACGTAGAAGTTGCCGAAGAATTTATTGCTGTTCCCGAAGATGGTCGGGATGGCGTAGGCCAGGAGGTAGAGCACGAGAAGCGTCGGCAGACCCCGCAACAGTTCGACGTAGATCGTTGCGATCCAGCGATACAACCTGACCTGGGACAACCGCATCAGGGCGATGATCAGCCCGACGATAAGGCCGAAGATGAACGCCATCACCGTGTAGATCGCGGTATTGATCAGCCCGGTCTTGATCAGGCGCGGAAGAATCTGCTCCATGATGTGGAAGTCAAGGAATTGAACCTTGAAATCCTTCCAGTGGCCGACCAGCGCGAGAATGACGACGATCACCACGATCACGGCGTACTGACCGGTCCGGATGATCGTGACCCGCTGCTTCTTGGTCATGCCACTCTGCGGTCTCGCGGGCGTCGGAGCAGGTGCCTTCGCAGGTGCTGTCACTGGCCATCTCCTGTTCTGCGGGTCCGATGGTGCAAACACCGGCAGGGGCCCGGGCGATTGCTCGCCCGGGCCCCGACCGGGACGTCCTTACTTGGTGGGCGGCGTGCCGCCGATCCACTTCGCGTAGCTGGACAGGTAGGTGCCGTCCTTCTTGGACTGCGCGATGGCGTAGTTGGCCACGGCGGCCAGGGCGGTATTGCCCAAGGCCACACCGAAGCCGTATTCCTCGCCGGTGTTGAAGTTGTCGACGATCTTCACCTTGCCCTTCTGCTGCTTGGAGTAGTCGTTCAGCGCCGGCTGGTCGTGGATGGCCGCGTCGATCTTGCCCGACTGCAGCGCCTGCTCCTCGTCCGAGATCTGCTGGTACTCCTGCACGGTGTAGCCGTACTGACCTTCGTACTTCTGCGCGTAGATCAATCCGGTGGTGCCCGTCTGGGCGCCGAGCTTCTTGCCCTTGAGATCAGCGAGCGACTTGACCGAACTGGCCGTCAGCACCATCAGGGCCTGCGAGGCGTCGTAGTACGGGTTGGAGAAGGTGATGGCGGCCAGACGCTCGGCGGTGATCGTCATGGCGGCAGCGGAGATGTCGCACTTCTTCGACTTGGTGGCCTGGCCGGACTTGATGGCCGTGAACTGCTGCACCGAGACCTTCGTGCCCACGCCCAGGTCCTTGGCCACGTAGTTCATGAAGTCGATGTCGAAACCGACGATCTTGCCGGTGCCGTCGTCGACCTCGAACGGCGGATACGGCAGCGAGGTGCAGATGGTCAGCGACGACGAGTCGGTGAGCGTTGCCTTCGCGGCCGAGATCATGGCCGGCGTCAACGAGGTGGGGGCAGCCGTGCTCGGAGCGACGAAAGCCGAGGTGGCAGGCCCTGACGTCTTCGGGCCGGACGACGCGGGACCTGACGACGCGGGGCCGGACGACGCGGGCGCGGAGGACGCAGCACCGGAGGACGGTGCCACCAGCGCTGCGGAGGAGGTCGCCGAGCCGGCGCTGGACGAGCTGCCTGCGCCGGCCGTCGCGGTGGAGCTGGAACCACAGGCACTCACCACGAGCGCGCCAGCGGCGATGACCGCCAGCAACGCTGTTCGGGTGGTGCGAGAGTGGGTAGTTGCCACGTTTGCTCCCAGGAGATGCAGAGGGGCTCCTTTCCCCCGGGTCGAGGGAGGGAGGTAGCTCGTTCCTCGCATCCTGTCACGACTGATATGTCGTCGAGATGACGAAAGCGGTCACGATCGGAATTGACGGTCCAATCGCGACATCACAGCCGGCTCTGGAGCGTCTTGCGCAACGGCGCAACGAGTTGCCGGTCTGATTCGAGCAGATCGATAGCATCCAGTTCATCCGGGCCGACCCAGCGATATTCGTCGTGATCGGTCAGGATGACGTCCTCGTCGGCGGTCATCCGTGCCCGGTAGCAGAGCAGTTCTACTCCCGGCTCGACCTCGATCACCGGTCCGATTCGTTCGGATACGGTGGTGTGCAGGGCAAGTTCCTCCAATAGTTCCCGCTGCAGCGCCTGCCGATCGGACTCCCCCGGCTCGACCTTGCCGCCCGGCAGTTCCCACTGCCCCGATGGCGACAGACGTCGCGCCAGCAGGACTTTTCCTTGGCTGACCACGGCGCCGGCCACCACCCGGACCGGCTCCCTGGCCACGAGAGTGGTGATGCCCAGGAGCATCTCCCCGTATCGGATCAGGACCGGCCGAAACATGGTGCTCAGCAGCGGAACCGGGGTGGAGAGCGACATGTCGACGGTGGTCAGGGTGCCGGCGCCGGTCCCGGCCGTGACGACGCGGACCTCGACCGCCGGACGACGCCGGAACATCGGGCTCACCAGCACGGGCAGTCCGGCTTCCTCCCGGATGCGGAGCAGCACCGAAGGACCGCGTCCGGAACTGAATCTGATCAGCCCTCCGGCCGTCATGGTGACCGGATCGCCGGCCACCTCGAGCCGCCCGCCGACGGCCCGCGCCGTCCTGGTCCAGACCTCGGACCGGCCAAGGGCCCGCCGGACCGACCCGACCGGGGCGTCGATCAGGGCCGCACAGCGAATGGGGATCTGGAGCCGGTTGCGCACGAGCGCCAGCTAACCATCCGGTGCTGGCCTCAGCCCTCGCGTGTGGGCAAGTCCGCAGCACGTGGTGGGAGACCGGCCACACCCGCTGCATCGAAAGCGAGCCTGACTCCCTGGCCGGCGACGACTTCGTCGTGGAGGGCCGACAGGGCCTCGACGGTGCCGAGGCCGGCGACGTCCACCCGCAGTCGGATCACCTCCGGGCCGGGCATCACCGACACGCAGACACCATGGACGGATCCCTGCCGGCTCAGGACGAAGGCACCGGGACGGAGGGCGATCCTGGACTCCGCCGGTAGCTCGACCAGCCCCAGTACCGCCAACTGCACCCGATCCACGACGGTGGTGTAGCCGACGAAACCGGCCACCCACTCCGAGGCGGGCGCCGACCAGATCCCGGCCGGTGCGCCGATCTGACGGATGCGACCGCCGCGCATCAGCGCCACCGTGTCGGCGACGGCGAACGCCTCCCGTTGGTCGTGGGTGACGTAGAGAGCGGTGGTCGAGGTCGCCGTCAGGACCTCGCGCAGCGTCTGGACGAGTCGTTCCCGCAACTCCGCGTCCAAGGCGGCGAGCGGTTCGTCGAGCAGCAGCAACCGGGGGGACGGGGCGAGCGCGCGCGCCAGTGCCACCCGTTGTGCCTGGCCACCGGACAGGGTCGTCACGCCCCTGGCCCCGAACCCGGCCAGACCCACGAGTTCCAGCAGTTCACCCACCCGATGACGCCGCCAGGCGCGCCCACGTTCGCGGGCCTCGCGTCGCAGTCCGTAGGCGATGTTGCCGGCCACGTCCAGATGCGGGAACAGCACACCACTCTGGAACATCAGGCCGAACCCGCGGCGGTGGACCGGAACACCGGCGAGATCGCGACCGTCCCAGGCCACGGTGCCCGCGCCGACCGGCTCCAGGCCGGCCACCGCCCGCAGCATCGTGGACTTCCCGCACCCGGACGGTCCGAGCAGACACAGGACGCGACCGTCCGGCACTTCCAGGTCGACCCGGTCCACCGCGACGGTGGTTCCGTATCTCACACCCAGATCGGTGATGGTCAGCATCAGAAGGCACCCCACCTGGCGGCGGAATCCGACGAGAAGGCATCGACGACCAGCACCACCGCCGCACAGACGACTGCGAGCAGAGTGGCTGCGGCCAAGGCCATCCCGGCATTGGCCGGGCCGGGACGGGAGATCAACCGGCCGATCAGCACCGGCAGGGTGGGTGTCTCCGGCCGGGCCAGGAACGAGGTGGCCCCGAACTCGCCGAGAGCGACCGCGAACGCGAAGGCCGACGCACCGGCCAGCGCCCTCGACATGATCGGCAGGTCGACCGAGACCCAGACCCGCAGCGGTGAGGCGCCGAGCATCGCGGCCGCCTGGCGGAGGCGTTCGTCTGCGGCCCTCAATACCGGCAGGACCAGCCGGATCACCAACGGTGTAGCGACCAGGGCCTGCGCGATCGGCACCAGCAGCGCGGAGCCCCGCAGATCCAGCGGCCCGGAGTTCAGGGCGATCAGGAATCCGAACCCCACGGTCACGGCACTGACTCCCAGCGGGAGCATCACGACGGCATCGGCAGCGCCGATCAGTCTGCGGGACAACGTCCGCCGGGGTCGCCGGGCCAGCACTACCGACAGCATCACACCGAGCAGGACGGCCAATACCGTTGCGGTGAGGGCGATGCGGAGCGAGTTGCCCAGAGCGGTGGTGGCCGGGACCAGCAGCACGTTGCCGGAGGCGACGTCGGCCAACCCGCGATAGTTGGCCAGGCCCCAGCCGTCCGGTGTCTGCAGCGACCGGATCACCAGGACGGCGATCGGTACGGCGATCAATACGGCGGCGCCGCCCGTCACGATCAGCGCCGGCAGATCCGTCCACCGCGGCCGACGTGCGGTGCCGGCCGAACGACGCAGTTCGACGGTCACCTCGGTCCGCCTGCGCAACAGACCAGCAACCGCGAGAACTGTCGCCACCAGGACGATCTGGACGATCGAGAGGACCGCCGCCGACCGAAGGTCCAGCAGATCAGCCGTCTGGTGGTAGATCTCGGTCTCCACCGTCGAGTAGCGACTACCGCCGAGAATCAGGACGACGCCGAAACTGGTGGCGCAGAAGAGGAAGACGATGGCGAAAGCAGCGGCCAGGGAGGGCATCAGGGCCGGCAGGACAATCGTGCAGAACGCCCGCACCGGGCCGGCCCCGAGGGTGCGCGCAGCCTCCGCCGGGCGCGGATCCAGGTTGGCCCAGGAGGTTCCGACGGTACGCACCACCACCGCGTAGTTGAGGAAGACGTGGGCCGCCAGGATGGTGGCCAGCGATCCGTCCCAGCCCCAGGAGCCGAGCGGGCCGTTGGCGGCGAACAGGGTGCGGAAGGCCAGCCCCACCACGACGGTCGGGAGGACGAACGGCATGGTGACCAACGCGCGCACCAGGCGGACGCCCGGAAACCGGCACCGGTACAGGACATGGGCTCCCGGCAGCCCGAGGAGCAGACAGAGGCCCGAGGACGCCGCCGCCTGCCCGACGGTGAACACGATGATCCGCCGGAACCGGGCCCGGCCGAGCCCCTCACCGAAGCCCGAGAGATCCAGCCGGCCGCCGTTCACCAGGCCCCGACCCATCAGGGCACCGACCGGGTAGAGGAAGAAGAGCGCGAAGACGGCCAGCGGGACGAGCGCCAGGACCGTCAGCGCCACCCATCGGAGCCGGCGTGCGGCAGCGGTCTGCGGCACCAGCTCCGGACGGGTCGACAGGGTGGTCACCGGTGACCTCAGCCCTCCACCAGATCTGACCAGGCCGAGATCCAACCGTCACGTTTCGCGGAGATCGTCCCTGGGGCAATGCTTTCCGGGTGGGCGGCGATGGGCGCGAATTTTCGCCAGTCGGACGGCAGCGGCGTCGCGGCATCGACCGGGTAGACGTACATCTGGTCGGCGACGCCGGCCTGGAACTGCTTGCTCAGCAGGAAGTCCACCACCTTCTGCGCAGCCGCCGGATTCCTGGCCCCGTTGAGCACGCCGGCGTACTCGACCTGGCGGAAGCAGGTGTCGAGCAACGCCGAGGTGGGGGCGACACCGTTCGCGACCTCGGACGGGGGCGAGGAGGCGTAGGAGACCACCAGCGGCCGGGCGCCCTTGCCGGTCGAGCCGGAGAAGTCCACCGTGTAGGCGTCCGTCCACCCGGAATCGACCTTGACACCGTTGTTCTTCAGGCTGGTCCAGTACGCCGGCCACCCGCTGTCGCCGAAGTGCGCGACCGTACCGACCAGGAAGGCCAACCCCGGCGAGGAGGTGGCCGGCGATTCGACGACCAGCAGGTTCTTGTACGCCGGCTTCGCCAGGTCCTCGAAAGTGGTCGGCTCGGCCAGCTTGGCCTTGGCGAAGTAACGGTGATCGATGTTCACGCACACGTCGCCGTAGTCGACCGGGGTGAGCCGGGCGTCGCCGACGGCGAACTTCTCCGACCCGTTCGCGGCCAGCGGCGAGGAGTAGGGCTGCAGGATCCCGGCGTCCAGCGCCCGCGAGGCAAAGGTGTTGTCGATGCCGAAGACGGCGTCCCCCAACGGGTCGGACTTCGTCAGGATCAACTTGTTGACCATCACGCCGACGTCGCCCTGGGCCAGCAGCGTCACCTTGATCCCGGACGAGGCCTCGAACGCGGCGAGCACCTTCTTGTCCACACCGAACGAATCGTGGGTGACCAACGTGACGCTGCCGCCCGACGCGGCCGGGGAACTGCCGGACGCGGCCGGGGTGCTGGTCGCCACGCCGACCCCCGCCGTTGCGGTCGACCCGCAGGCCGCGACGAGCGTGAGCAGCGCGGTCATCACGAGCGGGTACCGCCACGCTCGTGTGGTGTGGTTCCTCATCGGTGCCTCTCCCTTTTCAGGTGCAGGCACGGGCGGCAGCGAGAGCGACGTTCCTGCGCCGGCATGATCCGGATCAGGTTCGACGGTCAGGGACTTCGTGTCCCTCTCTCAGCCCGGCGCACCGGACTCCCGTGTCGATTCCGGAGTCTACGAGATGACGGCCGCGGGCGCCGCCACGTGACGGCGGGAACGACTCACCAGGGCGATGACGGCCAGCGTGATCATCCCGAGCACCGCGTACAGAGCCCCCGCCCACGACTGCCACCCGGGCCGGGAATCCACCGGCACCTTGCCCTGCACGACGACCAGCACCGGGATCAGGTAGCTGTAGGTCGCCGCGCACCAGAGGATCACCAGCGCCCGCACCGCCCGCTGGGCCCGCACCGGCCCGAACACCCCCCAGACCAGCAACGGGACCACCCAGATCCAGTGGTGCGACCACGAGATCGGCGACACCAGCAGGCCGACGAACTGGACCGCCAGCAGCGAGGCGGTCCGGTCGCCCGCTCGCAGCGCACACCCGGCCGCCCAGACGCCCAGGGCCACCGTGACCGCGCAGGCCACCAGCCACGCGGAACTCACGTCGTGGCCGGCGAACCGGGACAGCGCACCGCGCCACGACTGGTTGATCGCCGAGAAGACGGCCCCGGTGCGGCTCGGATCCAGGATGAGTCCGGTGAAGTAGCGCCACGTCTCGTGCGGGATCACCGCCAGCATCAGCGCGATCGTGGCCAGGAAGAACCCCACGGACCAGGCCAGCGCCGCGAACCGTCGTTGCAGGATCAGATACAGACCCGTCACGGCCGGGATCAGTTTGATGCCGGCGGCCAGACCGATGCCGGCGCCCGTCGTCCAGTCCCTGGCCGACACCGCGGCGCCGAGCACCAGCACCGCCAGGAACAGGTTGATCTGGCCGTAGCCGACCGTGGTGCTGACCGGTTCCAGCCAGAACGCCAGAGCCGTGCCGACGACCAGGATCCCCCGCAGCGGCTCGACGGGCGCAGACGCACCGCGGCCGGCCCGACCCAGCAGCCGCAGGGTCAGATAGATGACGACCGGGATCGACACGAGCATGCCCACCTGCCACAGCACCCGCGTCAGCACCCACGGGAGCCAGGACAGCGGCTCGAAGACCAGGGCCGAGAACGGCGGGTAGGTGAACGGCAGCTGCGAGGCGCCGGACAGGAAGTCGTAGAGCGTTCCGTCGGTCAGGTGCCGTGCACCCTCGACGTAGACCTTCAGGTCGATCATGTTGAACGGGTCGGTCCCCAGCAGGGTGACCACGGCCCGCGAGAGCAGACTGACGGCCAGCAGCGCCCAGGGAGCCCATCGGGAGGCCACCAGAGCGGTGAACGGAGCGCGCAACACGGAGAACCTCGAC
The DNA here is from genome assembly GCF_014303395.1 of Nakamurella sp. PAMC28650. Taxonomy (GTDB): domain Bacteria; phylum Actinomycetota; class Actinomycetes; order Mycobacteriales; family Nakamurellaceae; genus Nakamurella. Next base: position 5,019,290 of record NZ_CP060298.1, read on the forward strand.
CCTCGCCGGCATGGACGTCGCTGATCGTACGGGCGCGATACCGACCCACCGCGGCCACGATCAAACGGGGGCGCCGGTTCTCCACGTTACGATGGTCGGGCTTTCGACAGCGCCCGCGACACCCGCCGTCCGGCGGTCGACCCATCCCGAATCTGAGTGCAACGACGCTCGAGTCTCCCGACGAGGACACCTGTGGACATCGCTGCAACCGACCTGCGGGCACCTGGCGAGCCCCCGAGGGCCGCCCGCGGATGACTCGTCGGATCCCCCGATGGTTGGTGGCCGCGCTACCGGTACCCCTGTGGCTTCTGCTGCTCTACATCCTGTTCGCCCCGCTGCTCCGCGATCTGGGTGGGCCGCTGCCCGGTGGCGCCGACTCGATCCTGTACTCCTGGTACTTCAAGGACATCCAGGTCTCGCTCTGGAACGGCCGGAACCCGTTCTTCACCACCGCGATGAACGCGCCCACCGGACTGAACCTCATGTGGAACACGGCGATCGTCCTGCCCGCGTTCCTGATGACGCCGGTCACCGCCGCGCTCGGGGCCGGCACCTCGGTGGCGCTGCTGATGATCGCGGCCCCGCTCGCCGCCGCCGCGGTCTGCTACCGGGTGCTCTACCGGATGACCGGGAACCTGACGGCCGGGGCGGTCGGTGGCACCCTCTACGGCTTCGGCCCGTTCTACGCCGCGCAGCAGGGCCATGTGCATCTGACGCTCGGCGCGGTGTTCCTGCCGCTGATCCTGTCCCTGGGCTACCGGATGGTCGCCTCCGACGATCCGAGCTGGCGTCAGCTCGGCTGGCGTCTGGGCGTCGTCGTCGGCGTCACCATGCTGATCTCGGAGGAGATCGTCGCCATCGCTGCGATCGTGGCCCTGCTGTCGCTGGTCGTGCTCGCGCTGCGGTACCGGGATCGGGATCGGGATCGGACCAGGGTGCACAGAGCCAGGATCGCGAAGACGGCCGGGTGGGCCGCCGGTGTCGCCTTCGTCATCTGCGGCCCCTTCCTGCTGTACCAGTTCCTCGGACCGCTGGTGATCCGGCAGGGGTTCCACTCGAGCCTTGCGCTCGATCTGCTGTCCACCCTCCGGCCGGGCCAGAGCCTCTACTTCGCCACCGCCGCCGACGCCGCCGCGACCCGCCGGTTCCCGGCCGACGGTGTGGAGAACACCGGCTATCTCGGCCCCGTGCTGATCCTGGCGACCGTCCTGGCGTGCGTGGTGCTGCACCGGGCCGGGCAGCGGGCCCTCGTGTTCTGGTTGGTCTCGACCGGGGCGATCGCCTTCGGGCTGAGCCTGGGCACCTCGGTCAGGGTGAACGGGACCCAGACCTACCTTCCGACGCCGTGGTTCTTCCTCAGCCGGGTCCCCGTGCTGGAGACCGTGGTCCCGGCGCGTTTCAGCGTCGTCACGCTGCTGGTGGTCGCCACCGTCCTCGCCTTCGGCATCGCCGCGCTGCCGCGGTCGGCCGGCGACCGGACCCGGCAGCGGGTGCGGTGGGTGGCCGCGGTGCTCGTGGTCGTCGGCCTGGCGGCCTGCTGGCCGGCCGCCGGCAGCCGGGATCGCCTCCGGGTGGCCACCCCGCAGTTCTTCACCACCAGCGCGGTCGACGCGATCGGGCGGAACTCTGTCGTGCTGGCCCTTCCCCAGAGCCAGTCGCCCAACGGCGCCGCCGCCGTCATGAAGTGGCAGATCGACGCCGACCTGCGATTCTCCATCATCGGCGGCTACAGCTACTTCAGCCGGGACGGGCAGCCGCACTACGAGGGCGACATGCCCTCCTACGGAGCTCTTCTGCAGCAGATCGGGGTCACCGGCGTGGCGCCGACGGCTGCTCAGACCAGCACGGCCCGGCAGAGTCTCGCCGCCGGCGTCGGCGACTACGTGGTGGTCACCGACCAGGTCGCGCACCCGTCCGCCGTCGTCGACGCCCTTCCGGGCATCGCCGGATGTGCCCCGCAGCGGGTCAGCGACGTGTACCTGTGCAAGATCGTCAGATGACGTCGGCGCTCTCCCCGTCGGTGGCGACCTTGACGGCCGACCCCCATCCCTCGTTGGCCCGCATCCGCGACGCCGGTCCGATCGGTCGGGTGGAATCGATCGGCGGGTGGATGGTCGTCGGGCACGCCCTGGCCGTCCAGGTGATGCGCGACGCGGTGACGTTCACGGTGGACGATCCCCGGTTCACCACCGGCCGCGTCGTCGGCCCGAGCATGCTGTCCACCGACGGACCCGAGCACGCACGTCATCGGCAGCCGTTCCTGGCCCCGTTCACGCCCCGCTCGTCGCGGGCCTACTTCGAGGATTTCGTGGCACGGGAGTCGACCCGTCTGCTCTCCCTCACGGCGCCAACGGGTTCCGCCGAGTTCCGCACCGCGCTGGCGGCTCCGCTGGCGACGGCGTGCATGCAGTCGGCGCTCGGGTTGGAACGCATCCCGGTGGCCGAGCTGCTGGGCTGGTACGGCGACATCGTCCAGGCGGTGGCCGACATCACCGCGGGCGCCGCGCTTCCCGCATCGGGTCCGGCGGCCTACGCCTCGCTCGGTGCGGCCGTGCAGTCGACCATTGCCGAAGGGAAGGGCTTTCTTCGCGAGATTGCCTGCGCTGCCGGTGATCTGAGCATGGCCGAGTTGCTCTCGAACACCGCCGTGCTGCTCTTCGGCGGCATCGAGACCACCGAGGGCATGGTGTCGAACCTGCTGCTGCACCTGCTGTCCGACGCCGACGTGATGCAATCGGTCCGCGCCGACCCGGCCCAGCTGGACGCCGTGATCGAGGAATCCCTGCGCCTCGAACCGGCCGCCGCGGTGATCGATCGCTACGCCACGGCCGACGTATCGCTCGGTGGCGTGCACATGCGGCGCGGTGACCTGGTGGTCGTCTCGCTGGCCGGCGCCAACCGCGACCCGGCCGTGTTCGCCGACCCCGACCGGTTCGACCCGCACCGGCCGAACCTGGGTCGGCAGCTGTCGTTCGCGCAGGGCCCCCACGTGTGTCTCGGGCTCCACCTGGCCAGGTTGCAGGCCCGGCGTGCGGCCCTGGACGTCCTGGCCCTGCCGGGCGTGGCACTGGATGTGGACCGGACGACCCCGCCCTCCGGTCTGGTGTTCCGCAAGCCCTCCGCAGTCTGGGCCACCTGGTCGGTGTGATCCGGACGCCATGGCGGTGCAGCGGATCAGCGGGTGCGCTCGGTCGGCGTTCCCGACGGTCAACACCTCGGGCACGACGTCCGAGTGTCCGTAGCGGGTCGCACGCTTCGAGCACGCGCCATACTCGTCGGGTGAGCAACCCACACTGGACCGCGGACGACATACCCGACCAGACGGGCCGGACCGTCATCGTGACGGGGGCCAACAGCGGCCTTGGCCTGGCCGCGACCGGGGACCTGGCGCGGCGCGGCGCGCAGGTCATCCTCGGCGTGCGGAACGAGGCCAGAGGCCGGGCGGCAGTGGCGCAGATCCTCGCGGCCCAGCCCGGGGCGGCCCTCCAGGTGCGCGTCGTCGACCTGACCGACCTCGATTCGGTACGCACCTTCGCGGCCGGGCTGCACGCCGACGGCGTCGTCGTCGACATCCTGATCAACAACGCGGGCGTCATGATGCCGCCGCGCTCGCTGAGTGCTCAGGGCAACGAGACCCAGTTCGCCGGCAACCATCTCGGGCACTTCGCGCTGACCGGGCTGATCCTGGACCTGATCGGCGGGACCGATCCCAGGGTGGTGACGGTCAGCTCCACGCTGCACAGACGGGGATCCATCCACTTCGACGACCTGACGGGCGCGCAGTCGTATTCGCCCGCCGCCTTCTACTCCCAGTCGAAATTCGCCAACGTGCTCTTCGGCCTGGAACTGGATCGCCGCCTCCGTGCGGCGGGGTCGCCCATCCGCAGCCTGCTGGCCCATCCCGGCTACTCGGCCACGAACCTGCAGACGACCGGTCCGACCGGGCTGATGAAGTTCGCGGGCCGGATCGGCAATCTGGTGATGGCCCAGAACGTCGCGATGGGCGCGCTGCCCGAGCTCTACGCGGCAACCGCACCCGACGTCGCGGGTGGGCAGTTCTACGGGCCGGACGGCCGCGGCGAGACCAGGGGGTACCCGACGATCGTCCAGCCCACCCCTGCCGCCACCGACGTCGCCACCGCCCGACGGCTGTGGGACGTCTCGGAGGAACTCACCGGCGTCTCGTTCGACCTGCCGGTTCCCTCCGCCTGACGAAGGCGCATCGTGCCCGGCGATGCCCACCGACAGGGACCGACCGATGATCGTGCTCCACCGACGGAAGGATCCAGCCATGGCTGCAGTCGACTCGCTCACCAGGACGGCCAGCAGGATGCTGGCGGGCTCCGGGATCGATCTGGACCCGGTCTTCCCCGATGAGGTCGACGACGGCTTCCGCTGGGGCGTCGCGCGGCTCCCCCGTCCCGGTCAGGCCGCGAAGATCGAAGTGCTGGTAGGAGTTCCGACCAACGGCCGGTTCACCGCAGAGGATCTGGTGACGGCATTTCGGGAGGGGGCACAGGACCTCCTGGCACTGACGGCGGACGAAGACCTGGAGGTCGGCAGCTTCCGGTTCGAGATCTACTGAGACGCTGCGGCTGTCGACCGGTGCGTCACCACCGGTGCGACCACGGGATCACACCGGCCGGAGTGGCTGTGGCAGTGACAGTGGTTGCGGCAGTGACAGTGGCTGCAGCAGCGGGCGCGCGGCACGGCGCGGCTACTGCGGCAGGTTGTCCCTGGCCCACATCGCCGCGCTGGTGCGGTCGGCCACCCCGAGGCGGCGGAACACGTGGCCGGTGTGGACTTTCACGGTTCGCTCGGTGATCCCCAGCTCCCGACCGATCTGCCGGTTCGAGAGGCCCTTGGTGATCAACGTCAGCACCTGACGTTCCCGCACGCTGAGCGAGTCACCGGGTCTGGTCCGCGCCGCGGGCAACAGGGCCGATGCCACCCGCGGATCCAGGGGGGTGTGACCCTGGGCGGCCGAGCGGATTCCCGAGAGCAGCCCCCTCGGGTCGGAATCCTTGAGCAGGTAACCGATCGCGCCCGCCTCCAGAGCCAGCGCCACCCGATTCTGATCGTGGAACGAGGTGAGCACCACGATCCGGGTCCCCGGGCACGACGCGAGGACCCGGCGGGTGGCCTCCACTCCGTCGATCCCCGGCATGGAGAGGTCCATCAGCACGATGTCCGGCCGGAGTTCGACGGCCCGTTCGACCGCCTCTTCGCCTCCGGCGGCCACCCCGACCACCAACAGGTCAGGAGTGCTCTGGATCAGGCTGGCCATCCCGGTGCGGACCAGCGGATGGTCGTCGACGAGCAGGATCGAGACCGTCATCGGCGCAGCAACCGCAGTTGCCAGGTGGTGCCCGCTCCGGGGGTACTGGACAGCCGGAGATCGGCGCCGCCGTCGGCCGCCACGTCGGCCAGGACCCGCAGTCCGAAGTGCCCCTCCTCGGGGTGCGCCAGCGCCTGGTGCACGTCGAAACCCACTCCGTCGTCGGCGATCTCCAGGATCACTGATTTCCCATGTGCGAACGATGTCACCTGCACGCTCTGCGCCGCAGCGTGTTTGGCCACGTTGTTGAGGCACTCCTGGGTGACGCGGTAGATCAGGCGGTCTTCCACCGGCTCGAGACCGAGGTCGGGCGCCAGATCCAGGGACACGTCCAGCCCTCGCGATCGGAGGCTGGCCGCCAGATCCTCCAGCGCCGCAGGCAGCCCGGCTGACGCCAGGTTGGGTGGGTAGATCTCCACCAGCAGGGACCGTAGCCCGCCGATGCTGGTGCGGACCGTGCCGGCCGCGGACCGTAGGTCAGCGGCCAGCACCGGTCGTCCCTGGGCCGCAGCGAGTTCCGCGGCACCGGCGACCGCGAAGGAGGTGGCGACCAGATCCTGCACCACACCGTCATGCAGCGTGCCGGCGATGCGTCGCCGTTCCTGGGTGGAGGCGTCGACGGCCCGCTGCAGCAGCGACTCGCGTTGACGCTGCGCGCGGTTCAGTCGGTCCAGCAACCTCCACATGATCGGCAGCAGCAGCAGGACCAGCACCAGCAGGCTGCTCAGGGTGATCCCGGCAAAGCCCCGCCACAGTTCTCCACTGCGCGCGGTGACCTCGTCGTAGCGGAAGTAGGTCTCGAACAGCATCGGTCGACCGGACGAGGTCCACACCGGCCGATACACCTCGAGCAGCTTGACACTTGCTTTCTCGTAGATGTTCTCGGGCGCCTGGAGGTCGGAGACGTCCGCGCGCAGCTTCGGGTTGGAGAGCACGTCACGCTCGTCCGCCCCCAGCGGGAACGTCTGGCCGATCAACAGCGGTTCGTCGGAGTAGAGGATCCGGCCTTCCGGGTTCCAGATCTTGACGCGAACGATCGAGGTGCTGAGGACCTGCTCGCGGATCACCTTGCCGATGGCGGCCAGCGCGGCCGCGTCGCCGGTCAGCAGGCCGTCGGTGAGGACGGGCTGGACCACCGCCTCGGCCAGCAGGTCGGCCGTTTTCGCCGCATCGTTGACTGCTTCGGCCTCGGCCAGCCGCCGGGCGGCGACGACCCCGACGAGCGCCACCGCCAGGATCACGATGACTGCACCGACGATCACCTGGATGAAGATGCGGCGACGACGCAGTGGAGGATCGGGCGGCTCGGCACGGGCGGCGGCGATGCCGACCCATGTCGGCCGGGCCTCAATCTCGAACACGCTCATCGATGACCGGCACCGTCGTCCTTCCCACCGCGTCCGCTGTTGCCGCCCTGCCCGCTCCCGGAGGCAACTCCGCCATTGTCGCCCCTGGAAGCGCTCGCGCTACCCGATACCGAGGTCTTTCGGTCCTCCGTGCTCGTCACGGGGTGGCTCGTGGGGTCTTCGCCGGGTTCGATCGAATCCGTCGCCGTCGGGGTGGGGCGCATCGACCTGGTCTCGCGCGTGGCATCGACGGTACTGGTCGCCCGCTGACCGCCGTTGTCGTCTCCCGGCTCGACCGCTGTCCCGTGGTCGTCGCCCAGCTCAGCAGTCGAGGTGCCAGATGGCGTCACGTCGTCGTGCGAGCCCCGGCTTCCGGTCGAGGACGGGCTGCCGGTCGAGGAGGGGCTGCCGGTCGAGGACGGGCTGCCGGTCGAGGACGGGCCCGTGGTCTGCGAGCCGTGCGTCCGTGACGTCGCGGACGATCTCGTCGTCTGCGGGGTCGGAGCAAGGGTGATGGTGGTCTGCGTCGACGTGGCGGGGCCGGAAGTGTTCGTGGGATCCCTTCCGTGGTCGTCGGCGACCAGGATCGCGCTCGGCGGGATCCGGACCGGAACGCTCTGTCCGAACGAGGCGTTGCCGATCAGTCCCAGGGTCGCGGGTACCGCGGCGGCGAGGGTCAGTCCGGTGATCACGAGTGCACGCTTCATCTTGGGTCCCTTGTTCGAGGTGTCTGCTGGTGTACCTCTCCTTTCTTCCGCGCGGCTGGTAGGCCGGACAAGTGGACCTTGGTACTAGTACCGGGCAGCCGGTGGCAAGAGACGGCCCAGGCCTCGTCGACCGATGGTCCGGCCATCGGCCGGGTCCACATCAGAGATGGACGTCAGCTACCGATCACCATCCGGTCCGAGCTGCCACGGCCGAAGGTCTCCGGCGCGTAGACCTGCTCGGCCCGGGTCGGCGGGGCGACGAAGGCGCCGGCGGTGGTGGCCTGCGCCAGGTAGCTGTACTGGTAGACGCCGCCCGGCAGCGAGGTGGCGAAGGCTTCCGCGCGGTCGTCCCGCAGGTTCTGGTGGTCGTACCAGGTCGGATTCCAGGTCGCCGGCAGTGGACCGGAACCCGGCTGGCCCGCCTTCGGGTCGAGATCCGTTGGCGTGGTGGCAAGGTCGGGGTTCAGGATCTCCAGCCCGGCCGGTAGTGGATCGATCAGCGCGACGCGGGTCCGAGCGCTCCGGGACACCATCTCCAGTTGTACCTGGACCCGGGCCCCGGCCTTGATGTGCCACGTTCCGGTGGCGTCGCGGGTGACGTCAGCCGGATGGTCGACGGCCTGATAGGTACGGGAGACGACGAACCCGCGGTCGAGGGGTGTGATTTTCAGGTCCGAGGGAGCGGTCTGGATCCCCAGGCGGTAGTAGAGACGTCCGGTGCCGTCGTTCTGCAACGTCACGTCGTCATTCGCCGTTCCGACGAGTACCGCGGTCGGGATCGTCGCCGTCGCCCGCTCGGTGGTGTGCCCGTGGAACACGTGCTGCCCGGCAAACTTGTCCCCGAGCCACACGCCGGCCACAAAGTTGGCGCTCGTCCCTTCGAAGGCGTCGTAGAAGTGCCGCAGCGCCAGCAGGATGAACGCGTTCTCCTGGACGTTGGCCCAGCGCCCTTCGGTCTGTCCAGCCATCAGGCCGGAGACGATCTTGGGGATCAGGTCGCTCTTCGGCGCCACCGTGATGAGCGCGTCCAGGATCAGGCCGTCGGTGCGGCGGTCGGACTGCAACGTCGTCCAGGACCCGTCGTCGACCTTGTTGGTGAACGTCACCGACCCGGCATCGTCGGCGGCCGCGTTGCCGATCAACTGTTGCAGGGCAGCAACGGTTTTCGGATCAGTCACGACCGGTAGCAGCCACGCCACCGCGTCCAGCGGCAACGCTGCCCCCCGCCCGGCCGCCAATGCCTGCGCGCCGGCGCCATCGCGGTGCCCGGACTGCACCCGGACGTTGAAGGCATAGGCCTGCAGGGTGTCCCGGGTGGCCTGGTCGGTATCGGCGGGGATGTGGGAGTTCATCCCGCTCAGATACTGATCCGCCCGCGCCAGGGTGTCCTTCGAGACGACGATGCCCCGGTGCGCGGCCACCAGCAGCGCCTGGGTCGCCTGGATCGAGTTGAACGGATCCGACCGGTCGCCGTGCCGCCAGTACGGAAATCCGCCGTCATCGTTCTGCAGCGCCGTCAGTTTCGTCACGTCCCCGGCCACCAGGGCTTTCAGTGAATCGGCCGACGGCAGTCCCGGCGCCGAGAACGCTGTGAGCACGTCACCGAGGGAGCCGATCGCGATGATCTGACCGGCGAACGAGTCGGAGCTGTCGTAGTCGTAGTCGGCCAGGTAGCCGACGGCGTCCGTGAGCTGTTGCAGTGCAGTCGATGACGTGCTGATCTGCAGGCCACCGAACTGGCTGACGACGCCGGTCGGCGCAGTCACCCTCTGCAGCAGTGTCTCGCCGCTGCCGATCACGCCGTAGGACGCGAAGGTCTCCGTGGTGGTCGGCGTGTAGACGGGTAGGTCCACCGAGGCGGCATCGGCTGCGCTCCCGCTGACCGCGGCCACCCGGAGCTTGGCCGTGCCGGCCTGGTCCGCCGACACCGGGAAGAGAACCTCGACCCGGCCCTGCGCGGGCACCGTGACCCGCTGCCCGGCCGCGCTCCTGATCTCGAGGTTGGCCGCCTGGAGCACCACGTCGGTGGTCAGCGGCGCATCGGTCTGGTTCTGCAACAGGACCGGAAGCTCGAAGGTGTCGCCGAAGTTCAGAAAGCGCGGCGCCGAGGGTCGAACGGTCAGGGGCAGGGCCGCGGTGATGGTCGACTCGGCCGACCCGAACTGGTCGGTGCCCGCTACCGCGACCACCATCACCCGGTAGCGGGTGAGACTGTCCGGCAACGACAGCGCGATGGTGGCCTTCCCTCGGGCATCTGTGGTTGCCGACGGGACGAAAAGGGCCAGGGCGTCGAAGTTCTGGCGTTGGGCGATCGGCGCTGTGGGCGAGTCCGACAGGGCCTTCGCCTTCCCGACGCCCGAATTGGACGCTGCCGAGTCGGACGACTGGGCCGGAGCCCCCGGAGCCGCCGCCGGGGCGGGGGCGCCCGACGCCGCAGCGGCCGAGCTGGCCCGGGGGGGCTGCAGCCCCGACCGCTGCTGCGGCGATGGCGGGTCCGCCAACATCACCGTCGACCGTCCGTACACCGCTTCCAGATTGTCCGGCAGGTCCGGATAGAACGCCTGCAATGGGTCGGGTAGTTGGTCACCGCCCAGGGCCAGCACGGCCTCGTCGGCCACGACGAGCTCGAACTCGCTGCCCACCATCGGTTTTCCGCTCTGATCGGTCACCGTGACATCGATGGCGGTGGACCCTCCGGGAGTCACCGACTTCTGGCGGGGCACCGCGGTGACCTTCAGCGTGCGCGCCAGGGTGGAGACGGTGAGGCGGATCCGACCGGTCGCGTAGGCCGGACGCGGGATGCTGTCGGTGCCGCCGGCCGCCCGGGCAGCGGTGCCGACGACCTCGATCGAGGCGGTGATGCCCGGCAGCTCGGCCGCGGTGATCGGCACCTTCACCACCGCCGAACCGTTCGCCACCGAAAACGCGGTGGTGCTGACGATCCCGTGGTGGATCACGGTCAGCAGGCCGCTGCCGGACTTGATCGGGGACTGCACGAGCAACCGCGCCGACCCCCCCGGCTGGTAGACCTTCTGGTCCGGCACCAGGGTCAGCTGCTGTAGTTCGACCGAGTTGTCCACCGCCCCGTCGAGGCCGGCCACCCAGCGGGTCAGCTGCGACCGGCTGGTCCGTCCCATGTCGTCAGTGACGGTGGCGGTGATCCGGTAGGTACCGGCCGCCGCGGGGTGGAAGGTGCAGCTCACCGGCGCGGCGGCCGAGATGACCTGGCACGTAAGAGGATCGGACTCGGCGTCGACCGAGACACCATTCACCCACGACGTGGTGATCCTGGCCGCCCGCATCATGATGGTCCGGTCGGGGGCTGCGGCACCGTCGATCCCGGTCGCGATCGCCTGTACCACCAGGTCTTTGCCCTGCGTGATGAACGTGTTGTCGCTCGTCAGCCCGACGTAGTAGTCGGCCGGGTGCACCAGGAGATCGGTCGTGCCGGCGATCAACTGACGGTTCAGGTCGGTGACGGTGGCCTGCGCGGTCACGGTCACCGGGAGTCCGGCGAGATCCTTTCCCAGGTCACCGACCTTGACCTGCAGGTAGTGGTGACCGGCGGCGTCCGTCGTGCCGGAGAACTTGTCGACCGTCGAGGTGTCCGGCGTGGCCAGGCCGCAGCAGGGGCCGGTGAGACCGCCCGCAGCCGCACCAACGACGGTGCCACCGCTCGTGCCGGGGGCGTCGACCTGCCACCACGGCGTCCAGATCCCGAAGGTGTAGTCGCTCCAGCCCGGCGGCGCGTAGGTCGCGGCCGCCGTACGGACCTGCCAGGCCACCGGCGCCGCGGCCAGCGGGCCGCCCGCGTAGTAGGTGGCGTCCGCGGCGACCGTCAGATCGTCGCCGATGACGGACGGACCGGTGCTGTCATTGTGGGCGGCGACCTCGAAGTCCGGGGTACGGAAGTCCGCGATCTCGAACGGGTGCACAAAATCGTAGGGCTGGCCGCCCTGTGCAACACCGGCGCTCAGCTCGACCGACGCACTGCCGATGTTGGCACCGGCCGGGATCGCGACGGTCAGGTCGAAACCGCCGAGAGCACTGACATGTGCTGTGCCGTGGCCGATGTCGACGCCGTACGCATCCCGGACCGTGTAGGAGACGGCGCTCCGCGCGGCCGGCGGGGTCAGGACGGCGGTGATATCGCCGGCCTGCCGGCGTACCCAGCCCTTCACCGACACCGTCTCACCCGGCCGATACGTGGTCCGGTCATCGGTGACGAACCAGAGGAGCTGATCCGTGGTCGGCGCCCGGCCCCAGCTGCTGTTCCACATGGCCGAAGGCAGGAGTGCCGTCTGCGTTCCGCGGGTCGCCATCAGCGCGCCCGCGCCGCTCGAGGTGAGGGCGAGAGAGGCGATGCCGTCGGCGTCGGTCGTCGCCGCCTGCTGCGCGGACACCTTGCCGTCGCTGCCGAGGAGGCCGACGGTGACCCCCGCGAGTGGAGACCCGTCCCGCAGATCGGTGACCCAGGCCCGGAGGTTCGTCGGATCGTTCAGTGCGTCCAGACCGAGGGTGGTCGACTGCGCCCAGGTCATGGTGGGCACGTTCTGCCAGAAGTTGTCGCCCGGACTCCGGCGGTCGGTGGGTTCGACGAGGACCACCACGTTCCCCGTACCACCCGGCCGTGCCATCGCTGCCGACAGGTCGAGTTCGGTGGAGACCAGCTGCGTCTTGGACCCGCCGATGGGTACGACGCGGTCGAGCACCACCGGCCAGTTCGGGACGTCCAGCACGTCGTTCTGCGAGTAGTCCTTCTGCATCGTCGCTACGTAGAAGCGTTGGAAGGCCGGCCAGTCGACCGGGGAGACCGCGAAGACGCGTTCCCGGAAGTCGTTGCGGTTCAGGGTGTTCACCGGGATCGACGGAGCAGCCACCATCGGGTCCAGCGTGGTCACCGGCTGCGGGAACGGGTCCAGCCGCGGGGTGGCCTCTCCGATGGAGATCGCGGCCACGGCCGGTGCGGCCAGGTGCTGACCGAAGGAGTCTGCGATGCTGGTCGGCACCGTCACCGTGTAGCGGGTGTCGGCCTGCGTGGCGCCCTGGACGACGATGGTCTCCCCGGAGGCCGTGACGGAGGCTCCCCCGGGGATCGCGGGGCTGATCTGGATTGCCTTCGGGTCGAAGGATTTCGAGTCGATCGTGTTGTCGAAGGTAAGGGTCAACGGGGCGGACGGCTGGCATCCGCCGCCGTAGCCGCAGTCCGCCTTGACCAACGCCAGCGCGGCGTAGGTGTGTCCGCTGAAGGCGACGGGCTTCGTCGTGGTGCGAGGTCCCTCGGCGGACGGGATTCCGGCCCCGAACGTCAGCGTCATCGCTTGGTCGACGGGCAGCGGCCGGACGGGCCGGAAGGCGACGACCCGGCCGGCCGGCGCCGTGCTGACCAGCTGGGCGGCACCGGGGTCCGCAGCCACTTCCGCGGGGGTCGCGAGGCGAACCGGCCACGACGTGCCACCAGCCGACAAGGTGACCCGGCCCAGCACCGCCGGTGGGTCCACCCGCTGGTCCACGACGGCGACGAACACCGGATCCAACGCCATGCCCGGTCCGGTGGGTTGGAAGTGCTGCACCGTCGGAGCCGGGGTGCTGAAGCCCGCCGTGGCGGCGCCGGCCATCGTCGTCCCACCGGCCGAACGTGTCCCGGCGGGCACCGTGACGGTGAAGTCGGTGGCCATCGGCAGACGGTCCACCATCTTGGAGTCGGCCGCGAAACGCAAGGTGCTGGTTCCGATCCACTGCCAGGTGCCGGCCAGTTTCGGCGTGATCGTGGCCGGCACCCTTCCGGCGGCGAGTTGTCCGACGGTGGCGACGGGGACCATCGGTTGGTTGAAGGTGATGCTGATGAACGGCGCAACCGACACCGCCCCCTGCGGCTGCATCCGCAGTACCTGGAGCGGCCCGGTCGGTGTCGGATCTGGCTTGGCGGTGGCACCCGCACCGGGGAATGCCAGGGCGACCGACTTCCCGGCCGGCGGCGTCCTGATGGTCTGCACCGGCCAGCGGAACGGTTGCGGCAGAGCGTTGTTCCCGGTCCACGCCGGTAGCCGGTCCACGATGGCGGCGATCTCTCGGCCGTCCAACGGTTTCCCCGCGACGACGGCGACCGGTGCGGTGGCCGGCTTCCCCCGCCCGGCACTGAGCTTCAGGCCCGCGGGCTGCACCTGGACCGCGGGTTGCGTGCTCGGAGGGTTGGCGGCGGTCGAGGTGGTCGAAGCTGGTGAGGTCGGCGTCGACGGCGCCCTCGACGCCGTTGCCCGCGTCGGCGAGCTGCCGTCACTGCCGATCCACACTCCCGCCGCCACCACGACCATCGCGAGCGACGCGGCCAGGGCCGCACCCCGCCGCCCGTGCCAGAGCCCTGCCCGACCTCGCTGGATCATGTCCGAACCTCCACGGCCGCCCCGCACGGCACACCGCCGCACCGTCATGACGGGCCGCTCCCGTCGGTTGGTTGCACGGGTGCCGATCTGACCGGTTGACCGCCACACGCCCTCGCGTCCTGTCCAGGACGCCAATCGTGGGCCCGTGACCGCGCCGGGGGGCTCGCCAAGATCAAGGCCCAAACCACCGGCATTAAACCGCGCACCCACTACTGGCTGATACCGAAGGTCTGCGTACTCCGACTACGGGGACCACGACCTTCGGTATCGATCACCGTGGACTTCGGCGTTGCTCGACCCTGAACGGCGAGCGATGTTTGTCCGGCATGCCTTCCGGCCACTCCGTCGCGGGCTCCTCGGACGGAGCGAGGTACCCGCCACACGGGGGCTCGGGCACCCGGACGGCATGGGCCGACCGCGGGGCCTCGGCGCACGCCGGCCGGCTGCGGGCCGACCGCCGGACGGCCGGGCCGAGCCTGTCGGTGACGCGGTTCCCCGCCGACTCTGGCGCGTTCTGCGCAGGTTTGCGACCCTGGGCCCATGGGGATCACCGTCCAGCCCGTCGACGAGTCGCTGTTCGACGACGTCCAGACCATCTTCGGATCGAAGGGCCAACCCGCTGGCTGCCAGTGCCAGGGCTATCGAATGGGTTGGTACGCACGACATTCCGGCGACGTCCAGGGCCGCCGCGAACTTCTGCGCGACCAGGTCATCGAAGGGCACGGACTCGTCGCCCACCTCGATGGGGAGCCGGTCGGCTGGTGCTCGCTCGCACCGCGCCCCGACTACACCTACCTGCGCCAGACCGCCTGGAAGGGACGCCAGGAGAACCAGGAGGACGCGAGCATCTGGGCAATCACCTGTTTCGTCACCCGGGTCGGCTACCGCCGCCGGGGGGTGAGCCGCGCACTGGTCCACGGCACCGTCGGCCTGGCCCGCGACCGCGGTGCGAGCGCGCTCGAGGCCTATCCGATGAAACCGGCTCCGGGCAAGGAGGTCACGTGGGGCGAGATGCACGTCGGTGCGCTCAGCTCGTTCCTGGATGCCGGGTTCCGCGTCGCGCACGTGCCGTCGCTGCGACGCGCGATCGTGCGCTACGACTACTAGTTCCCGTCGGTCGACCGCCTGCTCGGGTCAGTGCGTCGTCGAACGGCTCTCCGGTGCGGCCTCGAGCTGAGCAGCGACGCTGCCGTGCACGAAGTCGGACCGAACCGCAACGGGTACCGGAACTGTCCCAAAGGTTGAAGCGGAATTCCACGGGATCCCTTGCGTCTGGAGCTCGGTCGAGCTTCGCCTGTGGGTCGACCAGAGGGATCACCCGCCACTGACGATCACCAGCTCGTTGCCTTCGGGGTCGGCGACCCGCCAGCGACCCGGCGACTCATCGAGTAGCCGGCCGCCGGATGCGATCGTCGTTTCCAGACGCGTCTGCGCAAGGTCCGACGGCACCGCGAGCTCGAAGTGGATGCGGTTGCGCTGCTCGCGCCGCTCCGTTTCCGAAACGTCGAGTTCCTGGAACACCAGCACCGGGTTCAGCCGCCGGGGATCGTAGATGTCGCTGACCCCGTCTCGCCGGTCTTCGGTGTATCCGAGGGCGGCGATCCAGAACGCGCGGACCGCGACGACGTCGGCGGCGTCCAGGAAGAGCTGGACGAAGCGCGGCAGTCGCAGGTCCGCGCTCGCGGCGAGTTCGTGCGCAGCGGTTTGAAGGCTTTCGGCGAGTTCGGTGAAGTCGAGTTCGAGGCCGTGGGCGTCGGCGTCCGACTGGTCCTTTCCGCTGTCGATGATCACGAGTCCGGGGCGCAGGTCGACCACCAGCGGGAAGGCGGTCTCGCCGGCCAGCGCCGCTGCTGCGGCAGCCAGGTCCCGCTGCTGCGTCGGGGAGGTGGTGCGATAGCACGCCATCGCGCTGAACACCGCCTGCCAGTCGGCTGTCCCGATGTTCTCGCCGAGCGCTGCGCCCGGCACCAGGTCGACCTCGTTGCCGTCCAGGTCGGTGTGACAGACCCCGTACGGTCCCGATGCCTCACCAGGACCGGCTTGCTCGGCCGCCGCGGCCGGCCGCACCACGTCGAGGTGGATCCGATTTCGCAACGGCCGTGGCTCGGTCGAGGGACGTATCCGTATCGCGGGGTCGCGCCGCAACGGATCCGCCAGACCACCGTCCTCGCCGGGCACGTAGTCGAGCACGCGCCGCCAGAACTGGCTCACCCCAGACGGTTGTGCCGATTCCAACACCACGCTCAGGTGCTGCAGCACGGCAGGGTTCGCGGCCAGCCCGAGATCGCGTGCGGCCGCCGACACCGCTTCGACGTGCTCGCCCGCGTCGAGGCGCACCCGGATACCTGTCGCGCGCAGGTCGATGAGGACCTCAGCCGACAATTCCACGATGCGCCCGGCCAGCGCAGCCCCCTCGATCAGCGACGGTGCGTCGAACCATGCCGTCGCGACGCCATCGATCAGTCGCCAATCCGTTTCGATCTCTGTCATGTCCGGCACGATAGCGCCCATTCTGGACGGTTTACCTCCGGATGGTGATCCAGTTCCGGCCATTGCAGTGATGAAAACCGTTGTCGGGCCCGGCAGACGTGTTGCGACCGATGGAGATTTCCAGCGGAACGTCAGCCCTCGACAATCGTGAGCATCGGCTGCAGGCCTTCGAAGTTCTTTCTCGACCTCGTCACGAGCGGAGGTTGCTCGGCCAATGCGTTCGCGGCCAAAAACGTTCGCGGCCAGGGCGTTCGCGGCCAAAGGCGTTCGCGGGTAAAGGTGTTCGCGGCGATCCTGCCGGCGCGCTCGTTCGGCAACATCATCGTCACAGGTGCGGCACCAGTAGCGTGAATCCCGGCAGGTCGCGGGCCAGACGGACGTCGAGCGTGACCAGCAGCGCTCCGTCCCGAGACGCCGCCAGCGCAGCAAGGCATGCATCTGCCACGTGACGGTGGCCGCGCACGTGAGCGAGGTCAACATCGGCGTAGGACAGGTCGTCCGGCCAGAATTCACACCGCGAGTTGGTGCGGAGCGAGCGCAAGAATTCTCGCGCGGCGCCGACCGATTCACCCACCCGCACCAGGAACCGGACCAGCGAGCCTTCGACCACCGGGCACAGCGCCACCCCGTCCACCGTCGACAGCCAGGCCGAAACGCGCCCCTGACGCTCGTGCTCGGCGACGGTCGTGGCGATCAGTTCGTTCGCGTCCAGTCGGTAGACCATCAGTGTTCGTCGAGAGCTGCCGCAACCTCGCCCGAAGTGACGCGGCGCCCGATGCTGATCACCGGAAAGCCGGAGATTCCGTCGATACGGACGACGACGGGCTGGTCGATTTGGCTCAGGCCGCGAGCAGCCAGCTCTGCCAAGGTTGCCGAGAGCGACTGACCTCGGAGCTCGGCCAGTTCGAGGGCCCGCCGATGCAGCGCAGGTGGCAGATCGACGGTGGTTCTCATGCCTGCATCAGAGTTGATGCACTTAGACGTTGAAGCGGAACTCCACTGCATTACGGTATGGTTCAACGTATGAGCCATGATCAGGCCACCCGATGCGCCGTCTACCTCCGAATGTCCCTGGACGCCACCGGCGAGGAACGGGGCATCTCACGCCAACGCGAGGATTGCGAGAAGATCGCCAAGGCCCGGGGCTGGACCATCGTCAAGGAGTACGTGGACAACTCGATCAGTGCGTCCGACAAACGGAAGGATCGACCCGGTTACAATGCTCTAAGTAGCGCATATGTGGCTGGAGAATTTACCGCGATCATCTGCTGGGACTTGGACCGGCTCACCCGGCAACCCCGGCAGATGGAAGACTGGATAGACCATGCCGAGGAAGGATCCCTGCTTCTCGTCACAGCGAATGGCGACGCGGACCTGACGACCGACAGCGGGCAGACGAACGCCCGGATCCGCCTCGCGATCGCCAAAGGGGAGATGTCTCGGAAGTCCGCCCGCCAGAAGCGGGCGGCGCTACAGCGGGCTCAACTTGGCAAGCCCCCGAAGGGCGCACGATTGACCGGGTACACCACGGACGGGGCGGTCATCCCTGCGGAAGCAGTGATCGTTGCAGGGCTATTTAACCGATTCCTCGCCGGAGACTCGCTCCACGGACTGACTGCCTGGCTGAACGACTCTGGAACGGTCACCCGGACCGGATCGCCGTGGAACCATTCGACCGTGAGGACTATCCTGACCAACCCCCGCTATGCGGGTCGGGCGGTCTACCAGGGCAAGGTGACCGGCGTGGCGGGCAACTGGAATGCGGTGGTCGGTGATGCGGTATTCGACCTGGTTCAGGCCAAGATCTCGGACCCAAGGCGGCGGACGCAGGTCGGCACCGACAGGAAGTATCTCGGGTCGGGGTTGTACTTGTGCGGTGTGTGCGATCGACCCTTGCGGAGCCACTCGGGCGGTCGCTACCGCTGCCCGGAGGGCGGCCACGTCACGCGCATGTTGGCATCGATCGATCGGTACGTCCTAGACGTCCTACGTGCCCGCCTGGTCCTCCCGGACATCGCGGGCGTCCTGATGATGCCCCAGGACGACCCCGTTGCCCAGCACGCGACCGCCGAGATTGCCCGGCTTCGGGCCAGGCTAGTCACGATCGAGTCCGATTATGACGCAGGTCTGATCGACGGCTACCGGTTCAATGTGGCCCAGGAAAAAGTTCAAGTCGAACTGAACACTGCTCTGGCTCAGCAGATTCGCGCCATGGCCGGCGCTAGCGCGGCCGCCACTCTCAGCGCCCCGGACCCGGTTGCCGCGTTCGATGCGGCCTCACTCGGCGAACAACGCGCTGTGCTCAATCTGTTCATGACCGTCCGGTTGCACCCGGCGAAACGTGGCGTCAAGTTCCACGAACAGCAGGAAACGGTACGAATTGAGTGGAGGACTGTAAGCCCATGACAGAGATTCCGATCGTCTGCTCCTCGCCCATCCACGGGTCCAAAACTGCGACTTGTGGGGTCGTCACGCGACTCGGTGGCCTGAACGCAGGGCGCCACTCAGATCCGTACGCCACCATCGCGCCAAAAGGGCCGGTCAACCCCGGCGTGACCGTGATAGTTTTGAACGAACTCAATCGACCGCAAGCCGACCCTCCCCATAGGTCAGACGTCGCGTTGCCCCCTCTAGCCGACCTCGTTGCATTGGGCATTGCGGGCGGCAACAAGGACAACCGGCGGACTCGAATCCGGATCGAATGCTCTCTATGTAAAAGAGTCGTCGTAGTTACGGCTGAGACGGCAAACTGGCTGGCAACGCAAATCTACCGGGCGGGCATGCTGGAAGTGACGATGGATTTCTTGATCCAGGCCACCAAGGATCGCCGCAAGTTGCGCTAACCGCGCCATGCTGCTACAGTCATCCCTGGTTTGCGAGCAGTAGCGCAGCCAGATTGGCCCTCTACTACGGCATTCAACTGGTCAGCGCCGGGGTTGGTTCACCGTACCCCCGGAGCACCCCATGCCTGACGACATCTTCAACTGGCGAATTCCCCGTGCAAAGGTCGCCGCCCTAACGCGATCTCGACCCGCGACAGACCCCGACCTCATCAACGCACGTCGCGACCTTCGGGTTGCGCGGCTCGCAGAGCATGTGGCCCGTGTGGTCGCTGAGGCTCCGCCCCTGACTGCAGATCAGCGCGACCGCCTCGCTGCTCTTCTGGGCGGGGGTAACTAAATCATGACCCCAACACAAAACCCCCCGACACAAAGTCGAGGGGCTGATGATCTGCTGGCCGCCGATCACGACCATGATATCACCGATGGGCAAGGCGGCGCCACTGATACCGAGGTGCGCTTCGCCGCTCTCCTGCTGTCAAATTTGCCGCTGTCCACCCTGCTCGAACTGATGGAACCGCTCGCCCGGGAAATGTTTGTTGCACCGATCCCGCGATGGGTCTTTCAGGTAGCGATCGTTTGTATCGGCGAGGGCGTCAGCCCCGACCCAGGGATTTTGCACGACGTCGCGTTGAGGCATCGAATTGACGTTCCGCCGGCCTTTCGTGGACACGTTGTGTCCAGGCTATGGAGTCTGCAAGACATGGCCCCGGCGGCCCCGGCGGCCCGGTACTACCGGGACCTGTTGCTGACGAACCATTGTCGCCGCACCACTGAGCTGGTCGGTAACCGAATCTCTGCGGCGGCCTGGTCGGGTGAGCTGGCCGAGGTGCATGCGGTCGTCTCCGGCGAACTGAGCGCGCTCGCTGCGCTCCTGTCGGTGGCAGTTGATCACAATGTCTGACCGCGACTTCGATTTCGGTTCGGCGCAGTGGGACGACCCGCTGGACAACCGCCCGGACCCGGTGGGCAGCGCAATGGTGGGCGCGGCGCTGCTGGACGCCGTGGCGGAGGCGATCGATCGGTATGTCATCGCCCCATCGTCCGCAGCTCGGGACGGGGTGGTGCTGTGGATCGCGGCTACCCACGGTCTGGCGGCGTGGAACAACGCCCCCCGGCTGGTCATCAACTCGCCCGAGAAGCGTTGCGGCAAGACCCGTTTCCTCGAGGTCATCGCTGGGATGTGCCATCGCCCGATGATGACGGCGAATGTCTCGACGGCCGTGCTGTACCGGGTGATCGACAAAGAGCAGTCGCCACCGACGATTCTGTTAGACGAGGCGGACACCATCTTCGGCACGAAGGTCAAGGCCGAGCAAAACGAGGACCTCCGCGGACTGCTGAACGCTGGGCACAGCCGGGCGGCCACCACCTGGCGGTGCGTCGGCCCGAACCAGACCCCGACCGAGTTCTCGGTCTATGCCATGGCCGCTCTTGCCGGGATCGGCAACATGCCGGACACGATCACCGACCGGGCCGTCAACATCACCATGCGCCGCCGGGCGAACGGCGAAACCGTCGATCCCTACCGGGAGTTCCGCGACGGACCTGCCCTGCACGCGCTGCGCGGACAACTCGGGGATTGGGTCGAGGGCAACATCGATCGGCTGCGTTCGGCCGATCCGGTGATGCCACTGGAAGACCGGGCGGCCGACAACTGGGCGCCCTTGATCGCCTTGGCTGATCTTGCCGGTGGGCACTGGCCCGCCCGGGCACGGGAGATCGCGCTCGTCCTGACCGCCGAGCACAACGACGCCGACGCAGCGGAGTCGCTGAACGTCCAACTGCTCCGCGACATCTCGGAGGTGTGGACGAACCGGCCCGACAACTTCATCGGCTCCGGAAAGTTGGCCGCGCAACTCCGCAGCGACGAGAACGCGCCCTGGGCCGAGATCGACCTCACCCCGCGACGATTGTCCATTCGGCTGAAAGGCTTCGGCATCACCCCGGGCCACAACGCCGCAAGGACCGAACGCGGCTACGGGCGCGACGACTTCACCGACGCCGTGGCCCGATACCTGCCCGCCCCGGACCCGGACGCCCAATGATGGCGTCTGCAACCGTCCAACCGTCCAGCACCCCCGATGACCTGGCGAAACGTCCGGACGCATCCCAACGGCCGGACGGATCGAACCGTCCAGCCCGATCATCCGTCCCGCAAGTTTCCGCAGGTCAGACCCCATATTGGACGCTTGGACGCTTCGGGACACATCAGGACGGGGGGCTGTCGTGACCCGGCCCGCTGCCCTCTCGTGGTGCGACGGCTGTCAGCGGCGCGCTCCCCATGTGCGCTTCGATGACCGAGCCACCGCATACTGCGAATTCTGCGGTCACTGCACCATCCGGCGCCTGTCGGGTCGGCCACCGCCCCGAGATCCAGCTACCGGCCGACGCCCGACGAGCACAAGGTGAACCCATGAAACGCACTACCGCCGACATCCGTACTGCCCTCGATGCCCTGGCCGCCGTAGCCGATCAAGACCTGGAGGCGACGCCGGGCCAGCGGGCCTACATTGCGGGCGCCGTCTCGGCACTCCGATGGACACTCGGAGAACCTGACCCATCGGGTCAGTTGATACCTAGGGACCCCTTGGTATAAGGTTTGGGCATGGCCCGCCCCCGCAAGACCTCCAATTCCCGGCCCCGGCCGCTCGCCCTCGGTTATGTTCGGGTGTCTACCACCGACCAGGTGGACAACGGCGCCAGCCTCGACGCACAACGCGCGGCGCTGACCGCCGAAGCCGCCCGCCGGGGCTGGGACTTGGAGATCGTCGCCGACGAAGGACTCAGCGCCAAGACGATGAACCGCCCGGCCCTGCAAGACGCACTGGACCGTCTCGACAGAGGTGACGCCGATGCGCTGCTCTCGATCCGCCTGGACCGGATCTCCCGCTCCGTGGCCGACTTCGCCGGGCTGATCGACCGAGCAGGCCGCAAAGGCTGGGGCCTGGTCCTCCTGTCGCCGAACATTGACCTGGCCGACCCCGCCGGACGATTCACCGCCAACGTGCTCGCCTCCGCTGCACAGTACGAGCGCGAACTGATCGGCGTGCGTACCCGCGAGGGCATGGCGCAGCGGAAGGCCGAAGGCGTGAAGTTTGGGCGCACCCGCAACGTCCCCGACGCCGTGCTCGCCCGGATTCTCGCCGCTCACGCCGACGGTTCTGGCTGGTCGACTATCGCCCGCGCCCTGAACAGTGAAGGCGTGCCCACTGCGCAGGGCGGCCGCGTTTGGTACCCGGCGACCGTGCGGAAGGTCTGCTTATCCGGGACGAACGCCCGATCGCACGGGTAGGCCGCGCAGGGGCCCGTGGGACGGACGCGCTGTAGCCACCCTTGCAGGATTTGGGAC
Source organism: Nakamurella sp. PAMC28650 (assembly GCF_014303395.1). GTDB lineage: Bacteria > Actinomycetota > Actinomycetes > Mycobacteriales > Nakamurellaceae > Nakamurella. Next base: position 5,041,746 of record NZ_CP060298.1, read on the forward strand.
GGTCCCGCCGAGCCGTAGGGGGGATTCAAGCCCGGCGGGACCTCGGAGCGGGGCCACATCGCTAACGACCGACCGCACGCTCCTGCCGATCAGACTAAAGCACCTCTGGCGAACCGCACGGCAGCCGACTAGTCTAGTACTACAGTCGCGGTTATTTTGATCTTGTCGGCGTGTCTTTGCAGGTGAATGTCGGGGTTGGACCGATCCTGCGGGGATGGGTGATGATCTGTGTGTGGCGCAGGTGCAGGAGTGGGCGGACGGGTTGGCGGAGTTGCACGCCTTGATCGGACGGCGTTTTGCCAGGTCAGAGCCCCGCGAGCATGCGTTGGCGTATGTGCAGGGGTTGCTCTCGGGCGAGGAGCGGAAGAACTCCTGGACGTTGTCGGAGCGGGCCGGGGATGCCACCCCCGACGGGATGCAACGGCTGCTCTCGACCACCGACTGGGACCCTGATCTGGTCCGTGCCGATCTGCAGACCTACGTGGTGTCGCAGCTGGGTGACCCGGGCGGTGTGCTGATCATCGACGAGACCGGATTTTTGAAAAAGGGCACCCGCTCCGCCGGGGTCTCCCGGCAGTATTCCGGCACCGCCGGGCGGATCGAGAACTGTCAGATCGGGGTGTTCCTGACCTACGCGACCCCGGCCGGTCGGACGTTCCTGGATCGAGAGTTGTACCTGCCCAAAGCATGGACCGATGACCCGGGCCGTTGCGCCGCCGCCGGGATCGGCCCGGACGTCGAGTTTGCGACCAAACCTGAACAGGCCATGGTGATGCTGCAGCGCGCCGTCGATAATGGTGTGCCGGCCCGCTGGGTCACCGCCGATGAGGTCTACGGGCAGCACTCCAAACTCCGCGTGAAGATCGAACAGCTCGGCCTGTCCTACGTTCTGGCCGTTCCGGTCAACCAGCACGTCATCGCCGCCGGCCCGCGGGAGGGCCGCGAATACCGGGCCGATGAATTGATCGCAGCTTTGCCGGCGCAGGCCTGGCGTCGACGGTCGGCGGGCAAAGGAGCCAAAGGTGACCGACTGTATGACTGGGCCAGAACACCGATCCACGGCATCAACTTCCCCGACTCCAGCTATTGGCTGCTGGCCCGCCGCAGCATCACCGACCCCACCGACCTGGCCTACTACCTGTGCCACGCCCCCGCCCGCACCGGCCTGACCGAACTGGTCACCGTCGCCGGAACCCGTTGGGCCATCGAAGAAACCTTCCAAACCTCCAAAGGCCAAACCGGCCTGGACCACTACCAGGTCCGGCAGTACACCGGCTGGTACCGACACATCACCCTGTCCATGCTGGCCCACGCATTCCTGACCGTCACCCGGTCAAAAAAGGGGGCCCACAATCAGGAAACAACACTGTCATCGCCCTGACCGTCCCGGAAATCCGGCGACTGCTGATCCACCTGATCTGGACGGACCCACCCGACCCCGACGCCACCCTGACCCGATCAACCTGGCGACGGCGGCACCAACAACGCGCCCGCCACTGCCACTACCGGGCCCGCGGGCACCAGCCCTAAGTGCGACTGTAGTACTAGCCAACCAGATGATCGAGCGGGCGTCCGCCGTCGCACCACCCAAGCGTTGCGTGGTCGTCGAGGACGGGCGTGCGACCCGGAGTGGACCAGCCGCCGCAGGTTGCTCCGCGGCGTCGAACGGCTCACGACCGAGCAACGCATCAAGATGTTCCTCAAGCTCGACACCTTCAACCCTGACGGGGATCTCGTCGCCGCGTGGATCACCAAGGAGCTGCTGCGCAAGGTCATGGCCTGCAAGTACCGCGGCGCACTGAGCTATCAGATCCGCGCCGCGCTGGAGGAGTTCTACACGTTCGCCGCCGCCTGCAAGGTCCCCGAGATCCATACCCTGGCCACCACCATCGACACCTGGCAACAACCGATCATCGCCGCCATCGACACCGGCCTGTCCAACGCCCGCAGCGAAGGTTACAACCGCATCGTCAAGCACATCGGTCGGATCGCATTCGGGTTTCGCAACACCGACAACCAACGCCGCAGCATACGATGGGCCTGCACCCGCCGAACCAGGCCGGTGCCATCCAGGATTACAGCGCTACGCCCCTGTTAATTCTGAAGAGCCCGGAACCGCCATCGACGCTTACGGTGACGACGTGCGTCCCTTCGCACACGCACAGCAACCCCGTCTACGTCCGCTAAGAAGGCGAGTGCGTCGTGCGCCATGCTAGGACCAATCAAACTCCTTTGGTATTGCAACCCTCAACAACGCCATGCTATTGTTACCTCGAACAAGCTTCACACCGGCCAGCACCAAATTCCATCGAGAAAGGCAAAAAGTGGGACTGTTCAGCAGCAAGCCAAGGGCGGCAGCGGCACCTCCCCCAGACATTGCCCGTGAGGATGTTGCGGCGGCACTTGCAGCCACGTCCGAGAAGGAACGCTTTACGCTGACGGTGGGTGGCTCCGTCGGATCCGATTCGGGATCCATTGGCGCTCTACCTGAGATTGCCTTCCTATCGAATTCCCTCCCCGCAACCGAAGCGGTTCTCTCGATCGCCCATTGCTCAACGTTGTCGCCAAGAACGCAAAAGGGGGTCATTGCTCTTACGACTAGCCGTGTTGTCGCTGTCATAGGCTATCGAGAGCGCGGTGCCGTTGTGGGGCAACCAACCGTCTATATATTTCCGTTCAAAGAACTGGGTGGTGTGGCCTTTGCTTCGAGAGGTCCCGGTGGAGGCATTGGTTATTTCGATCTAGTGGGTGGAGATCGAGTGACTCTGGAGATCGGGTCCTGGGAGAAGAAGGACAACTGGTGGAGGCTTTTTTCGGACCGTGTGTTGCAAGAGTACAACCGCTCGAAATTCTAGCGAATACGCAACCACTGCACGAACCCATGCGTAAGAGCACCTTGGCCGGTTTTTCCTGCAACACGGGTCGCGGCAGCCCTAGCTCCATACTCCCTCAGATTTCCGCCGCAATGAAACCTACCCATGGCTGCAACACTAAGCCTTCGACCTAGGAGTATAAATGGCATTGTTTAGTAAAGGAAAAAGCTCTTCCGCTCAACTCTTCGCTCTTCCGCCAAACTTGCGGTCCGATCTTCGACGCATTTTTGAGCTTGCCCCTTTCAACGCCTGCAACGGCTTACTCCAGGCCGCGGAGAACCTGCAGGCTCTGCGGGTACTTAACGAGGGACTCCCAGCAGATGAGCAGGTGTTTGCCCTTACTCGTTGCTCAGAACCCGCCCGGGGTGGGGGTTACATGGTCTTGACGGACCGACGATTGATCTTCGCGTTGCAGCCGGTGAAGGGACAACAGATGATTGACGGACCGCCAGAGATGATCGCCATTAAGCTCGGCGAGATTTCACAGTATGTTTTCGATAGCGGTATGGCGGCTGCTGTCTATGGCGATATGCGCATAGGGGTCGGTCTCGTTCAGGGTGGCATGTATTCTGAGGATGTCTGTAAGCGAATCAAGGCAGCTGTAGCCCAGAACTCAAAATACGGTCTCTGAACCTTTGATACACCGCGCCAGACGTAGTTGACCTTAAAACTTCGGCTATTGATCTTTAGTCGGCCGTGAACCGGGGTACGGGAACCGGGGTACAGTACCAAACTAGGGTTGCCAGCGCCGTTCAAATGCAACGATCAAGACTCGATCATCTCGGTGCTTCACGCCCTTTACGACTGGGAGCTAGCGATAAGGGGCCGCCACGCAGATGGCTATACGGCTGGCGCCTTCGCAGATCAATGCAGTTTCAGCCACCCAGTTTAGTTGCACCCATAGCCAGGAGCACGGGCAGTGGTCCGGAGTTCAATGAGTTCGCCAGGTTAGCGGCGCTCGTTCTTGTGAAGTCGCCCTGTATGGCGACGGTACTGCCGAGTCGGCCTTCAAGAGTCGGATTCGCGATGACCCACGGCGACAGTGAAAGCAATCTGTCGGCCGATGTTGTTGGCGGAGTAAGTAGACAATGTGTTAAAAGCTGCGGGTCGTAAGGTTATATTGACAACCCAGCGAGCCCCCATGTGATCCAGCCCAGAACTGGCGCCGGAGATTTGGTCACCTGCTGACATGGTTTGGTCCCAGCAGCAACACGGTGGGCGTCGAGATCTTTCGCCATCACCGACACCTGCGACTTTTCAGATCCCTGAGATGCCGAGGGATTGAACGAGTTTGTCCATCCGGCGGGTCGGACACACCCAGCAGGTAACACGTCGCCACCACCGACGTCAGGGCCTTCTCCGCCCGTTTGCGCGGCTCCAGCAGCCACTGCGGGAAGTAGGTCCCTGACCTCAACTTCGGGATCGCCAACTCGATGGTCCCGGCCCGGGTGTCCAGCTCCCGAGGTCGGTAGCCGTTGCGCGAGTTCGTCCGCTCCGGGGTGCGTTGCCCGAACTCGGCGTTGCATTGGCTGTCGGCCTCGGCGCCCATCAGCGCCTGGATGAACGTGGACGACATCGACCGCATCAGGTCGGGACTGGCGTCGGGGAGCTGAGCGGACAGGAACTGTTCGGGGTCGATAAAGTGGGCCTTGGTCATCGCGTGCACTCCTAAAAGTTGACTGTGAGAGGTCTCTTTCAGGATCACGCGGTGACCGTCCTCGCCTTGGCTACGACACGCCGCCCATCAGGGCGTTGCCGTCGTACACCGGCTCTTCAAACTTGGTAGGGCTGGGGTGGCCTGACGGGCGGCGGCGCGTCGGCGGGGTTGAGGGCTGGTAGTCCTTGCAAATTGGTTGTTCTCACGCACCCAGCCCGAAGGACCACCAGCCATGGATCAGGGTAGTTCACTGCTGTTAGGAATCGAAGGATTGCAGGTCTTGGACGTCCGGTTGGACGCGGACGGCCGGCGGGTCGCCCAGGTCGTGACGGACCCGGAGTTGGCGGGGTGGTGCCCGCAGTGCGGCGAGCAGTCGAGCTCGCCGAAGGGGTGGGTGACGACCCGCCCGCGGGATGTGACGATCGGACCGGATGTCCCGATCCTGTTGTGGCGCAAACAGAAGTGGCGCTGCAAAGTCGTTTGGTGTGAACGGAAGTCGTTCACCGAGTCGCTACCGGGCATCCCCGCCCGGTCCCGGTTGACGGCCCGGCTGCGGCAGCGGGCCGCCGAGGCGATCGGCGAGCACACCCGGTCGGTGTCCGATGTCGCCGGCGAGTACGGCATCACCTGGCCGATCGCGCACCGCGCGTTCGTCGCCTACGCAGAGCTGATGATCCCCGTTGCCGGGCCACCGCCGGCCGTGACGGTGCTGGGCATCGACGAGACCCGCCGCGGGAAGGGCCGCTACGAGATCGCGACCGACACCGGGGTGAAGGTGTGGATCGACCGGTTCGACACCGGCCTGGTGGACATCAGCGGCCCTGGTGGGCTGTTCGCGCAGGTCAACGGCCGCAGCTCCAAGACGGTCATCGAATGGATCGAGGCTCAGACCGATGCGTGGCGGGCCGGCATCACGCACGTCGCGATCGACACCTCGGCGACCTACGCCAAGGTCGTCCGGGAAGCGTTGCCCCACGCGATCGTCATCCTGGACCGGTTCCATCTGGTCGCGCTGGCCAATCGGGCCGTCACCGACTACCGGCGGGAACTGGCCTGGACTAACCGCGGACGGCGGGGCCGCAAGGTCGACCCCGAGTGGGCCCAACGCAACCGGCTGCTGCGCGCCGGCGAGACGCTGACCGCCGCGGAGCGGGTGAAGATGTTCCAGGCAATGAAGGCCGCCGACCCCACCGGCGGGTTGCACAACTGTTGGCGGGCAAAGGAACTCCTGCGCCATCTGCTGAAGCTGGCCGGCACCGAACCGGACTGGGCGCAGGTCTGGCAACGCCTCACCGACTTCCAGATGTTCTGCGCCGACCACATCGACATCCGGCAGATCCGACGCCTCGCGCAGACCGTCGACGACTGGCGCTCATCCATTATCGAAGGGATCTTCACCGGCGTCAGCAACGGCCGATCCGAAGGCTACAACCGCATCGTCAAGCACATCGGCCGCATCGCCTTCGGGTTCCGCAACCCCGCCAACCAGAAACGGCGGATACGATTCGCCTGCACCCGCGCATCACGCCGGGCGGCAACCACGCTCAAGCCCTGCTAAATATGAAGACACGGTATCACGCACGTGGCGATCGACATGTCCGCCGGCTACGCCAAAGCGGTCCGCCGCGCGCTGCCGCACGCCCGGATCGTGGTGGATCATTTCCACGTCGTGAAGTTGGCGAACCAGATGATCGACGACGTCCGGCGGCGCACCACGCAAGCCCTGCGTGGTCGACGAGGACGGGCGTGCGACCCGGAGTGGACGAGCCGCCGGCGGCTGCTCCGCGGCGTTGAGCGCCTCACCGACGACCAGCAGCAGAAGATGTTTCTCAAGCTTGAAAGCTTCGACCCGGACGGGGATCTCGTCGCAGCGTGGATCACCAAGGAGCTGCTGCGCAAGGTCATGGCCTGCAAGTACCGCGGCGCACTGAGCTATCAGATCCGCGCCGCGCTGGAGGAGTTCTACACGTTCGCCGCCGCCTGCAAGGTCCCCGAGATCCATACCCTGGCCACCACCATCGACACCTGGCAGCAACCGATCATCGCCGCCATCGACACCGGCCTGTCCAATGCCCGCAGCGAAGGCTACAACCGGATCGTCAAGCACATCGGACGGATCGCATTCGGGTTCGCCCAACACCGACAACCAACGCCGCCGCATACGATGGGCCTGCACCCGCCGAACCCGGCCGGTGCGATCCAGGATTACAGCGCTACGCCCCTGCTAATTCTGAAGAGCCCCTTTTTCGTCGCCCCTCACCAAGGCCCGCCACCCAACATCACGCGGAACGGTGAAGAACCGCTAATGCACACCTCTCGGCGGTGCCATTACTGCCAACAGCAACCGCAACGGGCATGCAAAGAGGCGCCAGCCATTCCACGTCGGCCGGAACGTGACCTCCGACTGCGGTATCAGCCGGAATGACATGCTTCTTGCATCAACGATTCAGGCACCGAACCCTTTCCGCACATCTCTGCGGTATCAACTTCCTCCCATCTCTGCGTCGAGTCATACCGGAAAAGTAGAACCTCTGCGTATGTCGGGGTCTCTCCTGCCGCAACGGCGAACGAGTCTTCGCAGCGGATCCGTTTAATGTCAGTGATGCCGTCGGCCTGATGAGCGGGCGAAAGTGCGCCAAGCAGGGTGCCAGCAGAGGGGCAGCCAGGTGCCGGCACTGCGCACGCCCATGTCCAAACGTCCGCGGGGATGCTGGTGCGGTCGCTGCATAAGTGATTTACGTACTGAGCTTCCCACTTTCCGGCGTTGAGCAAAAATATTGCTTGGACGGGAACAATCAAATCGGTATAGGTGCCGACCGCATAGGGCCCGTCGCATTTGATGCCCGACACCGGCCCAGAATGCCCGTACTGAGCCGACGCCTCCCTCAAAACATCCGAAGTAGGGCATGTAGTCCGTGCGGTGATGTCGTCGCTGACGGTGGCGTTGATGGCGTTGATGACGTCGATTGTTGCGGCCGGGTCGGCGGCTGGGTTGGTGATGTTGGTGTGGCTGCAGTCGGCGACGAGCGCGACGGCAGCCAAGTCCTTCTGAATTGGTGCGGCCAGCGGGGTGACACCGAGGTCAACGGCTATCAGGACCCCGTCGGCGAAGGCGTTGAGAGTGGACGTGAGAGGATTCGACATGAGCTGTCCGAAGGTCACGTCGCATTGGTCAACCTTTTTGGTGGGCGTGCTAGTTCCGGTGGGCGGCGCTCCGGTGCCGGAACTCGGTAGGTATCCAAGGGATGAGTCTTTGGTGACGATGGCGTCGCCTTGGGTGTCGTCGGCGTACAGCTCGACGCCGAAGATGTCGCGGTGGACGGTGATGTCGCCGGCGATTTCGGTGATGGGGATGCCTGCTGGTAGCCATGTGGGTGTGGCGCAGAGGCCGTAGGCGTGGATGGTGCTGTGATGTTCGACGAGGCACCGTTGAGCGTCACTGTTGGGGAGCGGTAGCAGCCCCTCGCCGCCGTTGCCGTTCTTAACCTGTGTGAACGTCTGGATACCCACAGCTTCGACGGTGCCACCCCACGGGGATCCGAGGTGCGGGGTGTCTACGGTGATGACGCCTCCGACGACGTCCGAGCCGGCCGGGTTCGCTGCGTATGTGGCGCTGGTTGCGAATCGAATGGCCAAGCCGCCCATAGAATGTCCGATCAAGATCGTTTTCCCGTTACCGCCAGCGTTTTTGTATGCTGCCGACACGGCATGGATGAAGTCGGCTAGGCAGGAGGCGATCGCGGGTACCGACGCCCAATGCCCGGAATTCGCGCCGTAGTCGAACAGGAACGATACGACGGGACTGTGCACAGCCGGGGACGTGTCAATACGCGCAGCTAGATCGGACAACCCGAGGTAGTTGGAGTCCCACCCATGAACAAATACGACCGGTCGAGGGACTATTCCGCCGTGTGGTGCGAAGCTGACGGTACTTACCTGTGTGTTGTGGGAGCTCTGGCTCGGGCAGGCAGGACCGCTGGACAGGGAGGACGCAGCCGTCAACTTCGGCGAGACGCTTGGGCGCTCGGCCGCAGCATAGGTAGGTGTCGAGACAGCTATCGAGGGGGCTATCAAGGTTATTGCCGCTACAGCGACGATGAGCAGTCGACGGATCATTGAGGATCAGCCTCCACGAGATACCAGCGCGTGTGGTACGCGAGCGTTAGCAGCCAGCGCCGGCGATCTTTCGTCGTGGCCGGCACTTGAGCCACACCCGGCCGCACTATAACCAGCTTCGGGTAGTCCACGACGATTGGCTGCAACGCTGCGACCGAAGACGCCACCGCCGCTGACAGCGGCTGGTCGGCGGGCAGGCCCAAGGCGGCCCTCATCTTCGCAGGGTCGGTGCTCCCCAACTGGGCGACAACGGTGGCGACCGCGGTGCTGCCAATAGTCGTGGGAGCCGGTGGGTTCTGCGTTGATTGCGGGGCCGCCGACAAGGTCGAGACGACCACTGAGGACAGTGCACCCGTCTCCGCGGCGCTCGAAGACGTCGGGCCGCTCAAGACCGAACCGGGCGTCGGAGGTGTCGCAACCAAGGCGGAGGACACCAACGATGGAGTCGATGACAGGGCCATTGGCGAATTTTGTGCTGTCGATGTGCACGCGGTGAGCAGCACAGCGACCATGGCGACCCCCGCCGCTATTCTATGCACCGCACCACTGTCTACCGTTGCCTGTCCGTTGTAAACGGTCATGTCCGGATCGTTACCCTGGCTCCGACGGGGACGCGCACCGGCGTTCTAGGTGAGCCGCTGGACCGTTCCCGCTTCGGTGGACACCCTGCGAGGTTGCTGCAGCTCCTGAGGCGTAGGAGACTGACTGATGGGTTCGACCCGGAGGAGCTTCACCGATGAGTACAAGCGGGATGCGGTCTCGTTGATCGTCGACGGCGGCCATACCATCGGCGAGGTCGCCAGGAAGTTGGACATCTGCGACACGTCGATACGGAAATGGGTGAGCAAGATTCAACCCCAGGGGGAACCGGCTGCGGAGAAACCGTTGACCGAGTCGGAGCGGACCGAGCTTGCTCGGCTCCGCAAGGAGAACGCGAAACTGGAATTGCAGCTTGAGTTCGCAAAAAAAGTTTCGACCTGGTTCGCGAAAGGCCAGCAGTGATCTTTGCTGCCATCGCGGACTGGGTTGATTCGGGCGAGTACGGCGTGGTGTTCATGTGTGCGGAGCTGGGTGTGTCCACGGCCGGCTATTACGCGTGGCGCGGCCGGGGACCGTCGGCCCACGAGGCGGCGGACGCGGCGTTGACACTCGAGATCAAAGCTGCGTTCCGGGCGTTGCACGGCAACCCGGGGGTGCGGCGCATGTGGGCGCATCTGACCTCGGTGGGTCACCGCATCTCACCGAAGCGGGTGTACCGGCTGATGAAGGCCGCCGACCTGCAGGGACGGCACCCCAGGGCGTGGAAGGTCACCACCGTCGCGGGTGACAACCCGGCGCCGGCGCCGGATCTGATCGGCCGGAAGTTCTCCGCGGCCCAGGCCAACACCAGGTGGTGCGGTGACATCACCTACATCAAGACGTGGGATGGGTGGGCGTACCTGGCCACGGTGATCGATCTGCATTCGCGGGCGTTGGTCGGCTGGGCGTTGGACACCCATATGCGGACCAGTCTGGTCACCGAGGCGCTGTCGATGGCGCTGCGCAAGCGTCAGCCCGCTGCCGGGGTCATCTTCCATTCCGACCGCGGGACGCAATATCGGTCCACCCACGTCCGGATGCCGGTGGCGGGGTTGGTCTCCCACTTGGCCTTGCCCCGTCTGGTCTCATCGATGCCCAACACCCGGACCGGCAGCAACTCGGTGGCCAGGACCGGGTCGGCCATCGCCACCACCGCCCGGTGGCAGGTGTTCCAGGTGGCGCCCCAGGCGGCGGCCACCTCGGCGACCGAGCGCCACCCGTCCAGCACCGCCGCAGCCATCTCCGCCTTCGCCCGGACGGTGAACCTGGCCCGCGGTGGGATCTGCGGGACCGACTCGGTGAACTGCTTGCGCTCACAGGAGGTGTTGCGGCACAACCACTTCTGCTTGCACCACAACAGGTTCTCCGAAGTCCGGGCCGACCTTCACGTCCTTCGGGCGGGTCACCACCCACCCCTTGGACCGGGTCGAGACGACCGCACACGCCGGGCACCGACCGACCCACGCCGGCGCCGTCAGCACCCGGACGTCGCGACCCGTCGGCGCCGATGCCGACGAGGTCGACGTCGATATCGGTCAACCCTAAAAGCAGTGAACTACAGTTGGACATGCTCGCGCCTCTTGTTCCTGGATGCCTGAGAACACCCAGTTCACAAGGGCGCGAGCCCCAGATCAGCCACCGACACGGATGCCGCTGCTCACAACCCCCCGGCCCCTACCAACTCTGAAGAGCCCGTTTTGGTTTGTGTGACGGTTTGAAACTGCGTTTGTGTAGCGGTGACGGTCGCAATCGTAGAGCTGGCCGCCGTACCGGGTTGGGCGCACGCGACGAGGCTGGACAGGAGGATGGCGGCGATTATTCCGTGCTGGGTTTTGATCACGATGATACTTTCGCACGGCAAGCGGCGAATGTCCCCGTTTGCCGGGATGCTCTTGGTTCATGGGTGTCAATTGTGTTGGGTTTGACGACTGCTAACCCCTTAACCAACCGTCATGATCGCAATCGCGGTGTAGGCCTGGGTCGACCGTGATGCAGCCGCGATCCTGCTGTACGTATTTGGTCGAGCACGTCACCCCATGGGCAGAGATTGATCCGTCCCACCCCCAAGGGCACTGGCAGGGGATGTCCTCTACACCCGCCCTCACCGTTGCGGACCGGGTAAGCACCGGCCTGTTACCTCGGCGCGCATGGCCTTGCTCCTCGGCACGCCGTACCGGTACGCCCTCGGGTTGCCACCCCCATTCGGTGATGCTGGCTCGGCCCCCACCGGGCGCCCTCGTGATCGTGGTTCCCCACCGCATGGACGTAGGCGACCCACAGGGCGGCGCAGACGTCCTCGGGGGCACCGGCCCGGCAATAGGTGGACGCCACGTGGAAGATCCCGGCCTAACCGGTACCGATCTGCAGGCGACGCGCAGGACATGGTCTCTCGGCACCGGACGTCGGACCACATGGGAGGACACACCGGTACGCCACCCCAAGCGAAGCCAGTGCCGACTGACCTTATGATCCCCACCCCAAGGCGGCACACCGGACGCACCCCAAGGGTGGCCTCGGCCCTGGAACGCCTGTCAAACGCTCTTTCCACCTGACGTTGTATTGTGACGGAACTCGACGACGTCGCCATCAGCCATGACGTAGTCCTTGCCCTCGATCCGCACCTTGCCGGCGGCCTTGGCCGCCGCCATCGAGCCGGCAGTCGTCAGATCCTTGAAGGAGACGACCTCTGCCTTGATGAACCCGCGCTCGAAGTCCGAGTGGATGACTCCGGCCGCCTGCGGGGCGGTGGCACCCTGCTTGATCGTCCAGGCCCGCGACTCCTTGGGACCGGCCGTCAGGTACGTCTGCAGGCCCAGGGTATGGAAGCCCGCCCTGGCCAGTGCATGCAGCCCGGGTTCGTCCTGACCGACGGACTCGAGCAGCTCCAGCGCTGATTCGTCGTCCAGCTCCAGCAACTCGAATTCGACCTTCGCGTCCAGGAATACCGCGTCGGCCGGGGCGACCGCCGCTGCGAGCTCGGCCCGCTTGTCGAGATCGGTCAACACACCCTCGTCGGAGTTGAAGACGTAGAGGAAGGGCTTGGCCGTCAACAGGGTCAGCTCGCGCAACAGGACGAGATCCAGCTTGGCGCGCGCGGAGAACAGGGTCTTACCGGAGTCCAGGATGGTGGCTGCCTGCTGCGCGGCCTCGAGCATCGGCTTGCGGTCCTTCTGCGTGCGGGCCTCCTTCTCCAGCCGCGGGAGCGCCTTGTCGATGGTCTGCATGTCGGCGAGGATCAGTTCGGTGTTGACCGTCTCGACGTCGGCCAGCGGATCGACCTTGCCGTCGACGTGGATGACGTCGTCATCGTCGAAGACCCGGACGACCTGGCAGATCGCGTCCGCCTCACGGATGGTGGCCAGGAACTTGTTGCCGAGCCCGGCACCCTCGCTGGCCCCTTTGACGATGCCGGCGATGTCGACGAAGGACACCACGGCGGGCACGATGCGCACCGAGGAGAAGACCTTGGCCAGCGCGTCCAGACGGGGGTCCGGCAGCGGGACCACTCCCACGTTGGGCTCGATCGTGGCGAACGGGTAGTTCGCGGCGAGCACATCAGAGCGGGTCAGGGCGTTGAACAGAGTGGACTTGCCGACGTTGGGCAGGCCGACGATGCCGAGGGTGAGACTCACGAGGTATCAGTCTAGGTGTGCGGGCGGGCCGCCCGGGTCATCCGGCTGACGGTCCGGCGGGAGCTATTGCTCGTCGCCGGGCCAGTTGGCGGCGGAAGTCCACTTCGTCCGATCGTCGGCGTCGTCATCCGGTTGGCCTGGACCCCGCAGGACGATCACCGCCCAGTCGGAATCAGGGGAGACGGGCCCGAGCTGCCAGGTCGCGAAGTGGTGTTCGACCACCAGACCGGCGGCTTCGGCATCGGAGCAGAACGCGTCCGCCGAGTACTCGCGATCGGTGGCGAACCCTGCGACGATCCGCCCGGCCGGTCTGAGCAGGCCGGCCAACGTCGACAGCACCCGCGGCTCCGACCCCGGAGCCAGGTAGACCATGACGTTGCCCGGCAGCGCGATCAGATCGAAAGTAGCCGGGCCACCGACCGATGCCGACCTCTCGGAGTCGAGCAACAGCAGGTCGCAGGCCAGGAACGGGACTCCCGGGTACCGATTCATGGCGATCTCGATGAGCCCCGCGTCCTTGTCGACGCCGATCGCCCGGTGTCCCATCCGCTGCAGACCGGCCGCGATCCGGCCGGTGCCGCACCCGGCGTCCAGCACCGCGGAGTTCCGTTGCAGCAGGGCATCGACGAAGCGGGCCTCACCTTCCAGATCCGTGCCGTCGGCGGTCATCTGGTCGAACCGGTCGGTGTAGAAGGTCCAGCGTTCCCCCACCACCTGCTCCTCCCAACGAGTGTTCGGGGAGGCCGCGGCCGACGTCGAACCGTCCGTCGGTAGCGGGTGCTCCATGGTGGCCGAGCCGTCCGTCGTGGCGGAGCTGTCGGGCGTGGGAGGGGTGTTGGTCACCCCTCACCTTGGCACGTTGCGGAGGTTGATATCCGTTGGGCCCGGCGTGGATGGAGACTTCGGCGCGTCGCACAGGTTGATATCTGCTGGGCCCGGGCTCGGCGTGGATCAACATCGCAGACATGGATGAAGATGCTGGATTTGGTACGCGTGGGACAGAAAGCAACTACTTCGTCCATGCAGGCGAAGTTGATCCATGCGAAACGGCGCGGACGGGAGGCAGAATCAGGTCCGGAGGAGCGTCCATAGCGGGGTCTGTCGGGGGGCCGTCCTAGCTTCGGCCCCATGAGACGAGAGGCGCCCCCCTGCGCCGGCCGACGGCCGGACTGCGATGTCCGAAATCCGCCAGCATGTGGTCCCGACGACTGGCAGAGTCGTCCTGGTGATCGCAGATTCCGACGCCGCCTACCGCGCCGTCCAAACCCGAGATGCCAGATTCGACGGGCAGTTCTTCACCGCCGTCCGCACGACAGGCATCTACTGCAGGCCCGGCTGCCCGGCCCGCACGCCACTTCGCCGGAATGTCGACTTCTATCCGACGTCAGCCGCGGCTCAGGCTGCCGGCTTCCGCGCCTGCCGTCGTTGTCTGCCAGACGCCACTCCCGGCTCGCCCGAATGGAATCTTCGGGCGGACGCGGTCGGGGCCGCCATGCGTTTGATCGGCGACGGAGTGGTCGACCGGGAGGGTGTCCCCGGGTTGGCTGCCCGTCTGGGGTACACCTCACGACATCTGGGCCGGATGCTGACGACGGAGGTCGGGGCCGGGCCGCTGGCTCTGGCCCGGGCTCGCCGGGCTCACACGGCCAGGGTTTTGCTGACCAGTTCACCGCTGCCGATCGCGGACGTTGCCTTCGCCGCGGGGTTTGCCAGCATTCGACAGTTCAACGAGACGATGCAGGAGATCTACGCCACCGATCCCAGCACGCTGCGCAGCCGGCATCGGCGAGTCGGTTCCGCGGTGGGCGAGCTGACCCTCCGATTGGCCCTGCGCGAACCTTTCGCCGGCGACGCCCTGTTGGATTTCCTTGCTGCCCGGGCGCTGACGGGGGTCGAGTACGTCCAAGGCAGGATTTACGCGCGGACGCTGGCACTGCCGGCCGGCCGTGGCACGGTCCGACTCAAGTTCCCGGAGCCGGGAGAGTCCGCCATCGTGACTGCGACCCTTCACCTCGAGCAACTGTCGGACGTCGTACCTGCGATGGACCGATGCCGTCGTTTGCTGGACGCCGACGCGGATCCGGTCCGGGTCGACCAACAGCTGTCCGCCGATCCGTGCTTGGCGGAATCCGTGCGTCGATCCCCCGGCCTGCGCCTTCCCGGAGCCGTGAGCGGCCCGGAGATCCTGCTGCGGGCAATCTTCGGCCAGCAGGTATCGGTGGCTTCCGCCCGCACCACGCTCGGTCGACTGACCACGGCATTCGGGCGTCCGCTGGGCGCTGCGCCGGACAGCCCTGGTTTCGACCATCGGTTGACGCATCTGTTCCCCGCGCCGTCAGACCTGGCGTCGGTCGACCCGAGGGCGATCGTGGGACCCGCCCGTCGCGCGGCGACCGTCACTGCGGCCTGTGCGGCGATTGCCGCGGGAGACCTGGTCATCGATGCCGGACGGCGGACCAACGAGTTGTCGGCCGAGTTGGAGGCCTTTCCTGGCATCGGCCCCTGGACGGCGGCATACGTCGCGCTCCGCGTGCTCGGCGACCCGGACGTGTTGATGACGGGTGATCTGGTTCTCCGGCAGGGCGCCGCCGTCCTTGGTCTACCGGCCGACCCGGCGGCACTGATCGCCCATGCCAGAACATGGAGCCCATTTCGCTCCTACGCCGGCCTGCACCTCTGGCGTGCCGCCGGTACCAATCGCTCGCGTTCGACGATCCCTTCGAAAGGCCACACATGACCATCGCCCGTACCGCCACCATCTACACCCAGATCGGCCCGTTCACGGTGATCGTCGCCGACACCCCGGAAGGTCCTGTGGTGCTGGCCTCCGGTTGGACGCCGGGACCGGACGACCTCCTACCGGTGATCTCACCCTCGCTCCGCCCGGACACCACCACCGAGGTTCGGCGGATCGAGGGCATCACCGATGCCGCGGTCGCCTACCACGAGGGCGATTTCGCAGCCGTGGACAGCGTTGTCGTGCAACAACTTTCCGGCCCCTTCCTGATGCACGCCTGGGAGATGCTCCGCACCGTGAAGCCGGGCGAACCGGTGACCTACAGCGAATTCGCGGTGTTGTCCGGCCGCCCGACCGCGATCCGCGGCGCTGCCTCGGCCTGCGCACGGAACGCCGCCGCGCTCTTCGTCCCCTGCCACCGGGTGCTCCGCACCGACGGGTCCCTCGGGGGTTTCCGCTGGGGCCTGCCGGCGAAGCGGTGGCTGCTCGATCACGAGAGTGATCTCAGATCGCTGGATGCCAGCGCGGAGTCGTAGCGGTCGAGCACCAGTTGCGCCATCGCCGAGCCGAGGGGTTCGGTCACCAGAACCCCGAGCTCCGACGCCCGCGCACTGACCTGATCAAGAAGCAGTCCTGGCGCGAGGAACAGCGACACCACAGCCGGCGGCGACGTCCACGACTCGGCAAGCGCGTCGGCGGCCCGTGGCGCTGTCGTCGCGAACACCGGACGGACGCGTGCGCGGCGCTGCGACGACCACAGGTGGGCCAGGTCGGCGACGGCTTCATTGGCGACCGGATCCGAGGTGCCGACAGCAAGCAGGAGGATCTCCTGATCCGGTCTGACCCCGGACCGACGGGCCTGCTCCTGCAAAGCTGCCAGCACCTGCGGTCCGAGCCCCAGGATCTCGCCGGCCACCAGCGCAGTACCGGAGCGCTCGGCAGCAGCCTGAATTGCTTCGGGAACATCGACTCTCGCGTGGAACGCCTGAGCAAACAGCAGTGGCAACACCACAGCCCGCTCGGTATCCAGCCCGATTACAGCGGTACTCAGATCCGGTTCGGCCAGATCCAGGAAGGCCGACGTCACGATCAGTCCTGGCCGCAGCGCGGCGACGGCAGCCATCAAGTCGTCGATGGCGACGGCCGCGCGGGGATCCCGGCTGCCGTGAGCCAGGCCTACCAAGGGAGGTCCGTCGAACCGTGTTCCCAACCGCGGTGAATCTGCCTCTTCGGCCGCATCGATCGTCATCCCCGAAGTTTAAGGGAGGTTGCCCATTGCGGACGGTCCGGACGACGTTGCCGACCGATGCGGTTGATGAGATCGGATCGGCCGGCGATGACCGAAATCAAGAGGATTTGGATGATGGGCGCGCGTGGGGTGAAGTTGAATAATTGCGAGGAGCGGACCCGTAAGATTGCGAGAGGCTGGCGCCCGCCATATCGTGACCATTCTGTGACCTGGGGGTGGCTCAAAATGATGCTTCTTTCGGTGCTGGCTGTCGGTGCCCGCCGATAAAGTGGTGGATACGGGGACAGCCGGATTCGTCGATACCGACCAGGCCAAACAATGGTCCGGTCGGTGATGAACGCCGTCGCGAATTTGCGGGACGGCGCGTTCTGGAAGATCGGCGCCGAAGATCTGCCGGTGCTGGCCGGGGCCCTGGACGCCGGAGCAGTCGGTGCCGAGCAGGTCCGGACGATCGCAGCGACGATGGGCACACTCCCCACCGCCATGCCCGTCCTGGACCGGGAGTGGTGGGAGAAGTTCCTGGTCGACCAGGCCGGCGCACTGGACCCGCGGCAGTTGGATCAGGTCGCCGCGGCGGTCCTGGACGCCACCGACCCCGACGGGACCCTCGACGAAACCCAGACCAGGACGCGGATGGAATTCTCGCTGGGGTCCCGTAACGCCCGGACCGACCTGACCGGCCTGACCGGGGGCTGACCGGCCTGACCGGTCTGACCGGACGGGTGGATGATCACCGGCGTCGACGTCCTCCGCACAGCGATCGACGCGCTGTCCGCCCCGAAACCCGCAGCCGACGGCACTGCCGATCCCCGGTCGCCGTCGAACCGCCGCGCCCACGGCCTTGGTCGCCGCGTTGGCAGGGTTCCTGGCCGCCGGGACCGGGCCGAGCCACGGCGGGGAGAAACCGCACATCGTGATCTACCTGCACTGGGACCACGTCAAAGGTGAGATCGCGAAGGCCACGAGGGAATCCGGCTTCCCGGTGAGTACGGGGCAGGCCCGAAGGTACCTGTGCGACGCGCAGATCCTCCCGGTCGTCCTGGGTGGGGGTAGTGAGATCCTGGACGTCGGACGACCCCGACGGACGTCTACGCGGGGGATGCGCCGGGCGATCAAGGCCCGCGACCGGGGCTGCGTCTGGTCCGGCTGCGACCGGCCGGCGAATTGGTGCGATGTTCACCACGTGAATTGGTTCGTCCGGGACCTGGGGGAGACGAACGTCCACACCGGGGTGCTGCTCTGCGGTTTCCATCACGACGAAATCCACCAAGCGCAATGGACCATCCGATTCGCCGCCGACGGCCACCCGGAACTGATCCCCTGCCGTGGATCGACAGAAGTCAACGCCCCCGCCGCAACCAGATGCACTATTCACGAGACCTGGTCGACCCGTAGCACCGTCACGCAGGCGGCATGGATCAACGCGGCACGGACCAACGCTGCATGGATCAACTTCGCCCTTTTGGGACGGGTGGGACAGAAGTCATCACTTTCGTCCATGCCTGGGAAGTTGATCCACGCCCAGCGGCAAGCTGATCCACCGACCGCCCAGGCGGCCCACCGCCTACCGCGCGGTCGGGGTGAGTCCGCGGGCAGACAGGATCCGCCGCTCGACAGGGCGGAAGAAGATGAGCTCGATGCCGATCCCCACGATGAAGATCAGGATCAGTGCGGTGTACATCGTGGGCGGATCGGACAGGTCGCGACCTTGGTTCATCAGCTGTCCCAGACCCAGCCCGAGGGTTGAGGAACGAACGATCAGTTCGGCAGCCATCAGCGAGCGCCAGGAAAAGGCCCAACCCTGCCGGAGCCCGGCCAGGTACCCGGGCAACGAGGCCGGAATCAGCACGTCCTTCATCAACCCGAGCTGTCCGAGACCGAGGACCTTGCCGACCCTGGTCAACAGAGGCGGCACCTGATCCATCCCGGACAGCAGGCCGTTGGCGATCGAAGGCACCGCACCGAGCAGCACCACCGCGTAGATCGACCCGCTGGACAGCCCGAACCACAGCACAGCCATCGGAACCCAGGCGACGGAGGGCAGCGACTGCAAGCCGCTGAGCAACGGACCGACCGCCGCACGGAGCCACTTGAACCGGAACAGCGACAGACCGATCAGCGAGCCCAGCACGATGGACGCAGCGAACCCGATCAGGCCGCGGCTGACGCTCGTCCAGATCACGGTCAGAGCCGACCCGTCCGACACCATTCCTGCGAAGGTGGTCCAGACGCTCGACGGAGACGGCAGGGCATAGTCGGGCTTCCACTTGCGGGCGTACGCCAACTCCCACAGCCCCAGAAAGGCGAGGAGGGCGATCAGCGGCGGGTAGAAGCCACCCAGGAATCGCTTCCACGCCGGACGCCGGGAAACGACGTGGGCTTCCAACGCGTCCAGACCCGCACCGACTGCGGCCGTGTCCTCCCGCTCGAGCTGTTCCCCACCCGACACCGGCTCAGCAACGGCGGCGGCCTTGTTCAGATCAAGCGTGGGCATGGCTGGCGATCTCCTCCCGCAGGCGGAGCGTGATCTGCGACGCCAACGCCGACACCTCAGGGTGCTCGATGGTGCGAGGACCCTTGATATCGACCCGCCACTCGCCGACGACGCGGCCGGGCCGGGAGGACAGCAATACGACCCGCTGCCCCAACCGGACGGCTTCCCGGACGTTGTGGGTCACGAAGACCACGCTGTTCCCGGTTCGTTTCCAGACCCTCGTCAGCTCGTCGTGCAGCACATCCCGCGTGATCGCATCGAGCGCAGCGAAGGGCTCGTCCATCAGCAGCACCTGGCCGTTCTGCGCCAGGGCCCGCGCCAATGCGACCCGCTGTCGCTGCCCGCCGGACAGCTCGTGGATCCGTCGCCTGGCGGTGCCACCCAGACGCACCAGTTCGAGCAGTTCGTCGACCCGTGACGAGCGCTGCGATCGAGGAACACCGGCGAGTTTCAGCGCCAACGCGATGTTGGCCCCGGCCGTCAACCACGGGAACAACGCCGCTTCCTGGAACATCAACGCCGGCCGACCGGCCACGGTGACGCTGCCCAGCGTCGGCTTGTCCAACCCGGCAATCAGATTCAGCAGCGTGGACTTGCCGCAACCGGACGCTCCGAGCAGACACACGAACTCGCCGGGAGCCACCGAGAGGTTGATGTTGTCCAACGCAGCCACCGCGCCGCCGGGGCCACGGAACACCTTGCTGACACCTTCGATCAGTACACCTGGCGTGGCCTCCGAGGTCGGTTCGGGAGCGAGGGGAACGACGCGCGGGTCATCCTCCTGGAAGTCGAGCTGCTCCAGCTGCGTGGAAACGTCGGCGATCGTTGTCATCGATTCACTCCTGTCCGAGACCGGCTGCGCTGACCGGGGTCTTGCCCTCGGCCTTGAGCAACTTGTTGAGAATGCGGAGGTCGAGGATGCCGTTGATGTCCGGCACGGTCTTGAGCAGTCCGCCGTCGACCGCGTGCTGGCTGGACGCGTTGTAGGTGGCGGCCAACGGGTCGTAGGTGACCTTGATGTTCTTGAACGAACTGGCCATCACCGAGTCCGAGAGTTTCTTGCCGGTCAGCTTGCCGATCGCATCGTTGATCGCCGCCGACGCCTTCGCCGGATTCGCGGTGATCTCGCCGGCCGCGGCGAGCTCACCGGAGATCAGCGACTGCACCGTCCCGGGGTACTGGTCCAGGAACTTCTTCCCGACGATGAGGATCGTCGTCGGGAACTGACCGTTCGGCCACAGGCTCGTCTCGTCGACCAGCGTCTTGCCACCGGCCTCGACCAGTCGCGATGCCCATGGTTCGGGCAGCCAGGCACCGTCGACCTGACCGGATTTGAACAAATCCAACGTCTGGGCGTTGTCCTGGTTGACCACGTCGACGTCACTTCCTCCGTTGGTCTGCACCTTCAAGCCGTTCTTGAACAGGTACTCCCGCAACGCAACGTCCTGCGTCCCACCGAGTTGAGGGTCCGCGATGGACTTGCCCTTCAGGTCGGCCGCGGACTTGACCCCGGCCCTGACGACCAGCGATACGCCGTTGTCGGTGGCACCGGCCACGATTCGCAGAGAATCACCCTTGGACTTGACGAACGAGTTGATCGCGGGGCTCGGTCCCAGAAAGGCCGCATCGATCGCGCCGGCGTTGAGTGCTTCGATTGCGGCCGGACCGGCGTTGAACACCTGGGTCTCGAGCTTGGTGCTGCCCACAGCTTTCGCGAAGGTTCCATCGGCCACCCCGAGCACCGCGGCCGCGTGCGTCACGTTGGCGAAGTAGCCCAGGCGCAGTGTCCCCGCCACCGCCCCGGCGGCCGCGGCACCGGACGAGCCGGCAGCAGCACCACCGGGAGCTGCGACCGCACCGCCCGGGGCCGCCGAAGAGGATCCCGCGGAAGAGGAAGCAGTGCTGGAGGACGAACCACACGCGGTGGCCAGGACGGCAACACCGGCAAGCACTGTCGTGGCGGCGAGTCTGAAGCGAGATCGACGAGCAGATGTCAAGCGATACATGGCAGAGCCTTTCGGATCCGGCCGGGTTACGGACCAGGAGTCGGGAAGTTGTCGGATGGCACGGCGGCCTCACGCGGAGCGGAGGCATTGCCAGGGGGCAGGAGTTCGCTCTCGGGTCGACATCGATCGTCGTCATCGGACTGCGCCCCGGATTGCAGTGCGGCGCGGCGGTGGCCGGCCATGCCGGCGGCCAG
The DNA here is from genome assembly GCF_014303395.1 of Nakamurella sp. PAMC28650. Lineage (GTDB taxonomy): Bacteria > Actinomycetota > Actinomycetes > Mycobacteriales > Nakamurellaceae > Nakamurella. The sequence goes on from NZ_CP060298.1 coordinate 5,063,283, forward strand.
CGTGGTGCCGTCCGCGGGATCAATGATCAGCAACGAACCGACGGCGCCGCCGGGCCGGAACGCCTCCACCGGAACAGGTTCCACGGTCCGCAGATTCACCTGGGCGATGTCGTTGAGCGCCAGTACCGCGGGGGCGGGATGTTCGGTGAGCGTGTCGATGTCCAGCAGGTGCTCGATCTGCGACACGATCACCCGGTGGGTGGCGGTCCCGTACCGCAGCAACGCCCGCATCCCCGGCCGCAAGCCCTTGTCGGCCAACTGGGTCACCGTCGCCGAGAACTCCGTCACCGACTCCGGTGCATTACCCACCCCGGCGATCAGATCCCCGCGCGACAGGTCCACCTCGTCGGCCAGCAGCAATGTCACCGAGTCACCGGCCACCGCGACATCCTTCGCACCGTCTGCGGTGTCGATCAGAGAGATGACGCTACGCCGACCGGAGGGCAGCACCACGACCTCATCGCCGGGGCGCACCGAACCGGCGGTGATCCGTCCGGCGTACCCGCGGTAGTCCGGGTAGGCCGCCGAACGCGGCCGGATGACGTACTGCACCGGGAACCGCAACGCCCCCGTACCGGCGGTGTCGGTCAACTCCACCTGCTCCAGATGTTCCAGGATGCTCGGCCCGTCGTACCATCCGATCCGCTCCGACCGGGTCACGACGTTGTCCCCGTGCAACGCCGAGATCGGGATCGCAGTGACCTCCCCGATCCCCAGATCCACCGCATACCGGTCGAACTCGGCCGCGATCGAATCGAACACCGACTGGTCGAAATCGACCAGGTCGATCTTGTTCACGGCCAACAGCAGGTGCGGGACCCCCAACAACGCCGCCACTGCCGCATGACGGCGGGTCTGGCCGATCACCCCGGTCCGCGCGTCCACCAGGATGATCACCAGGTCCGCGGTCGACGCGCCGGTCACGGTGTTGCGTGTGTACTGCACATGGCCGGGAGTGTCGGCCAGGATGAAACTGCGCACGCCGGTGGCGAAATACCGGTAGGCGACATCGATGGTGATGCCCTGCTCCCGCTCGGCGCGCAAACCGTCCACCAGCAGCGACAAGTCGGGGCTGTCCAACCCCCGCGCCGCCGACGTCCGCTCCACCGCATCCAACTGGTCCGACAGGACCGACTTGGAATCGTGCAGCAACCGGCCGACCAGGGTGGACTTCCCGTCGTCGACCGACCCGGCGGTGGCGAACCTCAACAACCCACGCACCGACGATGCCGGACGGGTGAGATCGCTGGCGGGCAAACGCGGTTCGGTCACGACTACGGCTACGGCTCCCGAGATGATGTCGCCCATCAGAAGTACCCTTCCTTCTTGCGGTCTTCCATGGCGGCCTCGGACAACTTGTCATCGGCGCGGGTGGCGCCCCGTTCGGTGATCCGGGTGGCGATGATCTCGGTGATCACCGCAGCCACATCGGCGGCGTCGGACTCCACCGCCCCGGTGCACGACATGTCCCCGACCGTCCGGTAACGGACCTGACGGGTCTCGAGCACCTCGGACCCCGCCGGCCCTCCCCACTCACCCGGGGACAGCCACATCCCGCCACGGTTGAACACCTCACGCTCGTGGGCGTAGTAGATGTCCGGCAAGACGATCTGCTCGGCCTCGATGTAGTTCCAGACGTCCAACTCGGTCCAGTTGGAGATCGGGAACACCCGGACGTGCTCGCCCGGCGCGTGCCGCCCGTTGTAGAGATCCCACAACTCCGGACGCTGACGACGAGGGTCCCACCCGCCGAACGCATCCCGCAGGGAGAAGATCCGCTCCTTGGCCCGGGACCGTTCCTCGTCGCGGCGGGCCCCGCCGATCACCGCATCGAAACGCTCAGCGGCGATGGTGTCCACCAATGGCACCGTCTGCAACGGATTGCGGGTCCCGTCGGGTCGTTCGGACAAGCGCCCGTCATCGATCCAGTCCTGCACATGGGCGACCTTGAGCCGCAGATCGCCGGACGCGACGACCGCATCGCGATAGGCGATGACCTCGGGAAAATTGTGCCCGGTGTTCACGTGCAACAACGAGAACGGGATCGGCGCCGGATGGAAAGCCTTCCGCGCCAGATGCAGCACCAGGATGGAATCCTTACCGCCGGAGAACAGGATCACCGGGCGCTCGAACTCCCCCGCCACCTCCCGGAGGATGTGGATGGCCTCGGACTCCAGCGCCTTGAGATGACCACGCGCGTGGCCGGCCGCCGACAGTCCCTCCGGCACAACGTCAGTCAGTGCGTTCATCGCCATGCTCCTTCATTCACAACTACCCCGCTCGGGGCGGATCCACTCACCGCTGCGTCGCTCGCCGATGCCTGGCTCACCGCTACACCGAAACCGGCCAGCAGATCCAACAACCGTCCGACGGCAGCGGCCTGACCGACGACCGCCGTATCGATCCGGAGCTCGGGGGTCCTGGGCACCTCGTAGGGGTCATCCACGCCCGTCATCGAGGTGATCTCCCCGCGAAACGCCCTGGCATACAACCCTTTGACGTCCCGTACGGCGCAGACCTCCAACGCGGTCGACACGTGCACCAACGCAAAGCCGGTGCCCGCATCGCGGTGGTGGGCACGCACCTTCTTCCGCGCCTCCGAGTACGGCGCGATCACCGGGACGATCACCACCACCCCGTGGGAGGCCAGCAGCTCCGCGACGAAACCGATGCGGTCCACGTGGGTGTCCCGGTCGGCGCGGGAGAATCCGAGCCCCGCCGACAGGTGCGTGCGCACCTCGTCCCCATCGAGCACCTCGACATCAACGCCCGCCGCCACGAGTCGCTCGGCCAGCCCGAACGCCAGCGTCGTCTTGCCCGCACTGGGCAGACCCGTCAGCCACAACGTCATGCCCGTCACGTGTGCAACCCACATTCGGTCTTGGTCAGGCCGGCCCAACGGCCCGCCCGAGCGTCCTCGCCGGGGGCCACCCGACGGGTGCACGGCTCGCATCCGATCGAGGGAAACTCGGCCGACAGCAACGGATTCACCAAGATGTCGTGTTCCACGATGTAGCGGTCGACGTCCTCGTCCGACCACGTCGCCAGCGGTGCGATCTTCACCCGGCCACGCTTGGCATCGAACGACATGATCGGGGTGTCCGCGCGGGACGCGGACTCCGCCCGACGCAGACCGGTCGCCCAGGCGTCGTAGGAATCCATCGCAGCATTCAGCGGCGCCACCTTGCGCAGGGCGCAACACAGATCAGGGTTGCGGGAGAACAACTCCGCCCCGTACTGGGAGTCCTGCTCCGCCACGGTCTGCAGCGGCAGCAACCGACGCAGCTTCACGTCGTAGACCGCCTCCACCGCATCGGCCGTACCGATCGTCTCCACGAAGTGATACCCCGTCTCCAGGAACAACACCTCGATCCCCGGTTTCACCCGCGCCGCCAGATGCGCCAGCACCGTGTCCTGCATCGAAGCCGTCACCGCCAGACCGTCCCCGAACTCGTCCACGGCCCAGGTGAGGATCTGATCCGCCGACGCGCCTTCGAGGTCGGCTGCGCCGCGGGCGGCCACGGCCGAAAGGTCAACGGCCGAACGCACTGTGCTGATCATCGGGCAACCCCTTCCTGGGCCGGCGCCTGCGTCGAGCTGACTCCACTGCCATCTGCTGCCTCTTGCGCAGCGCCTGCGACCGCGGCGGAATTCCCGGCACCTGAAAGTCCGATGAACCTCACTGCGAAAACGCGCCGGCAGTCGCGGCAGCTCCACGCACCGTGGGATTCCTCGTGCGGCCACAGATTTGTCTCACCGCAGTAGGGGCAGTACTGCGCGGGCGCTCGATTCTCGGACACCACTATCTCAGCGCCAATTCGTCGGAACGCGCGACCCAGGTGGCGAAACGCTCACCCGGCTCGCGGGAAGCGGTGTAGGAGTTGACGATCCGTTCGACGTAGTCGGGCAGCTCCTCACCGGTGACCTTGTGACCCCGGACCTTTCGCCCGAACCCGGCGTCCAGTCCCAACCCGCCACCCAGATGCACCTGGAAGCCCTCCACCTGCTGCCCATCGGCGTCGGTGACGATCATGCCCTTCAAACCGATATCGGCGATCTGCGTCCGGGCGCACGCATTCGGACAACCGTTGAGGTTGATCGTCAACGGCACATCCAGATCACCCAACCGCTTCTCCAGCTCGTCGACCAACGCGATCCCGCGCGCCTTGGTCTCCACGATCGCAAGCTTGCAGAATTCCAACCCGGTGCACGCCATCATGTTCCGCCGAAACGTCGACGGCGCCGTTGGCAACCCCAGCTCCGCCAGACCGGCCTGCAACGACTCCAGTCGGTCGGCCTCGATGTCCAGGATCACCAGCGACTGCTCGGTGGTCGCGCGCACCCGCGTCGAACCGTGGGCCTCCACCAGATCTGCGATGTCGGTCAGCAGCTTGCCGTTGACCCGGCCCACCGTCGGGGCGATCCCCACGTAGAACCGACCGTCGTTCTGCGGGTGTACCCCGACATGGTCACGAGCCCCCTCCCACACCGCCGGCGCGGGGCCGTCGGTCAACGACCGGTGCAGGTACTCGCTCTCCAGCACCTGTCGGAACTTCGCGATCCCCCAGTCGCCCACCAGGAACTTCAACCGCGCCCGGTTCCGCAGCCGGCGATACCCGTAGTCGCGGAAGATCGAGATGACACCCTTCCAGATCTCCGGGATCTCCTCCAGGGTGGCGAACACGCCGAGGCGCTGCGCCAACATTGGGTTGGTCGACAGTCCGCCGCCGACCCATACGTCGAAACCGGCACCCAACTCCGGATGCACCACCCCGACGAACGAGATGTCGTTGATCTCGTGCGCCACGTCCTGACGCGGCGAACCCGAGATCGCGGTCTTGAACTTGCGGGGCAGGTTGGAGAACTCGTCGCTGCCGATGAACTGATCCAGGATCGCCTGCATCGCCGGCGTGCCGTCGATGATCTCGTCCGCTGCGATACCGGCCAACGGCGACCCCAACACCACCCGCGGAACGTCGCCGCACGCCTCGGCCGTGCTCAACCCGACGCCCTCCAGCGCCGACCAGATGTCCGGCACGTCCTCGATGCGCACCCAGTGCAACTGGATGTTCTGGCGATCGGTCAGATCCGCCGTATCCCGTGCGTAGCGGGTGGACACCTCACCGATCGTCCGCAGCGCCGCCGTCGTCAACAACCCACCGTCGACCCGAACCCGCAGCATGAAGAACGGGTCCTCGAGTTCGTGCGGCTCCAACACCGCCGTCCGGCCGCCGTCGATCCCCGGCGCCCGCTGGGTGTACAGACCCCACCAACGGAACCGGCCCCGCAGATCGCCCGGATCAATACCGTCGAAACCCGTGTGCCGGTAGATGTTCTCGATCCGCGCGCGACAGTGCAGACCGTCGTCGTCCTTCTTCATCCGCTCGTTCGGGTTGAGCGGCTCGCGATGACCCAGCGCCCACTGGCCCTGGCCGCGTCCGGCATCCGGACGCTTGCGCGGCGCGCGCGGCGCAGCCACGTCAGGGGCAGCGGGCACGGAGGGGTTCACCGGCGCGCCGGAGTCGGCGGAGGCGGTGTGGGAGGACGTTGGGGGCACGGCGGGATCCTTGCGGAATTGGCCGGGGCACACACCAGAAAACGGTCACGCACGGAAGGGTCCGTCCACCACCGTCGCTGTGTGCCCGACGGCTCGGTGAGCGGCGGGTTCAGCGGTGGTGACGACAGGCAGAGCTGGAGACGCGCACGAGGTCGACCTCGCGCCGGCAGACCAGCGGAACTCCCTGTGCGGACATGAGCTGAAGCATACCGCGCCCCCCGCACGTCGACCCGTCGATGAGTTCCCAATAGATGGGATGCACGGTCAAAGGTTGGGAAAATTGCAGGTCGCCGACATCGTGTGATGGCCCTCCCAGGGGGCAATGTCACACGACTGTCGGTGGTCGGGTGGAGGCTGCGGTCATGAATGCAAACGCGCTTCTCCTCGGAGCCCTCCTGCTCGTGGTGGGGATCGGGGTCGGTATTGCACTGGCCGCCGGTTGGTGGCGTCAGCCGTCCGACCGGCGTGGCAACCCGACGCTCGAGGTGGCGGCTCTGCTGGCCCCGGCCTCCGACGCCCTAGTCAGGGTGGAACAGCGGTTGCGGGAGGTTGAGCGCGACCGGGTCGGGGCCTATGCGGGCTTGTCCGAACAGGTGGCCGCCCTCCATCGGACCTCCGCCGACCTGGGCAGTCAGACCCGGTCGCTGGTGAACGCCCTGCGCGCCCCGCAGGTGCGCGGCCGGTGGGGTGAGGTGCAACTGCAGCGGATCGTCGAGTTGGCCGGCATGGTCGAGCACTGCGATTTCGACACCCAGGTGTCGGCGGCGGTGGCCGATGCGGCCGGCGTCCGACCGGACATGATCATCCGGTTGGCCGGTGGTCGGCACATCCCGGTCGATGCGAAGGTGCCCTTCGACGCCTGGCTCCAGGCCAGGGAGTGCGACGACGAGATCCGCCGGGGCCAGCTCATGAACATGCATGCCAGAGCAGTGCGCGCGCATGTCGACTCGTTGGCCGCCAAGGCCTACTGGCAACACTTCCAGCCCGCCCCGGAGTTCGTCGTCATGTTCGTGCCCGGCGAGCCGCTCCTGGATGCCGCGATGACGATCGATCCAGGCTTGACGGAGTACGCCTTCTCCCGGCAGGTCGTCATCACCACGCCGACCACGCTGATCGCCCTGCTGCGGACGGTGGCGTTCACCTGGCGTCAGGAGAGACTCTCCGCCTCCGCCGAGTCCATCCACACCCTCGGCCGGGAGCTGCACGGTCGCCTGGCCACTCTGGGCGGCCACCTCGGCCGACTGGGTGCCAGCCTCGAGCGCGCGGTCGAGTCCTACAACTCGGCGGTGGGTTCGGTCGAGAGTCGCGTCATGGTCACGGCCCGGAAGTTCAACGACCTGGGGGTGGCGACTGCTTCTCTCCCTGGTCTGGAGCCGGTGCAGACCGCCGCCCGCCGGTTGCAAGCTCCGGAATGGGATCAGGTCGATGCGTCGCGGCCGACCCTCGAGGAGGTGGCCTCGGGTGAACTGCGCCGTCCACCCCGCCACGTCGACGACGCCGCCGGATGACGCGGCCAGGGCGAATCCACCCGTCGCGGCCGGTGGACCGGCGCGTGCGATCACCGGGAATTGACGTTCGCCCGCTACCGTGGACTCGTGAACATGCCTGCCACTCGACCGACAGCCCGGCCGACCGCCGCCAACGCTTCGGCGCTTCCGACGATCACCGGACTGCGCTCCTGGGGCGCCGTGCTGGTCGCAGTGGTGCTGACCGCCGTCGGGGCGACCTTCGACGGCCTGGTCTCCGGGGTGCTGACCTGGGGTTTCCGTGTCGGGTTCGTGGCCGGGGTGTGTCTGGCCGCGCTGCTGGTCCGACGGGCATCGATATTCACCGCCATGGTGCAGCCGCCGCTGGTGATGGTCGTGCTGATCTTCATCTCACTTCGGCTGCTGTCCACCGAGCGCATGACGATCACCCTCATCAAGGTGGTCAATGCCTTCCCGACCATGGTCATCGGCACTGCACTGGCCGTGCTGATCTGCGTGGTCCGGATCTTCGCCCAGCCTCTGCACCGTTCGAAGAAGACGCCGGCCGCACAGCGCGCCCACGTCTGACCCAGCGGCCCGGCCGCTCACCTGAGGCGTCTGCGCCGCAAGCTCGGGATAGACGACGAGGTTCAGATGGTCCCGGCCGGCCGCAGGTCCCGCCGGAGTTCCTTCGGAAGCGAGAAGGTCAGCGTCTCGATGGCCGCGGTGAACTCCTGGACGTCCGCGTATCCCCGTTCGGCCAGCCAACCCAGCACCCCCTCGACCAGTTCCTCGGGAACCGAGGCTCCAGAGGTCACGCCGACGGTGGTCACTCCGGCCAGCCATTGCTCCTCGATCTCGTGGGCGAAGTCGACGAGGTGCGAACTCCGGGCTCCGGCCTCGAGCGCGACCTCTACCAGCCGCACCGAGTTCGACGAGTTCTGCGATCCGACGACGATGACGAGGTCGCAGTCGGCGGCGATCTGCTTCACGACCTCCTGACGATTCTGGGTGGCGTAGCAGATGTCGTCGCTGGGCGGTGCCGTCAGCAGCGGGAACCGCCGGCGCAGCAGATCGACGGTCTCGAGGGTCTCGTCCACGGACAGCGTCGTCTGCGAGAGCCAGATCACCTTCTCCGGGTCCTTGACCTCGACCGCGTCGACATCGGAGGCATCGTGCACCAACTGGATGACCTCGGGTGCCTCTCCCTGCGTGCCTTCCACCTCTTCGTGCCCCCGGTGACCGATCAGCAGGATGTCGTATCCCTCGGACGCGAACTTCCGGGCCTCCTTGTGCACCTTGGTGACGAGCGGGCAGGTCGCGTCGATGACCCGGAGGTCACGCTGTGCGGCTTCCTCGTGCACCGCCGGCGATACGCCGTGCGCGGAGAACACCACCAGCGCGCCCACGGGCACCTCTTCGGTTTCCTCGACGAAGATCGCACCGCGCGCTTCCAGCGTCGCCACGACGTGCTTGTTGTGCACGATCTGCTTTCGCACGTACACGGGCGCTCCGTACTGCTCGAGAGCCTTCTCCACGGTGATGACTGCTCGGTCGACGCCCGCGCAGTAACCACGGGGCCGGGCGAGCAGGACACGTTTGGCGGGGGTAGGACTCATGGAATCCATCGTAGGCGGGTGGACCGTCCCGGTCCGCCGTTGCCGGCCGGTCGTCGGCCCGGTCACGCGGAGAACCCACGCCACCGCGGACCCGGACTACCTTCGGTCCCCACGATGGGGCACGCTGGTGACATGGCCATCACACTGCCCTTCGGAATCCGACTCTTCGCCGGCCTGCTCGGCACTTCCATCGACCGCGTCGGCAAACTCCCCCAGGAACTGCCGACCCTGGCCGTCTCGTTCGCGGGCCAGGCGGTCCGGACCTCGTTCCGCATCCGCCAGGAGATCGCCGAACTCGCGACCAGGGGGGACGAGCTCCTGGCCGGAATCACCGGTCGCCCGCAGGAGAAGCCCGCATGGGCCACGTTCGACGAGGACGAAGAGCCGTCGGTCGGGCCTTCGGCCGGTGCGCCTGCGTCGGGCCGGCCCGGCACCAGCACGCCCACCCCGACCGTGCCCACCCCGACCACACCCGCACCGACCAAACCCGCACCGACCCCATCCACCACCAGATCCACCCGGGCCCGATCCACACCGACCAGATCAACAGCGACCAGATCGACACCGCCGGTGGCGACGCCGACCGTCGCCCCCCCGACGGTGCCGGTGCCGACCAACCGGATCCGCGCCAGCAGGACCGTGTCACCACCAGCGCCGCCGACGACGGTCTCCCCGCGGACCGGTCGGCCGACGCCGAGGATTCCTGAGGCGTCCGCAGGGTCGCCGGTTGCGCCAAGGCCGCGTTCCGCCCCGACGGGCCCGGGCCGAGCACAGCCGAGCGGGTCACCGACCACCACACCACTCTCGGGCGGCCGGCTGCCGGGCACATCGCTCTCGGGCGTACCGCTTTCGGGCGCACCGGTCTCGAGCGCACCGGTCTCGAGCGCACCGGTCTCGAGCGCACCGGCGACCACCGGTGCAGCGACCCCCATCACCGGAGATCACCTGCTGAGCATCGCCGAGCTCAAGGAGGAGCTGCAGGAGATGGAAATCGCTGCGGTTCGCGAGCTCCTCGTCTGGGAGGAGACCGGCCCCAACCGGGCTGCCTACCTGACGCTGCTGAGCAATCGGCTGACCACCATGGCGCACGAGAACGGGCAGTCCGAGAGCCGGTGAGCAGTCCGGGTCCGCTCGAATCCCTCACCCCGGCCGGGGAGGTCCGTCCGACCGCGCAGACCGAGACACCCGAGACACCCGGGCTGACCGGTCCGACCCCACCCGCCCGGCCGGTGCGGGCGAGCGACACCACCAGAGACAACCCGTGGCCGGTCAGGGCCTTGTCCCAGCGAATGGCCGACTACATCTCCAAAGCGCCGGCCGCCTGGATCGAGGGCCAGATCGCGCAACTGAACATCCGCGCCAACACCGCCTACCTCACGCTGCGCGATCCGTCGGTGGACATGTCCCTGCAGGTCTCGTGCTCGAAAGCGTTGTTCGCCGCCCAGGCCTCCCCGCCCACCGAGGGCTCACGAGTGGTGGTGCACGGGCAGTTCGACTTCTACCCGGCCAGGGGTTCCCTGTCGTTCCGTGTCGATCAGCTCCACCCCGTCGGACTCGGTGAGCTGCTGGCCCGGCTCGAGCGACTCCGCCGCCTGCTGGCGGCGGAAGGACTCACCTCGGCCGCTCGCAAGAAGCCGCTGCCTTTCCTGCCCCGGACGGTGGGCCTGATCACCGGACGCGCGAGCGCTGCCGAATCCGATGTGCTGGCGAACGCCCGCGCCCGTTGGCCGGCGGTTCGCTTCCGGATCGAGAACACCCCGGTACAGGGGGTGAACGCCGTGACGCAGATCATCGATGCACTGCGCCGTCTGGACCAGGCCTCCGATGTCGACGTGATCATCCTCGCGCGCGGCGGCGGCAGCGTCGAGGATCTACTTCCGTTCTCGGACGAGGCTCTGTGCCGCGCGGTCTCGGCCTGCCGGACGCCGGTGGTGTCGGCCGTCGGTCACGAGCCGGATCATCCGATCGTCGACGATGTCGCCGACGTCCGCTGTTCCACTCCCACCGATGCGGGCAAGCGCGTCGTGCCGGACGCCGCCGCTGAACTCCGCGGGGTGGACCAGCTGCGGCTGCGCGCACGTCGGGCGCTGACCAACTGGGTGCAGACGGAGGCCGCCCAACTGGCTCGGCTGACTGCGGCGTCGGTCCTGAAGAACCCGTACGGTCCGATCGACAGCCGAGCCGACCACGTCGTCAGGGACCGGCAACGGGCCCGGTCGGTGATCGCCTCGACGCTGGACGGCATCGACCGGGACCTGGCCCATCGCCGGGCCCAACTCGTGGCTCTCGGACCGGCCGCGACCCTGGCCAGGGGCTACGCGGTGGTACAGACGGGTTCGCAGGTGATGCGCTCGATCCTGCAGGCGCCGGCAGGCACCCCTTTGCGGGTCAGGGTCGCCGATGGCGTCGTGCTGGCCACCAGCACCGGCCCTGAACCGCTGCACCCCGGACCACCACAGCAGGAACCACCACGGCACCAACCACCGCGGCACCAACCACCACGGCACCAACCACCCGCCGGACGCGAGCCCGACCACGAACCCCGGCAGCCGACGCCGTCCGGGTCGGCAACGAGGAAGAGGACCACGTGACCGAGTCCAGCCCACAAGCCGACGTCGCCACCTATGAACTGGCCAAGGACGAACTGGCCGCCGTCGTCATGACATTGGAATCGGGGGGGCTCAGCCTCGACGAGTCGCTCACCCTCTGGGAACGCGGTGAACATCTGGCGGCCGTTTGCAACCGTTTCCTGGACGGCGCCCGCGAACGCGTCCAGACGGCACTGGCGGCGACTGCGGACGATGCGTCCGACTGACACGAACAGGTCTTCTGGACGTCGGGCCCCGAACCATCGGGCACCGCAACGATCGTGTACCGCAACGATCGGGCATCCGAACGATCCAGAACCAGAGCGCCCAGGTCTGGAAGATCAGGCGACGGCCGCGGCCAGCTGGGTGAACTCGGCGACGGTGGCATTTCCGGTGATCAGCAGCGACACGCCAGACGAGGTCCGTGACCAGGCGACTTCGTTGCGGACACCCGGACTGATGGACCACTGGGCGCTGCCGACGGTCACCGAGCCGGTGCTGGAGCCATCGGTCTGGCCCAGTTCGGCGGCGAGCACCGCGGTCAGGGAGCCGGAGGATTCGATCAGCGTGATGTAGGAACCGGTGGGGGTCTGCCAGCCACCCCGGACCGTGGGGGGCGCGTCGGGCGTGCCCGGTGCGGGGGTCAGCGAGAAGGAACTGCCGTGCCAGGTGGAGGGAAGGCCCTTGGGGATCACCACCGGGAAGCCGGTCAACCGATCCGCAGTGCTGAAGCCGCCCTGCACGTCGGCGGTCGGAGCCGTGCCACCGCTCGGCGTGCCGGGCGAGAACGAGAAGCCACCCTGGAACGCGACCAGCACCAGAACTCCGATGACGATGACGACCATCGAGATCGTCATGTCCCGGACGGTCTTGTTCCTGCGGTCGGCCACGCTTCCATGCTGTCACGAGCTCGACCGCGCCGGTGTCGGGGCTGCTCCCTCGGGCTATGCAGTCCCATCAGCACAGTCCCATCAGCACGGTCCCATCAGCGCAGTCCCATCAGCGCGGAGGCCGTTGTCCGACCGGTACCACCGGCTCGCTGCTTTCCGAGCGGTGGCTGTGAGGAAGATCGGCACTCGCCGAGTGGCAGCGGCGCAAGCGGCACCGATAGCGTGACGCCATGGCAGAACACAACGGCGCGTTCCCAGCTGCGGACAGCACCGCTCCCGACGAGACGTCGCACCCGGCAGCGGCCCCGTACCGCATCGAACACGACACGATGGGCGAGGTCCGCGTCCCGGCTGCCGCCCGCTACCAGGCGCAGACACAGCGCGCCGTGGAGAACTTCCCCATCTCGGGACGCGGTCTGGAGCGCGGACAGATCCGGGCCCTTGCCCTCATCAAGTCGGCAGCGGCCTCGGTCAACTCCGACCTCGGGGTCATCCCGGCCGACATCGCGCGCGCGATCACCGAAGCGGCCCTCAAGGTGGCCGCCGGCGAATTCGACTCCGACTTCCCGATCGACGTCTTCCAGACCGGTTCCGGCACGAGTTCGAACATGAACACCAACGAAGTGCTCAGCACCCTTGCCACCGAGACGCTCGGGCGCAAAGTGCACCCCAACGACCATGTCAACGCGTCGCAGTCGTCCAACGACGTCTTCCCGACGTCGATCCACGTGGCCGCCACCGAGGGTGTCGTCGTCGACCTGGTGCCCGCCCTCGAGCACCTGGCCACGGCTCTGGAAGAGAAGTCCCAGGAGTGGGCCGGCGTGGTGAAATCCGGTCGTACCCACCTGATGGACGCCACCCCGGTCACCCTCGGCCAGGAGTTCGGCGGTTACGCCGCCCAGGTGCGCGGCGGAATCGAGCGGTTGACCTCGAGCCTGGCCCGGCTCGCCGAGCTGCCGCTCGGCGGCACCGCCGTCGGTACCGGCATCAACACACCGCCCGGCTTCTCCCCCGCCGTGATCGCCAAGCTCTCCGAGATGACCGGACTGCCTTTCACGGAGGCCCGCAACCACTTCGAGGCCCAGGGCAGCTGCGATCGCCTGGTCGAGACCTCCGGCCAGCTCCGCAGCATCGCCGTCGGCCTGGTCAAGATCTGCAACGACATCCGCTGGATGGGTTCGGGCCCACGCGCCGGGCTGGCCGAGATCCACCTGCCGGACCTGCAGCCGGGCTCGTCGATCATGCCGGGGAAGGTCAACCCGGTGCTGCCGGAGGCGACGGCGATGGTCGCCGCTCAGGTGATCGGCAACGACGCGACCGTCGCATTCGCCGGCACCACCGGATCTTTCGAGCTGAACGTGATGCTCCCGGTGATCGCCCGCAACCTGCTGGAATCGATCCGGTTGCTCTCCACGGTCACCCGCCTTTTGGCCGATCGGTGCATCTCCGGCATCGTGGCCGACGAGGAGAGGTGCCTGATGTACGCGGAGTCGTCACCGTCCATCGTCACGCCGTTGAACAAGTACATCGGCTACGAGGAGGCCGCCTCGGTGGCCAAGCAGGCCCTCAAGGAAGGCAAGACCATCAAGACGGTCATCACCGAACGAGGACACGTCGAGAACGGGAAACTGACCGCGGACCAACTCGACGCCGCGCTGGACGTGCTGTCGATGACCCACCCCTGAGCGAGCACCATCCACCCTGCCTGACCTGGACCCTCGCTGTTGCAACAGGTTTCGGCGCGTCCGACCAGACCTGAACGGCCGGTTCCCGCCCCTGGCCCGGGGTGGGAACCGGCCGTCCGTCGTGTCAGAGCCGTTTCCGTCGCGTCAGAGCCGTCCCGCTAGGTCACAGGCTGTGCCGACCGCCCGATTCGCCGTCCGGTCGGGGGTCGGTTCGGGTGTCGGGTGCGGGGGCAGGCCCGTCGTCCGCGGGGACGGCAGGTGGGCCGTCAGCGCCATCGTCACCGAAGTCGGGACGCCACTGCGCCGTCCCGGGCCCGGAGTCCGCCGCCCCACGGGGCGCCGCACCACCCGCGTCCGCACCACCACCGGACGCCGCACCACCCGCGTCCGCACCACCACCGGACGCCGCACCACCACCGGGCGCCGCCGCCCCACCGGGCGCCGCCGCAGCACTGGTGAAGTCAGGGCTCCACGCACCGGTCGGCGGGCCACCGGCCGGCGGCTGTACGGCGGGCAACCCAACCCCGCCCGGCGGGGGAAATCCCGACCCGCCCGGCGGGAGAAACGTCGTCGGCAGTTCCCCGGTGGAACCGGGCCGGTACTGCTGTCCGGACAGCAGACCGGGGTTGTCCGGGTGGTCACGGCCGGAGAGCAGACCGTGCTCGCCGGGGTGGTATCCGGTGTAGCCAACGGGTTCCTGGGTGGGGAGCGGCCCGATGTACGCGGTGGGCGCGTCGGCATTGGCCCTGGCGATCGCATCGGCGGCCCGACCCTGCTCGGCCGCCGCACCCTGAGCGAGGATCGCGTCCTTCTCCCACATCTCGTCGGCCAACCTGGATCGTCGGCGCTGCCACATGTAGATCGCAAAACCAGCCCACAGCAGCACCACAAGACCCAGCACGTACCAGGGCCAGACCAGCTTCGAACCGGCGGCGGTGGCGCCGGGTGCGACGACCGGGGCCGGCGCGCTGCTGCTGACCGGAGGAGCGGACGACGGCGCCGGGGACGACGACACCGGGGGCGGCACGATCACCGCGGAACTGGCCGGCGCGCTGGAGGAGACCGGCGAGGACACCGGTGCCGAGGCCGGCGCCGAGGTCGTGGTGACCGGCGCCGCCGTCACCAGGAAGCTGGCGATGCCGGAGGTCTTCGACTTCTGCCCGGCCACCCGGAGGAGGTGGGTTCCGGCCGGTGTGGTGACCGGTACCACGAAATCGATCTTGACGATCCCGTCGGCGTCGGCCCGGACGGCGGCCAGTGCGGTGGTATCCAGCCGGACCGAGACGACCTCGCCCTTGGTGAAGCCGGCGAACAGCACCTCCTGGGATCCGCCCGCCCTGATCGACGCAGACCTGATCGTCTTGGGGGCAACGGTGGACGGCACCACGGCGATCGTGCTGGTCACCACCTGCTGGGAGGTGACCGCGGACGACGTGGTCGAGGTCGTGGAGGACGATGCAGGCGTCGAGGAACTCGGGGTCGAGGGAGTGGTCGCGGCCGCCACGTAGGCGATCGGCACCGACAGGTTCTGCGAAGGATCGCTACCGGTGTCGGGCCTGGTGTAGACGGCACACGCCACCTTGGAGCAGTCCAGGGCATCCGACGCCGAGTTCGAGGCCGGGTAGCCCAGCGCCACGGTGAAGGTGCCGCCGTTGCCCCAGGTCGCGACGATCGGTCCGGAATTCGCCGTCCCGGATCCCGGCGGGGTGACGTGGGCCCAGGAGTTGCTCGTGTTGGAAGACGGAATGGCCCCGCCGACGCAGTCCGCCAGGCTGGCCGGGGCCTTGCCGTCGGCGTGGCAGATGGCCACGTAGAGCCCGTTCGCCGTCTTGAAGCCGCTGCCGGTGACCGTGATCGACCCGCCGCCGGCCGTCAGACCGCCGGCCGGATCCACCGTCAGGCTGACCCCGCCGGCCGTCGTGGTGACCGGCGCAGCTGCGGCGAGCGACCTGCTGAGAGCCGCGGGCGCACCGGCGGTCGCGTTCTGATCGAGGGTGATCGTCAGTCCGGCCGCCGCCACCGCGACCGCCGCGAGGGCGGCCGCGGCGCGGCGTCTGGCTGACCTGGCAACACGAATTCCGATGGGCACGGGACCATTTTGTCCCACCGGGAGTGCCGAATCTGCGAAAGCGTGCCGGACAGGACCGATCGCGCCCCTTCCCCAGGGCATTGTCGGCGACCCGCCCGGCGCCGCGATCAGCTCAGTTCCGGGAATTCCAGGAGCTCGGTCACCAACGCCGCAATCGGCGAACGCTCCGACCGCGTCAACGTGACATGGGCAAACAGCGGATGCCCCTTCAGTGCTTCGATGACGGCCGCGATGCCGTCGTGCCGACCGACCAGCAGGTTGTCGCGCTGGGCCACGTCATGGGTGAGCACCACCCGGGAGTTGGTGCCCAGACGGGACAGCACGGTCAGCAGGACGTTGCGCTCCAACGACTGTGCCTCGTCGACGATGACGAACGAGTCGTGCAGCGAACGACCGCGGATGTGCGTCAGCGGCAGTACCTCGAGCATGCCCCTGGCGATCACCTCCTCCACCACGGCCGGCGAGGCGATCGCCGAGAGGGTGTCGAACACGGCCTGCGCCCAGGGCTGCATCTTGTCGTTCTCGCTGCCCGGCAGGTACCCGAGTTCCTGACCGCCGACCGCGTAGAGCGGACGGAAGACGACCACCTTGCGGTGGGCCCGACGTTCCATCACCAGGTCGAGCCCCGCGCACAGGGCCAGCGCCGACTTGCCGGTGCCGGCCCGGCCGCCGAGCGAAACGATGCCGACCTCGTCGTCCATCAGGAGGTCGAGGGCGATTCGCTGCTCGGCAGATCGACCACGCAGTCCGAAGGCCTCCTTCTCCCCGCGCACCAGCCGGATCTGCTTGCCGGGGGTCACCCGGCCCAGGGCGGATCCGGTCGGCGTGCTCAGCTTGACGCCGGTGTGGCAGGGCAGCTCCCTGGCCACGTCGGCGTCGATCAGACCGGTGTGGAACAGCGTGTCCACCTGCTCGGTGGTCACCTCGAGCTCGGCCATCCCGGTCCAGCCGGACGACACGACGTCCTGGGCCCGGTACTCGTCGGCGTTCAGACCGACGGCCGAAGCCTTCACGCGCAACGGCATGTCCTTGGAGACCAGCGTGACGGTCTTGCCCTCGGCCGCGAGGTTGAGGGCGCAGGCCAGGATGCGGGAATCGTTGCTGTCGTTGCGGAATCCGGCCGGCAGCAGCGTCGGATCCGTGTGGTTCAGCTCGACGTGCAGGGTCCCGGGCGCGGTACCGGGTGGTGCCTTGGTGTCGCCGATCGGGATCGGGGCGTCCAATCGCCCGTGTTCGATACGGAGGTCGTCGAGCATCCGCAGGGCCTGCCGGGCGAAGTAGCCCAACTCGGGATGGTGCCGTTTGCCCTCGAGCTCCGAGATGACGACCAGCGGCAGGACCACCTCGTGTTCCGCGAACTTCGTCAGCGCCCACGGATCTGACAGCAGCACCGACGTGTCGATCACGTAGGTCCGGCGGGGGCCGGTAGCTGCTACCGCTGGGGTCGGCTCTGCGCTGCCCAACGGTTCGGTGGTGGTGGGTGCAGACGTCGGAGAGGTGGAACGGCGTGGGACCACGAACAGCTCCTTGACGGCGCGGGTACGCGCGCCTTGCAGAGTGGGCCGGTGGTCCCGCAGTCGTCCCGGCTGGTCGCCGGCCACGAAAAGGGGCCCGGTACCGGCCCCCTCGCTGTCCTGTGCTGGAAAATTCCGGCACTGTCCAATCGGGGCCTCCCGTGTGTTCCGCAACCACTGCGGTGCACTGCTGGGGACGCTACCGCCGGGATGGCCGCGCACGCGTCAGAAACGCGAACCACGGCGTGAACATCAGGTTTCGGGCGTGTGCACGGATTGGTCCACGGCCGGCCCAGTGCTGCGATCTGCGGACGGACCCCGTTGGCCCGATTGCCCGACCTTCATCAGCGTCTACAGATCGATGGGTCCGGTGTTCACCCCCACGGGCGAGTCGCGGTCCATCCCGAGGACTGCAGCGGTACCCACCGGCCGCGGGAGGACCACGGTCATGATCAGTCCACCGCCGGCCGCGTTCGACGCGAGGATCCGTCCACCGTGTGTCCGGACGATGGCCGCCACGATGGACAGGCCCAGACCACTCCCGCCGTTCTCGCGGGAGCGCGATTCGTCCTCCCGGTAGAACCGGTCGAACAGGCGCGGCAACGCCTCGGCCGACACTCCGGGGCCGTCGTCGGTGACGCTGACGGCGACCTCGTCGTGCCCGGGCAGCACCGAGATGGTCGCCGTGGTGCCGGCCGGGGTGTGCGTCCTGACGTTGGACAGCAGGTTGGCGAAGAGCTGGTGCAGCCGCAGCCGGTCGCCGACCACCACGGTGGCCCGGGAGGCACCGATCAGCCGCCAGGTCCGGGTGCTGTCGATCACCGCGGCGTCGTCGATGACGCCGACCAGCAGTTGGGCCAGATCCACCGGCTCGTGCTCCCGGGGTCGCTCGGCATCGGCCTTGATCAGCGTCAGCAGATCCTCGACCAGGCCACCCATCCGGCGCGCCTCGAAACCCATCCGGTCCATCGCCCTGGCGACCGCCGATTCCTCGGGCAGCATCCCCGCCTTGTAGAGCTCGGAGTAGCCGCGGACGGCGGCCACCGGCGTGCGGAGCTCGTGGGACGCGTCCGCGACGAACTGCCGGAGCCTGGCCTCGCTGCGCTGCTGGTCGTCCAGCAGTCCCCCGATGCCGTCCAGCATGCCGTTGAACGCCGCACCGAGACGGCCGATCTCGGTACTGGGATCGCCGGGGACGACCCGTCGATCGACGTTTCCTCCCGCGATCTCGTCGGCGGCCGTCGCCATCGCCTCGAGTGGCCTGAGCTCCCGGCGGATGATCAGGCCGGCGATGAGGCCCAGCAGCACGAGCAGGCCGACCGTGATCAGGAATTCGAGGAAGACCAGCTGTCGCAGGGTCGACGCGACCTCGTCCAACGAGCTCCAGGCGACCAGGAAGACGGGATTGTTGAAGGCATCGGCATACCCCCCGACGGCGAGCACCCGATAGGTGGCGGCCGAGCCCGAACTGTCACCGACCGTGCGCGCGGTGCCGCTGAGGGGTTCGCGACCGAGGTCGGGGTTGGCCGCCGGATCTCGCGGCGGGTGGACGATCACCTGCGCCATCCCGCTGGAACTGACGATGCTCCAGCCGATCTCGCCCCGTAGCGGGTTCGAAGCGGTCAGCTGGGTGAGCGAGTCCGGGTTGATGCTCCTGGGCAGCGAGCCGACCACACTGGTCAGGCCGGCGTCGCGGTCGGCGATCAGGGCCGCCCTGACGTTGAGCGGCACGATCACGTCGACGGCGATCAGGGCGAGTGCGGCGACGGCCAGCACGAGTGCGATCAGCCGGGCCTGCAGACCCCACCGCCGCCGTTGGACCGGAAGGGCGGCGGTCATGCTCAGCGCCGCGGAACGCGCAGGACGTACCCGAACCCCCGATGGGTGTGGATCAATGGCTCACCGGTGGCATCCACCTTGCGGCGGAGGTAGGAGATGTACGTCGCGACCACCGAGTCGTCCCCGTAGAAGTCGGTGCCCCACACGGCGTCGAGCAGTTGCTGACGCGAGAGCACGACGTTCGCGTTGATCATCAGGTGGCGCAGCATCTTGTACTCGGTGGGCGCCAACTCGATCGGCACGCCAGACCGGGACACCTGGTACGTCTCCGGATCGAGCTCCAAATCGGCCACCTTGAGCACACCGTCCGCGGCGAGATCGGGACGGACCCGACGGAGCACGGCCGTCACCCTTGCGGCGAGTTCCTCGAGGCCGAACGGCTTGGTCACGTAGTCGTCGCCACCGGCCGACAGGCCGGCGATCTTGTCCGCCGGGGTGTCCCGTGCGGACAGGAACACCACGCCGGCGTCGATGCCCGCGGTCCGCAGCCGGCGCATCACCTCGAGGCCGTCGAAGTCCGGCAGCATGATGTCCAGGATGATCAGGTCCGGCCGCACGTCGGTGGCGACCCGCACGGCTTCCCGGCCGGTGGAGGCGACGCTCACGTCGTAACCGAGGAAACGCATCGAGGTGGCCACGATGTCCTGGAGCGAAGGCTCGTCGTCGACCACCAGCAACTTGGACTGCCCCGTCATCTGACGCCCACTCTTTCCCCTGCCTCGAAAATCGATCCGACTCTGCGCCCACCTCATCCCACGCTCACGAGAGATTGCCTGGTGAGTGGCTGTGAACCAGATGGGAGCGGCCGCGCTCCAGCCCCGTCAGCCGCGCCCGGGCCCCGTCAGCCGGAGGGCGCCGTCGTCACCACCACGATCAGACCGGTGACCACCAGCACCGTTCCGGTCCAGGTCCACACGTTGGCGCGTTCGTGCAGGATGACGGTACTGGCGATCAGGATGGCGACGTACCCCAGCGCATTGAACGGGTAGGCCACGCTGAGCGGCACCCGCGACAGCGTCACCAGCCAGGCGATCGCCGAGACACCGAAGATGACCAGACCGCCCAGGATCCACGGCGAGGTGATCGCGCTCAACACGAGCGAGCGCCCGGTTTCCGCCGAGTGCGTCTTGGCCAGGTTCATGCCGTTCTTGAGGATCAGCTGACCGGTGGCGGCCAACGCCACCGCAAGCAGCAGGATCCCGATGCTCGCCGGGTTCATCCGGACTCCTCGTCGATTGGTCGGCGCCACTGGTGCACGGCCGGCGGACGGGTCCGATGACGCCATCGACGCTCCCTCTTGGTGCGCGGTCCGCTCGGTCATCGGGCGTCAGGCACCGATGGCTCTGGACAGCGCTTCTGGATCGTGCACCTCGAGCGCGGCCGTCACCACATCTTCCGCGTGCGGGGTCAACCGGAGCACGTTCTGGTACCCGAACAGGGTCGGACGCGTCCGGACCAGCAGGTCGTCGAACCTGCGCAGCAGGCCGCCGATGCCGCCGGAGGCCCCGATGGTGCCCAGCGGCAGCCCGGTGGCGGCCTCCTGGAGGACGTCGAAGCCGGCCCGGCGCACTGTGCGCCGCAGTGTCGATCTGGTGAAGAAGCGGAGGTGGGTGTTGTCCAGCACGCCGCGCCGGTCGTATCCGAAGACACCGAAGGCGACCCGGAAACGGGGGTACCAGTGCCCGAAGTTCGGGACCGACAGGATCAACTGCCCGCCGGGCCGGAGCACCCGGCGCATCTCCTTCAGCGCATCGCCCGGACGAGCCAGGTGCTCGATGATGTCGCCCGCGATGACGACGTCGAAGCCGGTGCCGATCTCGGCGGCCAGCGGCTGCTCCAGATCGGCGACGAAGAAGGCGTCGGTGCGCTCGCGGACGTGCGGCAGCTCCAACGCATCCACGCCGACGACGGTGTGACCGGCGGCGCGGATCTTCTCGGCCAGCAGGCCGGCGGAGCAGCCCAGGTCCAGGACGCGGCACGGCGGAAGAGTGGCCATCATCTCCAGGATCAGCGAGTGCGAGGAGCCGTCACCCTCCTTGAAGTCGTACTCGTCGGGGGTCGGCACCCACTCCGAGGTACCGAAACCCTGGACGGCGAGGCGGTACTCGAGCACATCCCGCACGACGTCCTTGGCGTACTTGAGGCCGTCGACGTAGCAGATCTCGTCGCCGTAGTAGGTCGGGATCGGTACCTCGACGATGGTGCCCCCGGCGTGCAGCACCTGGGCGATGATCTGGGTGTCGAAGTCGAAACCGTCGTTGTTCGCCTCGAACGGGACCTTCTGCAGGATGTCCGTCCGGTAGGCGCGGTATCCGGAGTGGAACTCCGTGAGTTCGGTCCCCAGGACCTTGTTCTCGAAGGTGGTCAACACCCGGTTGCCGACTCGTTTGTAGAATGGCATCCCGCCGACTTTGGCCGCACCTTTGTCCATCATTCGCGAGCCGAAAACGGCGGCGCAATCACTGGAGTAGAACGGTTCGACGATGTCGGCCAGGGATTCCGGTGCGTACTGCCCGTCGGCGTGCAGCAGGACCACGACATCCAGACCGCTCTCGATGGCCAATCGGTATGCAGCCTTTTGATTTCCGCCGTATCCCAGATTTTTTGTGTGTCGGATCACAGTCGTGGCCGGCGTATCTTTACGCGCACCCCACTCCTGTCCGTGCTCGAAAGTCAGGTCACCGCTGGCGTCATCGCAGATGATGACTTCCTCGATGCGGGCGCGAAAGTCGAGCGGGATTCGATCCAGCGTCTTCAGCAGGGTGGATTCGGCGTTATAGGCAACGACCACGATCCCGATGCGCAGAGCCTCATTGTTCTTCCGAATCATTGCTTTCCTCTCGTGTGCCTGAAATCTCGGGGCCGCCGCCGGCAGTGGACGCGGTCACCCCGCCCCGGTTCGTTCCGGGCGAGACAGGCTCGGTCGACTTCTGGTTCCTGCCGACGGGGACCGCACGGGCGCGTTCGACACTGAATCCACCCGAGCTCGGCAGGAATGTCTTGATGGTCGCACGGATGAGCACGACCACCAACACCAGCCACGGCACCTGCATGGCCACGAGTTCGTGCAGCGGGACCACGTAGGTGGCCCTGGCCCGGTTCCACGGCAGACCTCCGCTCCACCGGTCGTAGACCATGAACAGGACGACGCCACCGGCCAGGTTGTAGGCGGCGCCCCAGCTCAGGCCGATCACGCAGCACGCGGCCACCGGCCACACCATGTACTGGGCGCCCCAGGTGGGAGCCAGGGCCAGGAACCCGATCAGCGACCATCCCACCGCCACCACCACGACGTCCGGCCGGCGCCACACGGCGATCGCCGGGACGGCAGCGCAGATCACCACCACCAGGGCACGACCCCGGCCGGCGTACGAGGCGACCCAGGACGGGTCGCCCAGCCAGTGACCGATCTGCTCGATCCCCCACGGCGAGTAGCCGACGCCGCGGTAGCCGATCACGTCCGCGAGCACCGCGTGGAACTGCAGCAGCAGGGCCGGCCCCCAGGTCACAGCGAACGCGAGGGCGAAACCCGCCGCCCATCGAAGGAATTCCCGACGGTCACGCCGCAGGACGTAGATCGCCAACACGGGAATGACGACCATCGGCACGATCTTCACCCCGACGGCCAGCGCGATCGCCACTCCGCCGAGGCCGGGGCGCTGCAGATCGACGAGCAGCAGCACGGCCAGGAACACCAGGAAGACGAAAATGGGGTCGGTATTGCCGTGGAAGCCGGACACCATGACCGAAATGGGACTGATGGCGACCAGAATTCCCGCCGCTCCGGCCCGCGCTGGTGATATCCGGCGTCGCAACAACTCGAAGACGACCAACGCCGTACCGACGTCCGCCAGACTCGACAGGGCCCGGAGGGTGAACCGGTACGGCACCCCGGCGTCCTGCACCAGATTGATGAACGAGAGCAGATACCCGACCAGTGGGGGATGGTTGTAGAACGAATTGTTGGCGGGAAAAGTCAGCGCGTAGATGCCGACCGGGCCGGCCTGTTTCACCCCGAGCAGGAAGTCGCCCCAGTGGACGATGTCGTTGGTGCCGAAGGTGGTGGCCGCGAGGACCAGCTTGATCACCAGCACCGGGATCGCGACGACCAGGATGCCCCGGCGGGCACGGGCGACCGCACCGGGGTCCCGGCTGCGGACGGCCGACCGTCGGCGAGCGGCCACCGGGGTCGCTAACCGATCCGGCGGGCCAGCGCGACGATTCCGTTGCCCTTGCCGGGTACCAGGCGCTGGAGAACCTGGAACGGGAAGATGCCGACCGTGATCACCAGGGCGGACAGCCGCTTGGTCGGCTGCATCCACCGACCGGACTGTGCGGTCTGGTCGGCCGCCGAATCCTCCATCTGCGTGGAACCGTCGGCCACCCGATTGCGGATGGCCTCCAGCACGAAGGCCAGTGGCCAACCGTAGAGACCGACGCTGACGGGTTCGAAGCCGGACGCCCGCAGCTTGTCGGAGAGTTCGTCCGGTGAGTAGCGGCGGTAGTGGCCGACGGCCTTGTCCCAGGTCCCGAACATGTGCTGCCACGCCGGCACCGACAGGACCAGATGGCCACCGGGGCGGACCTTCCTGGCCCAGTCGGCCAGGGCCCCTTCGTCATCCTTGAGATGCTCGAGAACCTCGAAAGCGCAGACCATGTCGAAGGTCTCGTCAGCCGGTAGGTCGTCGGACGTGCAGTTCAGCACGGTGCCGCCCCTGGCCTGGATCCGGTCCCTGGCGATGTGGAAGGAGTCCTCGTCCGGCTCCACTGCGGTGAAGGAGGGCGTCAGAGCGACCAACCGGGCACCCATGGCACCCTGCCCGCACCCGATCTCCAGGGTGGTGCGGGGCCTGGTCTGCCGCATGGCCCGCTTGATCAGCGGCCAGCGCAGCGCTCCTCTGGGGGTCAGCGGGGCGACGGGAGCTGAGGTGGTGGTGGGCACGACGGGCAGCCTATCCATCAAAGGTGCGATCACCGAAGCGCCACCGAAGGATCGCAGGGCCAGTGCACGGGCCTCCCGGCGGCGCAGCGCGAGCAGTTCACGGTCGGTGGAGAGTCTGGTCAGCACCGCCGCCAGCCGCGCCGCGTCACCGGCCGGCACGAAGTCCGCGTGTTCACCGAGCATCCGGCGCTGCGGCCCGGTGTCCGAGGTGACGACGGCGCAGCCCGCCGCCGCCGACTGGTACACCTTGTTCGGCACCACCTGGGCGCCCTTGACGGTGGTGCCGAAGATACCCAGTGCCACGTGGTGCGAGGCGACCACCGAAGGGAGGTCGGCGGGGTCGACCCAATCGATCCAGCGCACGGCAGCCGAGGCGCCGGCCGCCGCCCTGGCCGCCGCGAGGTCCTGGCCGGTGCCGATCATCGTCACCGACAGGCGGGAGGCGTCGACACCCGTCGACCTCAGGATGGCCAGCGCCCCGCCGATGACGACGGCGCCCTGCAACGGCGTGAAGAGGCCGAAGAAGACCACCTTGACCGGCTCGTCCTCGCCAGGGTCCGCGACCGCGCCGCGGCCGGCGTCGAACCAGGCCGAGTCGGCCCCGACGTTGGCCACGACCGTACGTGCCGCCCACCTGGACGGCACCTGGTCCCGGTGCTCCTCGGTGTCGAGGACGATGACGTCGGCCGCCGCCAGCGCCCATCGGTCGACCAGATCCAGCGCGCGGACCACGACGCCGGTGCGGCGGCCACGGTCGATGGCGGTGCCGGCCGCGAAGATCAGGTGGTCCAGGACGATCGGCGTCCTGCGGAACAGCAGCCTGGCCAGATGCACGTCGAAATGGCCCAGATACCCGACCAGCACGGCATCGGGACGACCGCGACGCAACTCGGCCCGGCTTCGGATGATCAACCGTCCCCACCTGGCCACCAGCTTCACGGCGAGTACCGGCACGGTCCACGGCTTCAGGAGCATGGAGACACGCGCGGCGGTGGTCAGCCCGAGGGGCTCGTTGATCTCGACGACCTCGTGGCCGCGGGTCCGCAGACCCTCGATCAGCACCTGGATCCGGGGGTGCGAGTCGGCCTGGTAGGTGCCGAACGCAACGACTCGCACTATCTTCCTGCCTACGCGCACTTCATGATCGGGCTGATGTCGACGTCGCCCGGCAGCGCGGACCGATCGATCGGTCTGCCGCTCCGACGAGCAGCGGGCCGACAGGGCACGGCGCGCTCGACGGCATCCAGTCTATGGGGGTGCAGAGCGTTCGGTGTGAAGTCACCGCGGCATCAGTTTGGTCGTCACCGGGGCCGGCTGGACGACGAGCGAGGGCCCGGCCGGACGCTGCGGCGACTTGCTCGCCACCCAGATCACTGTCGGGATGATCGTGCCGGCGAGTCGACGAACCGACGCCGGGGCCTTGCGCACCGCGGTCGCCCCCCAGCTGCCGACCATGTCGGAGGAGGAGAACACCTCCGGATGGGCCAGGATGCTGTAGGAGTAGTCGTGCACGTAGAGGCCGCCGACCATGCGCTGGAGCCCGGGGACCGTGCGGAACCTCTCGTGGTAGCGGTCCGCCTTGTGGAAGGCGCGCACGTAGCTGTCGGCCAGCCCTTCGGGCAGCCAGGACAGGAACGGCAACCGGTGGTGCGGCTCCATCACGCCGAGCCGGTTGCCAAGGCCGAGGTAGGCCACCCCGGTCGGCTTGAGGACCCGGCGGATCTCCGACATCACGGCGTCGGGGTTCACCACGTGCTCGTAGATGTGGTTGAACACGGCCACGTCGATGGACTCGTCGGCGAAAGGCAGCTGCTCGCCGTCGGCGCAGGCGAAGAAACATCGCGGGTCACGATCGGCCTTGGCCCGCACGAGACCCGGGACGTCGATGTCGATACCCATTGCGAGGCAACCACTCTCGGCCGCCGCCTGGACGGTCCAGCCCAACGAGGAGCCGATGTCGAGGTAGGTCGCGCCCGGAGCCCAACCCTGGCCGAGGAAGTGGGTGATGACGGCGTGGATCTTCCGGGCCTTGAGGACCCGAGACTCCTCGCGGGACATCTTCTCCTGGATCTCGCTGTAGGCCAGTTGACGGCTGCGTTCCTGTGCCATGTCAGATCCCTTTCACCGAGTGGCCGCGTTGGCCGCTCCATTTCACCGGGTGGCCGAAGTGGCCGCTCCCTCTCACCGGGCGACCGCAGTGGCCGCGCCACCATTGACGGAGGCAGCCGGGCGAACCGGGATCACCGGTGATCCGCCTTCGTGGCCGCGGTGCGGAACATCTCGGCCAGCCGTCGCCCCATCTGCTCCTGACCATAGAGCTCCCTGGCCGCAGAGCTGAAACCGGCGCCGAGCGCGCGCCGTTCCTCGATCCCGCCGAGGCCGGCGATCCGTTCGGCCCATGCGCCCGGTGCTGCGGAGGGCAGCAGCACACCGGTCCGGCCGTCCTCGACGGCGTCGCGCAGACCCTCGAGTTCGGCCGCCAGCACCACGGCCCCGCGGAGTGCGGCCTCGACCACCACCAGACCGAACCCCTCCATGTCGCCCGGCACGGAGATGTTCGGCTGGACGAAGACGTCGCACCCGGCCATCAGGTCCTCGCGCTCGGCCTCGGTCACCGCGCCGGTCAGCACCAGGCGATCGGACACGCCCGCGGCGGCGGCCGCCGCGGACACCGCCTCGACGTCCGGTCCGACACCGGCCACCACGTAACGGGCGTCGGGCAGCAACGGGAGAACCTGCCCGGCGAACCAGGCCGCGCCCTTGCGCTTCACCACCCGACCCAACGTCACGAGGATCAGGTCGGACTCCGCCAGGCCCCAGCGCCGCACGAGTGCCGTCCGGGCGGTCGCGGCATCCGGAACCGTCGACGGGAGTGCGACCCCCAGCCTGATCACCTCGACCTTGGCCGGATCGGAGGTCAGCTCGGCGGCCACCGCGCCGGTGGCGGTGCTGATGGCGGCGATCAGATCCCACCGCTTGAGACCCCACCGCACCAACGCGCGGTAACCGGGCTTGTCCCAGGTCAGGTCGCGGCCCATGACGAAGGCGATGGTCGGCACCCGCCGCACCCACAGCACGGCTCGCAAGGCACTGGCCATCACGGCGTCGCCGGCGACGATCGCGTCGACCGTGCCCGCGCGCAGCTGACGGGCCGTGCTGAACAGTGCGGCCGGACCCCAGAAGGCGGACCGCCAGATCGGGCCGCCGTGGGCGAGCAGCCGCGAACCGGGCCAACGCTGCTCGACCACCTGCCAGACGTCGGAGGCCAGCGTCTCCATCCCGCCGACGGAGGGCGGGAACTTCCGCGTCACGAACAACACCCGGGAGATCGGCCGCGTCATCCGCGCTCGCCTGCACTCGCCGCGCCGACTCCCCCGGGGGCGCTCGGGGCGCGTTGCCCCACCAGCGCGGCGGCCCCGGCCAGGGTGGCGTCTGCGCCGATCGTCAGGACGCGGGCCAGCAACGCGACCAGCAGGGCCGCCCCGTGTTCCATGTAGGGCGAGAGGCCCAGCGCGATGACGGCTTCCCGTGCACCGGCACCGGCCGGTGCGAGCACCACCAGCATGCCTGCCAGCAATCCGAGGCTGTAGATCCCGATGCAGAGCAACGGGGAGGGGTAGCTGCCGGTGAACATGGCGACGAGGAACATCAGGGACAGCCCCGAGATGATCTGGCCGAACGCGGTCCAGGCGGTCGCCTCGGCGATGTTGCGGCCCGGGACCCGCTCCAGCGGGATGCTGCGACGGGTGATCCTCGCGGCGAATGCGGCCAGCCGGACCAGCACGTCGGGCTGCAGGAAGGCGAGCAGCGGCACCACCAGCAGCAGGGTCCACCAGTAGGCGCCGAGCACCTCTCGTCCGGAGATGGCCAGGGTCACCGCCGCCATCGCGCCCACCACCGGGAGTGCGACGACGATGGCCAGCAGGCCGGCGGCGCCGGTGCGGGCCCGCGGAACCTTGAGCTCCCTGGCCATCGTGGCCTGCGCGACGATGTTCCAGACGCCGCCCGGGATGTACTTGCCGAGCTGCCCGATGAAGAAGATCTTGGACGCCGGGCGCATCCGGATGTCGGAGCCGAGACCGGCCAGCAACACCCGCCACTGGGGGAACCCGGAGAACGCACCGACGATGCTGAGCAGCAGGGCCACCAGCACCGGCAGCAGTTCGACCTTGTCCCAGGCCTGCGCGAGCGAGTGCCGTTCCTTGACGATCGCCCAGGCCGCGAACGCAACGACGGCCAGCAGGAAGACCACCCGGATCACCGTGGACCTCGATCTACCCGACGACCCGGCCATCGGCGCCCCGGTCCCTGACGACCCGTCCCCTGAGCGGGCAGCGCTGGGATCCTCGTCGTCCCGGACGGGCATCGTCACGCGATCTCGCGATCAGGTCTGCCGGCGAAGTGGTCACGACTGGCCATCGAGGGTTCGAGCTCCTTGTCCTGGGGACCCTGCCGGCATGGTGGCCCGCTCGGTACGGGGCCGAGTTTAACCGCCGGGTGCCGATCCGTCGTCCAACGCGTCGCGCGCACCGGGTCGGTTCTCGGCGTTCAGGCCGGCGTGCATCTCGGCCTGGACGGCCGCCGGCGTGAGCGGTTCGTCCAGCAGTCGACGGAACCTGTCCAGTGCCGATTGCGTGTCGGGCCTGGCCTCCAGCCACGGCCGCAGCAGCCGCTCCCCCTCCACGTAGGTCGACGTGTAGGCACGCCACAGCGGGTCGGACAGGAAGCGCAACGTCTGCCGTGCTCGCCGCTCGTCGGCCAGCATCCAGGTCTGCAGGTAGGTGGCGACCTCGTCGGCGTCCGCACCGCGGTCGTGCAGCATGATGGCAGCGTTCTGGCGCACCGTGTTCAACGGGCGGGACGCCACCTCGAGGGCTTCGGCGAGCTCCGGTTCGATCTGGGGGCCGATCCCGTCGAGTACCTGCCGGGCCCACGATGCCCAACCGGGCCCGATGACGGCCGACAGCGCGAGATCACCGAGACCCTCGGCCATCAGACACTGCGGGGTGTTGACCAGGAAGATCGTCTGCTCGACCTGCCCACCCTCCCGGACCAGCAGTTTCTCCTTCCGGCAGTGCTCGGTGTGGTGACCTGGGTAGCACTCGTGGGCCACCAGCACCGGGAACTGGCTCATCCGGTGCCCGACATCGGCGTTGACCGCCACGCGCGAGGAGTAGGCCCCTAGGTAGTAGTTGAAGCCGCTCCACGCCACGTCACGTTCGATCGCGAACTCGATGGTCTCCGCCTCCGGTAGTCCGGTCGGGCCGACCACTAGCTCCCGCAGCGCGGCCGCGACGGCCCGCACCGCGGGCTCCACCAGCTCCGGCGGACACAGCTCGCGCTCGCGGACGACGGCCAGTCGTTCGGCGAGTGTCCCGTTCGCCGGCACCCCCGCCCCGTCCAGCAACCCGGCGATCTCGGCATGCGCCTGTCGGTAGACGTCGGTGTCGACCTCGGCGATCTCGACCTGGAAGTAGGAGTGCACCTCCTCGATGATGGACATCGGCTCGCCCGCCAGCCGCCGTCCGGCGACGGCCAGGGCGTCCAGGTGCGCGGTGATGAAATCCATCCGGGCCGGCGTCAGGTCGGCGTCGGCCACCTGCTGCGACAGGGTCGCCGCGTGGCGCGACAACTGCGCCGGATCGGGTGCCGGCTCGTCGGCGACCTGCTCCCTGAGTGCCGGATCCCCGATGTAGGCGTCGACGAATCCGTCGACGACGCGATCGAATCGCAGGCCCAGCTTGAGGTATTCGGTGACGACGTCCATCTCGATCTCCGTTTCTGCTCGTCGGTGACCATTCCACCGGCGGTCCGCTCACCGAGCCGGGGCCACTCGCCCTGACTGCCGCTCCGACCACTCGAACCGGCGGGTCCACTCGCCGAACCGGCGGGTCCACTCGCCGAACCGGCTGGTCCACTCGCCGAACCGGCTGGTCCACTCGCCGAACCGGCTGGTCTACTCGCCGAACCGGCGGTGCCGGGCGGCGTAGTCGCGCAAGGCGCGCAGGAAGTCGACCCGGCGGAAGTCGGGCCAGTCGGCCTCGTAGAACCAGTATTCGGAGTGGGCGCTCTGCCACAGCAGGAACCCGGACAGACGTTGCTCACCGGACGTGCGGATCACCAGATCCGGGTCGGGCTGACCGGAGGTGTAGAGATGGTCGCTGATCGCGTCGACGTCCAGCCTGGCGATCACCTCGCTGACCGACAGCCCGGCGTCGGCACCGGTCTGCAGCAGCGACTTCACCGCATCTGCGATCTCCTGTCGGCCGCCGTACCCGACGGCGATGTTGACCTCGACCCCGGTGCGGTCGGCGGTGCGCATCTCGGCGGCGGTGAGCCGTGTGACCATCCACTGCGGCAACACTTCCATCGCTCCGACGATGCGCAGTTTCCACGGCTGGTCCGGCGCGGCCAGATCGTCGACGACCTCGGTGATGATGCTCAGCAGCGGCTGGAGCTCCTCGTCCGCGCGGCGCAGGTTGTCGGTGGACAACAGCCAGAGGGTGACCATGCCGATCCCGCTGGTCTGACACCATTCGAGCAGGTTCGAGATGTGCGCAGCACCCGCGCGATGACCGTCGTTCGGGTTGGCCATCCCCTCCTTGCGGGCCCACCGCCGGTTCCCGTCGATGATCACGCCGACGTGGTGCGGGATCGTGGCGCCCGTCAGGTTGTGGATCAGCCTTCGCTCGTAGACCTGGTAGAGCAGCGACGGAAGCCTCACGTGTGCCGACCTTACTGTGCCGTCCCGGCGGGATCGTGCGCTGCACCGGCGGCACTGCGTCCCCGAGGGGCGGGCGTCGTGGGGATCACCTGTGTCGGCTTTCCAAAACCCGTCCCCTTGGCGGAAAATGGGGGCATGAGCTCTGCCACCGTCCACCGACCGCCGACCGGCAGGCCACGGGCCCGCGGTTGGATCCACTGGTACTCGGCCATGGCCGGTGGCCTGCTGGGGGTGGTCCTGGTCGTGATGGCGGCGACCACGGTCGGTACCTCGGCAGCGATCTCCTGCACGATCTACGCGATCACCATCGTCGGGCTGTTCGGCATCAGCGCGACCTACCACCGCCACACCTGGATCTCGCCGCGTGCCCGTACCTGGATGAAACGCGCGGACCACTCGATGATCTTCGTCTTCATCGCCGGCACCTACACGCCGCTGGCGGTGCTGGCCGTGCCGGGCACCAAGGGCACGGTCCTGCTGGCGATCGTCTGGATCGGGGCCGTCGGGGGCGTCGCACTGAAGATGCTGTTCCCCAACTCTCCCCGTTGGCTCGGCGTGCCGTTCTACGTCGCGCTCGGCTGGGTCGCCGTCTTCGCCATGCCCCAGCTGCTGCACAACGGCGGCGTCGCGGTGATCGTCCTGATCATCACCGGCGGTTTGCTCTACACGGTCGGCGCGGTCTTCTACGCGATCCGCCGGCCCAACCCCTGGCCCGGGACCTTCGGGTACCACGAGGTGTTTCACGCCGCCGTCACCCTCGCGGCCCTGTGCCACTACGTGGCGATCTTCCTCGTCCTCTACTCCGGCTGACCCCCCTGTCGGCGTGGATCAACTTCGCAGGCATGGGCGAAAGTGATGACTCCTGTCACTCCAATCCCAAATCGTCCAACTTGATCCATGCAGCCCTTCCGGACATGGAAAAGCGGCGGCCCGGGGAACAGATGCTCCCGAGACCGCCGCTTCGTCGTGCGGGCGGATTCAGCCGAGGTCAGGGCCCTTGGAACGGAGCCGATTGACCTCTTCCATTGCCGAGCGGAGATCGCCCAGCCACTCGTCGGCGTGATCGCCGACCAGGCGGATCGCCCAGACCAGCGCGTCCGAACGCGAGCGCGCCACGCCGGAATCGACCAACGTGTCGAGCACCTGACGCTCGCTCTGACGCAACCGCGTCATGACCGGAACGGAGGCCGTCGTGAACAGTTCCTCGGATGTCCCCAGCCTGGCGCCCCAGGAGATCTCCCGTCCGTACCGGAACTGCCCCTGACGGGCGATCTCGATTCGGGCCTCGCGGGTGTCCTCGCGGAACCTGGCGATGCGTCCCGCTTCGGCGGCTGCGGTCGCGGCCGCGTCCTGCTTCTCGGTCGACGTCTCGAGGGGTGGAAGCTCCCCGACGATCAGGATTTCGTCGCGATCCACCGTGAGGGCCGGCGCCCCGGTGAACCAGTCGCTGGGCAGTCGGCCGGCGAACCAGCCGCCGGCGTCGGAGGCGTCAGGAGCCTCTGGGGCTCCCCCACGACCTCGACCCCGAGGGCCGAACGGGCGTCCATATGGGCCGAAACCGCCTCCACCGCCGAAACCTTCGCCGCGTCCGCGACCGCCTTTGCCGCCGCGTCCGCGCGGGCCTTCACCCTCGCCGCCACCCTCGAACTCCGGACCGAACGCGGGCGCGCCGTGACTGCCGAAGGGGCCCCGAACATGGTGTGAATGTGTGTTCATGATGTTCTCTTCTCTCTAGGTCGTTGTTGATTACAACGTTACACTGCTTACAACTATGACAGAAGGGGGTTTGTTCCCGGGGTCGGGCCGAGTCAGGAGGGCCGCGCTGATGAACTCGTTGACTCGCGTCCCACCCGCCCCACAACGGCGAAGTTGATCAGCGCCGGCGAAGTTGATCAGCGCAGGGCCCGGCCGCCCGACCAGCAGAAGGGGCCGCGCTGATCAACTCGTTGACTCGCGTCCCACCCGTCCCACAACGGCGAAGTTGATCAGCGCAAGCGAAGTTGATCAGCGCGGGACCCGGCCGCCCGACCAGCAGAAGGGGCCGCGCTGACCAACTCGTTGACTCGCGTCCCACCCGTCCCACAAAGGCGAAGTTGATCAGCGCAAGCGAAGTTGATCAGCGCGGGACCCGGCCGCCCCAGCCAGGCCGCCGGCGGGGGCAGATCAGCGGGAGGTGAGGAGCGTCCGGAGATCGGCGGGACCGGTCACCGGGCGGTCGCAGACGAAACCGCGACACACGTAGGCCGCCGGTAGCCCGTCCACCGGTGGCCGGCCGTCGAGCAGGGGCGCGGAGCCCGGT
The DNA here is from genome assembly GCF_014303395.1 of Nakamurella sp. PAMC28650. Classification (GTDB taxonomy): domain Bacteria; phylum Actinomycetota; class Actinomycetes; order Mycobacteriales; family Nakamurellaceae; genus Nakamurella. Next base: position 5,096,495 of record NZ_CP060298.1, read on the forward strand.
TCACCGACCACCACGACCGCACCGCCGGGCGCATGACGACGAGCCACGGCAGCGAGCGCATCGCGCTCGGGACCGGCCGGGCCGGAAATCGCGATCTGGAGCGGCCCGGAAGCGAGCGCCTCGGCCCCGGCCAGGTGCCAACCGGCCGAGCGGGGCACCCGCATCAGCAGGGTGGACACCGTTCCCATGGCCTTCTCGGCGGCGCGGAGGTACTCACCGGATCCGACCAACGATCCTGCGGTCAGCAGAGCGTCCACGACGGAGGACGCACCGGACGGCGCAGCGCCGTCGCCGGGATCCCGCGGTCGCAGGAACAGCTGTTCGGCGTCGTCGGCGGTGTCGTTGAAGCCGCCGTCCGGGGCACCGAAGTGCGCCAGCACGACGTCGAGCACCGAGATCGCGGCCTCGAGCCACACCGGATCGGAGTCGGCCTGGTGCAGCGCGAGCAGACCGGCGGCCAGATCGGCGTGGTCGACCAGGACAGCTGCCCCCGGACCGGCCACGAAGTCGCGGGAGGACCGGCGCCAACGGCCGTCGACCAGGTGCACGTCCAACAGGTACCGGGCGGCCTCCGCGGCACGCTCGATCCAATCGGGACGACCGGCGGCCGCACCGGCCTCGGCCAGCGCCCTGATCGCCAGGCCGTTGCTGCGCAGCACTACGAGGTCGTCCCGGCCCGGTTGGGGTCGCTGCGCCCTGGCCGTGAGCAGTTCCCGGCTCACCCGCTCGTACCAGGCCGGATCCCCTGGGTCGGACTGCAGACGTAGCACGGCACCGGCCAGCGCCGCATCGTGATCATCCAGATCCAACCCGAAGACGGTGGCTGCGCGCCGGGCGTCGTCCTCGCCGAGAACGTCCTGCAGTTGGCCGCGATCCCAGAGGTAGGTGGCTCCTTCGACCCCGCCGGTGTCGGCGTCCAGCGAGGCCGCGAACGCGCCCGAGGCGGTCCGCAGCGAACGGATCAGAAAATCTGCCGTCTGCGCGACCACCCGGGTCGACAGCATGGAGCCGGTCAGCCGCGCGTGGTGGGAGTAGACCGCCAGCAGAAGCCCGTTGTCGTCCAGCATTTTCTCAAAATGTGGTACGAGCCAACGTGAGTCGACGCTGTAGCGGGAGAATCCGCCACCGAGCTGGTCGTAGATGCCACCACGGGCCATTCGCTCCAGAGTCAGCCCGGCAGCGGCGAGCGAGCTCTCGTCCCCGGTCCGCTCGTAGTGCCGGAGCAGGAACTCGCAGACCATCGCCGGCGGGAACTTCGGCGCACCGGGAAACCCTCCGTTGACGCGGTCGATCTGACCCGCCAACGAACCCGCGGCCAGGGCCAGTTCGTCGCCGTCCAGGGGCGCGGCTGTCGAGGACTCCCCCGTCGCGACCGCGTTGGCCAGGCTGACCTCGGCCAGCGACTCCCTGATCGCGGCGGCCGCCTCCACCACCCTCGAGTTGTCCTCGCGCCAGGCGGCGCTGAACGCCGTCAGCACCTGGCGGAACGAGGGAAGCTGATGCGACGGCATCGGCGGGTAGTAGGTGCCGGCGTGGAACGGCGTGCGTTCGGGGGTCAGGAAACACGTCATCGGCCATCCACCGGAGCCGGTCAGGGCCTGGGTGGCCGTCATGTAGACGGCGTCGACGTCCGGCCGCTCCTCCCGATCGACCTTGATGGCCACGAAGTCACGGTTGATCTGTTCGGCCACCACCGGGTCGGAGAACGACTCGCGAGCCATCACGTGACACCAGTGACACGACGCGTAACCGATCGAGAGCAACACCGGCACGTTCCGCCGCACGGCCTCCGCGAAGGCCTCCGGCCCCCACTGCCACCAGTCGACCGGCTGCGTCGCATGCTGCCGCAGGTAGGTCGAGGTGGCACCGGCCAGACGGGTCCCAGTCACCCGATCGACGCCCTAGCGGGGGGACGCGGGCGGCGTCGGACCAGGCTCTGGCCTGTCATCCCCGGCCGTACCAGTCCCGGCCGCACCAGTCCCGGCCGCACCTGAGCCGGCCACACCATCCCCGGCCACACCCGCGCCACCTGCGCCACCTGCGCCAGCATCAGCACCGACATCACCAGCGCCACCACCTGCCGCGGCCCGACCCAACGAGCCGTCGTGCATCGCCGACGCCGACGCCCCGACGGTGACCGGAGCCCCGACGGTCGCAAAGGATTTCGGCACCTTCTTGAGGTTGCGGTTCATCGACTTGACGAGGAAGTAGACCGCCACGCAGAGCAGCACGATGACGAGCAGACCGATCGGGGCGGCCTCGCCCCATTCCGGACCTTTGCCGGTGGTCGGGTCCACGTCGCTCGGGCTGTTCCCGCCGGTGGCCAGATAGCCCTGGACGGACGCCGCGGTACTCGTCAGGACGTTCACGAGACGACCCGCTCACGGATGCCGGCGAACAGATCGGTCTCGGGCATCTCGGTGTCCACCAGCGACCGGGCCAGTTCGTAGTCGTCGGTCGCCCAGACGGAGGCCTCGATGTCGTGCGGGACGGCGAACCAGTGGGCGTTCGGATCGATCTGCGTCTCGTGAGCCTTGAGGGCGGCATCCCGCTGGGGGAAGAAGTCGGCCGCGGCGATCTTGGTGGTGACCCGGACGCCCGGATCGGGACGCGGGTTCTCCGAGAAGCGCTTGATCCAGTCGTCGAACGGGCCTTCGCCGGTCCGTTCCCTGACGGCGTCGTTGATCGCGAGCATCCGCTGCTTGGAGAAGCCGACGTTGTAGTAGAGCTTTAGCGGCTGCCAGGGGTCGCCGGTCCCGGGATAGGCGTCCGGGTCACCGGCCGCCTCGAACGCCGCGATCGAGACGACGTGGCAGCGGATGTGGTCGGGATGCGGGTACCCGCCGTTCTCGTCGTACGTCGTCATCACGTGCGGACGGAACGCGCGGACCAGACGGACGAGGGCCTCGATCTCGATCGCCGGGTCCAACGCACCGAAGGAGTCCTCCGGCAGCGTCCAGGTCTCCGGTGCTCCTTCGTGATATCCGGAGTCGGTGAAGCCGAGCCAGGCGTGCGCGACACCGAGAATCTCGGCCGCCCTGGCCATCTCGGCGACCCGCAGCGCGGGGATGTCGATGTCCATGTCGGCGAACTTGGGATTCAGCACGTCGCCGCGCTCGCCACCGGTGCACGAGACGACCAACACCCCGACGCCGTCGTGCGCGTACTTGGCCAGGCTGGCCGCCCCCTTGCTCGACTCGTCGTCCGGATGGGCGTGCACCGCCATCAGGCGCAGCGCCGCACCGGCCGCAGCCACCGACCGGTCGCGCGCCGCATCGGTCGCCATCGGGTCCCGGGCATCCGTCAGCCCTTCGCCCACTGTGCTTCGTTCGCTCACTGTGCTTCGTTCCCTTCCAGCCGGGCGTGTCACCACCCTGTCGACCCATTGTCCCCCGCCGACGGCCGTGGTCCGAGCCGCCGGCGCATCTTTGCAGGTCACGTCCATGACGATGAGGTGCGTCACGCCGTGGAGGCGAACTTCGCCGTGCGCATCGGGCCGTGGTGGCCAACCCCACCCGACCGCGCCGGAGCACGAGGTGGAGACAGGGTCGCGACCAGGGCGACTGTGCCGATTAGGGTGTCCTGTCGTCCCTGCGTGTTAAACTTGCGACCATTCAGACGACCCCGCAGGGTCGTCTGGTGTTTTATTTGTACCGAGCGTTTGTACCGAGCGTCTGTACCGCGCGTCGGTAGTGAGCTCGTCCTGCAATTTCGGGTACGGCGTCGTCCCCCGGTCTGCGCCCACGCACCCGAGGCTCACGCACCTCGGGCGCGGCTCCTGTGCAAGACACATTTCTAGTGGGGATCGGTCTGGCTGTACCCGTTGTCCGCTCGACACTGCAGTCCGCTCGACACTGCAGTCCGCTCGACGCTTCGACACCTCATGACGCGTGCATCCCCTGCTCTGCCTGCCCGGCCCTTTCGTACACATATCAAGGAGTTGACATGACCGGAACTGTCGCAACCTGGCTGACCCAGGAGGCGCACGATCGTCTCAAGCACGAGCTCGACGAGTTGGTACTGCAGCGACCGGTCATCGCCGCGGAGATCAACGCCCGTCGTGAGGAGGGCGACCTCAAGGAGAACGGCGGTTACCACGCGGCCCGCGACGAACAGGCCAAGATGGAGGACCGGATCCGCAAGCTCCAGGAGCTGCTCAGGGAGGCGCAGGTCGGCGTCCGGCCCGCGGACGACGGCACCGTCGAACCAGGCATGGTGGTGACGGTCGCATACGACGGTGACGAGAGCGACCAGGAGACCTTCCTGCTGGGCTCCCGTGAGGAAGGCATGCACGGCACGCTGCAGGTCTACTCGCCGCAGTCGCCGTTGGGCGCAGCCATCCACGGAGCCTCCAAGGGCGAATCCCGCGAATACCTGTTGCCCAACGGCAAGACCCAGAAGGTCCGCATCGTCGAAGCGAAGCCCTACGGCGGCTGATCTCCGGCCCGCAGGCAGGAAGGGCCGCACCCGATCGGGTGCGGCCCTTCCTGCTGTCCGGGGGGATGCGGGAGTTGCTACCGGTGGTCGATCACGTGGTAGGCGGCGGCCTCCAGACATTGCAGCAGTTCGTCCCGGTGCTCGGGCCCCCGTGTCTCCAGGCGCAGGTCGACCTGGACGTCACCGAGGGCCAGGGTGCTGCCGAGCCGTGACTGCTCGACGTCCACCACGGACGCACCGAGTTCGCCGACCAACGCGAGCAGCCGCGCCAGCGACCCGGGCCGATCGGAGATCTCGATCCGCAGGGAGAGGAATCGGCCGGCCGCGACCAGACCGTGCTGGGTGACGTGCAGCAGCACCAGAGGATCGATGTTGCCACCGGACAGCACCGCGACGACCGGCGGCGCGAACATCTCGGGGTGAGCCATGATCGCCGCGACGGAGGCCGCACCGGCCGGCTCGACCACCAGCTTCGCCCGTTCCAGGCACAGCAACATGGCCCGGGACAACTGGTCCTCCGACACCGTCACCAGATCATCGACCAGGCCGCTGACGTGCGAGTACGTCAGCGCCGTCGGTTCGCCCACCGCAATGCCGTCGGCCAGCGTGGACATCTTCAACAGCCGGACCGGGCGGCCGGCGGCCAGCGACCCCGGCCAGGCCGCGGCCTGCTCGGCCTGCACACCGACGATCTTGACGTCCGGGCGCCTGGCCTTCACCGCGGCGGCGATCCCGCTCAGTAGACCGCCGCCACCCGCGGATACGACGATGGTCGCGACATCCGGTACCTGGTCGAGGATCTCGAGGCCGACCGTGCCCTGTCCGCGGATGATGTCCGGGTGGTCGAACGGATGGACCAACACCGCACCGGTCCGCGCCGCGAACGCTCGCGCCTCGATCAGCGACTCGTCGAGCGTCTCGCCGTGCAGATGGACCGTCGCCCCGTAGGCGCGGGTGGCGGTCAACTTGGCGATCGAGGCCCCCACCGGCATGAAGACGGTCGCCTCGCACCCCAGCAGCGCGGCCGCCAGCGCCACCCCCTGCGCGTGGTTGCCCGCGCTCGCCGCCACCACCCCATTGGCGCGCTCGGCGTCGCTGAGCCTCGAGATCCTGGTGTAGGCACCACGAATCTTGAACGAGCCGGTGCGCTGGAGGTTCTCGCACTTGAGGTACACCGGGCCACCCACCATCAGGTTCAGCGGCCGGGACGACTCCATCGGCGTGTAGCGGATGACGCCCTGGAGCAACTCGGCAGCCGCTTCGATCTCCTCGACGCCGATCAGTTCGGCGAGGTCGAGGGGCACGAGGTTCTGGGTCATCACCGCATCCTGCCACCGGCCGATCGCCGTCAGGTAGTGCCGAGCCCGGAGCTCAGCCGGCGTGCGGCCAGTAGGAGTCGGCCTGCAGCACGACGGCGGCCGCCCCGATCAGGCCCGCGTCACCACCGAGCAGCGCCGGGACCACCCTGGGCGAGGAGGCGTAGCCCAGACCCGCGTACTTGGCGTAGCCGTCGGCGATCGGATCGAAGAGCACGGAACCGGCCGCCGCCACCCCGCCGCCGATGACGACGACGTCGAGATCCAGCAGGGTGACCGCTCCGGCCACGGCCAGACCGATGGCCTCGCCGGCGCGGCGGAAGGTCGCCAGGGCGATCGGCTCGCCGCGCCGCGCCGCCTCGGCCAGGGAGGCGGCATCCGTGGCCTCGCTGCCGTGCGCCCGGGCCCAGGCCGCGATGTTCGTACCGCTGGCGATGGCCTCCAGACAGCCGATCCCCCCGCAGACGCAGGTCGGCCCGAAAGGGTCCACGCTGATGTGTCCGATGTGGCCGGCATTGCCGGTGGTGCCGGGCACCACCCGGCCGTCGATGATCACGCCACCGCCGATGCCGGTGGAGACCACCATGCCCAGGACATTCCGTCTGCCCTGCGCCGCTCCTCGCCAGTGCTCACCCACCGCCACCGCGACCGCGTCACCGAACATCCGCACCTCGAGCCCGTACCGCTCCACCAGGCGGTCCCGCAGCGGGAACCCCCGCCAGGCCGGGATGTTGACCGGCGACACGGTACCGGCGTCGCGGTCCAGCGGCGCGGCCGTAGCGATCCCGATCCCCGGGAGCGCCGAACGCTCGTCCGGTTCGACCCCGACCGCGTGCAGGACCGAGTCGATCACCTCGACCAGGGCCGAGTACAGCTCTTCGGCATCATCACCCTGCGGATTGGCAATCCTTCTCGCAGAGACGATCTCGCCCAGTTCGGTGACGATGCCGGCCGCGAACTTGGTGCCGCCGACGTCGATGGCCAGAGCGCAGCGACCCAGGTCCAGCGTCCTCCGCCGGTCCCATCCGGTACCGGCATCCGGCGCGGGCCCTCGTTCGTCCAGGGGGGTCAGGTGATTGTTCGGCACACCGGGATTCTTGCGCACCGCCCCCGCCCTCCGCTTCGTTTCCCTCCGACCCGGGCGGCGGGAGCCGCCCCGCGACTCCGGCGGCCGGCGCCCGTCAGGTCAGTCCAACGCATCGGACAGGTCAGCCGTCAGGTCCTCGATGTCCTCGATCCCCACCGAGAGCCGGATCAGGTCGTCCGGCACCTCCAGGGAGGATCCGGTGACGCTCGCGTGCGTCATCAGCGCGGGGTGCTCGATCAGCGACTCGATCCCGCCGAGCGACTCCGCCAGGGTGAAAAGCCGTGTCCTGGAACAGATCTTGACGGCCTCCTCGCGCCCGCCGACCACCCGGAACGACACCATCCCGCCGTAGCGGTGCATCTGGCCGGCCGCCACGTCGTGGCCGGGATGACTGTCCAGCCCCGGGTAGTAGACCCTTCCGACACGGCGGTGGGACTCCAGCAACTCGACGATCTTCTCGGCGTTGTCGCAGTGTTGTTCCATCCGGATGGCGAGCGTCTTGAGGCCGCGCAGGGTGAGCCACGAGTCGAACGGCCCGGCGATCGCCCCCATCGACTTCGCGTGGAAGCTGAACGCCTCGCCCAGTTCGTCGTTCGCGGTGATCAGTGCGCCACCGATGACGTCGGAGTGGCCCCCGATGTACTTCGTCGTCGAGTGCAGCACGATGTCCGCCCCGAGCGCGAGCGGCTGTTGCAGATACGGCGAGGCGAAGGTGTTGTCCACCAGCAGTTTCGCGTTCGCCTCACGCGCGATCTCGGCCAGCTCGTAGATGTCGGCGATGCCCAGCAGCGGGTTGGTCGGGGTCTCGCACCAGATCATCCTGGTGGTGGGCCGCACGGCCGCACGCACGGCGTCCAGGTCGGCCAGCGGGACGGCAGAGTAGGTCAGACCCCATGGCACACCGATCTTGTCGATCAGGCGGAACGAGCCTCCGTAGGCGTCGTCCGGGATGATGAGGTGGTCACCCGGCCGCAGGAGGGCCCTGATCGCCGCATCGGCCGCGGCCATCCCGGAGGCGAAGGCACTGGCATGACGTCCGCGCTCGAGGCTGGCCAGCGCCGTTTCCAGCGCCGTCCTCGTCGGGTTGCCGGCCCGGCTGTAGTCGTAGCCGGCCCGGGTCTGACCGACCACGTCCTGGGCGAAGGTGGAGGTCTGGTAGATCGGCACCACCACCGCACCGGTGGTCGGATCCGGCTCCTGCCCGACATGGATGGCGCGGGTGGCGAAACCGTCATCGGTGGGGAGCGTCATGCGATCAGATTAGTGGTTCCCGCATCGGCCACCGGCGGCCGGGAGGCCCGCCCCCAGGCGCAGGACGGCACCCCTCACCTGGCGTCGTACCGGAGACGGGCGGCGGTGACCGCGCCGATCTCGTCCTCGACCAGGCCGACCAGGGAGCGCAACCGGGCAGCGACCTGTCCGCCCAGAACGGTCAGGCTGTACTCGACCCGGGGCGGTATCTCCTTCTGGACGTCCCGGATCACCATGCCGTCGCGCTCCAACGTCTGCAGGGTCTGCGAGAGCATCTTCTCGCTGACGCCGTCCACCCGCCGGCGCAGGGCGTTGAACCGGCGCGGCTCCTCGCCCAGTGCCAGCATCACCAGCGTGCCCCACTTCCCCGCGACGGCCTCGACCACCGACCGCGACGAGCAGTCGCGCGCGAAGATGTCGGCGACCATCGCCTGCGGGACGTCGCCCGTCTCGTTCGCTACCGACGCGGAGGTGACCACCCCTGCAAATTACCCCGCCGAGGACGGCTGGGGGTGGCGATCGTGCAGAGCATCACTATCGGAATAAGTAGCACTTCCGAAAAGTTAGTGCCAGAGTCAGCGAAAGCGCGACACCAGGCCATCGACCCCACCAGGGAGCACACCATGATCGCGATCACCGGAGCCACCGGCAACCTCGGCCGTCTGGTCGTCACCGACCTGCTCGCCGCCGGAGTGCCGGCGGCCGACATCGTCGCAATGGTCCGCACTGCCGGCCGGGCAGCAGATCTCGCCGATCGGGGGGTGATCGTCCGGGAGGCCGACTACGACCGGCCGGAGACCCTGACCCCGGCCCTGGACGGCGCAGACAAGGTGCTGCTGATCTCCGGGAGCGAGGTCGGTTCGCGGATCCAGCAGCACCAGAACGTCACCGCCGCCGCGGTGGCGCTCGGCGTCGAACGCCTGGCCTACACCAGCATCCTGCGGGCGGACACCTCCGGCGTGGCCCTCGCCCGCGAGCACAAGGCGACCGAGGAGGCCATCGCCGCCTCGGGTCTGACCTACACCTTCCTGCGCAACGGCTGGTACTACGAGACGTCCTTCGGCGATGTCGCGGACACCGTGGCGCGGGGTGTCCTGATCGGCGCTTCGGGCCAGGGCAAGGTCTCGTTCGCAACCAGGGCGGACTTCGCGGCCGCAGCCGCAGCGGTGCTCCTGGGTTCCGGACACGGCAACGAGGTCTACGAGTTGGGCGGTGACCAGGCCCTGACGATGACCGACTACGCCGCCGCCATCAGTCAGGCCTCCGGCACCACCGTCGGCTACCAGGATCTCGGCGCTGTAAGGTACGCCGGCGCGCTCGCGTCGGCCGGTCTCCCGGCCGCCGTCGTCGACATGCTGACCGACATCGCCCAGGCCAACAGCCGCGGCGAGCTGGCCGCCGGGTCAGGCGATCTCAGCCGCCTCATCGGTCGCCCGACCACCAGCCCCGTCGACTACTTCACCACTGCGCTGAGCGCCTGACGGACCGAGCGCCTGACGGACCGCCGCCTGACGGCCCAGACGCCTGACGGACCGGACGCCTGAGGGCCGGCAGGCCGTCAACCCGCCAGGAAGTTGAGCAGGTCGGCGCGGGTCAGGACGCCGGCCGGCTTCCCGTCGTCGACCACCATGACGGCGTCGGACAGCTCAAGAGCGGACCGCACCGCAGGGATCTCCTCGCCGGAACCGACCAGCGGCAGCGGCTTGGCCATGTGGGCCGAGACGGCGTCGGACAGGGTGGCCCGGCCGGTGAACAGGTCCTCGAGCAGCGCGCGTTCGGAGACCGACCCGACGACTTCACCGGCCATCACCGGAGGTTCCGCCGAGACCACCGGCATCTGCGAGACGCCGTACTCGTGCATGATCTCCACCGCGTCGCGGACCGTCTCGTTCGGATGCGTGTGGACCATGGACGGGAGCTGACCGCTCTTGAGCCGCAGCACATCTCCGACCGTGGTGTGCCCGTCCTGGGACAGGAAACCGTACGACGCCATCCAGCCGTCGTTGAAGATCTTGGACAGGTACCCGCGTCCGCCGTCCGGCAGCAGGACCACCACGACGTCGTCCTCGGTGAGCTTCTCGGCCACCCGCAACGCCGCCGCCACCGCCATCCCGCAGGAGCCGCCGACCAGCAGGCCCTCCTCGCGGGCGAGCCGGCGGGTGGTGGCGAACGAGTCCGCGTCGGACACCGCGATGATCTCGTCGGTGACGCTCGCGTCGTAGGCGGTGGGCCAGAAGTCCTCCCCCACACCCTCGACGAGGTACGGCCGGCCGGTCCCACCGGAGTAGACCGAACCCTCCGGGTCGGCGCCGATCACCTTCACCGCACCGCCCGAGACGTCCTTCAGGTACCGACCGGTGCCGGAAATGGTGCCGCCGGTGCCCACCCCGGTGACGAAGTGGGTGACCCGGCCGTCGGTGTCGGCCCAGATCTCGGGGCCGGTCGACTCGTAGTGGCTGGCCGGGTTGGCCGGGTTCGAGTACTGATCGGGCTTCCAGGCGTTCGGCGTCTCCCGGACGAGCCGGTCGGACACCGAGTAGTAGCTGTCCGGATCCTCCGGCGCGACGGCAGTCGGGCAGACGACCACTTCAGCGCCGTAGGCGCGCAACACGTTCCGCTTGTCCTCGCTGACCTTGTCCGGGCACACGAAGATGCAGTGGTAGCCGCGCTGCTGAGCGACGAGGGCGAGCCCGACCCCGGTGTTCCCACTGGTCGGCTCGACGATGGTGCCCCCCGGCTTCAGCGCTCCGGACTGCTCGGCCTCGGTGATCATCTTCACCGCGATCCGGTCCTTGACCGAACCTCCGGGATTGACGTACTCGACCTTGGCCAGCACGAGCGGCCGGAGCCCGACCGTCAGGGAATTGAGTTTGACCAGCGGGGTGCCGCCGACCAGATCGATCACTGACTGGGCATAACGCACGAGAAGTCTCCTTGTCGACGCCACCGGAGGCGCCCTCTTCCACGGGAATGCGCAGCCGTACCGACCACGTCGTGTCCCAGTATCAGGCTATCGGTCTCGACCCGAGGCCCAGCGCCGATGCTGCCGACGAGCGAACGGAGGAGGTGGTCAGGATCGGCCAGGAGAGCCGGTCGGATCCGGCTGCTGTTCATCGACCGGAGTGACCCCTCGACCGGTTCTGCGCACCGCCCAGTGCGGTGGCCAGGTCGGCCAGGATGTCCTCCACCTCACCGGCGGGGGCCCCGGATCCGAGCGCGTCGTCGACGAGCACGTGGAGTTGATCGGCGAGCGCATGCACACCGGCATCCGGCACAGCCGGACGGGAGAGGCCGTCATGGGCGCCGGCCAGGTCCGCGAGCCGTTGCAGCGCCGACCTGGTCTGCGCGATCCGATCCGCGTGCCGCCAGGCGGAGACGTTCCAGGCCCGCACCCGGCGAAGTAGATCGGCGGACTGCGGGCCCGGCACTGGTGCGTTCACCGTGTGGGACCGACTCGGGCTGTGACGGTCTGCTCCGGCGCTAGTTGTTCCGGAGATTCCCGAGCAGGCGCAGGATTTCGAGGTACAGCCAGACCATCGTCACCATCAGACCGAAGGCTGCGTACCAGGCGTAGCTGGCCGGTGCGCCGACCTTGATGGCGCGGTCGATCTGGTCGAAGTCGAGCAGGAAGCTCAATGCCGCGATCACGATGATCACCAGCGAGATGATGATCGACAGGGTGCCCCCGCTGCGGAGATGGGTATCGACCCCGAACGCACCGGCGATCAGGTTGAAGACCACCAGCACGAGGACGCCGATCATCGCGCCGATCAGCATCTTGGTGAATTTGGGGGTGACCCGGATGGCGCCGGTCTTGTAGACGACGAGCATGCCGGCGAACACGCCCAGGGTTCCGACCAGCGCCTGCAGGCCGATGCCCGCGTACTTCGGAATGGATTCGAAGATCCCGGTGATCGCGCCGAGAGCCACCCCCTCGGCCACCGAGTAGGACAGGATCAGGGCCGGATTCGTCGACTGCTTGAAGATGACGACCAGCGACAGAACCAGGCCGACGATCATCGCCGGGAGGGCAAGAGACCAGGTCAGGTGCAACGCCATCGCCAGGACGGCCGAGACGATGCCGACACCGAGCACGGTCGCCGTCTTGGCGACCACGTCGTCCAGGGTCAGGAACCGCTCCCTCGGTGGCGCACCGACGGAAGGCCGGGCGTACATCTGGTTGAGGTAGGCGGCGCTGGGGGCGCCCTGCTGCTGAGCGCCCGGCGGCTGTCTCAAACTGCGGAATGCGGGATTGCTGCTCTGCACGACTGGCTCCTTCGACGACAGAAAAATTCCTGCACTGGTGCATCATGCCCCGGTGGTGCAGGCATCATCCAGACGCATCGTCGGCCGACCGGCCGACGCCGCGGTGCAGTCAGTCTGTCAACGACCCGCGACCGGCCGAAGTTCCCCCGACGGCAGTGGGCGCCGGGGCCGCAAGGGGCAGTGGGCGCCGGGGCCGCAAGGGGTAGTGGGCCCGGGGCCGCAAGGGGCGTGCCCCCGGCGGGACTCGAACCCGCACTGAACCGATTTTAAGTCGGTTGCCTCTGCCGATTGGGCTACGGGGGCCGGGCGCGACCATTCGCCCCCCAGACTAGGGCTCCCGACCGGAAGCGGTCCGCCCCGACCCCCGACAGCGCGGGGCGGACCGTCACACCACGGAAGGCACACTACGGAAGGCCTCAGCTGGTGACCGTGCGGCAGGTCAGCAGTCTGCTGGCGACCCCGACGGTTCCCATCGCGTAGACGCACAGTTGGTTGGCGCCCTTCTTCAGGATCATGGCCGCGGTGAACTCATGACCCGGCAGGGAGGCGGGCACCACGTGGACGCTCCGGTTGAGAACCAGACGCATGCTCGTCGTGACGCTCGATGCATTCGGGTCGTAGCCGAACCCGGAGAGCTTCGCGGTCCGCCCCGAGACGGTCACCGGACTCACGCCCCCGACGGGAAGCGCGACGTTGAAGACTTTGCAGCCCAACGACTTCACGCGGTTCCCACTGACTCCCTGGGCCTGCACGCAGACCGTGTTGCGCCCGGTGCGCAGTCCGTAGACCTCGCGCAACCCATGCCGTCCCGAGATGCCGAGCATGCGGTTCACGGTTCCGGAGGCGCGATCGGCGGTCGCATCGTGCCGCACGCCGTTGATGGTGGTGACGACGTTCACGGAATGGTTGGGCATGGCGTTGTCGAAGGCCCAGGCCGCGACCACCACCCGGCCGAACGACTGGTAGACGAGGTCGTCCCCGAACACGACGGCGGGCGCCTGCACCCTGGAGCAGCCCAGTGCGACGGTGCGCGTCCCTCCCAGCGGCAGCACGGACACGCAGACCCGGTAGGAACCGGCCTGCGCCGGCGAGGCGAAGGAGAAGCCGTGTCGGCCGGTCAGTTTTCTGATCCGGTTGACCTCCGGGCGGACGACGCCCGTCGTGACGTTCGTGGTCCGGCCGTTGATGGAGATCGCCACGCGGCTCTGGTGCCCGGACGAGTTCTGGTCGGCGGCCCAGCCACTGACGACCAGGCGGCCGCTGCGCGCGTCGTAGTAGGGCCGGTCGACGCCGCCGACCTGGTCGATGGCCACCGGCTTGGGCACCGCTCTCGCGAGCGCAGCCCTGACCGGCACGGGAGCCGGACCACCGGATCCGCCGGCCGGCAGGCCGACGATCGCGGCGCAGGTCCACGGGCTCCAGCCGCGTTGCTGCCAGAGCCGATAGGCGAGCGCGTCCTGGGTGGCCGGGCTGGCGTCGCTCGGCAGGCCGGAACCGCCGACACTTTGCCACGTTCCGAGATCGAATTGATACGCACCGTAATAACCGTTACCGGTATTGGTCGCATAGTTGCCGCTTGATTCGCAATTTCGCAGTTTCTGCCAGTCACCGGCCGATGGCAGTGCGCTTGCCGACCCGAAGGTCATCACCACCGCTCCGATGGCCAACAGCACCGAGATGGATCCGGCAACCGCGCGGTTGCGACGCAAACGGGCCCGAATTCGGGCCCGTTTCTCGGTTCTCAGCTCGGCGGTCGGCTGTTCATTCGTGTGCATCAAGTCGGCTCTCTCTCAGGTCAGCTTTCGCAGGTCAGACCCCCTGGTCATACCTCGTGCCATCAAGCGGCCGGCCGGACCGCTTCGGGTACGTTACCTGAACGAGATAGAGAAGTTGCAATCGAGGACCAACAAACTTTTGAATGCACCCAGAACCGCCGAGGAATTGATCATGAAACGACGGGTGAGCAGGTAAATTGCGCAATGCGAACTACCTAGGCGTCAGCACCTTTTCGTCGTTGACACAAGATCCATTGCCGGTAGCGTCGGATGGGCGCATTCCGAGCTCGTCGGCCAGGATTCCTGCAGGTCGCGCCGGGATTCCACTAGCCGAGCGACAGCGCGAGCCCGTCCAGGATGTCGTGCTCCGAGACCGTGATCTCCTGGACGAATTCCCGTCCCACCCGCTGCGCGAACTGCGAGAGCAACGTCGAGAGGACGAGCGCGCCGCCGCCGATCACGTCGACCCGTCCCGGATGCATGTAGCCCAGGGCGGCACGGTGCGCGCGGGTGGCACCCAGCAGCATGTCGGTCACCTCGTGCACGCGGCGGAAGCCGATCTTCGACAGGTGGATCCGTGCGGGGTCGTAGGTGGGCAGGCGCAGTGCCGCCGCGGCGACCGTGGTGGCCGTGCCCGAGACCGGCACCAGTCGCCGCACGGACCTCAGCGGAAGAGCAGCCAGCCCCTGGGCCAGCACGGTCCTGGCCCACTCGAACGCCTCGAACCGCTCGGCCGCCGTCGGGGGATCGCCGTGCAGCAGTCGCTCGGTGATCCGGACGCAGCCGATGTCCAGGCTCTGCCGGCCCTCGACCCGGATCCCACCGCCGACCACGGACCCGACGACCATCTCGGTGGACCCACCACCGATGTCCACCACCAGGAAGGGTCCGGTGCCCGGATCGAGATCTCCGACCGCCCCGCGGAACGATAGTTCCGCCTCCTCGACCCCGGTGATCACCTCGGGCTCCTGACCGAGCGTCGAGACCACCATCGCCACGAAGTCGGAACGGTTCGCCGCGTCCCTGGTGGCCGAGGTCGCTGCCATCCGCACCTGCACCGCACCACAGGTCCGCAGGATCGCCGTGTAGTCGGCCAACGCACTCCAGGTGCGGTCGATGGCCGCCGTGGACAACCGGCCGGTGGCGTCCACGCCCTCGCCCAGTCGGACGACCCGCATCTCGCGATGGACGTCGGTCAGCTTCACCACCCCGTCCACCCGCGCCAGATCGGCGACCAGCAGACGGATCGAGTTCGTCCCGCAGTCGATCGCCGCCACCCGACGGGAGGTCTCGAACTCGCCGCCGACACCATGCCTTCCCACTCAGCCCACTCCCGTCGCTCGGTAGAACCCTTCGATGTGGGCGGTCACCAGCACGGCGGCGACGTCAGGTCGGCCGGCATCCACCGCCTCCAGCATGCCCGCGTGCTGGAGGCGGAGCAGAGTCATCATGACCGGCCAGTCGGCGAAACCGGCCACCGCCTTCGTGACGTAGCCCTCGATGCCCTCCCGCATCGCCGCCATGATCGCCTCGATGACGGCATTGCCGGCCAGCCTGGCCAGTTCGACGTGGAATCTGGTGTCCAGGGCCAGGAACTGCGTGGCCGTGAGACCCGGCCGGTCCATCCCGAGCAGCAGTGCGCGCGCGGCGGCCAGGTCCACGTCGTCGGCGGCGGCGCGGGTGGCGGCCTCCCGCAGCGCCCAGGACTCGATGAGCACACGCGTGGCGACGATGTCGCTGACCGGCAGATGACGGCTGGCCAGATGCCACCGCAGCGCAGCACCGATCGGGGCAGCCGGGTCGGAGATCAGGACGGCGCCGGCCTCCGGGCCCGAGCCGGACGCCGTTCTGATCAGACCCATCGCCTCCAGTACCCTGATCGCCTCCCGGACACTGGGTCGCGAGACGCCGTACCGCTCGGCGAGCACGCGCTCCCCCGGCAGCCGACCACCGATCTCCAGCCGCCCGGCGGCCAGATCGGCCTCGATCCGCAGCAGCACGCTCTGGTAGCTGCGGGTAGCCCCGGCACGAGCGGACATCGACGACTCCCCTGCACCCGGTCTTGTGTGGTCCGACCACAGTATTCTAGTGTGGTCGGACCACATCGGAACCGCCGCCGCACCAGGAGCTGCCCCCATGCGCATCGCGCTCGTCGCCACCTGCCTGGCCGACGCCCTCTTCCCGGGCGTCGCCATCGCCACCACCCACCTGCTGGAACGCCTCGGACACGAGGTCGTCTTCCCGGCGGCCCAGACCTGCTGCGGGCAGATGCACATCAACACCGGCTATCTCGACGAGGCCGTCCCGGTGGTCCGTCATCACGTCGACGTGTTCGACGGCGCCGAGTTCGACGTCGCCGTCGCACCCTCCGGTTCGTGCGTCGGGTCCGTCCGGCACCAGCATGCAATGGTAGCCAGGCGAGCCGGTGACGCCGATCTGGAGCGCCGGGCCAAGGCGCTGGCCGCCAGGACCTACGAGTTGTCCGAACTACTCGTGGACGTGCTCGGGGTGACCGACGTGGGTGCCTACTTCCCGCATCGGGTGACCTATCACCCGACGTGTCACTCGTTGCGGATGTTGCGCGTCGGCGACAAGCCGCTGACCCTGCTGCGGAACGTGGCCGGCATCGACCTCGTGGAACTGCCCAACGCCGACCAGTGCTGCGGTTTCGGCGGAACGTTCTCGATCAAGAATCCCGAGGTCTCGACGGCCATGCTGGCGGACAAGATGTCCGACGTGCTGACCACCAGGGCGGAGGTCTGCTCGGCCGGCGACGCATCCTGCCTGATGCACATCGGTGGCGGGCTGAGCCGTCTGCGCACGGGCGTCCGCACGGTCCACCTGGCCGAGATCCTGGCCAGCACCAGATCATTGGCCCCGACCGGGACCAGCTCATCGGCGGGAGTGACGGCATGACCACTTTTCTCGGCGTGCCGATCCGGCGCTCCCACGACGACCAATCCGGCCACACCCAGCGGTCCGGCCACCCCGAGGGCCCCCTGCGCGGCACCGAGACTTTCCCGGCCGCGGCCAGGCGCGCGGTCGGCGACACCCGGCTGAGGCGCAATCTCGGCCGGGCGACCGCCACCATCAGGGCCAAGCGGGCCGCAGTGGTGGCCGAGGTCGACGACTGGGAGGCGTTGCGCGACACGGCGTCCGCGGTGAAGGCCGACGTGATGGCGCGGCTGCCGGAGCTGCTGGAGCAGCTGGAGGCAGCCGTCACCGCCCGGGGCGGGACCGTGCACTGGGCGCAGGATGCCCTCGAGGCCAACCAGATCGTCACCCGGCTGATCAAGGCCACCGGTGCCGACGAGGTGGTCAAGGTCAAGTCGATGGCCACCCAGGAGATCGGGCTCAACGAATACCTCGAGGAGCAGGGGATCGCCGCGATCGAAACGGATCTCGCCGAGCTCATCGTGCAGCTGGGCCACGACAAGCCCTCCCACATCCTGGTGCCGGCCATCCATCGCGGGCGCGCCGAGATCCGCGAGATCTTCCTCGCCGAGATGGAGGATGCACCAGAGGATCTGACCGACGAGCCCCGGGTGCTGGCGATGGCCGCCCGCGCTCACCTACGCCGCAAGTTCCTCTCCGCCCGGGTGGCGGTGTCCGGCGCCAACTTCGCGATCGCCGACACCGGCACCCTGGCGGTGGTGGAATCCGAGGGCAACGGCCGGATGTGCCTGACGTTGCCGCAGACGCTGATCACCGTCATGGGCATCGAGAAGCTGCTGCCCACCTTCGACGATCTCGAGGTCTTCCTGCAGATCCTGCCGCGCTCCTCCACCGGCGAGCGGATGAACCCCTACACCTCGCTGTGGACGGGCGTCACCCCCGGGGACGGCCCGCAGGAGTTCCACCTGGTGCTGCTGGACAACGGGCGCACGAACGCCCTGGCCGACGAGCTCGGACGCACTGCGCTGCACTGCATCCGGTGCTCGGCCTGCCTCAACGTCTGCCCCGTGTACGAACGCGCCGGCGGCCACGCCTACGGCTCCGTCTACCCCGGGCCGATCGGTGCGGTCCTCACCCCGCAGCTCACCGGGATGTCCGGGCACGACGACGTCAACTCCACCCTGCCCTACGCCTCGACCCTCTGCGGAGCCTGCTTCGACGCCTGCCCGGTGAAGATCGACATCCCCACCATGCTCGTGGAGCTCCGCGGACGCGCCGTCGACGCCGACCGCGGACACGGTGTCCCCGGCGGCTGGGCGGCCGCGATGAAAGCCGCGTCCTGGGTGATGTCGAACGAGAAGCGTTTCGCAGCAGCCGAAACCATGAGCAAGGCCGGGCGCCTGGTCGCCGGGCGGAAGGGCCGCATCAGCACCCTGCCGTTCCCGCTGTCGGCCTGGTCCACCAGCCGGGACACCCCGGCCCCGCCGAAGCAGACGTTCCGGCAGTGGTGGCGCGACGAGCACCGGGCACCGGGAGCCGTGGCAACGGAAGCTGTTGCACCGGAGGGGAAGTCATGAGCAGCTCCCGCACCGCGATGCTGAACCGGATCAGGGCTGCGGTGGCGGCCGGCGCGTCGGACGTTCCGGCCGAGCCGATTCCCCGCGGGTACCAGAGGGTCGGGACCCACCCGGCCGGATCGGACCACGTGCTGGAGCTGCTCGTGGATCGACTGGTGGACTACAAGGCGAAGGTCACCGTGGTGGATGCGGACGGCGACCTCGAGACTGCCGTGGACGCGGCCCTGGACGTTTCCCGGTCCGTCGTCGTCCCGGCCGCCCTGGATCCGATCACCAGAGCCGGTTGCGCGGCGCGTGACCGCACGGTCGTCGTCGACGGTGAACCGAGCGCGCTCACCCCGGTGCAACTGGATGCCATCGACGCGGTCGTCACCGGCGCGACGGTGGCCATCGCCGTGACCGGCACGATCATCCTATCCGGCCGCCCAGACGAGGGTCGGCGCGCGATCAGCCTGGTCCCCGACCTACTGGTGGTCGTGTTGCCACTGGCCCGGATCGTCGAGACGGTGCCGGACGGTCTCCGGCTGCTGTCCCCCACCGCGCCGCTGACGATGATCTCCGGCCCGTCTGCCACCAGTGACATCGAGTTGTCCAGGGTCGAAGGCGTCCACGGCCCACGGACGCTGCACGTGGTCATCGTGCGCTAGCAGGGACATTCCATCTCGGTCCCTTCGACGGGGTACAACCACGTCGAAGGGACCGAATCGGCAGGACGAGGATGGGAGCCATGACCGCCACGCACGAGGTCCTCAACCAGGTCCCACCGCTGGTCGATCACGACGTCAGTGCCGCCGATCCGGCGCTGGTGGCCGGTCTGGGCCTGATGGCGGGCAGCGGCGCGGCGGGCAGCGGCGCGGCGGGCACCGGCGGGGCGGGCGGTGGCGGGGCGGGCACCGGCGGGGCGGGCGGTGGCGTCGACGAGCGGCTGCAGCGCCTTGGCCGGCTGGCCGGGTCGGCCGAGATCGCGCAGGCCGCCCGCTCGGCCAACGAGCACTCCCCGGTGCTGCGCAGCTTCGACCGCACCGGCCACCGGATCGACGAGGTCGAGTTCCACCTTGCGTGGCACACGCTGATGGGCCACGCGGTGGCGGCCGGCCTCGGCGGGGCGGCCTGGGCCTCGAACTCGCCGACGCGGCATCTGGACCGGGCCGCCGGCCTGTACGTCTGGACGCAGGCCGAAGCCGGCCACACCTGCCCGATCTCGATGTCGTACGCCGCGGTGCCCGTGCTGCGCCAGTCCCCCGGCCTGGTCGGTCTGTTCGGGGCCGGGCTGACCTCGACCGTCTACGCGCCGGGTCTGCGGGATCCGGCGGGCAAGCCGGGCCTGCTCGCCGGCATGTCGATGACCGAGAAGCAGGGTGGTTCGGACGTCAGGGCCGGCACCACCAGTGCCGTCCCCGACGGCTCCGACGTCGCCGGGGAGCGCTACCGACTGACCGGCCACAAGTGGTTCACCTCGGCACCGATGAACGACATGTTCCTCACGCTGGCGCAGGCCCCCGGCGGCCTCACCTGCTTCCTGCTGCCCAGGGTGCTCCCCGGTGGCGACCGCAACACCATTGCGCTGCAACGACTCAAGGACAAGCTGGGCAATCGCTCGAACGCCTCCGCCGAGATCGAGTACGACCACGCCGTCGGCTGGCGGATCAGCGACGAGGGCGCCGGGGTCCGCACCATCCTGCAGATGGTCACGATGACCAGGCTCGACTGCGTCCTGGGCTCGGCGGGTGGACTGCGGGCCGCAGTTGCGCAGGCCTGCCACCACGCCGCACATCGGCGCGCGTTCGGACAGCGCCTCGTCGACCAACCGGCGATGACCGCCGTGCTGGCCGACCTGGCCCTGGAATCGTGGGCGGCCACCATGATCGGCCTACGGCTGGCCGCCGCCGTCGATGCCCAGGAGGCCGGCGAAGCCCAGAAGGCCGGTAGGGGCAGGGACGCCGGCGGGGACGCCGGCGAAGCCGGCCTCCTGCGGATGGCCCTGCCCGCAGCGAAGTTCTGGGTCTGCAAATCCAGCATCGCCGCGATCGCCGAGGCGATGGAGTGTCTGGGCGGCAACGGTTACGTCGAGGAGTCGGTGATGCCCCGGCTGTTCCGGGAGTCCCCGTTGAACGGGATCTGGGAGGGGTCGGGCACGGTCGCCGCGCTGGACGCCGTCCGGGCCTGCCGACGGAGTCCCGCCTCGTCCCAGGCGTTGGTCGACGAACTCGTGCTCACCCGCGGGGCGGACCCTCATTTCGACGCGGCCCTGTCCGACCTGGCCGACCTGTTGACCGAACCCGACGATCACAGCGCCCGGGCGCTGGCCTCGCTGACCGGCCGCCTGCTGGGCGCCTCGCTGCTCCTGCGGTTCGCACCGCCGCAGGTCGGGGCCCTGTACTGCGCCACCAGGTTGGCCGGCGGCGGCACCAGGGTCTACGGCGACCTACCGCGTGGATTCGATCTGCGCGGTATCGTCGCCGCGGTCACGCCCGGCCTCTGACTCGCGGCTCGGCCCCAGGTCGACCTCGCCGAACCTGGCCAGCAGGGCCGCGCCGAGCAGGGCCAGCACCAGACCGGCCACGGCGGCCGGGACGAACCCCCGGCGGATGGTGTCGCCCAGGAACGCCAGACCGATCCCCGCCGGGATGACCGTCTCGGTGATCACCACGAACGCCATCACCGTCGTCACCGGAACCCGTTGCAGCGCAAGGCTGAAGACCAGCATCGCGATCACACCGCCGGCGGCGATCGCCCACACGGCCGGCGAGTGGACCAGATGCCACCACGGGTGTGGGATCACGAGCGTGCGCGAGGCGACCGCGGTGATGGCAAACCCGAGGCCGGCCGAGGAGCCGAGCACCACAGCCGCTCCGGATCCTCTCAGCCGTAACCCGACCGCCCCCAGCACACCGACCGGGATCGCCGCCGCGAGCATCACCCAGAACCACTTGTTCTGCAGCACCACGTCCTTCTCCGGGCCGGCGGACAGCGCGAGGAGCACCAACCCCAGGGCCAGCGCGGTGATCGCCAACCACTCGTTGCGCTTGAGCCGGGTGCCCATGAAGGCGACGATCGCGGCCGTCACCCCGACGTTGCCGGCCACGATGGCCTGGACGACGAACAACGGTTGCTTCAGTTGCAGGGCGACCACCGACGCGGCGAAACCGACCAGATCCAGACTCAGCCCGAGGAGGTACGGCAGTTGCCCGAGGAGCCGCACCAGTAGGCGCGGATCCAGGTTCTGCGCCGTGGCCATCCGGCGGGCACCGGTGGCCTGCAGCACCGAGGCACTGCCGTAGCAGACCGAGGCGACGACGGCGCAGACCAGTCCGAGGATCACAGGTGCGAGCAGGCCGGTTCGCCGCGGAAGTACTCCCCGAGGGCATCGACCGCCTCGTCACCCAGCGGGTTGACGCCCCGGCCGACGGCCAGCGAATGGGCGACCAGCACGTGCAGGCACTTCACCCGGTCCGGCATGCCGCCGGCCGTCACGGCGATACCGAGGTCACCGAGCGCGTTCCGGCTGGCCAGGTAGCTCTCGTGAGCGCGTCGGTACGCCTGCGCAAGCTCCGGGTCCTGCGTCAGCCGCTCGGTCATCTCGCGCATCAGACCGGACGATTCCATCCGGCTGACGGCGGCGTTCAGTTCCCTGCAGCACAGGTAGTACATGGTCGGGAACGGGGTCCCGTCCTCCAGTCGCGGGGCGGTGAGTACCACCGCCGGCACGTCGTGGCCGCAGCGGTACGCGACGGCGAGGATGCCTCGCGGCGGTCGGCCCAACTCACGTCGGAACGCCTCCCGATCCGCGTCGGTGACCTCGCGCAGATCCACCGCAGCCCCGAACACCGACGAGTCGGGACTCATCGCCCGGCCTTGCTCGGGCTGACCGCCGAGCCGGCGGAAGGGGGCGCGCCGGGCGCCGCGGTCTGGGTCGGGTCCGACAGCGTGTCCCACAGGTGGGAGTACCAGGGTGCGGCCGGGCCGACCGAGGGGGCAGCAGCGACCTTCGGAGCAGCCAGTGGGGGGGCGTGCATGACGTACACGGTGTCGCCGGGCTTGACGTACTGCAGCCGCCGCTTGGCCTCGGCCGCGATGTAGGCGGGATCGGAGAGCGCACCCTTCTCCTGGTCGTGCGCAGCCAGGGAGACCCGGAGTTGTTGTTCCTTGCTCACCTCCACGCCCAGTTCCGCGCGCTGGGCCAGGTAGTTGCGCAGCGGAACGGCGAGTGCGAGCGCGACGGCACAGAACACCAGACCGAGGACGGCCACCTGCTTGATCAACTGCGAGGTCGCACGCGAGACGCCGACCGCCTTCGGCGCGGCGCGTGCCGTCAGCCGGCCGAGCCGCCGGCCTCCGACGGAGGCGGCGGCCGACGGTGCGGTGCCCGGGCGGGTGCCGGCGGGTCTGGAGCTGGCGGTCCGCCCGGACCGCGCGGCGCCAGATCGGGTCCCGGCGATCCGGGAGGTGGGGCCGCTCAGCCGTGTGCTGTCGGATCCGGTGGCGACGCCCCGGCCCGGATCATCTGCGCCGCTGACCTTCTCGATCGGCTCGCGGCGCACGGCGCCGCCCCGACCTGCTCTGGCCGCCGAGGTGCCACGCCCGGCGCGCGCGCCGGCGCCGGACCGCGACGGTCCGGTGCTGCGGGTGCGCCGGCGCGGCGTGCTCTCCATCAGGTCAGGCCTTGAAGCGCGGGAAGGCCAGCTCGCCCAGGTAGCTGGCGGCATCGCCCAGGTTGTCCTCGATGCGCAGCAGCTGGTTGTACTTGGCGACCCGCTCGGAACGCGCCGGTGCACCGGTCTTGATCTGCCCGCAGCTGGTGGCGACGGCCAGGTCCGCGATGGTGGTGTCCTCGGTCTCGCCGCTGCGGTGGCTCATCTGGCAGCGGTAGCCGTTGTTCTGCGCCAGCGTGACGGCGTCGAGGGTCTCCGACAGGGTGCCGATCTGGTTCACCTTGACCAGCAGGGCGTTGGCGGCGCCGCGGGCGATGCCCTCCTCGATGCGGTCCGGGTTGGTGACGAACAGGTCGTCCCCGACGATCTGGATCTTGCCGCCCAACTCGGTGGTCATCGCGACCCAGCCGTCCCAGTCGTCCTCGGAGAGCGGGTCCTCGATCGAGACGATCGGGTAGTTGGCGACGAGCTCGGCGTAGTACTTGATCAGATCGGCCGAGGACTTCTTGGCACCTTCGAACAGGTACGCCCCGTCGGAGTAGAACTCGGAGGCGGCCACGTCCATCGCGAACGCGATGTCGTTACCGACGGTGAAACCGGCCTTGGTGACGGCCTCGGTGATCAGGTCCAGGGCCGCGCGGTTGGAGACCAGGGACGGAGCGAAGCCGCCCTCGTCGCCCAGCCCGGTGGACAGGCCCTTGCTCTTCAGCACCGACTTGAGGGAGTGGTAGACCTCGGCGCCCCAGCGCAGGGCCTCACGGAAGGTCGGGGCACCGATCGGGGCGATCATGAACTCCTGGATGTCGACCGCGGTGTCGGCGTGCGCGCCTCCGTTGACGATGTTCATCATCGGGACGGGCAGGATGTGCGCGTTCGGTCCGCCGATGTAGCGGAAGAGCTCGAGCTCGGCCGAGTCCGCCGCGGCCTTGGCCACCGCCAGCGAGACGCCCAGGATGGCGTTCGCGCCGATCCGGCTCTTGTCCGGGGTGCCGTCGATGTCGATCAGCTTCTGGTCGATCAGCCGTTGCTCGGTGGCGTCGAACCCGACCAGCTCGGGGCCGATCTCGTCCAGGACCGCCTCGACCGCCTTCTGGACGCCTTTGCCCAGGTAGCGGGCCGGATCGCCGTCGCGCAGTTCGACTGCTTCGTGCTCGCCGGTAGAGGCACCGGACGGTACTGCCGCGCGGGCGAGTGAGCCATCCTCGAGAGCGACCTCCACCTCGATGGTGGGGTTGCCTCTGGAATCGAGGATCTCGCGGGCTCCGATGAGTTCGATGGCCGCCACGGGCACATCCCTTCATTGACTGGGCAGAAGTGAGCGGAGCTCCTGCTCCATGGGTCACCCTATCGGCGTCGGCAGTCCTCCCGGCACCTGACTCGCCCGGTTGACCCCACCTCGGACCACCGCCAGGTGACCAATTGATGAATGACAACCTCTGGCCCATCCGGAAGGGGGATAGTTGCGCATCGATTACCACGCCCCTGGCTTCCCGCCCCCGACCCACCCCGGAGACAAACTATGTCCGCACCGACGAAAGCCGCAGCGACCGGCGCAGCGTCAGGCTCACCGAAAAAGGCCGTGCACCACCCCACCGTCATCGCCCAGCGTGCGCATCGCGCCGGAAATCTACAGCTCAAGGTCGCCGACGCGATCACCTCCTTCGCCGGTTCGATGAAATTCGTCTACCTGCACGTCGTGGTGTTCGCCTGCTGGATGTTGTTCGTGGAGCAGTCCCCCTGGCCGACCCTGACGCTGGTGGTCTCCCTGGAGGCGATCTTCCTGTCCACCTTCGTGATGATCGGCCAGAACCGGGCCGCCGCCTTCCAGCAGCAGAAGGCCGATCACGACTTCGTCGAACAGGAACTGGAACTGAAGACGAACACCTACCTGACCAGGCAGATCCATGTCCTGACGGAGGAACTCCACAAGCGACTGCTCTCGGCGACGCCGGCCGGTCGGGTGGTCGTCACGACCGCCGACGATCCTGATGGCTCCGGTCAGGAACCCGCCTGACGGCCGCGCCCCCAGGTCCCGGCGGTTGTCAACTTCCCCGCGCTGATCAACCTCGTCCGCGCGCATCCACTTCCCCCGCGCTCATCAACTTCGTCCGCGCTGATCAACTTTCCAGATCTGGGACCGGAGTGACACGAATCGACCCGTTCGTGAGCGCCGGCGAAGTTGATCAGCGCGCAGGCTGCCGGACGCGGGGGCTCACAGGGCGCGGAGCCGGGGCAGGATCTCGTTGCCGTAGAGCTCGAGGAACTTTGCCTGGTCCGGACCCGGTGCGTGGAACACGAGGTGCTTGAAGCCGAGATCGATGTAATGCTTGATCTTCTCGACGTGCTCCTCGGGATCGGTGGAGACGATCCACCGTGACGCGGCCTGCTCGACCGGGAGGTCGTCGGCGAGGCGCTGCATCTCCAGCGGGTCCTCCACACCCATCTTCTGATCCGGCGTCAGCGCCAGCGCGCCCCAGTACTTGGTGTCGTTCATCGCCTGCTCGCGGTCGTGGGAGAACGACACCTTCATCTCGATCAGCAGATCCATGTCGTCCAGCGTCCGACCGACCTTGCCCGCTCCCTCGGCCAGCGCGGGCAGCAGGGTGTCCCGGTAGAGGGAGTCTGCCTTGCCGGAGGTGGTGATGAAACCGTCGGCGATCCGCCCGGCCAACCTGGTGGCCGCCGGCCCAGATGCACCGATGTAGATGGGCACCGGGATCTCCGGCTTGTCGTAGATGGTGGCCTTGTCGGTCTGGTAGTAGGTGCCCTCGAACGTCACCCGGTCCTCGCGCCAGAGCTGCTGGATCAGAGTGACGGCCTCCTTCATCCGGGCGAAGCGTTCCTTGCCGTCGGGCCAGGTCAGGCCCAAGGGAACCTCGTTGAGCGACTCGCCGGAACCCACTCCGAGGATGACGCGACCGGGGAACAGCAGGCCCAACGTCGCAAAGGCCTGCGCGATGACGGCCGGGTGGTAGCGGAAGGTCGGCGTCAGCACACTGGTGCCCAGGATGATCTTCTCGGTACTGGCCCCGAGAGCACCGAGCCAGGGAAGAGCAGCCGGCGCATGTCCGCCGTCGTGCCTCCAGGGCTGGAGGTGATCGGACACGAAGACCGAATCGAAGCCGGCCTGCTCGGCCAGCACCCCGAAGTCGACGAGCTCCCTCGGCCCGAACTGCTCTGCGGAAGCCTTGTATCCCAGACGTAATGCCATTGCTGTTGCTCCTTCGTCCCGGCGGTGAGGTCACCGATGTGAGCGACCGCCGGGTCTCATTCTTACTCGTACCGGGATCAGCCGGCGAGAAGGGTGGAGACCGTCACCGGCGCCAGACCTCTGGACCGGAGGTCGTCGAGCACCCCGGGCAGGGCGTCGACGGTGCTCTGATGACCGAGATGCATGCTGACGATCGCACCGGGCACCGCGGCCTTCAGCGCCGACCGGACGGCCGGTCCGCCGGGGTCCGTGTAGTCCATCGAGTCGAGATCGTAGGAGAGGCAGGTCGCGTAACCGGCCGCGCCGGCGAGGGTCTTCACCTGGTCACTGGCGTGCTGGGCCTGCGACTGACGAAAATAGGCGCCGGGTGAGCCGGTCAGCTTGGTCAGCACATCGCGACAACGGACGATCTCGCTGGTGATCTGATCCGCCGGCAGCGAATTGATGTCCAGATGCTGATAGGTGTGATTGCCCAGCTCATGGCCGCCGGCCAGGATCGTCTTCGCCATCTGCGGATTGTCCTGCAACCACGTGCCGATCGCCATGACGGTGATCCTGGCCTTCCGGTCCTTGACGATCTGCAGGATCGCGGTCGCCAGGCTCAGATCGCCGGCACCGTGGAAGGTCAGGGCCACCTGGGGTTTGCTGGTGGGGCCGGTCATCACCTCGACCGCCGGACCGGTGTGCGGGCGGGATGCGGTGGTCCGGTTGCTGGTGCGGGCGCTGGTCCGGGTCGTCGTGGCGGCCGTCGTACCGGAGGGGGTGACGGTCGCGGGAGGGGTGACGTCCGTGGTGCTGGTCGCTGGGGTCGACGCCGCCGAGACGGTCGTCGACCCGGGCGCGCCGCCTCCCGGCGCGGTGGTCGGCGCGGTGATCGGCGCGGCCGTCGGTGCGTTCGAGGTCGTCGTGGCGATGGCCTTCACCGCCTTCGTGCACCCGGCGACGCCGGCGGCAAACAGCGCCAGGCCGGCCGCGAGGAGGGACCTACGGGATGGTGTGGACGGCATGCGTCCAGGATAAGGAGCATCGCCCATCACTCAGAGGCCCCCACCCTGAACCCTCTCGCGACGTAATGCCGTAGCCACCCTCGTAACACCCGATTCGGGCTAATTGTCCAATTACCATCGGGCGGGCGGCATGACGCGGCTCAAGGGACCGAGCAGGCCGCCCTGTCGCGGCTCCGACGCGCCGCCGCCGCGCCGAGGTGCGCGACCACGACCCAGCCTCCGATGCCGACGCTCCAACACGAGCAACGATCAGCCGAGCGCCTCGCGGACGACTGCCGCCACCTGTGCGGCCTCGATCAGGAATCCATCGTGTCCGTGATCCGAGTGCATAGTGATCAGCGGCGCAGCGGTAGGGGCGGCGGCGATCCGCGCGCCCTCGGCCGGCGTGTACAGACGGTCGGAATCGACCACGGCGACGGTCAGGTCGACCGGAAATCGTTGCAGGGCAGCATCGATGCCCCCGCGACCGCGGCCGAGGTCATGTGAGTTCATCGCCTCCGTGAGCACGAGATAGGAGTTCGCGTCGAACCGGCGTCCCAGCTTGTCGCCGTGGTACCTGAGATACGACTCCACTGCGAACTGGGGCGGATCGACGTCAGGCTGGAGAGCACGACCGAACCGGGTGTTGAACTCGTATCCGGACCGGTAGGTGGTGTGGGCGATCTGCCGGGCGACGGACAGCCCGGCCAGGGGGGCCGCACCACCGTAGTAGTCACCGCCGGCGAAGTGCGGGTCCATCCGAACTGCTGCGAGCTGCGCTGCGGCCCAGGCGATCTGATCGCCGGAGGCGGCGGCCGTGGTGGCGATCGCGATCACCTTCCTGACCCGATCGGGATACATCGCCCCCCACTCGAGAGCACGCATACCGCCCATCGAACCGCCGAGCACCGCAGCAAACGAGCGGACGCCGAGGCGCTGTGCGAGTACCGCTTCCGTGGCGACCTGGTCCCGAATGGTCAACGAGGGGAATCTCGAGCCGTAGGGCTGGCCGTCGGGAGCAGCCGAGGAGGGTCCCGTCGTCCCCCGGCACCCACCCAGCACATTGGCCGCCAGCACGAAGTACTTCTCGTCGTCCAGAGGAGCGCCGGGACCGATCAGGCCGTCCCACCAGCCCGGGGTCGGGTGGTCGGGACCGACCGGGCCGATCACGTGGGAGTCACCCGTCAGGGCGTGCAGCACGAGAACTGCGTTGTCGCCGGCCTCGTTCAGACGTCCCCAGGACTGGAAACACACCGTGACATCCGCCAGTCCGGTACCGGACTCGAGGATCAGATCACCGATCTGGAGGTACTGCCGTTCGGCCGGCGATGCCAACGATGCCGGAGGTGCCGATCGCCGATCGGCCGGGGGGCGGCGCAGGCCGGGACCGGCACCGTTCCTGCGGACGGTCGGCTCCACAGCGGAGTCGACCGTCGCGCGGGAGGCGGCGCCGGTCCCGGCTTCGAGTGCGGTCACCAGCGTCAGGACTTGGCGGCCCGGAACCCGGCGTCGAGGTCGGCCAGGATGTCGTCGATGTTCTCGGTACCGACGGCCAACCGGATCAGGCCGGGGGTCACGCCGGTGGTCAGCTGCTCGGCCGGCGAGAGCTGACCGTGAGTGGTCGATGCCGGGTGGATCACCAGCGAACGGACGTCACCGATGTTGGCCAGGTTGGTGAACAGTTCCAGCGCATCGGTGAAGACCTGCCCGGCCTCCACGCCACCCTTGATCTCGAAGGCGACGATCGGACCGCCACCGAGCGGCGAGTACTTCTGCTGCTGCGCATGCCATTTGCTGGATTCGAGCGCCGGGTAGGACACCGATTCCACCTCGTCGCGCCCCTCGAGGAACTGGGCGACCTTGGTGGCGTTGGAGACGTGCCGCTCCATCCGGAGGCTGAGCGTCTCGATCCCCTGGGCCAGCAGGAAGGCGTTGAACGGCGAGATCGACGGGCCCATGTCACGCAACGACTGCAGTCGCGTCTTGAAGATGAACGACACGTTCGACTTGAACAGGCCCTCCGGGCCCAGGTCGCGCCCCCAGACCAGGTTGTTGTAGCTGGGGTCCGGGTTGTTGAAGTTCGGGAATTTCGCCGGGTCCGCAGTCCAGTCGAAGTTGCCGGAGTCGACGATCGCGCCGCCGATGGCCGTGCCATGACCACCGAGGTACTTGGTCGCCGAGTGCACGATGATGTCGACGCCGAACTCGAAGGGCCGGATCAGGAACGGCGTCGGCACCGTGTTGTCGACGATCAACGGGACCCCGTTCTCGTGCGCCACCCCGGCGACGAGTTCGAAGTCCAGAACATCGAGCTGCGGGTTGGAGATCGACTCCGCGTAGAACAGCTTGGTGTTCGGCTTGACCGCTGCACGCCAGGAATCGGCATCGTCCGGGTCCTCGACGAAGTCGACGGTGATGCCGTACTTGGGCAGGGTGTAGTGCAGCAGGTTGTAGGTGCCGCCGTACAACCGCGGCGAGGACACGATGTGGTCACCGGCCTCGGCGATGGACAGGATCGCGAGGGTCTCGGCGGCCTGTCCGGATGCCACCAGCAGCGCGCCGACACCGCCCTCCAGCGAGGCGATCCGGTCCTCCACCACGGCCGTGGTCGGGTTCATGATGCGCGTGTAGATGTTGCCGAGCTCCTCGAGCGCGAACAACTTTCGTCCGTGCTCGGAGGAATCGAAGGCGAACGACGTCGTCTGGTAGATCGGCAGGGCCCGGGCCTTGGTGGTCGGGTCAGGCGTCTGTCCGGCGTGGATCTGTCGGGTTTCGAAGGACCATTGGGGGCTCATCGTTGTGCTCCAGAGGTGGGCCTGCTCGTCGCAGGCGAGGGCGGAGAGTAAGCCGCGACAGCGGTTCACCCGGTTCGACTTCGATTTGGGCTCGCCCACTGGCGGGCCCGCGCTTGCGATCCATCAGTTTCGATGGACCGCCTGGTCATCACCCGGGGCACCCCACCGCGAGTGGAGGGTTGCCGCCCAGCAAGCCGGGGCTGTCGCTGGAACTCAAGACCTGTCGACGATCCTAGCGGTCCCCGACCGGCGATGCCCGCCGACCACGGAAACGACCACCCGGGGATCTCCCGCCCCTGCTCGGAGCCCTCTGCCGCGCCCCATCCCGTGCCCCATCCCCAGCCCCTGCGCCGAGACCTGCGCCGCCTACTCGGCGGGACGGGTTTCGCTGTTGTTCGCGGCGGCGAGCGCCTCGGCGTGCATCCTGGCCACTGCGCGCAGGTCCGACTCCGGATCCTGCCCGGCCGCCCCGGCCGCGTACGCGATCCGGAAGATCTGCTCGGCAGCGGAATCTCCTGACGGCATCGCGACGACGATGCCGGCCCTGGCCGCACGCGATCCCAGCTTCGCCGCCAGGGCGACCGAAGGCTGACCGAGCGCGACCCCGGCGATCACCGACGACCGACCCCTCTCCTCCTTCTTGAGTTCGTCCCAACGGACCTGCTGATCGGCGGCGTCGTGGAGCGGAGCAGCATCGCCGAAGACGTGCGGATGCCTGCGCACCAGTTTGTCCACCAGACCCGCGGCCACATCGTCGATGTCGAACCCGCCGTCGGCCGCATCCCGCTCGGAGGCGATCCTGGCGTGGAACAGCACCTGCAGCAGGACGTCCCCGAGTTCTTCCTCGATCTCCCCGTGATCGCCGTCCTCCAGCGCCTGCAGCAACTCGTAGCACTCCTCGACGAGGTAGCGCCGCAACGAATCGTGGGTCTGCTCGGCATCCCAGGGGCAGCCCCCCGGGGATCGCAATCGATCCATCACCCGGACGGCCTCGGCCAGCGCGGACGGCCGGTGGAGTTGCTGCTCGCTCATCCCCGCAACCTACCGATTCAGCGGGGGCCACCTCGAAGGGAGGTCAGAGCCCATCGTTGCCGGGGACCACCTGGAGGCTGGCCGGATCCCACAGACCGTAGCGGGGGTTGACCGAGATCCCGGCCGCTCCCTGGTAGGGCGCCAGCAGCAGCGCCCCGACGTTGAAGAGCGACGACAGACCGGCCAGCGAGCTGAAGGCCGCCGGGGTGAGGTTGGTCGAGATGACGGAGCGTCCGGACGTTCGCAAGACCAGGTACCCGCTGGACCCGGGGACGATCACCACGGCCCCCGTCGACGGTTGGTAGAGGCCCGCCGTGCCGGCCGCCGGCGTCTGCAACAGGCGGTAGACCTTCTTCGGCACGCCATTGGTGGGTCCGACCGCCGCCACCGCTGCATCCATCGAGCCCGGATCGGCGATGAAATGCGACCTCAGGCTCACCGCCTCGGCTCGACTGGCGGCCGGTACCCCCTCGGCGGTGACCGCGACGTCGCTCACCGGCGCTCCGGCGGCCGGCAGTGCCTTCACCAGCGCGTCGAGTGCGACGGCGTCGTGCAGGACGTCGGCCTCCTTGGCCTTGGGCAACCCGACCTGCAGCGGGAGATTGGGATCGGCGCCCGGGGCGGTGACCTGGGCCTGGGCCGCCGCCAATTCGGCGTCGGTGATGACGATGCCCTTCGCCGCGAGCGCCTTTGCGATCAGCGCATGACGTACTGCGAAGGTGATCTGGGCGCGATTGAAGCTGGCCGTCTCGACGTCGGTCGGCGTGGTCGTGACGTTCTCCTGGGTGAACACCGAAGAGTCGTGCTGGACGGATGCATCTGAGACCGAGCCGCCATCGACCAGGTAGGCCGACCCGGCTTCGTTGCCGATCGAGCAGCCCGTGGTCGTCATCAGGGTCAGGCCCACCACCGCGGCTACCCATCGCTTGCGATGGGACGGGGGACGACCGGTTGTCCAATGCAGGCTCACGCACCACCTCCGAATGTCGTCGAACGACCAACCGCGTCACCCTCCCACATCAGGCGGCGGCGACCACCACCGAGGCCGCCGCGCATGGCTCGGCCGATGCGCGCCGGTCATCTATCAGGCGAACTTTTCAGGCCACCACATCCCCTTGTGGACCAGCAGTCGTCCTTTTCGGCACCGTCAGTCACAACACTACGTTCGGTAGTCAGTAGGACGTGCCCCAACCAGTGACCATCGGTAGTTTTCACGAGCCGTGCGTAACGACGGGCCGTATCGCCGCAGATCAACCGCCTGGACCGCAGCTCGATTGCCTGCCAGACTTCACACATATTCAACAAGGGCGGAGACCCAAGTCACTCCCAGTAGTCCTTGACTGGGAGAGGTCACGATACTCCGCCGATCCGGCGTAGGAACATTCCAAAGAACCTGAGGCCCGTCATGCCCTCTTCCTCCCCCAGCCACATCGTCAAATCCCTGGTGATGAACCGGCGCTCCGCTCTCCTGCTCGGCCTGGTCAGCGTGCCGGCCGTCGGAGTGCTTTCGATGACCGGCAGCGCCCAAGCCGATACCTCCCCGGCGATCTCCGTGCTGGACGCTGTTGTCGTACAGAAGGGTCCGATGGCGCCGGTCGTCGGCACTCCGGGCACCTACCGACCCGACGAGACGACGACCGGGTGGCGCCCCGTGAGGGCCTCGCTGACCAGCCACGCCGGAGACATCCTCATCACCAAGCCGGGCACCGTGATCGAAGGCCTGTTCATCACCGGCCGGGTCTTGGTCCGGGCCGCCAACGTCACCATCCGACAGTGCGAGATCGTGGGAAACGGCTATGCGGGCGGGAACACCGGCCTCGTCGACTGCAATCACCCGGCGGCTGCAAACGTTGTCATCGAGGACTGCGAACTCCATCAGGGCGTCGAAACCGCCAACGTCTGGCACGACGGGGTCATCGGCCACGACTACACCGCCCGCCGCAACCTCGTCTACGACACCGTCGACGGTTTCGGGGCCTACAACAGCTACAGCCCGGGCCAGCCTGCGAACGTGGTGATAGAGGCGAACTATGTTCGAGAACTTTCCTACTTCAGCCCCGATCCAAACCATTCGGACAACCGCACCCATAACGACGGCATCCAGATCCAGGGCAACGGTGGCATTCAGATCCTGGGCAATCACATCCGCGGGTATGCCTCCTCGACGGTTGGAACAGGCCCTCAGAATGACCCCTATTTCCCCCTGATCACCGGGCACGTGGTCACTTGCACTCCGACTGTCAGCGCCATCACCGGTATCACGGTGGAGAACAACTGGTTCTACGGCGGCGTGTGCGGGTTCATCGCTATCGCCGGGTCCAAGGGTGCCTCGAACCTCGGGACGATCACCAACAATCGGTTCGGTACCGACATGCGACTGAAGACGCCCATCCAGTTGGACAACACGTTGACCGGCACCTTCTCGAACAACGTCTGGGACAACGACGCTGCGACAACTTCCGCCGCGTACTACAAGCCGGGAACGATCTGAAACCAGGGCCAGGATCAGAACGCCCCGGACGAAGAGACGACTGCCTTCAACGTCTTCCAGAGGATGACCAGGTCCGAGGTCAGCGACCAGTTCTCGACGTAGTACGTGTCGAGGCGCACTGTGTCTTCCCACGTCAGGGTCGACCGACCAGAAACCTGCCATAGTCCGGTCATGCCCGGCCGGACGAGCAGTCGCAACCTGGCCTCGCCGTGATAGGTGGCTACCTCACCCAACAGCGGCGGCCGAGGCCCGACCAGGCTCATGTCGCCCTTGAAGACGTTGATCAACTGAGGCAACTCGTCGAGGCTGAACCGGCGGATGAACTTGCCGACCCTGGTGATGCGGGGATCATCCTGCATCTTGAACATCGTCGAGTTCCCGGCGTCACGCTGATGTGTGGTCAGTTCGGACAGTCGGGCTTCCGCGTCCACCACCATCGACCTGAACTTGATCATCCTGAACGAGTTGCCATTCAGCCCGGCGCGCTCCTGACGGAACAGCACCGGTCCGGGACTGGTGGTCTTCACTGCCATTGCCACTCCCAGCATCAGCGGGGAAAACAGCCCGACCAGCAGTGCACTGCCGACAGCGTCGAACGAACGCTTCAGAATCCGATTGGCCCCCCGGTAGGTGGGACGGTCGACGTGGATGAGCGGGAGCCCTGCGACGGGCTTGGTGTGTACTCTCGGACCGGCGATATTGGTGAGCGCAGGCGCAAGCACCAACTGGATGTCCGTCTTCTCGAGTTCCCAGCTCAGCCGACGGACGGCAGCCGGACCGAAGGCCGCCGTCGATGTCACGGCGACGGTGTCCGCGCCGTACTGCAGGGCCGTCATGGCCACGTCATCGAGCCCACCGAGAACTGGCACCCCGTCAACCGAAACGCGACCGGTGACCGGATCGATGTTGAGGTCGCCCGAGGAAGCGGTCTGGTGTACGCAGACTCCGAGCACGCCGTAGCCGGCCAACGGTGCTCGCTGGAGATCGGTCAAGAGTTCGCGCACCGTGCGCAGGTTTCCGACGACGAGGACCTTGGACATGAATCCACCGTTGAGCCGGCGCGCGTGCAACCACCGGCGCCAAGTGAACCTCGACAACAGAAGGGCCATCAGACCGGCTGGCAACATGACCAGCACGTAGGCGCGCGGAAGATGCAGGTCGAAGACGTAGGAGCAGATGGCGATGAAGCCGAACAGGCCAAACGAGGTGTTGACCAGTCGCTTGTATTCCTCCGGACCGTGCCCGACCACTTCCGGATCCCTCGTACCCCCCCAGTGCAGCGTGACCATCCAGGCAACGGCCACGAACACAGTCATCGCGATGAACGGCAGCCTGTCCGGGTCCCGGGAGACTCGAGTGGACAGAGTGCCCATGTGGACCAGGTGGGCCCCGACCGCAGCCCACGTGACCCCGATCAGGTCTCCGAAGAACAGTCGGTAGGCGTATCGGCTCGCCCAGGCCTTGCGCGGGCCGGACCCGGTGGCCGGAGTAGGCACGCTCTGCCACACCGAATCCGCACGGGACGGCTGAACCTCGGTACCGGGCTGATCATTCGGCGCTGCAGTGACAGCGGGCCTCGCCGTACTGGACCTGGCTGCGTCCGACAGAGGGTCGGTGCGTGACGGAGTAGTGATAGTCATACGAGAGCCCGTCTGTCGGGACTGCAGTGCATCATCGATTGCTCCACTTTCGCCGGCACAGGGTTCACTCGAGATCGCCGACGTCGCCCGACACGCTTACCGACGGTAATTTATTCACCGCCGTCACGATAGCGCGACCCTGCCTAAACGGGAAGAAAACAACCCACCAGTCACCTGTTCGGGCAATTTTTCGTCACAGTGAGTGAAAGAGGGCGGACACAGCGGCACGGCGAGTCCCGGGGATTTGGTCGCCGTCCAGATTCAGCCGCTGCTAGCGACCCGAATCTCAGGTTCGACCAAGCTCGACAGCACGCGACGTATCACGGTGCTCGACGTGTGGACCGTGTAGGGGAAGTAGACGACCTGGACCCCGGCAGCGGCAAAGTCGGATTCGAGCTTGGCTCCCTTCGGAGTGCCACGCCAGTCATCACCCTTGAAGATGTGCGTGAAGCGGATGTCTGCCCATGAGTCGAGCTTGTCCGGAGTCATCTCCGCGTGGACTTCATCCACGAATCGAATGTTCCCGACGATCTCCATACGTTCGGCCAGCGAGATCACGGGCCGTCGCCCCTTGGTCAGTTCGCACATCTCGTCCGACACGACACCTGCAACGAGATAGTCGCATTGCGACTTCGCTTGACGCAGGATGTTTAGGTGTCCGACGTGGAACAGGTCGTACGCACCAGGGGCGTAACCGATACGGACTGCCACTGTGATTCCCCTACTCGTCGGTTGGTCTTGCCGAGGGGGCAGCCTTGCCCTCCGCCCAGTCAGCCCCGACAACTGACGGCCCATCGGATGTGATGGATAATAACCGACCTGGCCCTCCTTGTGCCTGGCGACCACTCCTTCGGGTGAGATGTCCAGGACACATGTCAACCCAGAGTGAGCAATCAAGTTCTCGTCGTCGACATGTGGCATCTCGACCGAACGGCCCATCGGCATCCGCCCCCACACCTGGAACAGGAGACCAGACGGTCGTTCGCCAATCGGGTTGGCAACCAAGGTCCAGAGTCCAAGGCAAGGCCGGGTCCCGCGCATGGCTCGGCAGCCGTCAGCCATATTGGTGGCTTGCGAACCGCGGGCCCGGACGGAGAGACGTTGACGAAGCAGGACGCACCACCGAGTTTGCGGGTACTGCTGGTGTGCACGGCAAACATCTGCCGTTCGCCCATGGCCGAGTTCCTGATGAAGCAGGCCGTGCTTGAGCGGTGGGGACGACGGACCGCAGGACAGATCCTCGTCAGGTCGGCCGGTCTCCACGCCCGCGAGGGCGTCTCCATCCATCCCTTTGCAAGGACCGCCGTCGGTGAGCCGCCCGATCGGGAGGATGACCGACCGCTCGGTGATGCGCGCACGCAGTGGTTCGAGAACTTTCGGAGTCAGAGGGTGACCGCCGAATTGATCACTGACTCCGATCTCATACTGACTGCGACCAGGGACCATCGCTCTGAAGTCGTCGGTCTTGTCCCTTCCGCCCTCAGGAGGAGCTTCACCATCCGCCAGATTGCATCTCTTCTGGTCTCAGCCGAGCCCGTGGACATGAGCGGACCGACGGCCATCGGCACGGCCATCATCGAACGCGTGCAACGAGCGCGGGCGCACATACCGCCAGGAGGACCCGATGACGACCTGGTCGACCCGATCGGACACCCGATCGAAGTCTTTCAATCTTGCGCTTCCATCATTCGTCGCAGTGTGGATTCGATTCTCGAAGCCCTGAGGCCCAGCTGATCCGTGGCAGCCGGGATCGGTTACGGGCCGCCCAACTTCCGGCTCGATCCGCCGCCGCGAGCTGCACTCGGCGTGCAACCAGGCCAACCAGATGCACCGACATCCGATATGTCTGACTTGGGCTAATCCTCGCTGCGGCTATCAGCTTGCCCCAGATAGCCCGTAGTGGAGATCAAATCCCGGCCATACGCGTCATTTCCACCCTTTTGCGAACCCCCGCTTCACTGAGTCCGTTTGTTACGGAAAGCACTGATGAAACGTCCAGGTTCACCCTGATAGACCAGCAACCTCGGGTTGGCCCGCATGCGTGACTATAAACGCTAGACCATCAGAGCGTTCACCGCACCGCCGGTGGCTTAGTTCGGTCGCACATATCCTCGTTGCGAAGACCCAATCCCGCCTCGATCGTGTTAGGAAACATTTCGATAACGCTAGACTTCGTCAGGACCAACGATCGACCTACCCACCGGAAATGACTCAGGTGCATCGACAGTCATCTGCTTCGGCTCATCTATTGATCTTGACCCGGGAGACAGCTTGAGTCGTGAATAGACCGGCCTGACGTAATCTGTTGCGCTCGAGGTCATTTGTTGCGCCGGAGTTAACTAGCGGTCACGAACACGATCCACTGAACCATCCCCCACGATCCGTTCTTCAGCGACGAGGCAGTCGTCTCGTCGTCTGTCTGCGTGCCCCACGACGGTCAACATCAGGACAGGACACACTTCAGCATGCAAAAGCGATCCGCCAGACACAGCAGCTCGACGAGCCTGACCCGGCGCAATGTGCTCCGTTTGGCTTATGCCGCAGTGCCCGCTGCGGCCGCCGTCGCTCTTCCCCGCCTGGTCGGGACCGCGGCAGCCGCGTCTTATATCAAGCCGGATTGGTCGAATACGGGGATCCCGGTCGGCACGAATCTGACTGTGCACCGCGGTGACATCGTCGTCACGACACCGGGCACGGTGATTGATTCCATGGACGTCTACGGCTACATCAAGGTGCGCGCCGCCAACGTGACCATCCGACGCACCCGGGTTCGCGGCACCGGAACTGTTGCATTCAACACGGCCCTCATCGACTGCAACCATTCCGCCGTAAGCAATGCCGTGATCGAGGACTGCCTGCTGGTCCCTGACTCTCCATCGGTGTGGGTGGACGGAGTCATCGGTAAGGAGTTCACTGCCCGATGGAACAACGTCTACAACACCTGCGATGGCTTCGGTGTCTACAACGCCCAAAACTGGGCCGGCGCATGCAACGTCACCATCGAGAGCAACTTCATCCATGATCTGGTCTTTTTCTCCAAAGATCCCAACCACTCCAACGGGACCCACAACGATGGCATTCAGATTCAGGGTGGATCGAATGTCAACATTCTCGGAAACAATATTCTCATGTTCTATTCGCGAGGGAAGGGGACGCTCGACTACGCGTCTCGCGCCGGTGGCAATGGAATCCTGGTCGGTGCAAACCTTGCCTCGGTCACCGCCAGCCAAATCACCAACAACTGGCTCAACGGTGGTATCGACGGCATGTATATCCTTCGCGGGAAGTCATCGAGCATGAGATTCGGATCTGTTTCCGGCAACCGTTTCGGTCGCGATCAGTTCGGATTTTCCGGCGGTGCGTCGACCTACCAGATCAGAGTGCAATCGGGCGTGACGTTCAACAACGCACTGACCGCCAACTACTGGCAGAATTCGGGTCTACCCCTGGCTGTGAGCCGAACAGGCGGAATCCGCTACGACTACTGAATTCTAGGAGAACCGGTCCTCCCTGTGCCGGCCCTAACCCGCAGAGGGCATGCCTACCTTGATCAGCGCGGAGCCTAACGAATGGGACAGCGAACGGGCGAATGTGGCCGTCATGTGGTTGTCGTCCAGGTAGACCAAGACCTTGCCGATGACTGCGCTGCACATTCCTGCCGTGCAGAACGAACCACTCACGTCGACCAGCTTGGCATCAGGCGTGAGCGCGGCGGCCGCGCCCATCAGATCAAATTTCTGCGACGGTCCCTGGGCGAAGTCACACTTGGGTGATGCGCCGTTGGCATAGACGCATGGCGGGATATCTCCCTTTCCGGCGTTGTCGGGCTGAGGAATGTCGCGAAGTGCGATCACTTCGCTGCCCGCCGACAACAACTTCGACCACGCCTTCGCAATGCCTTCGGCAACCCCCGGGACCTCGGAACTCCTGAAGTTTCCGGCTGGACTCCGCCCACTCACGAGGATGAATTTGAGATGGGCGACCGGCAACAGGGAGCTCAGCCTGCTGTTCCACAGCCCACATGCGTTGGAGGTGATGGTCGCCGTCAGAGTGCAGCCCGACATCAGATAGGTGGTTAATTGCCAGTTGTTGGCATCTGCCACCGGGATGAGCGCAGGTAGCCACTGGGTCGCGTGGGAGTCGCCCACCAGTGCCACGCTGACTGCGTCGGCCCGACTGGAGCCGAAAGTGCAGGTGATGACATCCGACCTAGAGACTCGCTGCTGACAGCGTTCGTAGGGGAAGTCGTCGGTCGCGATGAGCGGACTGGGCACGATCTCCGTTAGAGGGACGGTTGCGGCCGAACAGCTGGAATCACCGTTCATCACCTCGGCACCGAAGCAGGACGGCACGTTCGCACTCGTCGCCGCGAGGGCGGCGCGTGCGGACGATACGGGCCCACGCAACGACAGCCAGCCCGATCCGGCTAAGACCACGACCAACGCCATGAAGGCAGCCCCAGCAACGTAGACGAATCGATCTCGCTGCAGCTGCGCACGCCAGGCGACGGGCCCACGGCCGCTACGCGCATCACGGATCGGGTCTTCGATCAACAACTTCGAAACTGCGGCCAAGACAATTGCGACTAGAAGGACGATGGCCTTGGCCGGGGTCGTCAGGGCCATCCCGGTGACGGCGGGCACCAGCACGATCAGCGGCCAATGCCACAAGTACAGCGAATACGAGATGTCGCCGAGGTACTGCACCGGCTGAAGGGCAAAGAGCCGCTGCGGCCCGATCCATGCCGATGTTGAGCCCCCGGCGATCACCGCTGCCGCTCCGAGGACGGGTATGGAGGCAGCCGACCCCGGGAAGCTGGTATCACCCGAGTAGACCAGAGACGACCAGGCGATGAGGGCCAGGCCCATCCAGGACAAGGCAGCACGAGCGGGGGGCGAGACCTTGATGTGTTTGATGCCGACCGCTAGGGCTCCGCCTACCCCGAACTCCCACAGACGGGCGAAGATATCGAAGTAGGCGAACTTGGCGTCGGCTGCGGTGGATAGTACGGAGTAGGCCAGGCTGCCCCCGATCAGAACCAAAAGGAGTGTCGCGACGGCCTTCGTACGTCTGGCCCTGAACATCAAACCCGTGCCGAGAAGCAGAATCGGCCAAATGATGTAGAACTGCTCCTCCACGGACAAGGACCAGTAGTGCTGGACGGGGCTGGCTCCGGCGCCGGCGGCAAGGTAGTCGGTTGAACTCGAGGCCAAGGACCAATTTTCGAAGTACAGGCCGCTGGCCACTATCTCTCGGAGGTAGAGCTCCCAATTCACTCTCGACACCAGTGTGAGCGTCAAAATCGCAGTAAGCACCAGGACGACCAGTGCAGCAGGGAGGATCCTGACGATTCGCCGCAGATAGAAGTCGCTCAGCGACGCTCCCAGACTGCGGGCACCAGGTGCGTTTCGCAGGATGTGACCCGTCATGAGGAAGCCCGATATGACGAAGAACACGTCGACACCGATGAACCCACCGCTGAGGCGGGTCGGCCACAGGTGATATCCGACGACCAAAAGCACCGCCAAGGCTCGAAGAGCCTGGATCTGGGTCAACAGGCCTGGTCTCGTCTCGGCCACCAACGAGTGCCGGTTCCGAGCCTTTGGCGCGACGATCTCGGTCATGATCCCCGTCACCAGCCTTCCTCGAGAATTTGCGACCTCGCTGCGATAACCGGCCATGGGCGCACCGCGGTCGTTCAGCGGGAGCGCGGCGTCCGTTTTGACGGTGAGGATCGATGTATGTTAGCAGTCGATGTTATCGGGCCATCCGTGTGATCAACGGAGTGAAGCATCTGCCCGATTGGGTGAATGGGGATGCCCTTCGCCTCCGCAATGGCTACGATTTGTGACTGGACGAGTTGATCAGTTGCGCCTGGCGACCGGGGGTCTCTGCATGGGTCGCGCGGGATCGCGGGTGGTGACACACCCGGTACAGCGGCGCCGGGCCGCCGGATCTCGGTCTGCTTGGTCTTGAGGACCTGTTCGATCCGCAGCACACGGTGCTCAACTCACAGAGTCGGTACTGTTCAGCTGCAAAAGTCCACAGTGGCCCCCGAGTAGGGGGCCGAACTTACGGGCGGGGGCCACCTTGCTCTCGCGGTCGCGACGGAAGGCGGCGTCAGGTATGGCGGTCATGAATCTTCGGGGCTACCTCAGGGCGATCCGGAAGTACTGGATGCTCGTGCTTCTCCTCACAGTCCTGGGGACCCTGGCAGCAACCGGCCTCACGCTGAGCACCGATCCCAAGTACGCGAGCACGGTGACCTTCTTCGTTTCGAGTCAGACCAGCAGCAGCCAGACTGCTCTGCAGGCCGACCAGTTCGCACAGCGTCGCATCAACTCCTACGCCGGGGTAATGGTTAGCGACCGGATGGCCGACCTCATCATCAAGAAAGCAAATCTGAGTTTGACCCCGGCCGAGGTGAAGAGCGAGATCAGTGCCACGACTGATGTCAATACCGTTCTGCTCACCGCAACGGTCATCGACACATCACCTGACCGATCGTTGGCCATCGCGAATGCGATCTCCACTGAACTCAATGGCGTCGTGAACGGGTTGGACAATCCCGGGTCGACCAAGACCACAACTTTCCTGAACGCGATCACCGGTCCGACGCTGAACACGACCCCGGTGTCACCGAAGAAGACGCTCAACATCGGCCTCGGATTTCTGGTCGGGTTGGCCCTGGGGGTCTCCGCCGCCATCGTCCGAGAGCTGATGGATGTCACCGTACGTACCGCTGACGTGATGCAGACCCTGTCCAAGCGGCCTGTCCTGGCCACAGTCGCGCTCGATGCGGCGACGGCCAAATCACCAGTGTTGGTTCGCACGACCGTCAGATCCCCTCGAGGCGAGGCTTTCCGCCAACTCCGCACAAGTCTCAAGTTCATCCACGTCGACCAGCCACTGAAGGTCGTCGTGGTGTCCTCCTCTGTCGCGTCCGAGGGTAAATCGCTGACCGCGGCCAACCTGGCTCTGGTTTTCGCAGAAGCGGGACAACGGGTGCTGCTGATCGAGGCAGACCTTCGCCAGCCTCGCGCGGCGGACTACCTCGGTCTCGAACGTGCCGTGGGACTGAGCAACGTGCTGGCCGGGGAACTCGGGGTCGACGACGTCCTGCAACCCTGGGGAGACAGCGGACTCACCCTGCTGGCCAGCGGTTCCATCCCGCCGAACCCCTCCGAGCTGCTTGGTAGCAATGCGATGGCAGACCTGATGGTCGCCTTGCGAGCTCGGTTCGACATGATTCTCGTCGATTCGCCCCCGGTCCTGCCCGTGACGGACGCGGTCGTCCTGTCCGCTGTGGCGGACGGCATCCTGATGGTGGTCCACTACGGGAGAACCACCCGCGCGCAGTTCACCTCGGCAATCACCGCCTTGGATGCGGTCGATGCCAAGCTGATTGGAACGGTGCTCAACATGGCGCCGGTCAAGGACATTCCCAGCGGGTATGGAGGCTACCGGTACGCCGAGGAAGCGAAGATCCCGGCCGCGGCGACGAAGAAGAGGACGCAAGCGGCCGTCACGACGCCCACTCCCGACTCAGTGCGACGACGACGCGCCACGGAAGACCTACCGACCAAGACAGAGTCGCCTACCCGAAACTGATGTGGACCGATTGCATGATGGTCAGTTTTCCAGGTCATGCAGGTCGAAGGATCATCGCCGACTGTCCATCGGTCTCGGTTCCATGTTGATGGCCCGTAATACGTAGGCCTGCTCGTTCGACCATTTCGGTGAAATAACCTAGATCAGACCGAACACAATGGAGCGGTCCCCGCCACACGAGCGGACCGTAACCCTGCGGATTCTCCGTCTCCTTGGCTACGTCGGATTCGACAAACGCGGTGACGAAGGCAAAACCGGTGGGCCTGAGCAGTCGTAGGATTTCGCTCAAGTAACCCTGGACGTCGGCCGTGACCATACGGCTGAAGACAGAATAAGCGTAGAAGGTGCCGTAGTGGCCATCGCCGCCCGGTATGACCCTCTGGGCCGTGCCTCGGGGGTTATAGCGGGCGTTGGACACGTCCACCCACTTGAATGTCACCCCCGGTCGGGCGATGTGTCTCTGGGCCCATCTGATGAGATCTGCCTGGACGTCCACGCCGTCGTACCCAACGAAGTTCGACAAGGTCTCCAACGCGCCAACCGCCAATCGACCAGCGCCACATCCCCAGTCCAACAGCGGTTCCGAGGGTGAGTATCCGTTCTCCAAGAGTCGAGCAACATCCTTGCGCGCTTCGGACACGAAGCCGGCATCGGTCTGGAAGTGCTTTCCCCCCATGCGGAACTGCGACGGGGGCAACTTGATGCCGCCGGGTGACCTACCCCGCGACGATCGGCTCAGATAAGCGCTACGGACCGCTTCCTTGATTGCCATGCCAAACTGTAACATCCGTCACAGTACGAGCATCAGAGCCGAACTGCTGAATCCTTACGACGTCAACTCAAGAAGTAGCCGTCACTTTGGAGGTCAGCGAGCATCACCGGTGCGATCTTGTCCGCGTACGCCGAGGTCATATGCACCAGATCTCGCTTCACCGGGATACCTCCCACGAAGCTGGGACACTGACCCTGTCGCGAGCAGAACCACGAACTCGAATCGACGAACACACCATTGAT
The DNA here is from genome assembly GCF_014303395.1 of Nakamurella sp. PAMC28650. Classification (GTDB taxonomy): domain Bacteria; phylum Actinomycetota; class Actinomycetes; order Mycobacteriales; family Nakamurellaceae; genus Nakamurella. Next base: position 5,140,531 of record NZ_CP060298.1, read on the forward strand.
GTTCGCGGCCACGTCCTTCTCGACCGCAGCAAGCCTGGACCACTGGTCCGTCAATGTGCTGACACAGTCCTTGGGACTGCTCGCCTTGGTGTAGCACGTGGCGATGTTGACGTCGGACGGCGGCGGGGCCAGCAGCATCACCTTCTTGGCACTCGGTGTCATCTTGGCCGCGAAACTCGTCATGCCGTCCCGCCACTGAGCAAGCGTCACAATGGCAGACGTGTCCGCGTTCGTTCTGGGCTCATACGTGTTGGTAATGATGACGAGGTCGGGCTTCAGCGTAGCCACCCCCTGAATTGCTGACGCTTTCCGAGCAGGACATGCGTTCTGGAGCGCACTGTCGGAGTTGTGGATCGGTATGTCGACGAAAGTGCACCCGAACATGGAGTAGCTGATCAATCGCCATGGACTCCCTTTAGTGGTGACGATGTCTCGGAGCGCAGTCAGGTAGGCGACCGAGACGGAGTCGCCCATCACCACCACCGTCTTCTTGGCCCCAGCATTCCCCCAGGTGCACTTATCCAGACCGGGAGGCTTCGGACCACTGCAGGCGTTGATGTCGCGAGCAGTGCTGTCCGACGACAGGACGGAATCCAGGGACGGATTCAGGGTGGGCCAGGACGTAGCCGTCAGGGCGGCCGCGATCTGCGCAGTGAGTACCTGGCCCGCCTTCGGCTCCCTGGCATCCACCGGTCCGGTGCCGGCCGATGTCGGTTCGGCCGCGGCAGCGATATCTGCGGCCTGCGCCTTCGACAACGGTTTGGCATAATAAATCGTCGTCAGCACGACCCCGCAGGCGGTCACGATCAACAACGCGCCGAGCATGCCTCTGGCAACCGGCGCACGCCGGCCGGACGGGACTGCGTCCCTCGCAGCGGAAGGCATCAGCCAGGACGACGACCTGATCGGATCCTCGATCAAGTGGAAGGCCAGCACCGAGACCACCAGCAGAACAGCCAGCACGACGACGAAGTATCTGGTCGTTCGCCCCGGGATCAGCGCGGCGAAAAGGATGATGACCGGAAAATGCCACAGGTACAATGAGTAGGAGATGCGGCCTAGGTAGCGCGCGACGACGTTGGTGATCGGCCAGATGAACCGAACCGGCCGATCAACGCCGGCGACGATCACGAGGCCGGCCGCCGCGACAGGAAGTGCCGCCCCTGGAGCCGGGAAGAAGTCCGCGGTACTGAGTACGGCAACGGATACTACGATTCCAGCCAAGCCCACCCATGACAGCGCCGGCCGCAACCAACCCGGCATACGGGCAAACTGTGGCGTCATCACGGCCAACAGGGCCCCGAATCCGAGCTCCCAGGCCCTGGTCAGCGTCGAGAAGTAGGCGACCGTTGTGTTCGTTCTGGTCTGGTAGAGGGCCCAGGTGAATGAGCCTGCGATGATCAATACGAGCACGACACCGAGGATCACGATCCTGGTGGTTCTGGACCGCTTTCCGATGAACCAGCCGGCTGCCAGGACCACCGCGATCAGGAGGGGCCAGACGAGGTAGAACTGTTCTTCGACCGCAAGCGACCAGTAGTGCTGGAGCGGCGAAGTCGGTCCCGCCTGCGTGAAGTAGTCGGTCCCGATGCTGGCGAAGTGCCAGTTCGCCAGGAACACGAGCGACCACAGACTGTCGCCACCGATGGAGTGGAACCGGCTCTGCTGGAAGACGAAATAGGATCCGACGACGGTGATGCCCAGCACCAATGTCGATGCAGGGATGATCCGCCGAATTCGGCGGCGGTAGAAGTCGAGGAAAGACACTCGACCAGTTCTGGCTTGTTCCTTGAGAAGTAGGCCGGTGATGAGGAACCCGGAGATGACGAAGAATATATCGACGCCGACGAAGCCGCCTTTCGGCCATCCGAACAGGTGCTCCAGAATGACGAAAATGACAGCAACGGCCCGAAGACCCTCGATATCCGGACGGAAGCCGCGCGATGAAGACGGCCTGTCGGCTGGGAACGGGCGCATTCGCCCGAATCCAAACCTCCGTGCTCGCGGATGCGGGCTCGTAGCCTTCCGTCTGCCATGCGAAGCAGCGACGTCACGAGTCGCGGTCATCACCTCACGCCCCAAGCACTTATCGACCGACGGTCATTTTCCATGGGTACTCACGAACGGCCGGAACGGCAACGTGGTCGACTCGTCGGTCACAGGATCCGCTGCTACCGGCTCGGCTTCAGCACCGCGGTGCGTGGAGGCGAGCGCTGCTCCGAGGCAGAACAGGCCCAATGACGAACAGGACGGCCAAGAAAACCAGTCGAAGATCAGGGAGTTGGCGACGACCACCACGACAGCGCCACGCCAAAGCCAGTTCCGACCGAAGAAGGATTCCACGCACAGAGCGCTGAACGTGACCAGGGCGACCAATCCACCCTGCGAGAGCATCAGCACGAACTGGTTGTCCACGACGTTGAAACCATCCGTCTGTAGCAGACCTGCGTTGAACAGACGCTGGGTGGAGCCATAACCGTTGCCGATGACTGCCGCGGCGAGCGACTGACCGCCCAGCAATTGACCGAAAGCGCCATAGGCGGCGATCCGGTGGGTGTAGGAGCCCGACGCCGCAAAATTCGTGATCGCTTCCGAGCTGAACAGGCCCGCCAAGGCTGCGATCACGACTACGCCGAGAAAAAGCAGCGAGACTGCGACCAACCTGGGCGCCGACAGCTTTCGCACGCCGAAGAACAGCAGGAGCCCGACGGCGAGGATCAGACTGTTCCGGCTGCCGGAGAACACCAGACCGACAAGTAGCAGCATGATGATCAGGACCTTGGGCAGCCAGGTCAGCGGTAGCACTCTCAGCACCAGGACAAGGCCGACGGCCAATAGGAATCCGAGCGGCAGAGGGTGACCGAGCGAAGCCTGTGAGCGCTCGATCGCAGACCCCAGAATGGCGTTCGTCAGAGGTGCCACGTTGCCGAGGGAGTCCAAGGCAGCGGGGGCCCACAGATGGGTCGGGAAGACGAAGGGCTCCGCTATCGCCATGACGCTCTGAGCGGCAGCCAGCGCAACGATGGCCCCACAGACCCGATTCAGTCCAGCGGGCAACATTCGGCGGGCCAGGAAGAAGCAACTCACCCCGGGAACCACGGATCGACACAGAAGCAGGAGCACTCCACCTCTTGAATCGAACGCGACAGTAGCTGCGAGGAGACCGAAACTCATCACCATGAGCGGCAGACGCCCGTTCCCCCCAGCGGCGCCGCTCCCGATCAAGCCCGTCAGCGCGATCACCGCGGTGATCAGGATGAAGATCAACAGCTCCCGCGACACGATCCCGGACAGCCGGGTGATCGGGAACGCAACGAAGATGGTCAACTCGACGACGATGGCCAATTCGATCCTGGTTTGGCCCTTCAACCGCGGACTGATGACGACCAGGATGCCGGCGGCCAGCGCCATTCCGGACAGACACAGTCCGACGTCGTCGACGTTGGTACCCAGGAATGTGGTCAGGGAACTGGCGAACTTGGCCCCCAGTGCCGTCCCGGCGGCCGTGAAATAGACGATGCCACCGAGGGCGATGAGAATCCAGTTGCGCCCGAGCCTGCGCGGTACCGCCGAGTCCTCGACGTTGGCACCCTCAGCCTGCCTTTCAGCCATGGTGCGCTCCGCTCCAGACGACGGTCCCGACCCTGCCGGAAGAGTCGGTGGAGGGCTCTCTGTGGATTCTGCTGAGTCTCCGCCGTCCGGACACATCGACCCTCGCGTACTCGGAGTAGACCAACCCGATGGCCCCGATCAACATCCCGCCTCCCCTTGCCGCAGTCCGCGCCCCCCGAGCCTGAAGACTGTCCGACCGGCCGATCAGGCCGATGAGATAGCGGGCCGATCCACCGGTGAGACGGACGCCGCCCTCGGCGAGCAGCGACAGCCGCGTCCTGGACCGTTCACGGACGGACCGGCCGAGGAATAGTGAGACCCTGCTCCAAGAATTCCCACTTCGTAGTGCTCGTTGGAGAACCCAGTGCCGGGTGAGCCTGTGTGCTGGAACGATATCGATGACCACGGCCTCGTCGCACCAGATCAGGCGACCTCCGCGTTCGGTGATCTGACGGGTGAACAGGGTGTCTGAACCTCCCGCGAGTCCGAACTTCTCGTTGAAGCTCAAACCCCAGGCCCTGACGACCGCCAGACTCAGCAGGAGATTGTTGGTGGCAGCCACCTCCACCGGTGTTCCGGTGACCAACCTCCGCCGACGGAAGAACTGACCTGCCTCTACCCAGGGCTCCATGGCCGATTCGAACTCGGACACCACCGGACCGACCACACCGACGCCGCCGAACCGCTCGTGAGTTGCGAGCATCTCACCCAGCCATCCGTGAACGGGTCGCTCGTCGTCGTCGATGAAGATCAAGGCGTCTGCATCGCCGGACTCGGCCAACGCCCGATTCCTCGCCGCAGCGATTCCAGGTTGCCGCTCATGCGTGTATCGCACCCGGTCTGCGTGGAAGGCGTCTACGGTCGACGCACCGCTTCCGTCCGGATCGTTGTCCACCACCAGAATCCCGACCGTGCAGTCGGCGGGATGTTCCTGTTCCAGCAACTCGACCAGCAGCGCGGCGAGGCTGTCCAGTCGCCGGTAGGTCAGCACCGCAATCAACACCCTGCGATCGTTCGACTTCGTGACCATGTTTTCCTCCCGCTCCCCCACTGCTGACTCCGATCGTCGTGAGGCTGTCAACACGTCCTCGAGGAACGACCCGAAGCGTGGCGCTACGGCCTCCACGGAGAACAGCTCATTCGCCCTGTTCTCCGCAGATCTTCCCAGATCAGCGCGACGATCAACCGACTCCAAGGAAAGAAGGGCACTGCTCAGGGATCCGGCATCACCAGGTGGTACCAGAACGCCGGCCGATCCGATGGCCCACCGGACGGGCGGGGTGTCCGATGCCACGACCGCTCGTCCGGCAATCATCGCGTCCACCAGTTTGGCCGGCAACTGAGCACGTGCCCACCCGCCGGCGTGGCTGGGAATCGCGATGATGTCGGCGGCCGCCACCAGCGCAAGTCCGTCTGGCAGGCTTGTCGTCCCCAGCCATGACTCCCAGGGCTTGGCATCGGACGGGGGATCCGCCGTCACCTCGAGCCGAAACCCGCGGGGTGCCAGTTCTTCCACGGCGGCCCGGAGGATCTCGATACCCTTGTGACCGCGGGGGGATCCGACGAACCGCACCGTCGGAGGCCCGTCGGTCATGCCGGCCGTCTTGAGCATCCGCGGCCTGACATGCGGGACCACCGTGCCGGGGTACCACTGTCCCAGCGTCGGATTGCTGATGATCGTCGGCACCGTCCGGGCCAGACGGCGTAGCCGCAACAAGTCCCGGTACCGGCTCTTCAGCGCCCATCTCGCCATGCGCTCGTACCACGCAAGCCAACTCGTACGGACCTCGAGATCCGGGTCGTCCACATCGAGTACGAGTAGGCGTTGCTCCTCGGAGCAGATGGTGAGACCGATCCCGAAACTTGTCGGCAGCGGCTTGACCGCAATCACCAGATCGGCCCACCGCACGTGCTCACGGACCAATTCGAGGCGTGCCTTCGCGTCAGAGGACTCCGGGACGCGACAGTCGACGGCGAACTCTCCGACGGCGAGCGGCGCCCACAGCATGTTGCCCTTGATGCCGACCACCCGGGTCTGGATGCCCAGTTCATTGGCCAGCAGCCACAAGCAGAACGTGCGTCCCAAGGAGTTGTTCTCGAAATTCGGCGTGATCAGGGTCAGTCGGCCGACCGTCGCACCGTGGTCAGACAATGCAGAACCCTCAGCGTGCATGGCGTGATCCCGCGGAGACGACCGCTGCCCGGCTCCTGCTGAAACGGGAAGGCAGCATAATGACGATACGCCGCCCGACACGGCGGGCGGCGACCCTGTGCACCGTCAACAGTACGACGGCGAAGATCACGACGAATACGGCGGCGCCGATCGCCAGCACCATCCAGGTCGCGATCGGCAATCTCGAGACGGCGAAGTAGCCCGCAGCGGCCCACAGGCTTGGATGGACCGACGGGAGCAGGGCGTGGAGCTGACCGCTGATGGAGACACCCGTCAGCCGCCGCTGAATGATCAGCAGCATGGGCGTGACGACCACCCCCGATACCGCATAACCGACGGCGACGCCGAACACCCCGAACTGCAGGCCGATGACGATCCCGGCCACCTGGATGGCCGTCGAGACGAGTTCGAATCGTAGGTTCATGGACGCATTGCCGGTGGCCTTCATGAGCGCCGGCGTGATGTAGTAGATGGTCTCCCTCGCGCCGGCCAGCGCCAGCACGGATAGCAGCGGGGCGGTCGGGTCCCAGAACGGGCCCAGAACGGTCGTGACGAGTTGCGGCGCCGCACAGGCCAGCAGAGTCATGGTCGGTACTGCCGCCATGGCCACCATCTCGGTCGACTTCACCAGGTTCTCGGCCAGCAGGTCGCGTCGATGGGCGATCTTCGCGAACACGGGGAACATCACCCTGTTCACGGTCTGCCCGACCATCTGGATGGGTATCACCAATACGCGGTAGGCCATGCTGTAGAACGACAACGCCGTGATGCCCAGAAAGCGGCCGACGAGGATGTTGTCGGTGTTCCGCGCGAAGTAGGCGACCCCGTTGGTCAGGAACACCCGAAATCCGAAGGGCAGCACCTCACGGAGGGCACCGACGGCGACGTTCGGCGCGGGACCGCGGCTGGCCCTCCACAGCAGCACCGCGATCACCAGGTCGGTGATCAACGTCTGGAAGATGACGGCGTGGTAGTCGGCACCGAGGAGCGCAGACAGCACTCCGGCGATGGTCCCGCAGGCCGCCCCCCCGACGTCGGCGACCGCGATGCTGCGGAAGTTCAGGCTCCGGGAGAGCATCGAGCGGGGGGTGATCGCAAGTGCCTTGAGCACAAGGCCGATACCGAGGACCCTCAGGACGCTCTCGAGCGCGGGTGTCGAGAAGAAGTGCCCGAGATCGGGCGCGACGATCCAGGTCACACCAGCCAGAACGACAGAGATGAGCACGTTGAAGGTGGCGACCGCGCCAGGGGCCTCAGGGGCGAGATCCTTGCGTTGGATCAAGGCAGACGCCATGCCCTGATCGAGCACCAGGGTCGTCAGCGTGACGTAGATCGTCGCGGCGCTGATCACACCGTAAGAGCTGGGTCCCAGTATTCGTGCGAGCACCAAAGCGCACACCATCTGGAGGCCCTGTCGGCCGACCACTGCTCCCAGACTCCAGGACACCGCATTCGAAGCCTTGCGGCCGGAGAACGACTCATCCAGTTCGGTTGCGTGGCCGCTCTGGACCGCCACCATGATGTCTCCAGCAGGTGTCGCCCGGCCCGCTCCAGGGGATTCCGAGGCGGTCGAGTTGATGTTCGATGCGCGGTGCCTGCTCAACGGTCTCCCTTCATCAGCACGCCCACTGCCTCCGAGATGCCGTCGCGCATTCACCCGGCGCAGGCCTGGCCAAGGCCAGTTCCGCGTCCGCGACGGCACTGCTTCACATCTCCTGTCACCAAGCGAGGACCTTCTCGAATGCGACTGCGATCTGCTCGGCGTCACGCGGTGCGACCATTTGCGCCGAACGATATCCCGCAGCGGCCAGCCGGATGAAACCCTCCGGTCGGAAAGCGCTCTTGAGCAGTGCTGCCGTCCTGCGCAATGAGACCGACGCATCGTGGGTCTTCAACCCGCCCACCCCAGTGGTCCGCCCATCGGGAGGGTCACCGTCGGGGCGCCATCCCTGCTCGACGAACCCTCCGCGCGTTCCCGCATCACCCGACCCGAACCGTAGAGTTCGGCACCCAGGTGCGCCACCAGGACGGATCGTCCCGGCTGCGCACCCCAGGTGTTTCGATTCCGAACTCACGCGCCTGCCGGTCGGGCGTTGAGCGAACCGATGGAGACCGTCACAGGAGCGTTCGTCGAGCTGCTGGACACGTAGGTCGTGAACCCGACCGCGCCGGCGGCCTGCAGACCGGCGAACCCATCGGAGGAGCTGAGCTGCCACGCTGCCGGCTCGGCGGTACCGGCCGCCCACACCTTCAGCTTCAGGGTGGTGGTGCCCGTCCCGACAACGTCGAACCGGACGTTGAAGACCTGGTTCGCAGCGAACGTCCCGGTCAACAAGACCTCGGTGGCAAGTGTGACGTCCGTGCTCGAACCCTTGAGCGAGGTCAGCGCGATACCCACCTTGCCGCCGCCGGCGAACCGCACACGTGCGCGGTACTCGTTGTTGGTCGAGACCCGACGACCGACCACGTACACGTAGGTACCGCCACCCGTACCGACCTTGTCCGCCGCGACCGTGGCGGTCAGATCGGTGCTGGTCCTGGCGGTCGCTCCGAGATAGGTCCCTGCAGACGCACCCGCCGTGGGGGACACGATCTTGCCTACGGATCCGTTGACCGTGATGTTGGCAGCAGTTCCGACCGAGGTCCAGTTCCCACCGAGGTTGGCGGTTCCCCAGCCGGACGTCGAGGTGCGGCCGAAGGCATCCGTCACGAACGGTGCAGGCAGGCTGACCACGACACTCGCCGTCTTGGTGTTGGTAGCCCCAAGATTGTCGGTCACCGTGAGACCGACACTGTAGGTACCAGCCGCCGTGTAGTTATGAGTGATCGACGGTCCGGTCCCAGTGGTCGAATCTCCGAAGGTCCATGCATACGAAGCAATGGTGCCGTCCGGATCATTCGAACTGGTCCCGTCGAAAGTCGGGCTCAGACCGTTGAACGTGGAAGTGAACGCAGCGATCGGACTCTGGTTTGCTGCCGTCGTGACGGTGATCGTCGCGCTCTTGGTACCCGTGGCACCCTGGTTGTCGGTCACCGTCAACACCACGGTGTAGGTACCAGCCGCCGTGTACAGATGCGTCGGGCTCACCGCCGTACTGCTGGTCGAATCACCGAAATCCCAGCTGTACGAGGCGATCGTGCCGTCCGGATCAGCCGAAGCCGACCCGTTGAACGCAACACTCAAATTCGTCGCAGTCGACGTGAACGACGCAGTCGGAGCAACATTCGGCGGTGTCGTGACGGTGATCGTTACGCTCTTGGTACCCGTGGCACCCTGGTTGTCGGTCACCGTCAACACCACGGTGTAGGTACCAGCCGCCGTGTACAGATGCGTCGGGCTCACCGCCGTACTGCTGGTCGAATCACCGAAATCCCAGCTGTACGAGGCGATCGTGCCGTCCGGATCAGCCGAAGCCGACCCGTTGAACGCAACACTCAAATTCGTCGCAGTCGACGTGAACGACGCAGTCGGAGCAACATTCGGCGGTGTCGTGACGGTGATCGTTACGCTCTTGGTACCCGTGGCACCCTGGTTGTCGGTCACCGTCAACACCACGGTGTAGGTACCAGCCGCCGTGTACAGATGCGTCGGGCTCACCGCCGTACTGCTGGTCGAATCACCGAAATCCCAGCTGTACGAGGCGATCGTGCCGTCCGGATCAGCCGAAGCCGATCCGTTGAACGCAACACTCAAATTCGTCGCAGTCGACGTGAACGACGCAGTGGGAGCTTTGTTGGCCGCGGCCGAAGCGTTGTAGTGGGCCGAAACCTGAGCGGAGGTCAACTCCACCGAGTAGGCAGCCGCTTCGTCGATCGCACCGGCGAAGTAAGGGCTGTCGCCGCCCCAGTCGCTGTCGCCGCCGACTCTCCAGTAGCCAGCGTATCCCTGTGCCTGGGTCTGGACATTGGTGGCAACAAGAACGCTGTCAACGTACAACTTCATGCCGTCCGCACCCTGGGTCGCGACGACGTGGTGCCACTTGCTGTCGTTGTAACTGCCGGCGGTCTGGGCGAGGTTCAGTGTCCCGGTGTAGGTACCGAAGACCAGTTGCCCATTGTTGAGCATGTAGATGTGGCGGTCATAGTTGCCGCTGTTGCCCTTTTGCTGATCGCCGAAGCCGATGATTTTTCCGCCGTGCGTGGTGGACGTGTTGAACCACGCCTCTTCGCTGTAGACCGAAGGAGCATTCACCTGGTTCGTCGAGCTCAACGTGCCGTCGATACCGTTGAAAGTGACTGCCGTCCCCGTCGGTGCGCCGACATTACTTGCAGTACCGAAGGTCTCGCCACCGCTGTACACACCGGCATTGCTGTTGCCGGAAAGGTCGGTCGCGGACGTCCCAGAGGTCTCGTCCATCCGGTAAAAGACATCGGGCGATGAGTTGTAGACCGCCGCGCCATAGGGATCGGCGGGAGCGGTGGCCCCTGGCAGGGACCGCCCCGAGTCGACGAACTGCTGGCGAACCTGGGCCAGGCTAAGAGCGCTCGGGTAGATGGCGACCTCATCGATGGTGCCCGCCAGGTAGGGGTTGTCATTCCACGAACTGTCCCCCCCGACCCGCCAGTAACCCACGTAGGACTGACCGACCGTCGTGGACGTCGTACCGACACGCTTGCCGTCGACGTAGAAGGCCATCCCGGCGCTCGACATGGACCCGACCACCTGATGCCACTGTCCGTCGTTGAACGTCCCGGTCGTGCTGATGGTAACCAACGCGCCGGTGTAGACACCGAAGTAGAGATGTCCTGCTGCGTCCATGTAGATGTGGCGGTCGTAGCTGGAACTGTTGCCCGTCGTAGCGTTCCCGTATCCGAGGATCTTTCCGCCGGAGGTCGAGGTCGTCTGGAACCATGCAGCTTCGGTAAAGGTGTCGGGCGCCTGAACGGCAGAGCCGTTCACAGCGAACCCGGACGAACCGTCGAAAGCTGCAGCACTGGTGTCCTCCGGTTGCGATCCACCGCCCACCCTGGTGACGGCGCTGTTGAGGGTGAGGTCGTCGTAGGCGGCCCAGTCGTATCCCACAGTTCCGGAACTCTCACCCAATCTCCAGAAGTGGCTGGCCCCGGCCGAGATGACGTCGTTGGCAAAGGCACTGTTCGCACCAGCCGTTGCAATGGTGACGGTCTTCGTGCTTCCGACAGCCGAATTACCCGCAGGGTCATAGGCGTAGACCCGGTAGCTGTGCGTTGAGCCCGGAGCCAGGCCCGTATCGGTGAAACCGATGCTGGGCTGGTTCCAGAATGTCGAGTTCGCCGTGGTGGTGTAGATCGGGGTCGCAGTCTTTCCGTCCCGGACCACCTTGTAGGTGAGCGCGAGGTCATCACGGTCGTTGGTGGTCTGCCAAGCGACGCGCGCCGTCCCCGCGCTGAGAGAAACCACCGAGGTCACCAGGGTCGGTTGAGACGCTTCCGGTCCAACTTTGTTGGGTGTACCCACAGCGAACCTCACGAGACCCTGTTGGGCTACTCCGTTCACCGACGGAAACTCCCCACCTTCAATGATGTATTGACTGTTGCCCGTGATCGTCCAAGCGGCCTGTCCTTGACCTGTATAGGTACCCTGCACCAGGTTCGGAAACCAGTCGACGATGGACGGGCTGACGTTGCCGAACCAGTCGAAGTAGCCGTAGGGATCGTGTCCGATGGTGCCCGTCGCGTTTGTTGTGAAAGCCAACGAACGATGCGGTGTCCAAGGATTTGTCTGGGGAAAGCCGCCGATATTGCCGCAGTAGTGAGCGTGGCTGACGGTGTAGACAGTGTTGTTGGTGACGAAGTTGCCGTACGTGTCTCCGTGGCAGTCTTCGATCCACTGCACGTTGCCGTCCATGTCAGCTTGGAACGTGCCCTCAAGATTGCCGCCGGACCCGAAGACATACCCATTGCCGTAGATGTAGGTGCCATCGGTCGTCAGACCGAGAATGGACGCGTTCGCGCCGGCATCGCGCACCTTCTGGGTGGCGTTCCATGGGAGAACCCCTCCATTCACCGGGTCCACTGCAGCCATGCCGTAGTTGGGCAACCCGCCGACGTTCTGGAACTGACCGCCGATGATCAGCTTGGACTGGTCCGGCGCCATGACCATCGCGGCCACGTGGGAGTCCGCACCCGGGTTCCACGAGGTGAGGGCGCCGGTCGCGGCTGTGAAAGCAGCCACGTAGGCGCGCGGTGTTCCATTTGCGTTCTGAAACGATCCCCCGACGTACACCGTAGTGTTGGTGGCGACGATGGACTTCACCCTGGCGTCCACCGAGGCGGTGAACGTGCCGATGATCGCACCCGTGGACGCGTTGTATGCGGCTATCCGCTGGTGGGTCTGGCCGTTGGCGGAAGTGAAATCACCGCCGACGTAGACCCTCGTCCCGTCGGGCGAGGCGGCGACGACGTAACCTGGTGCGTTCAGATAGGGAACGATCGAGGTGACCAGATTGCCGGTCGAAAGCGTGTAGACGAGGATGTTGTTGCGCGCCACATTGTTCGAGCCTGCTGCTGAGCCCGCCGGGCGGGCGTTCGCGAATCCGCCGACTACCCAGACGGAACTGCCGACGATCGCCTGCGACCAGGCAACTCCGTCGATCTGAACGGTGGGAAGGGCGTCCGCCGTTGCCAGATTGCTGGTGCGCGGAGCGGTCGGACTCAGGCCCGAAGAGATCGCTGCCGCCGCAGTGGGGGCCGCTGCTGCTGGCACGGCGGCGACCACGGTCACCAGCAGACCGGCGGCAACCAGTGCGACAGTCGTCCCCATTGCCGACAACCTCCGCGCCAATCCGGATAACTTGCGCATCGAACTCTCCTGAGTCATTTGACAGCACCGACAAACTGGACGATTGGAGCAGAGGGCGAATAGCTGACGCTGACGTTGACGGGGTTCTCATGATCCGACGTCAGTGAATACACGTAGATCGCAGAGGATGACTTCCCCGCCGCGAGGGTCCCGCTGAACGAGGTTGCGGGTGGTCCGGTGAACTGTGAACTGGGCACTCCACTACGGTCTGTCACATTCACCACAACTTTGGAGACGTCGATCGGGGCCGTTGTACCGTTCTTGATGGAAATCGTCATCTTGACTGCCGGCCCCGAAACCTCCCCCGGTCCCTTCGCCTGCGCCGTCACCGATTGATAGGAGGCGATGGTTATGAGGACCTTGCCGGTGACCGCAGTCTTTCCGAGTGCAATCGGCGGGAGAGACGTCAGCGAGACGGATGGGACGGTCTCGTTGATGTTTCCGAGCGTCCGCTGGGCGATGGTGCTCGTCAGGAGCGGCGGAACGACAGACGGATTGGACGTCGTACTGGTGGCGGTGGTGGATGAGCCAGTGGCGCCTGTCGACCGAGGTCCCGAGGCCGCGGCGCTGTCCGAGGATGACGCAATCCCAGGGGCGGGGACCGATGCGGCATCTCCTGAATTCGGAGCTGGGGCGGCTATCGAAGCACCCGAGCCCACGGTAGCGCCGGTTGCCGACAGGGCGACCCCGGATGACGATGAGGCGGCGGCCGACGAGGGGGTCGAGTCGGACGTGCACCCGGCAACCAGAAGAGTCCCACCCAGGGCCAGGCACCACAGGGCGGCCGGCAGTCCGCCACGTTCTTTCGAGGTGGTCATCCGGCTCTCACACCCAATGCCTGCACGTCGCCGAACCAGGCCAAGAACCGGGCGTTCGCTGCCGCACCCGGGATGGTCTTCCGGGCGCCTACCAGTGCCGCGACGACGTGGCGGTCACCGAGACGATCGGTCCGGGCACCGCCTTCGACCACGGTGGTGACGCTGTCAACGCTGGACATCGGACTCCGCTCCGCGGGCCACGAGCGCATCCTGCCGAACGCTGGACACAGCCGAACGGCCGGACGCCGCGAGGCGCCGGCAGAGATCCTCGTACTTGTCGGTCACGTCGTCCCAGTCGTAGCGAGCGGCCTCGCGGCTTGCGGCGTGACCGCGCTCGATGACGGTCTCAACGTCGGATTCGGATTTGTCGATCAACAGCGCAAGGTCGTGGGGGCCGCTGAAATACCGGCCCGAGGATCCGAGGACCTCCCGGTTGAAGCCGACATCGAACGCCTGGGTGGCGGTCCCAGCCCCAATCGCCCGCAGGAGCGACGGATTGGTGCCGCCCACCGAATGGCCATGAAGATAGGTCCGTGCGCCGGAATACAACTGGTCGAGAAGTTCCTGGTCCCAGACACCGCCCAGGAAGCGCACACGTCCGTCCGCGGCATTGTGGATTCGTCTCGTGTAGTCGTCCGCATACGGTGCCGATCCGACCACGATCAGCGGTAGTGCCGCATTGCTGTGCACAAAACCCTTCACGATCTCTTCGACATGGTTCTCCGGCTCGAACCGGGCCACCACGAGGTGATATCCGTCTACGATGAGGTCCAATTCTGACAGTCGATCGGATTTGGACCCCACAACCGGAGCACCGTAGGCAATCAGGTCTGCTGCCGCAGCATAGGTATTGCGGTAGTACTCGGCGATCCCGACGGCATCGGCGATCAGCGCACCGGACCAGCGGACGCTCAGCTTCTCCGCCGCTCGGTAGTAGCGCTGCCCGGCCGTGCCCCACTTCGCCCGCTGCCACTCCAGCCCATCGACGTGCGTTGCGAAAGGAATGCCCCGGGCGCGCAGAACAGGAAGGAACGGAGCGTTCGCACAGTTGAAGACGACCGCAACATCCGTGCGGTGACGTGCGAGATGAGCCACCGAAAGCGCCGTGTGGCTCAGTGTTTCAAGGGACCGACGACGCATGGCAGGCAGTTGGACGAGAGACATCCCGCGGTAGTTCGCCAGGCTGTCCGTGTCTCCGCCGTGCTTGCGGCAGTACACCACCACCTCGTGGCCGCGATCGGCGAGTCGGGCCCCGACTTCTTCCACGCAGGTCTCGAAGCCGCCATAGTGCGCCGGAACCCCCCTGGTACCGACCAGGGCGATACTCAGCGACTCTGACTCTCGTTGGCCGGCCCCCCGCGTGAATCCGGGCTCGGCGCCTGAAATTGAATCCACTCTCAGATCACCGTGACGGGTCGACTGAGGTCGCCGAGCGGCTCGGCCGGCCCTTGCTTGACTTCGCGGGGCCCAGCGTCGGAGGTGCTTGGTGGTGACGCGGAGGCACCTGACGCGGTGGCGACCGCACGCTGACCGGAACGAGAAGCTGCTACCAGACCACTGACCAGGATGACCAGACCCAGAAGCGCCCAGCTCAGCGTTCCGAGGGGCATCCCGAGAATGGAAGGCGCACCCACGCCGGCCGACGACGAAGCGGCAGAATCGGTTGGATCCGTGGAAGCTGCAGCAGCTGTGCCGGCCGACACCAGAACAAGGGAGACGGCCGCGCTGACAACCGTGACCAGGTTGCACAAGAGCCCAGTGATTCCTGGACGACGAAACATCGGGTGAGCCCCCTTCGAGGCGGTACGCGGTCTTGCTGCACTCGTACCCAGGTGATCCCCGACAGCCCACCTGTGCCACGCAGCCTCCATTTGGAGTAAGTCAAAGGTAACAGATCGTGTCCGTGAAGGAAACTAGGAGTGGAAATTCACCAGTTCGTTCAGTCGGAGGGATGCAAACGAGCACCGAGAACTACACAAAGTGACAATAAATCTTCGCTCCGTTGACGGACGTACTCCGACCAAGTGATCGCCGTCCACCACTTACTTGACGAGTCAAACATTCCTTGATCAAGCCGTGACCTTTTCGTGATGACTACGCACAGCAATGATCGATCAGCACTGTCAGCCTCCCGAATGCCTGCAGGCCGATCAGATCGCCCGTCCCGTCGCTTGTCATCTGCCCGTCATCACCATCGGCCAGTATCGACACATGACGACCGTGGCCCCCGCATTCACCAGCAGAACAGACGACCAGGGCCTCCGCGCCGACGTGCGGCGGGTCGGAGATCTGCTGGGCCAGACCCTGCTCCGGCAGGAAGGCCAGGAGTTGCTGGACCTGGTGGAACAGGTCCGCGCCTTGACCAAGCAGGCCCAGGAGTCCGATACCGCCGACGCGCGCCTGGCCGCCACCGATCAGGTGTGCGCCATTCTGGCCGGCCTGCCCATCGGGCAGGCCACCGCACTCGTCCGGGCGTTCGCCGCCTACTTCCACCTCGCCAACGCGGCCGAGCAGGTCGACCGCATCCGCACATTGCGCCTACGCCCGGTGTCCGAGGGCTGGCTGGCCCGGACAGTGGCGGAGGTGTCCGAAGCGCTGGGCCCCGAAGAACTCGCGCGCTCGATCGCGGAACTGGACGTACGGCCGGTGTTCACCGCACACCCCACCGAGGCGAGCCGGCGCAGCGTGCTGACCAAGCTGCGGCGGATCAGCGATCTGCTGTCCACCGACACCGCGGCGGGGTCAGCCGCGCGGATCAGGCAGGACCGCCAACTGGCCGAGCTCATCGACCTGATCTGGCAGACCGACGAACTGCGGCAGATTCGCCCGACGCCGATCGACGAGGCCCGGAATCTGCTCTACTACCTCCGTCAGATCGGTGGCGAGAGCCTTCCGGAGCTGACGGACGACCTGGCCGCCGAGTTGGCCGACCACGGTGTCACGCTCAGCCCGGAGGCCGTCCCGCTCACCTTGGGCACCTGGATCGGCGGCGACCGCGACGGCAACCCGAACGTCACGGCCGCCATCACCCATCAGGTGCTGGCCCTCGATCACCAGCTGGCCATCGAGTTGGCCATTGCGAACATCGATCGGCTGATCGCCTACCTGTCGGGCTCGACCGCGATCGTCGCCATCTCCGCCGCCTTGGCCGAGTCCATCGAGCACGATCTGCGGCGGCTGCCCGGCCTCGACCCGCGGGTCAAGGAGATCAACAGCGCCGAGCCCTACCGACTGAAGCTCACCTGCATCAAGGCCAAACTCCTCAACACCAGGGCCCGGGTGGCCGCGCGCAGCCCGCACGAAGCCGGGCGGGACTATGCGCAGCGCAGCGAACTGCTGGCCGACCTGGCGGTGATCGCGCAATCGCTGCAGGCCAACGGCGGCGAGCTCGCCGTGGCCGGCGTGCTGGCCACGGTCCGCCGGAGCATCGCCGCAACCGGTCTGCACGCCGCGACGATGGATATAAGGGAGCATGCCGAAGCCCACCACCATGTCCTGGCCCAGCTCTTCGATCGACTCGCCGAGCAGCCATCGCCGTACGCGGAGCTGAGCCGGGCGGACCGGATGAAGCTGTTGTCCGCCGAGCTGACCTCCTACCGGCCGCTGACCTATCGCCCGGCGGCACTCGATGCCGACGGGACGAAGACCTTCTCGGTGTTCGCCGAGATCGCCGATGCCCTGGACACCTACGGTCCGGAGGTCATCCAGACCTACATCGTGTCGATGACGATGGGCGCCGACGACGTGCTCGCTCCCGCCATCCTGGCCCGCGAGGCGGGGTTGTTGGATCTGCATGCCGCCCCCGGCCGCGAGCCGTTCGCGCGGATCGGCTTCGCACCCCTGCTCGAGACGGTCGACGAACTGCGCAAGTCCGGTGAGGTGATCGACGAACTGCTGTCCGATCCGACCTACCGCGAGATCGTCCGGCTGCGCGGTGACGTCCAGGAAGTGATGCTCGGATACTCCGACTCCAACAAGGACGCCGGCATCACCACCAGCCAGTGGGAGATCCACAAGACCCAGCGGGTCCTGCGGGATGTGGCTGCGCGGCAGGGCGTCTCGCTCGTCCTGTTCCACGGACGCGGCGGCACCGTCGGCCGCGGCGGCGGCCCCACCTACGACTCGATCCTGGCCCAGCCGCACGGCGTGCTGACCGGCGCGATCAAATTCACCGAGCAGGGCGAGGTGATCAGCGACAAGTACGCCCTGCCCGAACTGGCGAGGGAGAACCTCGAACTCACGGTCGCAGCGGCGCTGCAGGCATCGGCCCTGCACCGCACTCCGAGGCTGTCCGACGCGCAACTGGCCGCCTGGGACGAGGTGATGGAGACCGTCAACGGAGCTGCCTTCACCACCTACCGCACCCTGATCGACGACCCCGACCTGCCCGCCTACTTCCTCGCGTCGACCCCGGTCGAGCAGCTGGGTTCGCTCAACATCGGCTCCCGTCCGTCCCGGCGCCCGGACTCCGGCGCCGGACTCTCCGGTCTGCGCGCGATCCCCTGGGTGTTCGGCTGGACCCAGTCGCGGCAGATCGTCCCCGGCTGGTTCGGCGTCGGATCCGGCCTCGCGGCTGCCCGCCGCGCCGGCCACGGCGAACTCCTGGACGAGATCTACGGCCACTGGCACTTCTTCCGTACGTTCATCTCCAATGTCGAGATGACCTTGGCCAAAACAGATCTCGATATCGCTGCACTCTACGTCGCGGCGCTGGTACCGGACAACCTGCGACATCTCTTCGAACTCATCAAGACCGAGCACGCCCTGACCGTCGCCGAGGTACTGCGGCTCACCCGATCCTCGGACCTGCTGGCCTCGCAGCCGGACCTGTCCCGCACCCTCACCGTCCGGGAGGCCTATCTGGCCCCGATCTCCTACCTGCAGGTCGATCTACTGCACCGGATCAGGAATCTGGCGGACGGTTCCGCACCGGAACCGGAACTGCAACGCGCTATGTTGCTGACGATCAATGGCGTGGCCGCTGGCATGCGCAACACTGGGTGACTGGGGACTACACGTGACAAGAATGACCGTCGTCGGATGCGGCTATCTGGGGGCCGTGCACGCTGCCTGCATGGCCAGCGTCGGGCATCAGGTCGTCGGCATCGACGTCGACGGGCCCAAGATCGAGTCGCTGCAGGCCGGCAAGGCGCCCTTCTTCGAGCCGGGCTTCGAACAGGTCCTGCAGGAGGCGCTGGCCACCGGCCGACTCACCTTCACCACGGACATGGCCTCGGCCAGTGGCAACACCGTTCACTTCGTCTGCGTCGGGACCCCCCAGCGGGCCGGTGAGAACGCCGCCGACATGACCTACGTCAACGCCGCGGTCGGCGCTCTGGCTCCGAAACTGTCGCCGGGTGACCTGGTGGTCGGCAAGTCGACGGTCCCGGTCGGAACGGCCGCCCGGCTGGCGGCCATCGTCGCCGAACATGAACCGACCGCCATGCTGGCCTGGAACCCGGAGTTCTTGCGCGAGGGATTTGCCGTCGAGGACACCCTGACGCCGGACCGGCTCGTCTACGGCCTCCCGCCGACGCCCGCGGCGGCGGCGACGGCCAAGGCCATGCTGGACGAGGTCTACGCCATCCCGCTGTCCCAGGACACCCCGTTGGTCACCACCGACTACGCGACGGCCGAGCTCGTCAAGGTGGCCGCCAACTCATTCCTGGCCACCAAGATCTCCTTCATCAACGCAATGGCGGAGGTGTGCGAGGCCACCGGGGCCGACGTCGTGCAGCTGGCCGACGCGATCGGGCACGACGCACGCATCGGCCGCCGATTCCTCAACGCGGGTCTGGGCTTCGGCGGCGGTTGCCTGCCGAAGGACATCAGGGCGTTCATGGCACGGGCCGGCGAACTCGGAGCCGACCAGGCCCTGGCCTTCCTGCGCGAGATCGACTCGATCAACATCCGCCGGCGGGTGCGAATGGTGGACCTGGCCCGCGAGGTCTGCGGAGGTTCCATCGTCGGCCGCCGGATCGCTGTGCTCGGCGCTGCGTTCAAGCCGAACAGCGACGACATCCGCGACTCGCCGGCCCTGGACGTGGCGGCCCAACTCCAGGTGCAGGGCGCCACCGTGACGGTCACCGACCCGGAGGCGCTGACCAATGCCCGCCGGGTCTGGCCGGGGTTGAACTACGCCGACACCGCGCTCGAGGCCGCCACGGACGCCGACCTGGTGCTCGTGCTGACCGAGTGGGACCAGTACCGCTCGCTCGACCCGGGTGATCTGGCCACCGTCGTCGCCGGGAAGCGCATGCTCGACGGCCGCAACGCCCTTGATCCGGTGCGCTGGCGTAATGCCGGCTGGACCTACCGCGCCCTCGGTCGTCCGTGAGCGAGGAGTCGTCTGCTTCCGAGCCCGCCGCACCACCGGGTCCTGGTTCCGGGAATTCGGACCATGCGCCGTCGTCCGAAGAGACAAAGGCGACGGCTGCGGCGCCCCTCGCGGCTCCGTCCGAAGCAACTTCCGCAAGGCGCTGGATCGGCCGGGGGCTGTTGGCTTTCGGTGTTCTCGTGCTCCTTGGCGCGGGATGGGTCGGTCTGCGGACCTACCAGGCCTACCGGCACCTCGACCGGGCTGCCCAGCAGGTCACCCTGCTGCAACAGCAGGTCAAGACGCTGGACGAAATCGATCTGACCCAGGCAGGCGCCGCGGTCAGCAGAATGCGGAGTGAGGCCGACGGCGCGGTCGGTGACACCCGAGACCCGCTCTACCGGCTTGCCGGGCACCTTCCGTTCATTGGTCCCAACCTGCGGGCGGTGGCCATGATCGCCTCGACGGTCGATGATCTAGCCACCACGACCGCACCGACTTTGATCAACGTGGCAACTGCTGTCCAGCCCGCTGCGCTCGCACCCCGCAGTGGAGTCATCGACCTTGCGCCGATGGTGGCAGCTGCCCCCGCGTTGGCTGCGGCCGACGCTGCCGTTGCATCGTCCCAGCAGAGGATGGCTGCGATCGATCGCGGGCCGCTGGTTGGTCCGGTGTCACGGGGCGTGGACGACCTGCAGACAAAGTTGGCCGGTCTTGGTCGGACCACGGCAGCGGCGGTGCGAATCAGCCGACTGGCGCCGACCATGCTCGGCCACAACGGCGCGCGTACCTACCTGGTGGTCTTCCAGAACCTGGCCGAACCTCGGGCGACCGGTGGCCTGTTCGGGTCCTACGCATTGTTGAAGGTGGACGATGGCAAACTGTCTATCGGTCCCCAAGGATCCGGCTCGCGCGATCTCGGCACGTTCGCCCCCCCACTGACGATGCCTGCCTCATTGCCCTCCGCCCTCTACGGCAATCTGCCGGCCACCTACGCGACCGATGCCAATCTGACACCTGATTTCCCTACTGCCGCAGCGCTGTTGGCCCAGATGTACCAAATTCGGAACCATCTCCGGATCGACGGGGTACTGGCGCTCGATCCGGTCGCACTCTCGTACCTGCTCGTGGGTGCCGAGCCCATTCCGATCGGGCACGGACTCGAGTTGACGTCGGCGAACATCACCAGGACCCTCCTGTCGACGGCATACGCGCTCTACCCCCGGGCCAGTGACGGTCCACGCAGAGAGGCGTTCCTCGACAGCGCAGCGGAGCGCGCTTTCCTGGCCGTCACAAACATCAGAACCAGCGCCAAGACGGTGTTGCGCGGCCTCGTCAAGGCCTCTGACCAGCATCGCCTGCTTCTTTGGAGCGCGAATCGGACCGAGCAGACCGACATCGAGGCGACTGGAGTCGCCGGACGCCTGCCGTCGGTCGACGGCCACACCCCGACGATCGGCCTGTTCCGCAACGACGGCACCGGCGGAAAGCTCGGCTACTACGCCGGCGGGTCTGCTGCGCTGACCTCCGGCGCCTGTACGGCTGACGCACGCCGGGCCTTGACACTGACTGCCCACCTGACCTACTCGGCACCTGCCACCGGTCTACCCGCGTACGTGATCGGCTACGCAACCGCCGGACCCTACGTCCTGCGGACAAATCTACTCATCTTCGGACCGTTGACCGGCAGCCTGACGGCGATCTCCGTGGACGGGCAGCACCGTCCGGTGATCTGGGCGACCGAAGGTGGACGTCGTGTGGGAATGGTGACCATCGACCTGAAGCCTGGAGCATCGGCCACGGTGGTGGCCACCCTGAGTATCGCTGCGCCGGCATCCGGGTCTCCTGCACTCCTGCCGGCACTTAACCTGACTCCCGGCGTGACGTCCTGGAAGACGACGGCCGAGCCGATCGATCCCTGCTGACTACCACCAATCAGCGGGTCGACGTCGATCATTGAGGTGACTCAGCTGGCGTTGCTGTTCTGTTGTTCACCCGATCAGGTACTTTTCATCGTAGAAGCGCGATCATTACCCACCGGGAGTGACCATCCTCGTGAGCTGAGTCCTACAATCACAGCACACGATGAACCGGTCAGGAGATCAGCATGTTCCAGAAGGTTGTGGCATTGGTTTCTTTGGTCGTCGGTGCATTCTTCCTCTCGGTAGGGGTCGCCTCTGCGGACAACTACGTGCCCCCTGCAGTCACCTCACCGCTGTCTCTCCAGCCCGTCATCCAGGTGCTGGGAACCTCGAATGACCTGACGGGTCAATCCCTGTCCTACACCGGCACCGGATTCAACGTGGGCGGCGTGGTGCTCATCGGAGCGATCGTGCTGCTGATCGGCATCGGCCTGACGATAGTGGGCGCGAGGATGAGCCGTAGCCGGTCCGGCCGTCACTGACCGAACGAATCCGGCTCGAAGGGGCGCACCGTTTCGGTCCTCGATCGTGAATATCGCCCTTGGCGTTTTTTCCGGCTCACGCCGACCTGGGGGTCGCCGCCAGGTTGCGCAGCACCTGCTCGCAGAACGCCAGCAGGGCGAGGTCGCGCAGCGTGTCCGCGGCCAAACGGTCCGATTCGGTCGGCGGCCGCAGGGTCAGCGTGTTGGTGAGCTGACGGTATTTCGAGCCCGGGTAGATCCGCGCCGCACGCAGTTGCGCTGACTCCGGAAGCACCAGCGGCGAGAAGCGCAGCCCCTGCGGGCCCAGCGCCACCTCGGACACACCGACAGCGCGGCAGATCTGGCGGAACGCCGCGACGGCCAGCAGATTCTCCGACTCGGTG
This sequence comes from Nakamurella sp. PAMC28650, assembly GCF_014303395.1. Lineage (GTDB taxonomy): Bacteria > Actinomycetota > Actinomycetes > Mycobacteriales > Nakamurellaceae > Nakamurella. The sequence goes on from NZ_CP060298.1 coordinate 5,163,018, forward strand.
GGCAGCGGACCGTAGCGGTCCACCAGTTCGGCCCGCACGCCGGCGATGTCCTGCTCGGACATGGCCCCGGCGATCTTGCGGTAGGCGTCCAGCCGCAACCGTTCGGACGGTACGTAGTCGTGCGGGATGCTCGCATCGACCGGGAGTTCCACCCTGACCTCCAGGGTTTCCTCCTCCTCTTCCTCGACCTCGCCGATGCCGGCGGTCCCGGCTGCCTTCTTGAACGCGGTCACGGCCTCCCCGACCAGCCGGATGTAGAGATCGAAACCCACCCCGGCGATGTGACCTGATTGCTCTGCACCGAGAATCGAACCGGCGCCACGGATCTCGAGGTCTCGCATGGCCACCGCCATCCCAGCGCCGAGGTCGGAGTTCTGCGCGATGGTCGCCAGTCGGTCGTGGGCCGTCTCGGTCAACGGCTTCTCGCTCGGGTAGAGGAAGTAGGCGTAGCCGCGTTCGCGGCCGCGACCGACCCGGCCACGCAACTGGTGCATCTGCGACAGGCCGAGGATCTCCGCGTGATCGACGATCAGCGTGTTGGCGTTGGAGATGTCCAGGCCGGTCTCGACGATGGTGGTGCAGATCAGCACGTCGAACGACCGGTCCCAGAAGCCGTCGATCACCTTTTCCAGCCGGTCCTCGTTCATCTGCCCGTGCGCCACGGCAATCCGGGCCTCCGGTACCGCCTCCCGGATGCGGCCGGCCACCGCGTCGATGTCCGACACCCGGTTGTGCACGAAGAACACCTGCCCGTCGCGGAGCAGTTCGCGGCGGATGGCCGCCGCCACGAGCTTGTCGTCGTATCCGCCGACATACGTGAGGATCGGGTGCCGTTCCTCCGGCGGAGTCAGGATCGTCGACATCTCCCGGATGCCGGCCAGGCTCATCTCCAGGGTGCGGGGAATGGGGGTCGCCGACATCGTCAGCATGTCGACGTGGGCCCGCAGCGCGGTGATGTGCTCCTTGTGCTCGACGCCGAACCGCTGCTCCTCGTCGACGATCACCAGCCCGAGGTCCTTGTAGCGCACGGTCGGCTGGAGCAGCCGGTGGGTGCCGATGACGATGTCGACGCTCCCATCGGCCAGGCCCTTGATGGTCTGTTTCGAGGTGGCGTCGTCGGTGAACCTGGACAGCCCGCGCACGCTGACCGGGAACGCCGACATCCGCTCGCTGAAGGTCGAGAGATGTTGTTGGGCAAGCAGCGTCGTGGGTACCAGGATGGCCACCTGCTTACCGTCCTGAACCGCCTTGAACGCTGCCCGGACGGCGATCTCGGTCTTGCCGTAGCCGACGTCGCCGGAGATCACCCGATCCATCGGGACCGGCTTCTCCATGTCGGCCTTGACCTCGTCGATGGCGGCCATCTGATCCGGGGTCTCGGTGAACGGGAACGCGTCCTCCAGCTCGCGCTGCCAGGGTGAGTCGGGTGCGAAGGCATGGCCAGGGGCCGAGGCCCGGGCGGCGTACAGCTGCACCAGTTTCGCCGCGATGTCCCGGACCGCCTTGCGGGCGCGGCCCTTGGTCTTCGCCCAGTCAGCGCCGCCGAGCTTGTTGACCGTCGGGACCTCACCACCGATGTACCGGGAGAGCAGGTCGAGGGCGTCGGTCGGCACGAACAAGCGGTCGCCGGGGTGACCGCGCTTGCTCGGCGCGTACTCGACGACCAGGTACTCCCGGACGGCACCGCCGGAGGTCCGGCTCACCAGGTCGATGTACTTGCCGATGCCGTGCTGGGCATGCACCACGTAGTCGCCCGGCTTGAGAGCCAGCGGATCGACCATGTTGCGCCGGCGGGAAGGCATCTTGTTCGCACTCGCAGCGGCCGCCGTCCCCCTGGTCCCGGTCAGATCCGACTCGGTGATGATCGCAAGGCCGGAGCCCGTCACGATGAATCCGTCCTCGAGACGCCCCCTGGCCACGGTCACCATCCCGGGCTGCGGGAGATGTTCCATGGTGTCACCGGTGACGGACACGGCGAGGTCGGCCTCGGCGAACCTCTCGGCGGCGCGCGCGGCGGTCCCGGCCCCGGGTACCACCACCACCGTGACGCCCCCACCGGCCGCGCGCTCGGCCGCATCGTCGATGGCCACCGCGATCTCGCCGCGGTAGGAAGGCGCTGCCACGATGGCCGCGCGGCTGTCCGGGTCGGTGTCCGGTACCTGGCCGGCAGCGCCCGGATCGTCGACGCCGAACGGGGCGATCCTCCACAGCGGAAGCTCCAGGTCTCGGATGACGTCCTGGACCTCGCCGAGCGATCGATACGCGGACTCGGCCAGGTCGATCGGGGCCTTGCCACCGGTCGCGGCCGCCATCCAGGAGGCGGCCAGGAAGTCGGCGCCGGTGCGCACCAGATCCTCGGCCCTGGTCCGGATGCGTTCCGGGTCCGCCAGGATGACGTGCGTTCCCTCGCCCAGCAGTTCGGGCAACAGCGTCAGGCGGCCGGGCACCAACACCGGGATCAGCGCCTCCATCCCCTCGACCGCGATACCGGCGGCAAGTCTGCCGAGCATCTCGGCCAACGTGGGATCACCGGTGCCGGCGGCCGACAGCTGCCCGGCCCTGGCCCTGACCTCCTCTGTCAGCAGGATCTCCCGGCAGGCCTGCGCCGTCATGGTCGGCGGACCGTCCAGTCCGACGTCCGCGTCCATCGCGCGCTGGTCGGTGACCGCGAAGCGCCGGATGTCAGTGACCTCGTCGCCGAAGAACTCCACCCGGACCGGGTGGCTGTCGGTGGGCGGGAAGATGTCCAGGATGCCGCCGCGCACCGCGATCTCACCGCGCTTCTCGACCATGTCGACCCTGGTGTAGGCCAGGGTGACGAGGCGGTCGACGAGTTCGCCCAGATCGGCCCAGTCACCGACGTTCAGCACCACCGGGGCGAGCTCGCCGAGATCCGGTGCCATCGGCTGGATGAGCGACCGGATGGTGGCCACCACCACGGCCGGCGCACCGGCCGGGTGCTCCTCGGGGTGCGCCAACCGGCGCAGCGTCAACAGGCGCTTCCCCACGGTGTCCGCACGCGGCGAGAGCCGTTCGTGCGGCAACGTCTCCCACGAGGGGAAGATCGAGACCCGGTCGTCGCCGAGGAGATCCCCGATCGCCGCCGTGGCCACCTCGGCCTCACGACCGGTCGCCGTCACCAGCAACACCGGAACGCCGGCGCCGCCCAGCTCGGTGGTCTCGGCCAACGCCGACGCGAGGAACGGGCGGGCCCCGGCCGGTGCGATCAGCCGGTGGGTGGGGGCGCCCGCCGTCGCGACCAGATCACGAACGACATCGGTCCGCATCACCGCGGCCAGCAGGCCGGCCAGGACCGGGTTGGCCGGCGTCGAAGTGGTCGACCCGACGCTGCCCGACCCGACCTCGTCCGGCCGCCCGACAGTGGTCGCCGTCGAGGGTCTCTTTGCTACCTGCTGCGCCACGGGCTACTCCTGCGTCCACCGGCTCCCGAGGCCGTGAGAACCCCGGGAGATGCCGACCTGCCGGGGTGCCGACACGCCAGAAAACCCCCGAGCTGAGTGCGCGGGGGTGCCTAGTCCCAAGTTTACGCACCGTCACCGACAACGGGTCCGTGCACTGGCGGCGGGCTGGGGCGGAACCGGTGGATCAGTGACCCATCTCACCGGCAGTGGCCTGGATGCGGGCCAACCGCTGCGGGCTCGGCCAGCGGACCTTGGTCGCCCACCCGAACTTCTCGAAGATCCAGATCGTTCTGGCGGAGATGTCGATCTGGCCGCGCAGCACACCGTGCCGGGCGCAGGTCGGGTCGGCGTGGTGCAGGTTGTGCCACGACTCGCCGAACGAGAGCAGGGCCAACGGCCAGAAGTTGGCCGACTTGTCGCGCGCGGCGAATGGCCGCTCGCCGATCATGTGGCAGATGGAGTTGACCGACCAGGTGACGTGATGCAGCAACGCGATCCGGACGAGCCCGGCCCAGAAGAACGCTGTCAGGGCTCCGTGCCAGGACATGGTGACCAGTCCACCCGCGACGGCCGGCGCGAAGATCGACAACAGCGTCCATACCCAGAAGTACTTGCTCTGCCGGGCGATGTCCTTGTCCGCCAACAGGTCAGGGGCGAACCGCTGCTGATTGGTGGCGTCCCGGTCGAAGATCCAGCCCATGTGCGCATGCCAGAAGCCCTTGGCCAGGGCGGCGAACGAGGTGCCGTACAACCAGGGCGAGTGCGGATCGCCCTCGCGGTCGGAGAACGCGTGGTGACGCCGGTGGTCGGCGACCCAGATGATCACCGGGCCCTGCGCAGCCATCTGGCCCGCTGCGGCCAGACCGATCTTCAGGGCACGATTCGCCTTGAACGAGCTGTGGGTGAACAGGCGATGGAACCCGACGGTGATCCCCATGCCGGAGATGACGTAGAACACCGCCGCGATGATCACGTCGGTCCAGTCGAGCCCCCAGCCCCAGGCGAAGGGCACAGCCAGGACCATGGCCAGCAGCGGGATCAGGGAGAAGCCGTAGACGGCCACCTGCGCGGCGATGCCACGCTCACCGTCCAGGATCGGGGTGGGGCCGGGGGCCGACCGGGGCTGCGCCGTGCTCGCGACAGGCGAACTGTCGACGGGTGCGGCTGACTGTGAAGGGGTCACTGGGGATCAATCTTCTCGGGGGTGTGGTAGAGACGTTACCGGCTGGAACGTGCAGCCGGAGTGAATGCACGGCCCGGCGCCCCGGGCAGCATGGAATGATGCCGGAGGAAGTCAATCCGCCGTGGTGTAACGGCAGCACCTCTGATTTTGGTTCAGATGGTTCAGGTTCGAATCCTGGCGGCGGAGCGGTCGCAGTGCCGAAGTGGAGCAGCGAGCATGGCATCGGCGGCTAACATCGCCCCTGGGCTTCTGAGTGCTCCTTCGACGACGGGATCTTCCATGACATCCGGAGAGCACGGAGCGGTTCCGGGTCCCGCCGTGTCCGCGGTGATCGTCCTGGCGGCCGGCGCCGGAACCCGCATGCGTTCCTCGATTCCGAAGGTTCTCCATCCGATCGCCGGTCGGCCGCTGCTGTGGCACGCCCTGACCTCGGCGGCCGCGCTGCGGCCCGAGCGGCTGGTCGCGGTCATCGGCCACGGACGCGCAGAGGTCGGTCCTTACCTCACCAAAGAGCATCCTGACGTCCACCAGGTCATCCAGGACCAGCAGCTCGGCACCGGGCACGCAGTGGCCTGCGGGCTGGAGGACACCGGCGAGATCGCCGGAACCGTGCTGGTCACCTACGGCGACGTCCCGCTGCTGACCGGCCGGACCCTGGGCCTGTTGGCCGAGAACCACCAACGGACCGGCAACGCAGTCACCGTGCTGACCGCCATCGTCGAGAATCCGACGGGCTATGGACGCATCGTGCGCGATGCCGCCGGGACCATCTCCGCGATCGTGGAGCAGAAGGACGCCACCGGGGATCAACGTGCGATCAGGGAGATCAACTCGGGCGTCTACGCCTTCGACGGCGTCGTGCTGGCCGATGCGCTCCGGCGGCTCACCTCGGCCAACGCCCAGGGTGAGCGCTACCTGACCGATGTCGTCGCGATGGCCAGGGCCGACGGGCATCGGGTCGGCACCGTCCTGGCGCCGGACCCGGTCGAGACCGAAGGGGTCAACGACCGGGTGCAACTGTCCGAGATGAGCAGGGCCCTGAACGCCCGGTTGGTGCGAAGGGCGCAGCTGGACGGCGTCACCGTCATCGATCCGGCCACCACCTGGATCCACGCCGACGTCACCATCGGTCAGGACACGGTGCTCTGGCCGGGGACCTCTCTGGAGTCCGGGACCGAGGTCGGTGGCAACTGCGTGATCGGGCCGGACACCACCCTGTCGGACTGCCGGGTGGCCGACGGGGCGATGGTACTTCGCTCGCACTGCATCGGAGCGAGGATCGGTGTCGGAGCCAGCGTCGGCCCGTTCTCCTTCCTCCGGGCGGGCGTCGTCCTCGGCGACCTGGCCAAAGCGGGCGCTTTCGTCGAGATCAAGAACTCGATCGTCGGGCCCCGCGCCAAGGTTCCCCACCTGTCCTACGTGGGCGACGCGGAGATCGGCGCCGGCACCAATCTGGGGGCGGGCACGATCACCGCCAACTACGACGGCGTGCAGAAGTCCCGGACGATCATCGGCGAGAACTCCTTCATCGGGACGGATTCCACGCTGGTCGCGCCGGTCACCATCGGTGACGGGGTCTATGTCGCAGCCGGCTCGACGGTCACCGAGGACGTCGAGGCAGGGGACCTGGCGATCGCCAGGGGCCGTCAGCACACGTCGAAGGGCTGGGTGCTGCGTCAACGCGCCGGCACCGGCAGCGACCGGTCCGCCCGGGCGGCGGGTGCTCTCGAGATCAGTCGAGGTACCGCGCCCCAACTGCCCGACACCGCCGGAGCATCCGAGAACAGCTGATCCGGCCGCCCACACCGTTCTGCCCGTCTCCGAAAGGGATCTCCCCGCGTGAATGCGATCTTCACCGACACCCGCAAGAGCATGCTGCTCTTCTCCGGCCGGGGCTATCCCGAACTGGCGGACGAGGTGGCCAAGTACCTGGACGCCGAAGTCACCCCGACCTCGACCTACGACTTCGCGAACGGTGAGATCTTCGTCCGTCCCGAGATCTCCGTGCGGGGAACGGATTCCTTCATCATCCAGTCGTGTGGAGTACCCATCAACAAGTGGGTGATGGAAACGCTGATCATGATCGACGCACTCAAGCGGGCGTCGGCCAAGCGGATCACCGTCGTGCTGCCGTTCTATCCGTACGCGCGGCAGGACAAGAAGCACCGTGGGCGCGAACCGATCTCGGCGCGACTGGTGGCCGACCTGCTGAAGACCGCCGGGGCTCACCGGTTGATGACGGTCGATCTGCACACCGACCAGGTCCAGGGCTTCTTCGACGGCCCCGTCGACCATCTCTTCGCCCAGCCGTTGCTGACCGACTACATCTCCCAGAAGTACGGCACCGAACGGCTGACGGTCGTCTCTCCCGACTCCGGGCGGGTGCGCACGGCAGAACGGTGGGCCAACCGGCTGGGGGGCGTGCCGATCGCCTTCATCCACAAGACGCGCGATCCCAACCAGCCCAACCAGGTCAAGGCCAACCGGGTCGTCGGCGAGGTCGCCGGGCGCACGTGCGTCGTGGTCGACGACATGATCGACACCGGCGGAACCATCGCCAAGGCGGTCCAGGAGATCATGCACACCGGCGCAGAGCGGGTCATCGTGGCGGCCACCCACGGCGTCCTGTCCGACCCGGCCGCCGCGCGTCTGGGTGCGTGCGGAGCCGTCGAGGTCGTCCTGACGAACACACTGCCGATCCCCCCGGAGCACCACTTCCCGCAGCTCACCGTGCTGTCCATCGCACCTCTGCTGGCCCGAGCCATCCACGAGGTCTTCGAGGACGGATCGGTCACGTCGCTGTTCGAGGAGTGACCGGCATCGACCCCCTGATTGCCAGCAACCTGCTCCGAGGCTTGGCGCTGCTCACTCCACCCTCACTGCACTATCGGCACAATGAACTCGAGGCAATGGTGACGAAGATCGGGGTCTGATGGTGAAGTTGACGCGGAGAGCTGCGTTGGAAACCTTGGGTTACGGAGCGGCGGCCGGTGTCGGCCTCGGCGCTGGCCTTCTTATCGATGGGTCGTCGGCTGCGGCTGCCAAGACCACTTCTGGCGCACTCACTGTCACCAATGCCACCGTGTCCTCATGGGTCAAGACCCGCGGGTCCCGTTACTACATCGGACACAGAGGGAGCGGGGACGTCTACCCGGAACACAGCCTGGAGGGCTACCGAGCGGCGGCGGCGGCCGGGGCCCAGTGCTTGGAGGTCAGCGTCGAAATGACGTCCGATGGACAGCTCATCTGCATGCACGATGCCACCTACGACCGCACCACGACTGCCAAAGGTGTGGCTGCCGGTCTACCAGCTGCAGTGCTCCGGGGAGTTCGATTGAGCGCCCCCCAACTGGGCCCTGCATGGGCGGTCGAACCGAGGCCAGGCGTGCCGTTCCTGTCCGATGTGCTCGACGCCCTCGGCGGGAAAGTTGTCCTTTGCATCGAGGCGAAACAAGATGCTGCCTACCCCTCGATGATGGCGATGATAGAAGCTCGGGGTCTGAAGGCATCAGTTGTTGTCAAAGCCTTCTATTCCAGTGGTCGTATCCCCCAAGCGCGGGCATCAGGCTACCCGGTGTTCGCCTACTTCGGCGCCGAGAATGATCTCAGCACAGCACGTATCAACACTCTGGCCAGTCAGCTGGACCCTTCGAATGACTACATCATCCTGCCGAATAGCGGAAAGAATGGATATATTGACAGCGGCCTTGTTCGAGATGCCGTCGCCACCGGGGTGCCGGTGTGGGTTTACGCCTCACATCGCCGGGTCGACGCACAGCATTTCTTTGCCCTGGGTTGTACTGGGATCGTTGGATCCAGCTATCAATATCTTGCCACTACTGCACCGGTGGCAAGCACGGACGCGTGGTCGTTCGGAGCCATCTCGCCAGGGGAGATGACCCGCGATCCAGCTTCAGCTACCTATGCCCCGAACTGGTCGAACAACGAAATTCATCTCGGGGCACAGGGGCCACAACACTTCCTGACTTTGGGGCAGTTAGGGCCGTTGGCGAAGGCTGGCGCCGCTTACACCATCAAGTTCGAGGCATCCTGGCCGGCCCTGCCTTCGGCACTCACCGAGAACATGACCCTGGCCTTCGGACACGCCGACGATGCGTACTACCAACACCGGTCCGGACTCGGCGGTGGGTACCACGCCCTGCTGCGCGCGGACGGCCGTCTGGAGCTCTTTCGCCACGACGACGAGCGGACGGACGGAACCTCGCTGGCCGCGTCGGTCCAGAGCCCGGCGCCGACGCCCGGCCAGTGGCTCAAGTTCCAGCTGGAGGTCACGCCCACCCGCATCACCTGGTCCCGGACCGACGTCGCCGGGGCGACCGTCTCGGCCACCGACCACACCTACCGCGGCGGCTACCTGCACATCGGACGCAGCTCGACCGACGGGGTGCTCGCGTTCCGTTCTCTCTCGGTGAACTGAGAACCACCACACCGGTCGCCCCGTCCTTCGCCCGGATATCTCTGCCTTGCCCTGCGTTGACCGGATAACTTCCTGTCTGTAGTCTCAAAGACAGGAAAATCTAACGCAGGAGAGGTGATCATGACACAATTTCCACGTGTGTGGCTGGGCAACGACAAGACCTGGGCGAAGAACGGGTTCTCGCCGGAGGATGTCCTGACGCATCGCGGATACGCCGTGGTCGCCACTTCGGCTGAAGCGGATGTGCTGGTGCTGAACGGATCTCCGTTCGACGAGGACATCTCGCGGGCCGTGGCCGGCGGTGCCGGAGTGGTGGTCGTCCTCACCGCAGAGACGTCGACGCACCCGTCGCTGGGCGACATCTCCTGGACCCCCGTGCAGGGACCGGCGGTCCGTGGACTGGCCGCCGCGGTGCACGAACCCACCACCGCCGGGCTGCACCCGCAGGACCCGGCCGAACGGTCTGCCCTCACCCAGGACCTGCTGGCGAGGGTGGACACCGACCTGCTGTCCGCCACCGTCACGCTCGGTCTCGCCGATTCGGCAACGGCCATGATCCGTCTTCCGGGGACGTCCCGCCGTCCGGGCGCACCGGTCGCCGCGACAAGCCTGATCGGAGATTCCCGGGCGGTGTTCCTGGGCGTGGCCATGGATCCGTTCTCAGGGGACCTGCTGTTCAACGCGGTGACCTACGCCGCACGCAGCGCGGTACCGGTCACCCACCAGTACCGTGACCCGATCTCGCGGCATCCGGCGTGGCTCCGGCTGAAGGAGGCCGTCACCGCCTTCCGTCCGTTGCAGAGCACGGACGGTTCGGTCGAGCACGATCACGCCGTGGCCGGTGAACTCGTCCAACGGATCGTCGCCGGGATCGAGGAGATCGCGCCGGAGTTCCCGCACGATTCCGACTACCTGGCCGCCTGCGTCAAAGACCTGACCAGTTGGGCTGAAGCAGGTTTCACAGTTCCCGACTTCCTCGACTCGCTCATGGCCTTCCACCCGGAGGCCGATCGGGTCGACGGACGAAAGCACCTGGTGCTCTTCCCGATGTACACCCAGAACGGAAACCCGGACCGCAACCTCGAGGCCGTCCTGATCGAGGTCATCTGGCCGGAGTTCATCGACGAGCTCGAAGCGGGCGACTACTCGAACAAGCTCTTCGTACCGATCCGTTTCCTGGACTTCACCCCGGGCTACGACACCAACTCGGCCGTCCTGTTCCCGGAGACGGTCGCGATGCGCGAGGTGCCGAAGTTCAGCTGGGGCGCAATTTTTGCGGACCGCGAGGCGGCCCGGTTCCGAGCCGTGGTCACCGCAGCCGCCGACATCACCCGCCTGGCCCTGCCGCCGGACGCCGCGCGCCTTTTGGCCGACCAGGAGCTGGCCGAGCAGACCTTCGTCCTGTGGGATCTGATCCACGACCGCACCCACATGCACGGGGATCTGCCGTTCGACCCGTTCATGATCAAGCAGCGGATGCCCTTCTTCCTCTACACCCTGGAGGAGTTGCGCTGCGATCTGACCGCGTACCGCGAGTCCGTACTGCTCGAGCAGCAGGGTGTCCCGCAGGCACGCCTCGTGCAGTACGCGATCCTGTTCGACCGCATCTTCCGGTTCGCCATCACCGGTAGCCGGGTCCGCAACTACGACGGTCTCGGTGGTCAGCTGCTCTTCGCCTGGCTGCACCAGCACCGCGTACTGCACTGGACCGACAACCGGCTGACCATCGAATGGGCCGCAGTCACCGAGCCGATCCTGGAGCTCGGACGCCAGATCGAGCACCTGTACTGGCAGTCGATCGACCGGTCCAAGACCGCGCACTGGTTGGCGGCCTACCGATTGGTGTCGGCCACCGTTGCCCCCAGCCCGATGTCGACCTGGGCCAAGGGACCCGGGGCCCTGCCGCTGGACGGCCCACCGAAGGGCCTGACGGATGCTGTTCTGCCCGATGAATTCCCGTTGTCCATGTTCTACGAGGCACTCGATCGCAAGCTATCCCCCGTGGTGAGCGCGACGGCGGGAATTACGGGATGATCTGTCGATGAGCGTGCCTGGAATGACGAGGCCCCGATGACGAGGCGGCCGGCCGGCGAACTGACCGGCCTGGTCGTGGTGGTGACCGGGTCGACCGGAGCCGCCGGCCGCGCCACCGTGCAGGCGCTGGCCCAGGCCGGGGCCGAGGTGGTCGCCGTCGGCCGCGAGGAGCATCGGCTGGCATCGCTGTTCGAAGGGCTCGAGGGCGTGCACCCGCAGGTCGCCGAGCTCGCCGACGGTCCGCATTGCGAGGCCCTGGCCGAACGGATCCGTCGGCGGCACCACCGGATCGACGGCCTGGTCCACCTGGTCGGGGGATGGCGGGGGGCTCCGAGATTCACCGCGAACACCGACGAGGACTGGGCGTTCCTGACGCACACCCTGATGGACAGCCTGCGCCACGTCACGATGGCGTTCCACGACGACCTCGCGGCCTCGTCGGACGGTCGGATGGCGATCGTCTCCGCGACGGCCGTCGAGTCCCCCACGCCCGGTGGCGCCAGCTACGCGGCGGTGAAGGCGGCCACCGAGGCCTGGATGCTCTCGATGGCCGAATCGTTCCGCCGCCTCCAGTCCCAGGCCAAGGTCGACCCGGTGCCGCAGCACTCTGCCGCCACCACCCTGGTCATCAAGGCTCTGGTCGATCAGGGTATGCGAGACGCGAGCCCTGACAAGACGTTTGCCGGCTTCACCGACGTGCGGGACCTGGCCGCCCGGGTCGTCGACCTCTTCACCGAGGAAGCCGCCGACATCAACGGGGCCCGCATCTCGCTGATCTGACGCGCTGTCGGCTGGGATCCCGCCTTTCCTGCAGGTTGATCCATCCGGGGCAGCGGACGAAACCCTCCACCAACACTGGGACAATGGACTGCGTGAACAGACTCCATGACGTGACCCAACGAGGCTTCGCCTCGGACAACTATGCCGGGGTGCACCCGGAGGTGCTCGCCGCGATCGGCGAGGCCAACGGCGGCCATCAGGTCGCCTACGGCGAGGACCTCTACACCGAGCATCTGCAGACCGTGATGGCCGGGCATTTCGGACCAGGGGTGCAGGCGTTCCCGGTGTTCAACGGTACGGGCGCGAATGTCCTTTCCCTGCAGTCGGTCCTTCCCCGCTGGGGGGCCGTCGTGTGCGCCGAGACGGCACACATCAACACCGATGAGAACGCTGCCCCGGAGCGGGTGGGTGGGTTGAAGCTGCTCACCGTGCCGACCACCGACGGCAAGTTGACGCCGGACCTGATCGACCGTCAGGCCTGGGGGTGGGGTGACGAGCACCGCGCCCAGCCACTGGCGGTGTCCATCACCCAGACCACCGAGCTCGGCACGGCCTACACGGTCGCGGAGATCTCGGCGATCGCCGAGCACGCGCACAGCAAAGGCATGTTGCTGCACGTCGACGGAGCCCGGATCGCCAATGCCGCTGCGTCTCTCGATGTACCCCTGGCCGCATTCACCTCGGACGCGGGCGTCGATCTGCTCTCCTTCGGAGGCACCAAGAACGGGCTGATGTACGGGGAGGTGGTCGTCGTCATGCGTCCGCAGGAACATGCTGCGGCGGCGGCATTGCCCTTCCTGCGCAAGATGAACATGCAACTGGCCAGCAAGATGCGATTCGTCTCGGCCCAGCTGATCGCGTTGCTGGAGGGCGACCTCTGGCTCCGGTCGGCCCAGCATGCGAACGCCATGGCGGCCCGCCTCGCCACGGCGGTGAGGGGCCTCGACGGAGTACAGATCACCCAGGCCACCCAGGCCAACGCGGTCTTCGCCATTCTGGATCCGGTAGTGGCCAACCAGTTGCGCGAGGCGTTCCGGTTCTACGACTGGAACCCGGCGACCGGCGAGGTCAGGTGGATGTGTGCGTTCGACACCACCGAGGCGGACGTCGACGCCTTCGCCGGTGAGCTCCAGCGGTTGCTGAAGCAGGCGGCCTGACGATGCCGAGCAAGGACCGTCATCTGCCGCGGTCGGTCCTTGCTCAGTCCAGGGCCTTCATGTCGCGGAACCACTTGACCGCGGCCAACGCCATGAAGCCGGCCGACGCCGCGAACAGCACTGCATAGACCCAGAAGAAGACCTGGGGTGCCGCCAGCAGGATGAACACCACGCACAGCAGTCCGTAGTCGGTGGGGATGACCAGAAGCGACCGGACGAGGGATGTTCCGCCCCGGTCAAGGCCTTTGCCCGTTCTGGATTCGTACTGACGCCGCAACTGATCGTTCAGGATCATGCCGAAGAACATCACCGCGGCGACCACGGTGAAGCCGATCGGGATCAGCAGCGCGGCGCGCGGCACCTGGATGAAACGGTAGGCGCTGATCAGCACGGCCAGGTGCAGACTCGAGATCTTGGTGGCGTCGACCATGTGATCGAGCCACTCGCCGGACGGCCTGCCGCCGCCCTGCAGGCGAGCGAGCTGTCCGTCTGCGGCATCGAATGCGTAGCCAAGGACCAAGCAGAGGAAGACCAGGATGCCCAGCCACCAACTCGGCCGGACGACTGCGATCAGCGCGACGCCGGCAAATGAGAAAAGGGCGCTGATCGCGGTCACCATGTTGGGGGTCAGCCGAAGCCGGAAAGCCTCCGCGGCAATCAGTCGACCGAGGCGGCGATTCACGAAGCGTGAATAGGCGGGCGCCCCTTTGGACGGCTTCTGGGCGGCGGCCAACGCTCGGACGATTTCCCGGTAGGACGACCGGGGAGTTGGACCGGAGGCCACTTTTGCGTCGACATCGGGCAACGGCCGGGAGGCGTCGCCTGCTCGCGTCGTCAGGTCGTTGGACGTGGTCACCGGCTCAGACCTCCCAGCTGGGGAGAAGGTCAAGACTCGTCCACCGCTGCATGCTGTTTCGGGTTCTGCCACACCACACGTCGATGCACCCTGTCCATTCGTTACAACAAGTAGCCAGTCATCGCGCCAACGTTGGACAGACATCCCGGGCCAGGCCTCGGCGTGGCCACAACAATCTAACACTGCGTGGTTTCTACTGGGCGGATCAGGTGAATGCGTCTGGAATTTCACACCATCGGGTGAAAATACTTACTGAAAGCGACGGCATCTGTGCGACGCGTCAGGTCAAATGGCACTTTGCTCGGTCATTTACTCTCCCCAGGCGCGGCGCCGTCGAACCCCGGCCGGCCCCGATGAGACACTGCGGGGGCAGCGGCCACGACTCGGCCCACCCGGCGCGAGGACACAGAACGCAAGGACACCCCCACGCGATGACCCGACCTCAGCGGCTGATCTTCCTGCATTCGTCCGACGAGCTCTACGGCGCGGACCGAATGCTGCTGGAGATGGTCGCCGCAGCCGGGGTGGACACCGACGTCGAGGTCTGGTTGCCGAACGACCTGGCCCACCCCGCCACCCCGCTCTGCCAGGAGTTGGCGGCGCGCAACGTGCCGGTCCGTCATCTTGCGTTGCCCGTCATGCGGCGCGCGTATCAGAATCCTCGAGGTCTGGCCGTCCTGGCGATGAAGTCGTTGCGCCTGGTGGGCTTGCTCAGATCGGCCCGGCCAGACGCGGTGTATTGCACGACCAGCGCCGTGCTGCTGGCCGCGCCGGTGGCCAGGCTGGCCAGGGTTCCGCACGTCGTCGGGCACTTCCAGGAGATCTGGTCGCGCTCGGATCGGACCATCATCGGCCTGCCGGCGCGGGCGTGCCACTCCCTGCTGTCGATCTCGGAGGCCGTCAGTCGGTCGCTGCCCAGGAGCGTGCGCAGTCGCACGGTGGTCGTACCCAACGGCACACCGGAGCCGTTGCGGATGGTGCCGCTGACCGGTCGATCCGGAGCGCTCATCTTCCTGGTGGCCAGTCGCTGGAACGCTTGGAAGGGCCATCAGACCCTGCTGGCCGCCTGGGATCTCGCCGGCTCCCCCGGTCGACTCGTGGTGCTGGGGGGCGCCCCACCCAGCGGAGAGTCCGTCGACGTGGTAGCCGTCGCGACCGCACTGGAGCGACCCGAGTCGGTCTCGATCGTCGGGGAGGTCACCGACCCGTCCGGCTACATCGAGGCGGCCGACGTCGTCATCATGCCGTCGGACGCTCCTGAACCCTTCGGATTGGTGGCCATCGAAGCCTTCGCCAGAGGGCGACCGGTGATCGCGAGCGCCGCCGGCGGCCTCCTGGACATCGTCTCCGACGGTACGGACGGCTGGCTCTTCCCTCCGGGCGACGCAGCGGCACTGGCCGGCGTCCTGTCCTCGTTGACGCGGGAGTCGGTCGTTTCCGCCGGAGCTCAGGGCCGCCGCACGTATGAGGCCCGATTCACGGTCGAACGTTTCGCCCAGGCCTGGCGGGCGGCCGTATTCTCAGGCTGGCAGGTCGAAAAGGCCTCCACCGACTGAGAAGTCGGCCTCACTGCAACGGCACCGGCGACTCCAGCCACCACGGCCGCTGGTCGTGATCGACTCGCACGACCCACTTCACCCAGTGGAAGCCGCGCCGGCCCGGCACGACCAGCCGGACCGGGGCACCGTGCCCGGGCGAGAGGACCGAGCCGCCCACGGCCACAGCGAGCAGCAGGTCGTCGGTCAACGGAAGCCGCCGCGAGTATCCGGTCGCGCTCGTCACCTCCACGCTGCCGGTGGCGCCGTCCGGCAGCAGACGTCGGAGCCGCACGCCGGTCCAGGCCTGCTCGGCCCACCAGCCGCCGGTGCAGTCGATGATCGCCGTGACCGTGTCGCCGTAGGCGGCCAACTCGGGCAGTGTCAAGTCCTTCGAGGTGCCGGACGAGGTCAGCGTCAGGCGGAAGGTGCCCTGATCGATCGACGGAACGGCGTCCAGCAGCCAGGAGGTGTTCGGCATCGCGGCCGGGTCACCGGACCCGGTCTGGTAGGAGCCGGTCGACCGCCGCCGGGCACCGGGAAGGTCGAGCAGGTGGGCCGTCCCCTCGATGGCCGCGTACAGACCGCCGGCCGCGGCCACCAGAAGGCCGCCGCGCAACGCGAAGCGTCTGGACAGGTCGACGACCCGTGGTCGGGTATGCCGCCGCCGGACGTGCAGGGCGGCGGGCACCAGCGCGACCAGCGCCGCGCCGACATGCACCTGGAGCGCAGTGATCCCGAAGGCGGAGACCAGCAGCCCGGTGCTGTGGGCCAGACCGGTCAGCAGCGCCACCACGACGGCCAGCGCCAGCAGCAGGGACGTCAACCGGCCCGCCCGACGACGACGCAGGCCACGTCTGGCGATGGTGGATTTCCAGGGCACCAGCAGCAACAGCATCATTCCGACGACGCCGTGCGCGATCACCACCAGGCTGATCGGCCCGCTGCCCACCAGGAAGGTCACCGCGCCGGTAAGGACGGCCAGCGGTAGAAGTGCCAGGAGCGCGAGGTTGGTGCGGCGCCCGGCCATCACCCGACGATACGGGGACGTCGGACTGGGCTCTGATTTGTCTAGACATCCTGTTGACAGCCAAGTCATCGAACCGTCAGAGTAGGGGTGCGCCCGGCGGTCACCCGGCTCCCCGTCCATCCCCCTCAACGAAGAGGTTCCATGCGAATCGAACTCGGTGTCGACAGATCCGCCCCGTCCCCCCTCCTCGGCGGATCTCGCCGGGACCGCATCTGATGACCGCCATGGACCGCATCGGGGCCGCGCCGATCTCCTGGGGGGTGTGCGAGGTACCGGGGTGGGGATACCAGCTGCCACCGGATCTCGTCCTGACCCAGATGCGCGAACTCGGGATCACCGCCACCGAGTTCGGACCGGACACCTTCCTGCCGGCCGATCCGGCCGCGAAGGTGACAACCCTTGCTGCACACGGCCTGCACGCCGTCGGTGGGTTCGTACCGGTACTGCTGCACGAATCGTCCCACGATCCGCTGCCGGGTCTGGAGCGCGAACTGGACGCCTTCGTCGCGGCCGGGGCGGGCACCCTGGTGCTGGCCGCCTCGACCGGGGTGGACGGCTACGACGACCGCCCCGACCTCGACGAAGCGGGATGGCGGCGACTGCTGCACAACCTGGACCGTCTCGCGGCGGCCGCCACTGCGCGGGGCGTCGTCCCGACCCTGCACCCGCACGTGGGCACCATGATCGAGAAGCCGGCCGAGGTCGATCGGGTGCTCGGTGGTTCCGGCATCGCCCTGACCCTGGACACCGGGCACCTGATGATCGGCGGCAACGACGTGGTCTCCCTCGCCGCGTCGGCGCCCGACCGCATCGCCCACACCCATCTCAAGGACGTCAGAGCCGACCTGGCCCAACGGGTGCAACGGGGCGAGATCACCTACACCGAGGCGGTCGCAGCCGGTCTGTACGTGCCGCTCGGTACCGGAGACGTCGATCTCCTGGGCATCCTGGGCATCCTGGAGAACGCCGGTTACGCAGGCTGGTACGTGATGGAGCAGGACACCATCTTGTCCGGACCAGAGCAGGCCGTCGACGCCCTGGCCGACGTGGCCGCCTCGCTCGCCTTCCTGACGGGCGCACTGATCCCGGCCTGACCCGCGCCTGGTCGGGCGCAGGGGCTGCTCAACGGCGGCTCAGCGGCGGCTCAGTGGCACGAGGCGGTGTCGGGTTGGGTCGCTGATTTGTCCACGATGCTCTGGTAGGGACCGGTGATGCCGCCGCTGGCTGCGATCGGCGGCGCGCCGAACGTGGTGAGGAAGAAGTTCACCAGCTTGGCGACCGGCGTGGGAATCTGGTACCCGATCCCGTAGCCGAGTTGGGCGTTGATGGCCGCAAGCCGGCAGGGAACCGCGGCTTCCGAGGAGGCCGCTGTCACCCCGATCCGCACGACCAGGGAGAGCCAGGCCCCGGCGGAGAATCCGAGGAGCCCGAGCCCGACCGTCAATTTCGCCTGGTACCCGAATTCCAACGCGACCGGGGCGATGCCCACGGCTTGGATCGAGTCCAGCAAGGAGGTCTGGGTGGCGAAGTTGTCGGCGTTGGTGACGGTCTGGGTGAGGCCGTGGATCCCGAAACCCAGTGTCCCACCGAACGAGTAGTCGCCGGTGGCGCTGATCGACCCAGGTGAGGCGAACGCGGTGGACAGGCTGAAGGTCTGCTCCACCCGGGCCGTCAGCGGCAACGCGAATCCGCCGATCGGCACCGTGAACGCCACCGGCACCTGCACTCGCTGCCGGGCCACGTTGCCTTTGACCCCGGCGGTGGAGGCCGCGTTGAACTGGATCCCGATGCCGGCAGCGCCGTGCAGTTCGATTGCTGCTTCGGTGACCTTTCCGCCTGCGATGTGCAGGCGGAAGGCCACCGACGGGGCGCTCAGGTGCAGGGTGAGAGTCGCCGAGACCCGCATTCCGGCGTGGTCGTACGACAGCTTGACACCGGCTCCCCCGGCGCAGCAGAACGACGTCAGGGCGTAGGCCCCGACGTCGTCGGTGGCTGGAGTGCTCACCGGTAGCGGGAGAACACCGGACCCGGGGACCGCCGGCGCCGGCAGTCGGTCCGCTGCGATCGCCGCTGCGTGGTGCGCCCCCGTGAAATCAGCCGGCTCGACGGCTGCGCCGAACTCGACGGTGGGCAACCGGAAGCCACCGGGCTCGGTGGCCGGTGTGACCTGGCCGGACCCGGCCGGCGGGCTGGTGGACGGAGCGGTGGTGAACGGAGCGCTGACGGACAGAGCGCTGACGGACGGAGCGCTGACGGACGGAGCGCTGACGGACGGAGCGGTGGTATCCGGAGCGGTTCCGGGTGCCGGTACCGATCCCGGCGCGACCGACGGCCCGGGCGCGACCCCGCCCGAGGAGACAACCGACGACCCGGCGGCGGATACCGGCGTCGGAGCCGCAGCAGAGTCCGTCGGCGTCACGGCCGGGTTCTCGTCGGTGCTGGACAGCAGTCCCGGCCGGGTGGGCGTGGCATAGGCCAGGGCAGAATCCAAGGGCACCGGAGCGGTGGAGTCGAAATTGCCGTCGCGCACCACATCGGTGATGTCCACCGGACCGAGCACGACCTGCCGGTTGCCGCCGACCGTGGTGACGGCCAGGATGCGCCCGGCGCCCAGACCGCTGGCGAGCATGACCTTTCCGGGCTGAAGGTCTGCGACATGGGCAGCGGTTCCCTTGATCGTCCAGATCATCCCGTCGGCGCTGACCGATTCCACCGCCGATGCCCCGCCCCCGACCAATACGACGTCCCTCTGATAGGCGATCGAGGCGTCCGACTTCGGGCTGGCACCGTAGGCCAGCTCCGCTGCCGCGAGGGTGGCGGCGGCCGGAGCGGTGGCGGCCGACCTCGGCGGGACGGCCGACACGGCTGCGGTGGGGACGCCGCCCGTGGTACATCCGGCGAGCAGCGAAGCGGTCAGCACGACGGCCGCCCAGCAGCACTTGCTGCCTGTTGTCGGCCGGGGGACGTTCGACGCGGGAGCCTTGAGGTAGGGCATGTGGAACCTCACTGTGAACGAAGCTTTGAGTGACCCGAAACCGTTGGTGCGACAGGTCTGCCGAGGACGAAGATGCCCGGACGACGAACGCTAGCGCCGCACGCACGCCGGCCGTACCCGTAGGACTACGCGGACGCCACCCGTTTGTTCCGTCCCCGGCCCTGCGCAGCTGCCGGCCGAGATCCACGTAACGGCCCCGTAGTTCTACGGGTACCCCACCCGCGACCCGGGCCTAGTTTTCTCGGCATGGGCATCTTCGTGATTCAGCATCCGGCACCCATTGCCGACGTTGGAACGCTGGACGGCCTCATCGCCGCGGTGCGTGCGGCGGCGAATTCGATGACTGCCGCCGGATGCCCGGTGCTGATGCTGCACGCCCTGTACGTTCCGGCCGACCAGACCTGCCTCAGCGTCGTCGATGCGGACGACGCCGCGACCGTCCTCGAGGCCCTGCGTCGCGCCGGGTCGACCACGGCCCGGATCCTGCCCGCGCGCTCGCTATGACGCCGCACGCCCCCCGGCCCGGCGTGATCACCCCTTCTGCACCATCACCGACGACGGAGCTGCCATGACCACCACCCGGATCTCGATCCTCGACGCTGCGCTCGTCGGAGCCTGTTGCCTGCTGATCGGCGGCTGCAGCACATCGCCGGTCGGCACCGCAGCCCCGCCGCCGGCGAGCAACGGGCCCGCGCCGGTCGCCGCGGGCGCCGCATCGGCAGCCATTGTTGCAGCCCCCGCCACCGGGAAGCCCTGCTCCTGGCTGACCCAGAAGGAGGTGGACGCTGCCACCGGGGAACCCCTCGGAGCGGGCGCACCGACGATGGCCAACGATTGTTCCTGGGGCACCAAGGACTTCGCTGCCGGCGTCGACGTCACCTTCGGTGATTGGGACGCCAACATCGCGACTTTCCGGGCCAGCGGAAAGCCCCCGTCCCCGATCGACGGCATCGGTGACGAAGCCCTCGTGCGCACCGATGCCGCCGGGTCCTTCCTCTACTTCCGCAAGGGGAGCACGGCGTACTCGATCAACATTCACGGGCCGCGCGTCGACGGGCTTGCCGACAAAGGCCTGTCCCAGGAAAAAATTCTCGCGGCCGCCCTGCTCGGCCGGGTGTGATCGTCATGAGGCTGAACTCGATGGCCATCGTGCCCGCCCTGGGTCTCGTCCTGTGGATCGGGGCCTGCAGCAGCAGTCCGCCGACCGCCCTACCCGTAACTCCGGCCGCCGCGCCGTCCGCCCCCGCTGCTGCGGCGGGTGGATCCGACCGCACGGCCACCGCGTCGAGCGTCGACACCGCGGCGGCCGGCTCGGCCTGTCGCCTCCTGACCCTGCCGGAGGTGTCGACCGCCACCGGCCGGACGATGGTGGTGATCGCCGATGGTGGGGCGACCGGGATGTGCGTCTTCGCCGCCGCCACCGATCCCAGCAACGTGCTGTACCTGCAGGTGCGCACGGACCCGTCCGACATCAGCGGCCTCAAGCAGCAACTCGAAGCTCTGAGCACGCATGTACCCGGGCTGGGCGACGACGCCTTCTGGAACGCCACGGCCGGCGAGGTTTTCGTGCAGAAGGGCGCGCGTGCGTTCAGCGTCATCCTGCCCTCCCTGGCCAACCTCACCAGTACTCCGGATGCGGTCAGGAGCCGGATGGTCGCGCTTGCCCGGTCCGTCCTGTCGCGGTGGTGACCGCGCCAGACCGGGAACCGTCCGCGTCGTCCGCACCCGCTGGTTCAGGGCACTCGATGGGCCAACTGCGAGCGCCCGCGGATGGCCAGCTTCCGGTAGACCACCGCGAGATGACCTTCCACCGTCCTGGTGCTGACGAACAGTTCTGCTGCGATCTCCCGGTTGTTGCGGCCGGCACCGGCCAACATGGCCACCTTCTCCTCGGTGGCGGTGAGCACCGCTCCCGCGCGCGGCCCGTCGATCCGCGCCAGTTCGGCCTCGGCGATCCGCATCCAGGGGACCGCGCCGATGGCGGTGAACTGGTCTGCCGCCGATCGGAGATTGCTTCTGGCCGAGGACTTGTCACGTTGGCGGCGCTGCACCTGCCCGAGCGCCAGCAGACTGCGCGGGAGCTCGAGCACCAGCGGCGACCGGCGGTGCGTCGTCACCGCACGGTCCAACGAGGTCGCTGCGGCGTCCAGATCGCCGTTCGCCGCCTGGACGAGACCCTGCAATCGGTGGCCGACTCCGATCAGGGTCGGGCGGTCCAGGCGCTCCCCCAGCTTTCGCTGCTCGGCCGCGAGAGCTGCGGCCCGGTCCAATTGGCCGGCCACGACCAGGGCCTGACCGAGGTCGGCCTCCAGGCGTTGCCGTCGGCCGGGCTCCTGGATCCGCAGGGCGGCCGAAGCCTGCCACGCGCGTTCGAACTGGGCGAGGGCCGCTCCGTTCTGACCGTCCAACAGGTCGGCCAGACCCAGCACATGCCGGTAGGCGACGGTCTTCTTCGTCGGGTCACGGTCGTCCGGGGCGAGTTGTCCGGAGATCAGGTCCCTGGCCCGGTCGGCGCGTCCGGTGAGGATCTCGGACAGGGCGGCGGCACAGTACAAGGTCGCCGGGGCCACCCCGCCGCTCGCGGCGATCTGGTCGAAGCCGTCGGCGGCCAACTCCTGGGCCTGCCCGTAGCGCCCGGCCCAGTACTCGGTGAGTGCCAGATGCCCGAGCAGAGCAGCGAGTGACCCGTCGTCGCCCTCGCTACGAGCCGTCGCCAGCGCGCGGACCAGGTGGGCGCGAGCGCCGTCCAGATCGTCGACGAGTTTGAGCTGGTAGCCGCGGATGCTGCTGACCCGGTTCAGGACGGAGATCGCCCGGGGCTGCGCCGCCCGGTGAAGCGTTTCCGCCGCTTCGGCCCGGTCCAGCAGGTCCACCGCCATGCCCTGGCCGCAATCCAGATGATCCTCGGCAAGGTAGACCAGTGCCATCGACAGGGCCCCAGGGTCCGAGCCGGCCAGTCCGTCGAACAGGCGGATCGACTCCCCGGCCAGATCCGCCCTGGTCGATCCGGCCCCGTCACCGACGTCCGCGGCGCAGGCGAGCGCAACGGCACGGCACCGTAGGTCTCCTGGAAACCCGTCCAGCACGGTCCGCACCACGGCCTGAGCGGCGTGCTGACCGCGGACCCAGTAGGTCGACTCGACCAGGATGGGCAGCAGACCCGGCCATTCGCCGACGTCGGGCCGATCAACGGCGAGGTCCTCGGCCCGCTCGCAGGCGCGCACGAGATCGCCTGCTGCAAAATGCAACTCGGCCGTGATCAGCCCCCGACGGAAGCGGTCGGCCCGGTCCGCCGGCGGGGTCGAGGCGACGGCCAGCTCGGCCAGCTCGGCGGCGGTGTGGACGGCGCCGCGTGACCAGGCCGACAGTGCGCCGGCTTCCAACGACCTGGCCATGTCGGCATCGGGTTCGCCGTCGGTGGCCAGGGCCAGATGCCGGGCTCTCTGTTCAGGGTCGGCGGTGATCTCGGCGAGCCGCCGATGTAGCCGCCGGCGCTGTCCCGGCGGCAATGACCGGATCGCCTGCGATCCCAGCAGCGGATGTGACATCCTCAGTCTGCCGGCGGCTTCGATGATCAGCCCGGCCGCGACGGCGCCGTCGATGGCGGCTTCGGGGTCGGCGACGACCCCGGCCAACGCCCGTCCGGCCGAACGGCAGGTCGGCCTGGACAGCGCCGCGACCACCAGCACCACCGCCCGCACGGCGCCACTCTCCCGGCCCAGCCGCCGATCGAGCAGTTCGGTCAAGGTGTCGGGGACCGACAAGTCCTCCTCCGAGCGCGCCTCTCCGGCGAGTGCCGCCAATGCGGCCCGGCCGAGTTCGGTGGCCCAGTAGGGGTTCCCGCCCGAGGCAAGAACCATTTCGCGGAGTGCGCCGGGCGTCGACCGGTTCCCCAGCTGATGGCGGAGCAGGTCGCCGACCGCCGCCGCGGGCAGGGCGCCCAGCGTCACCACCTGGCTCCGCCGACCGGCCAGCGCCTCGCTCACCGTCACTCCGGGGGCGTCGCCCTCGAGCACGGCATCCGGGTCGCCGGTGCGTCTGGTGACCAGGACCCACACCATCTCGGCGCGCAGACGTCGCAGCGCATAGCCCAGGACGTCGGCGGTGGCCCGATCCAGCCATTGCACATCGTCGAGGGCGACGACGATCTGCCGGTCTTCGGACAACAGCCGCAGGGCGGCCAGAACGGCGGCGCCGATCTCCCGCTCGGAGGCCGGGGGGCCGCTCGCGACCCGGCGCAGCAGGGCGACCTCGAGGACGGCCCGTTGCGGTGGATTTAGCCGGGGCAGCACCTCATCGGCGACCGGCTCCAGCAGGTCACCCAGACCGGCGAAGGACATCCTGGCTTCTGCCTGCGCCGGACGCACCCCGAGGACCAGCATGGATCGGGCCAGGGCCAGGGACACTCCGGCGGCCCAGAGGGTGGACTTCCCCATCCCCGCTTCACCCAGGATGGCCAGGCCGCCGGGTTGAGCATCAGCATGCAGGAAGATATGCAGAATTCCCTCTTCGTCCGACCGTCCGAAGATCGTTGGCATTGGATCATCGAAATGCACGCCTTCACGACCTCATCCACGGCTGTGTGGCCCGGCGGCCCTGAGTCGTCCTCGACATGGTGCTTGCGCCCGTCGGCGGCGGGCTGAGATGACATAGAGGCTAGCGGATCGGCCACCGGCCGGGGTACTTCTGGCCACTGTCCGTTGGCGCCGCCCCAAGTACTGAGCCTACGATTGACCCTGGCGCCATTTCGGCGAACACGCCGTCGTGCCCGAGCCGCGGACAACAGCCGGCCGCGCTCATGAACCGGTCGACTCGCGTCACTCGGGTCCCATCATCGCGACGTTGATGAGCGCCGCCGAAGTTGATCAGCGCGCCCCCTTCGCCACCTCCTCGACGGCACCGGCTCAGCGGCCTCAGTAGGGCCAGCGCCGGATCGGGCCGAGGCCAAGGGCCGTGAAGTACCCGGCCGCTCTGGCCTGGATCGCGAGCGGGATATTCGCAGCCACCGGATAGAGGTCCTGCTCGATGACGGCGAAGATCTCCCGGTCGAGGCCGGCCAGCGCCTCCAGCAGGGAAGGCACATCCGGCACGCCGTAGGGCGGCTCGACCATGAT
The DNA here is from genome assembly GCF_014303395.1 of Nakamurella sp. PAMC28650. Taxonomy (GTDB): domain Bacteria; phylum Actinomycetota; class Actinomycetes; order Mycobacteriales; family Nakamurellaceae; genus Nakamurella. Next base: position 5,187,562 of record NZ_CP060298.1, read on the forward strand.
GCCCAACGGGACGGCCTCGGCGAGCGAGAGCTTCTCCGCGCGAACACGTTCCCGGACGACGGGGTCGACGAGCTTGATGTGGACGTACGTCATCCGCTCGCCGAATCGTTCGATCAGTTCGAGGTTGTCGCCGTCGCAGTACGCCACGTGACCGGTGTCCAGGCAGAGGTTGACGAAGGCCGGATCGGTGTCCTGCAGGAACCGCTCGATCCGGTCCTGGGTGTCGACGTGGGTGTCGGCGTGCGGGTGGAAGACCAGCTCCACGCCGAACTCCTCGAAGAGGATCTTTCCCAGGGCGTCGGTGCCGGAGATCAGGTTCGACCACTGCTCCGGGTCGATGTCCTCGGACTGCGTCGCGGCCCCGGTGTGCATGTCGGTGTACTGCTCCGGCAGGTGGACCAGGAATTTCGCGTCGACCTCGGTGAGCAGGCGGGCCTCCCGGCTGAAGTCGGTGATCGCCTTGTCCAGCGCCTCCTTCCCCTTGTGCAGCCCGGCGAACACCGTTCCGCCGGACACCTTCAGGCCGCGCTGGGCGAGCTCGTCCCGCAGCTGGGCCGGGTCCTGCGGCAGGAAGCCCTGCGGGCCGAGTTCGGTCCAGAGGTAGCCGGCGTTGGCGACGTCGTCCAGGTACTGCTTCCAGCTCACTTGGTGATCGTCGAGGGGGAACCACACCCCCCAGGAATCCGGCGCGTTGCCCAGGGTGAGCCGGGAGAAATCCGTCTTGCTGGTCGTCATGATGGGTGCTCCTTCTGGGGCAACGGTGGGCCGCGCTCATGAACGGGTCGACTCGCGTCACTCGAGTCCCAAGACCTTGACGTTGATGAGCGCCGGCGAAGTTGATAAGCGCGGCGGGGGGCGGGGCGGGGGCGGGGGCGAGCCGCGCGTTAGCTGGCGTCCCAGAGTTGGTTGATCTTCTCGAGCATGAAACGGTTGGACTCCTCGGCCTTGTCCTCCCACGCGAACACGCAGGCGGTGAGCTGACCGTCGAAACCGATCTCCTTGAGCAGCGAGAACAGCTGCACGAAGTCCACCTCGCCCTGCCCGATGTTCAGGTGCTGGTGGACGCGGACCGTCGACCCGGGCGGGTTGACGATGTACCGCAGCCCCGAGGAGGCGCTGAAGTCCAGTGAATCGGCCAGATGGACGTCGGTCAGCAGGGAGCCGGCGTGCTTGATGATCTTCTCGGGGTCGTTGCCGATGTGGAACGTGTGCGGCGCGCAGTACAGGTAGGACAATCGCGGGGAGTCGATCCCGCGGATCACGTCGATGGCTTCGACGCCGTCCTCGATGAAGTCGTCGGGGTGCGGCTCCAGCACCAGGTCGATCTCGCGTCGCTCCAGGATCGGGAGCAGTTCCTCCATGGACCTGAAGAACTGGTGCTCCGACTTCGCGACCGCTTCGGGACGGCCGTTGAACTCCGAGACCATCCGGGACACACCGAGTTCGGAGGCGATGTCGATCGCCCGTTTCCAGTTGCGCATGGCGGCCTGACGCTCGTCCTCGTCCGGGCCGGCCCACCGGTAGAGCGGCAACAGGGTCGACACCGCCACCCCCGCCGAATCGAGTTCCTGACGGAACCTGCGCACCGACGCCAGATCGACCCTGGGGTGACGGAAGAACGGCAGGAAGTCCTCGCGGGGGGACAGCTCGATCCACTCGTAGCCCAGATCGGCCACCACGCCGGGCAGTTCCAGCAGTGGGAGGTGCCGGATCATGTGTGGATCCAGAGCGATGCGCATGCCGAGGCTCAGGTGGTTGCGTCGTAGAGGGACGGCTTGTCGCCGAGCTTGACCTCGACCCGGCCGTCACCACCGAAAAGTGACCGGACGGCGGCGTCGGACACCACGGCGGCGGCGTAGCCGTCCCAGGCGCTCGGACCGAATTCGCCTCCGTCACGAACGGCGTCGATCCACTCCTGGAACTCCACGTCGTAGGCGCGGAGGAACCGCTCGCGCCAGTCCTGCGGCACCCGTCCCGAGTACATGTTGTTCTTGCGCACGACGATCGGATTCGACTCGCCGAGCGCGGCAGTGCCTTCCTCGCCGACGACCTCGCCGCGGATGTCGTACCCGTAGCGGATGTTGACGGAGATCTCGACGTCGATCAGCGCGCCGCCCTCCATCTCCAGCAGCAGCAGCAGCGGGTCCTGCAGTTCGCCGCCCAGCCGGCTCTTGCGCGGGGTCAGCACCGTCGTCGCCACGATCTCCTCGCCGAACATCCAGCGCACCATGTCGATCTCGTGCACCGCGGTGTCGGTGATCGCCATGTCCTTCGTGTAATGCCCTGGGACACTGGGGTTCCGATGGGTGCAGTGCATCATCAGCGGGGTGCCGATCTCGCCGCTGTCGACCGCCGCCTTGAGTGCCCGGTACGACGCGTCGTAGCGGCGCATGTAACCGACCTGCACGAGCCGACGGCCGAACGCCGACTCGGCGTCCAGGATCCGGCGGCAGGCCTCCTCGGTGGTGGCCAGGGGCTTCTCGCAGAACACCGGCTTCCCGGCGGCGATGGCGGCCAGGACGTATTCCTCGTGCGTCGGTCCCCAGGAGCAGACCACCACGGCGTCGACGGCCGGATCAGAAATGACGTCCTGCCCGGTCGGGTGCGCGATGGCACCGGGTAGTCCGGCCGCCACCGTGGCTGCTTCCTCGGCATTCACGTCGGTGACCGCCACGACCGCCGCACCGGCGAGAACCGTGGTGAGCCGGCGGATGTGGTCCTTGCCGATCATGCCCACGCCGATGACGCCGACGCTGACTGTCATGTGGTAGCTCCCTGAAAATGCATCCGATGAAGAGGCCGTTGTTTTGAAAGCTCTTGCGTTCAGCCGGCTGGAAGCAGCTATCTCTGCAATTCGTGGCCGAGCTCGGCAAGCTCTTGGCCGCCGGCCATCTCGGCGGTGAGTTCCTCAAGACTGACTTCGGAACGCTTCTTGTCGAGCACCCGCTCGCCCAGCTTGAGGATGATGAAGTGGTCGCCGACCAGGTAGGCGTGGTGCGGATTGTGGGTGATGAAGACGACGCCGAGGCCGGCGTCCCGCGCGGCCGCGGTGTACTTCAGGACGACACCCGACTGCTTCACACCCAGTGCCGCGGTGGGCTCGTCCAGGATCAGCACCCGGGCACCGAAGTAGACCGCCCGCGCGATGGCCACGCACTGACGCTGGCCGCCGGAGAGCGTGCCGATGGGCTGGTTGATGTCCTTGACGGTGATGCCCATCTTCTGCAGCTCGGCGTCCGCGATCTGCCGCATCTCCTTGATCTTCATGGGCGCGAACGGCAGGTTCGCCGTGCGCAGTTCCGATCCGAGGAAGAAATTGCGCCAGACCTCCATCAGGCTGACCACGGCCAGATCCTGGTAGACGGTGGCGATCCCGTGATCGAGAGCTTCGCGAGGGGATCCGAATCTCACTTCCCGGCCGTCGACCTTGAGGCTGCCCTCCGAGTGCGGATGCAAGCCGGACATGATCTTGATCAGGGTGGACTTGCCGGCCCCGTTGTCGCCGAGCACGCAGGTCACCTCGCCGGCGTTCACCCGCAGGTTGACGCCTCGCAGTGCCCGGATCGACCCGTAGACCTTGCCCACGTCGGTCATCTCGATCAGTGGCTCACCGCTCTGCAGCGTCTTGTCCGCATGCCCGGCAAGGGTGTCTGTCATCGCTACACATTCTTCCGGGTGGTGGAGAGCTTCTTCACGTAGAGGTTGACGGCCACGGCCAGCAGCAGCATGACGCCGAGGAAAGCCTTGAACCAGTTGGGATCCCAGCCCGCGTAGACGATGCCCTGGGTCACCATGCCGAAGATGAACGCGCCGATCGCGGTGCCGATCGCGGAGCCGAAACCGCCCGTCAGCAGGGTGCCGCCGACGACCGCGGCGATGATGAAGATGAACTCCTGGCCGACGCCCTCGCCGGCCTGGATGGTGTTGAACCCGTAGAGGCGGTGCTGACCGTAGAACCAGGCCAGGAACCCCACCATCATGAACAGGCCGATCTTGACCTTGTCCACCGGGACGCCGACGGCGCGCGCACTGTCCGGATTGCCGCCGACCGCGAAGATCCAGTTGCCCACCCTGGTGCGGGCCAAAACCCAGGTGGCGATCGCCACGAAGACGAACCACCACACGATGGTGATGGTGTAGCTGACGCCGTTGATCACGATCTGCCCGGCGAAGATGGATTTCAACGTGTCGAAGCCGGCGATGTTCGAGACATCCTGGGTGGCAACGGATCCGGTGATCAACTTCGTGACGGCGAGGTTCGCGCCCTGCAGGATGAAGAACGTGCCGAGGGTGATCAGGAAGCTGGGTATCTTCGTCTTCACCACCAGGTAGCCGTTGATGAAGCCGATGCCGACGGACAGCACCAGGGCCACGCCGGTCCCGACCCACATGTTGACGGTCAACTGGTAGCTGACCATGGAGGCGGTGAGCCCGGAGGTGATGAAGGCGACGCCGGCGGACAGGTCGAACTCGCCGCCGATCATCAGCATCCCGACCGCCACCGCGACGATACCGACCTGAGAACTGGCGTACAGCACCGTGGAGAAGGAGGTCGCGTACCGGAACGGCGGCGCCACGATGAAGAAGAAGACGTAGATCAGGATCGCCGCGATGAGGGCACCGATCTCCGGGCGGCCCAGGGCCCTCTGCATCAACGGCTGCGACGCGCGTCCGGCGGGTACCGGCGCCGACGTCGACCGCGGAGTCTTGGTGAGACTCATGACTTGCTCCGATCGGTGGAGAAGCCCGGGGACCGGACCGGGTTGCTGCCGACGACCCAGTCCCCGGGAATCGGGATTGCTACGTCAGCGGGTGCCGGCGGCGGCGAACTTGGCGATGTCGACGACGTTGGTCTTGTCGACGAACGACGGACCGGTCAGCACGGCCTTGCCACCGCCGATGTCGTTCTTGTTCGTGATGTAGAGCCACAGCGAGTCCACCGCGAGGTAGCCCTGCAGGTACGGCTGCTGGTCGACCGAGAAGTCGATGGTTCCCGCCTTGATGTCATCCGCGACCGTACCGTTCAGGTCGAAGGTCACCACGTGGGTGCTGCTCTTGGCCGTGGCCTTGGACTGCAACGCGGCGACGGCGATCGGGGCACCGAGGGCCACGACGTAGTCGATGGACGGGTCCTGCTGCAGCTTGGCCGTGATGGTGGACGTGACCGAAGCCAGATCGGCACCGTTCACCTGCAGGTTGTCCGTCGTGGGCATCTGCGCCTTGACCCCGGCGCAGCGGGCCTCGAGGGCCACCGAGCCCTCGGCCTGGATGATGCAGAGCGGGTGCTTGCCGCTGGCGGCCTTGATCCGGCTGCCGACTGCGTTTCCGGCCACCGTCTCGTCGGAGCCGAAGTACATCAGCGCACCGAGTTTCTTGTAGGCGTCGATGCCGGAGTTGAATCCGACCACCGGGATGCCGGCCTTCGTGGCGTTGGCCACGGCCCCGGACAACGCGTCCGGCGTCACCAGAGTGGTGGCGATCCCGGCGACCTTGCTGTCGACCGCGTTCTGGATCAGGGTCGCCTGACCGGAGGCGGAGGGGTCGTTGGAGTACTTGAGGTCGATGTTGTCCTTGGCCGCAGCGGCCTTGGCGCCCGACTTGATCTTGTCCCAGAAGGTGTCGCCCGGGGTCTCGTGGGTGACCATCGCGATGGTCAGCCGCGGGGTCGTGGCCGTCGTGCCAGCGGATCCGGCATCGACCGAACCCGCGGCAGTGCCGCTCGCCGAGCCGGGGGCCGAGCCCGCCGCCGACGATGCGCTGGTCTCGGTGGACTTGGCTCCGCCGGTGCTGCTGCAGGCGCTGAGCGCCAGGGCCAGTCCCAGTACGGCGGCCACCGATGCGGCGGCCTTCTTGCGAATCCTCATTGATCCGTTCCTTTCGCAGAACTCGAGGTCCCGTTGTCATCCGACGACGGGGGTGAAGGCTGGAGAACCGGCCGATACGAACGCATCTGCCCGAGTCTGGGTGACGTCGTCCGGGGAACCTGCATCAGACCACAAGAGTGGCCCACCACACACCGCATGTCAATACTTTGTACTGACATTCTTACGTCTGCTCGCCCCGTCAACATAGCCCGTGACCTGCCCCGGGAGTCCCGGGGCACGGGAGACGAACGGGCCTCCGTTTGATCGTTATTCAATTGTGAGATGGCCTGATCGCTCCGGCGACCGGAATAGCCGAAGAAAGGCCGATCAGTCGTTCTGCGGGAATCCGAGGTTGATGCCGCCGTGGCTCGGATCCAGCCAGCGCGTGGTGATGACCTTCCCGCGGGTGTAGAAGTGGAATCCCTCGGTGCCGTGGGCGTGGGTGTCGCCGAACAGCGAGTTCTTCCACCCGCCGAAGGAGTAGTAGCCGACCGGCACCGGTACCGGCACGTTGATGCCGATCATGCCGACCTCCACCTCGTGCTGGAACCGGCGGGCGGCCCCGCCGTCGTTGGTGAAGATGGCCGTGCCGTTGCCGTAGGGGTTGGAGTTGATCATGTCCAGGGCGTCGTCGAAGGTGCCGACCCGCAGCACCGAGAGCACCGGACCAAAGATCTCCTGCGTGTAGACGGACATCTCGGGGGTGACCTTGTCGAACAGCGTCGGGGAGACCCAGAAGCCCTCCGGTGCGCCGTCGACCTGACCTCCGCGACCGTCGACGACCAGCTCGGCCCCGGCATCGACACCCTCCTGGATGTAGCCGGTGACCTTGTCACGGTGCGCTCCGGTGACGAGCGGGCCCATGTCGCAGCCGCGGCGGCCGTCGCCGGTCCGCAGACCGGACATCCGCTCGGTGATCTTCCCGATCAGCTCGTCGGCGATGGAGTCGATCACGACCAGCGCGCTGATCGCCATGCATCGCTCCCCTGCCGAGCCGAATCCACCGTTCACGGCGGCGTCGGCGGCCAGATCCAGGTCGGCGTCCGGAAGCACGACCATGTGGTTCTTGGCCCCGCCGAGGGCCTGCACCCGCTTGCCGTGCCTGGTGGCGTTCTCGTAGACGTAACGAGCGATCGGGGTGGAGCCCACGAACGAGATCGCCTTCACCTTCGGGCTTTCCAGCAGCGCGTCGACGGCGCTCTTGTCCCCCTGGAGCACGTTGAAGATGCCGTCCGGAAGTCCGGCCTCCTTCCAGAGCTCGCCCATCCAGATCGCCGCCGACGGGTCCTTCTCGCTCGGCTTGAGCACCACGGCGTTACCGGCCGCGATCGCCACCGGGAAGAACCACATCGGGACCATGGCCGGGAAGTTGAACGGGGAGATGATCCCGACGACGCCGAGCGGCTGCCGCAGCGAGGAGACGTCGACGTTGGTCGAGGCGTTCTCGCTGGTGCTGCCCTTCAGCAGATGCGAGAGACCGCAGGCCAGCTCGACGATCTCCTGGCCCCTGGACACCTCACCGAGCGCATCTTCGAGCACCTTGCCGTGTTCGGAGGTGATCAGCGCGGCCAGTTCTGGCTTGCGGGCGTTCAGCAACTCGCGGAAGGCGAACAGCACCTGCGTGCGGCGGGCCAGCGACATGTCGCGCCAGGCCGGCCAGGCCCGGGCGGCGGCGGCGATCACTGCGTCGGAGTCTTCGCGGGAAGCCAGCGCCACCCGCTTGGTCACCTGCCCGGTCGCCGGGTCGAAGACATCCGCGGTCCGGCTGCTGGTGCCGGCGCTGCGTACACCGTCCACCCAATGTCCGACCACCGGGAGGTCCTGGCCTGCGGCCGGTGCCACTGCTTCCTGTGTTGCTGTCATGTTCGGTGCTTCCTCTTCTGAAAGGCGATTGATGTTCAGGCGGAGCGTGTTCGGCGGGGTGATCTAGGAAGCGGGTGTGACGTAGGTCCGTTGGGCCAGCTTGTGCTTCTCGTACGCGGCCCGTGCCACTTGAGTGCTGTCGATGGTGGAGACCTCGGCGACCGGCACGTCCCACCAGCCGTCCCCGCCCGGCGACTGCTCGTAGAGGTCCGTGTCCACGTGCACCATCACCGCGGTGGTGGCCGCCTTGGCCCTGGCCAACGCATCCTTCAGCTCCTCCAGGGTCTTCGCCCGGTAGACCCTCACACCAAGGCTTTCCGCGTTCGCAGCGAGGTCGACCGGTAGGATCCCACCGTCCAGACGACCCGATTCCGGCGACCGGTAGCGGTACCTGGTGCCGAACCGCTGGCCGCCGAGGGACTCCGAGAGCGACCCGATCGAGGCGTACCCGTGGTTCTGCAGCAGCACCACGATGATCTTGATGCCCTCCTGCACCGCGGTGACCAGCTCGGTGGGCATCATCAGGTACGAGCCGTCGCCGACCGTCACGAACACGTCCCGGTCCGGCGCGGCCATCGAAACGCCGATGCCGCCGGGGATCTCGTACCCCATGCAGGAGAATCCGTACTCCACGTGGTAGCCCTTGCGTTCCCGGGTGCGCCACATGCCGTGCAGGTCGCCGGGCAGTGATCCGGCGGCGCAGACCACCACGTCCCGTGGATCCATCACCGCTTCGACCGCACCGAGCACCTCGCTCTGCGCGAGCAGGCCGTTCTTGGCGCCGAAGCCGTTGTGGTGGGAGGCAACCACTCTGGCGTCCCACTCACCGGCCAGCCTGGTGGCCAGCGCCTGGTACGCGGCGTCGGAGCGGTAGCCGGCCAGTGCGGCCTGCAGGGCGGGCAGCGCGCGCTTGGCGTCGGCGACGACGGGCAGACCGGCCTGCTTCACGGCGTCCAGCCCGGCCACGTTGATGTTGACGAACTTGACACCCTGCTGCTGCCAGACGGTCTTCGACGCCGTCGTGAAATCGGAGTAGCGGGTACCGATCCCGATGACGACGTCGGCGGCGGCGGCGATCTGGTTGGCCGCGGTGGTCCCGGTGGCACCGATCGCACCGGTGTTCAACGGGTGGTCGTAGGGCAGCGATCCCTTGCCGGCCTGCGTCTCGGCGATCGGGATGCCGGTCGCGTCCACGAAAGCCCTCAACTCGTCGTTGGCCTCGGCGTAGGTCACGCCGCCGCCGGAGACGATCATCGGACGCCGTGCGGCCCTGATGATCTCGGCCGCCTCAGCGATCACCTCCGGCTCCGGGACCGGCCGGGCGATCCGCCAGACCCGATCGGCGAACAGTTCGACCGGCCAGTCGAACGCCTCGGCCTGCACGTCCTCGGGGAGGGCGATGGTCACCGCTCCGGTCTCGACCGGATCGGTCAGCACGCGCATGGCGCCGAGCAGCGCAGCCGGAAGCTGCTCCGGCCGCCACACCCGGTCGAAGAACTTGGACAGCGGGCGGAAGGCGTCGTTGACCGAGACGTCGTACCCGTAGGGCTGTTCCAGTTCCTGCAGCACCGGGGAGGCGACCCTGGTCGCGAAGATGTCGGCGGGTAGCAGCAGCACCGGGATGCGGTTGACGGTCGCCAGCGCCGCCCCGGTCAGCATGTTCGCCGCCCCGGGACCGACCGAGGCCGTGACGGCGAAGGTCTCCAGTCGGTCCTTCTGCCGGGAGTAGCCGACCGCGATGTGCACCATGGCCTGCTCGTTGCGACCCTGGTGGTAGGGCAGCAGTCCCGGCTCGTCGAGCTCCGCCTGCAACAGGGCCTGCCCGATGCCGGCCATGTTGCCATGTCCGAAGATGCCGAAACAGCCGGCGAAGAACCTGCGGCGCACGCCATCGCGTTCCGAGTACTGCCGGCCCAGGAATGCCACGACCGCCTGGCCGACGGTCAGCCGCAACGTTGCGCCGGGGGACCTGTCGCTCACGTGGTTTCTCCTTCGGAAGAGAGGTAGAACGGAAGCCGGGAATCCACGGCCTGGTCCACCCAGGTGTCGCGGACCCAGCCGTGCTCGGGATCGTCGCTGATCAGCCACGCGCGTTCGGCCGCCGGGCCCGCCATCACGTTGAGGTAGTACATGTCGTGGCTCGGCGCGGCCATCGCCGGGCCGTGCCAGCCGTGCGGAATCAGCACGACATCACCATCGGAGATTTCTTCCAGCACCTCGATCGGACGATCGGCGGTACCGTAGACCCGTTGGTAGCCTGCAGCTTTCCCGCCGATTCCGTTCGGTGCCTTGGACCGGAAGGCGTAGTAGTAGATCTCCTCCAGCTCCGATTCGGTCTCCGAGACCTCGTCGTGCTTGTGCGGTGGGTAGGAGGACCAGTTCGATGCCGGGGTGATCACCTCGCAGGCGATCAGCTTGTCGGTCTCGAAGGCCGCCGGTGTCGCGAAGTTGTTCACCTGACGGCTCGAGGAACCGGCTCCCCGCAGTTCGACCGGGACGCCGGAGGCCGGTCCGTACCGGAACGGCAGCCGGCGGGTCGCGCGCGATCCCGGCAGCGAGATCACCGCTCCGGCGGCGCTCGTCAGGGTGGCACTGGAATCCCTGGGCAGATAGGCGAAGTCGGTGACGGCATCGAACACACCGCTGCGGCCCTGGAGATGGAAGGTCTGTCCGTCGACGGTGACCGTGCACCCACCCGACAGCGGTAGGGCGATCATCTCGTCCTGGCCCGTGTCGAAGGTGACCGGCACGTCGGGGGCAAGGGTCAGCACCCGCAGGCTGGAGTAGCCCCAGGCAGCGGATTCGGGGGTGACGACCAGGTCGAAGACGCCATCGGCCGCCGAGCCGGCCGGGAGGTAGTGGGCCATCGCTATCGCACCATCGATACGGCGGTGTCCACCGCGGCGGCGACGTCGTCGTCCCCCGGATACAACAGGGTGCGACCGACGACCAGACCGCGAACGGCGGGCAGGGTCAAGGCATCTCGCCAGCTCTGGTAGGTCGCCTCGGCGTCGGCGGCCGGATCACCGCCGAGCAGCAGGGTGGGCAGGGTGGTCGAATCCATCACGCGCTCCATGTTCGGGACGACCGGCAGTTTCATCCAGGTGTAGGCCGACGTCCGGCCCAGCGCGCTGCAGATGCCGACCGACCTGATCACGGCGTCCGGGGTCAGGTCGTTGTAGACGCGGCCCCCGGTGCGGCTGGACCAGAAGGGTTCGACCATCGCGATCAGCTTGCGTTCGGACAGTTCGTTGACCGCTCTGGCCGTCGCCTCCATGGTGGCCACGGTTCCGGGATCCCCCAGGGCGATCCGGGTCAGCGTCTTCCCGCCGTTGAGCCCCATGTCGGCACAGCCCTGGGCGTCGTAGCCGGTGAAACGGTCGTCGAGTTCGAACTCGGCGCCCTGCAGCCCGCCGCGGTTCATCGACCCGAAGACGACCTTGTCCTCCAGCGCGCCCAGCAGCAACAGGTCCTCCAGGATGTCCGGCGAGGCGAGCAGTCCGTCGACCCCGGGGCGGCCCAGTGCGACGACCAGTCGGTCCAGAAGATCAACCCGTGATCCCATGGCCATCGGCCGGTCCCCGACCCCGAACGCGCCGCGGGCGGGATGGTCGGCCGCGATGATCATCAGCCGCCCGTCGCCGCGGACCGTCGGACGCCTGGTCCGCACCTGGGCCGCGCGCCGGATCGCGTCCGGATCGCTCGCCCGGATATCGGTCACCTCGGCGAGCCGGTCGCGGATCGGCCGGCCGGCCGGCGTGCCGGCCGGCGGCGCGGAGATGATCGTCGCGGTGATGGATGGCTTCTCGGCAGTGTCAGGTGCTGGAATCATTGCCGACCTCCTTCAGTAGGGCCTCGACCTCGGCGGTGGTCGGCATGGCACTGGAACATTCCCGACGAGAGGCGACAATAGCGCCGGCCGCGTTGGCGAACCGCAGGATCGTCTCCAGATCCCAGCCGGACAGCAGTCCGTGGCAGAGCGCGCCGCCGAACCCGTCACCGGCTCCGAGGCCGTTGATCACCTTGATCGGGGTGGGCGGCACCTCGAGCGTCAGGTCCTTCGTCATGCCCAGGACACCCCTCGGGCCCTGCTTGACGATCGCGATCTCGACGCCGGCCTCCAGCAGGGCCTTGGCGGCGCGGCGCGGATCGGTCTCACCCACAGCGATCTCGCACTCCTCCCGGTTCCCGACGGCCACCGTCACGTGGGAGAGTGCTGCCTGCACCTGGCGGCTCGCCTCGGCCGGGTCCTTCCAGAACATCGGCCGGTAGTCCAGGTCGAGCACCGTCAGCGGCTGGCGGGCCCTGGCCTTCCAGGCAGCGAAATGCGCCGACCTGCTGGGCTCCTCGGACAACCCGGTGACGGTGGACCAGTAGATCCCGGCGTCGGCGATCGCGGCGAGATCGAGTTCCTCCGAACGGATCTGCAGGTCGGGGGCGGTCGGGAGCCGGTAGAAGAGCAGCGGGAAATGATCAGGCGGATACATCTCGCAGAAGGTGATGGGGGTGAGCAGGTCGGGGACGACGGTGACGTAGGAGTCGTCGACCCCGAACTCGCGCAGCGCCTTGTGGACGTACCGTCCGAAGGCGTCTGGCCCGGTCCGGGAGATGATCGCCGCGCTGCGACCGTGACGGGCGACGGCGACCGCCACATTGGTGGCACTCCCACCGAGGTATTTGCCGAAGGTCTGGACGTCCTCCAGGCCCACGTTGTCCTGGAGCGGGTACAGGTCCACACCGATCCGGCCGATCGTCACCACATCGAGATGTCCGCTCACGCCGCTCCTTCGTTGGTGACGGCCGCACTCCATGGATCCCATCGGTGGCCGCTCTGCCGTGATGCACCAAGGGTGGCGAAACCACGGACTCCTGTCAATAGTTTGTCATTACATTCTGTCATTCGGCCGTCAGGCGTTGTGGGCGTACGCTATCGAAATCTCAGGATGCGCCCGACGGCTTCGGCCATCAGAGTGCACCTGCCACTGAAGGGGACCAATGACGGACCTGTTCATGGACTTGGATCGGTCGAGTCCTGTGCCGCTGTACTTCCAGGTTTCCCAGCAGATCGAAGCGGCCATCTCCTCCGGGCTTCTCGGCCCCGGTGCCCGGTTGGACAACGAGATCAGCCTGGCCGACCAGTTCGGCCTGTCCCGGCCGACCATGCGTCGAGCCATCCAGGAACTGGTCGACAAGGGACTGCTGGTGCGCAAGCGCGGCGTCGGCACCCAGGTCGTGCACGGGCAGGTCACCCGGCCGGTCGAATTGACCAGCCTCTTCGATGATCTCGCCCGCGGACACCAGGCTCCCCGCACCACCCTGTTGGTGAACGAGGTGGTGCTCGCTTCGGAAACGGTCGGCCATTTCCTCGACGTTCCGATCGGCTCGAGGGTGCTGCACCTGCGCCGGCTCCGCTTCGCAAATTCCGAGCCGCTGGCGATTCTGGAGAACTACCTGCCGGAGGATCTGTCCGAGATCGGCCGGGGCGATCTCGAGTCGCGCGGCCTGTACCAACTGATGCGGGCCAAGGGCGTCCACATCCGCGTCGCCAAGCAACGCATCGGCGCGCGATCGGGGACGGCCGAGGAATGCGCCCTGCTCGGCGAACGCAAGGGCAGCCCGCTGCTGACGATGGACCGGGCCACGCACGACGACTCCGGCCGCCCGGTCGAATGGGGCCACCACGTCTATCGCGCCAGTCAGTACTCGTTCGAAGTGACCCTCGTCGACCACTGACCCGCCCCTCCCCCTCTCCACCGTCATCCACGGACGTCCTGCAAAGTGGTGGCTATCGGCCGCACTTCGCAGGACGTCCGGGGCTCGGCGGGAGATCATCGGGACGATTTTGCCCGGCCCACCGTCAGCGAGTAGTCTTCGGGGGTTGCCTCGGCGAGGGTGACTGTGCGGATCCGTTCCTGCGATCCCCGGTCACCGTGATCGACGCGGTGGGTCATGACCGGTCCGCTGTTGTTCTTCGCGCGCTGTGGCGGCGACACCGACCGTTCGTCCCGACCCACCTTCCAGGAGCACCACATGGCCGAGGTTCGCCTTTCCGCAGAGTCCCGCACCGAATTCGGCAAGGGCTTCGCCCGTCGCATCCGCGCAGTGGGCAAGATTCCGGCCGTCCTGTACGGCCACGGCACCGCTCCCCGTCACCTGACGCTGCAGTCCCGCGAGTTCTCCCACGCCATCAAGGGCGGCGCCAACACCATCCTGACGCTGGCGCTCCCCGACGGGGACGAACTCGCGCTCGCGAAGTCGGTCGTGCGGCACCCGCTGCGCGACTACTTCGAGCACGTCGACCTGATCATCGTCAAGCGTGGCGAGCGGGTCACCGTCGACATCCCGATCCTGCTGGTGGGCGAGGCCGCTCCTGGCTCGACCGTGCTCACCGACGCCAACACCCTGTCCATCGAGGTCGAGGCGCTGCACATCCCGCAGAGCCTGGAAGTCTCCCTCGACGGACTGGAAATCGGCTCGCAGGTGCTCGCCTCGCAGGTCGTCCTGCCCGACGGCGCGACGCTGATCAGCGACCCGGACACCCTCGTCGTCGCAGTCTCCATCGTCGAGGAAGCCGACAGCGGCGAGGAAGACGAAGTGGTCGCCCCGACGGCAGAGACCCCCGAAGAGGCCTGATCCGCCTCCCGCGTCCACCTCTCGTCGAGCGGAGATCTGAGCCGGACATTTCCTCCCAGGAATCCAGGGGGTGCGAAATGACGACAGATCTCCGCTCGATGTCGAGATCGGAACATCGATGAGCATGCCGGCTCCTGGGCATCGAATACCGGACCAGGTCCTGGTGATCGGGCTCGGAAACCCGGGGCCTGCCTACGCCGGGAACCGGCACAACATCGGCGCCATGGTCGCCGATGTACTTGCGGCCCGTTTCGGCGGCAGGTTCAAATCCCACAAGGCCGGTGCCGACATCGCGGAGGGCCGCTTGGCCGGCACCCGGGTGATCGCCGCGAAACCCCGCTCCTACATGAACCTGTCGGGCGGCCCGACCGCCGCCCTGGCGCGGTTCTTCAAGATCCCGCCGGCGGACGTGATCGTCGTTCACGACGAATTGGACCTCCCGCCGTCGGTGATCCGCGTCAAGCAGGGCGGCGGCGAAGGGGGCCACAACGGTCTCCGGTCCATCTCTGCGTCACTGGGCACCAAGGAGTACCTGCGGGTCCGGTGCGGTGTGGGACGTCCTCCCGGACGGATGGATCCCGCCGACTACGTCCTGCGCGACTTCACCGCCGCGGAGCGCAAGGCCCTGCCGGTCGATCTCGAGAATGCCGCCGACGCGGTCGAGTCCCTGATCAGCATCGGATTGCTGGAAACGCAGAACCGTCTGCACTGAGCGATTTACGCCCGGCTCGACCATGCTCCCGCGTGCCGTTGCCTAAACTGTGATCATGAGTGCCGCAACCACATCCGTCGAAGTACCCGATTCTCTGCAGCCGGCCCGGACGTTCGACCTCGCCAGTGCGCAGGTCATCGACTACCTGACCGCGGTGATGCCGATGGGGATGTGGGCCGTCACCCGGGTGGTCGACGGGCGTCAGATCGTGCTGAGGGTCGAGGACACCTTCTACGGCTTCGCCGCCGGGGGCGAGGGGGCCTTCGAAGATTCGCCCTGCCACCAGATGGTCTCCGGCGCCGCACCGCAGATCGCCCCCGATGCCATGGCCGTCCCGGCCTACGCCAACAGCGGACTCGCGTCTTTGATCCCCCTGGGTGCCTATGTGGGAGCGCCCATCGTGCTGTCCGACGGACAGCTGTTCGGCACCGTGTGCGGATTCAACGACACTGCCTTGCCGGACACCTTGCGCGCCAATCAGCCGTTGCTGACGCTGTTGTCCGGCCTGCTGTCTTCGGTCCTGGAAGCCGACCATGCCGCGGTGCGTGCCCGCCGGGCCCTCGAGGTCGTCCAGGTGGAGTCCGAGACCGACGGCCTCACCACACTTCTCAACCGACGCGGATGGGACCGGTACATCGAGGTCGAGGAGGAACGCTTCCGCCGCTTCGGTGACCAGGCCAGCGTCATCGCGATGGACCTGGATCGACTGAAGATCATCAACGACACACAGGGGCATGACGCCGGAGACCGGTACCTGCAGCGCACCGGGGAGGTGCTCAAGGCCTCGGTGAGGTCCGGCGACGTGGTCGCCAGGCTCGGTGGGGACGAGTTCGGGGTGATCGTCGTCGGCGCCGGGTCCGATACCGCCGCCCGGCTGGTCGGCCGGATGAGTGCGGCGCTGGAGAAGGCAGGGATCTCGGGGTCTTTCGGCCACGCACCGATCACCGTGGTGGCCGGCTTCCCCGGCGCGTGGAAGGCAGCGGACTCCGCCATGTACGACGAGAAGCGTCGTCGGCGCAGCGAGAGGACGAACCCCTCGCCGAGTTGACCCCGGGCGCGAAGGCCCGGGGTCAACTCCGGTGATCGGACAGCGGAGAACCATTCAGGCCCCCGGATTCATCCCCGTGGATTCACTTCTGCGGCAGCGCGTGACCCTCGTTGTCGAGATAGTCGCGCCAGGAACGCTTGGGCGACCAGCCCAGGACATCCATCGCCTTGCGCGAGGAGATTCCGGAGGCATCCACCCGATCGGTGGGGCGGAGTTCGATCTTGTCCCCGTAGTACTGGCGGAGCACGGCCGCGAAGTCGTGTCCACCGACGTTGTCGGGTGAGGCGATGTAGAACACCTCGTGCCCGGGGAGATCCGATTCGGCGGCCAGGACGATCGCATCGGCCAGATCGTAGGCGTCGATGTAGCTCCACAGGTTGGGGCTCAGCACCGCGGCGTCCCGGATCTGCGGGCCGAGGTTCTGCTCGTAGTTGCCCTCGTACTGGACCCAACTCGGCCGCAGCGAGATGCAACGGATGTCCGACCGCTGGACGGCGGCGTCCATCAGCTGCTCACCGAACAGCTTCGAGAGGGCGTAGGGATCCTGCGGGCGGGCCGGATGGAGCTCGTCGACCGGTGCGTAGTCCGGCAGGAAATCCCGCTCCGGGAAGAAGAAGCCGGGAACGGTCTCACTCGAGATATTGACGAAACGCTTGACGTCCCAACGAACTGCAGCCTCCAGGACGTTGAAGCAGGCCATCAGGTTGGTGCGGAAGACGACCTGCGCCGGGTTGCCGGTGGGTTCCGGGATGGCGGCGGTGTGCACCACCGCATCGGCTCCGCGGATGACGGCGAAAGCCTCGCCGGCGTCCGTCAGGTCGGCCATCAGGTACTTGGCCGACCCCTTCTCGGGGCGTTCGAAACCAGGCCGGGTGAGATCCGTCGCCAGCACCTCGTGGCCAGCGGCCAGGAGGGCTCGGGTGGCAGCACGACCGACTTTGCCATGCGCTCCGGTCACTACGATTTTCATGAGAGGTCCTCGGGTTCGACGAAGGCGGCCGACCAACCTGGGCGGGTCGGCGCGTGGACAGAACAATGGTGCTCGGACAGAACGATCCTGGAGAGAACAATGGTGCGGAGGCGGACCAGCGATCGGTCAGGAAGCGGTGCGCTTCCTGGTCTTGTCGGCCCGGAAGTCCGCCGCCTTGATATCGGTGAGTGAGTCACTGGGATTGATCACGTAGTGATCCATGTCGACCTCGGTCTGGTTGAGGTGCTCCCGCATCGCCCGGCCGGCCTTGGTCGGCGTACCCCGGCGAACGGCGTCCAGGATGCGGGCGTGGTCCTTGATCGCATTCTCCCGGACCGGCGCGTGCGAGGAGGTCTGGTGCCGGGTCAACCGGAGGATCTGCGAAATGGGGTCGAAGAGCGACGCGATCATGCTGTTCCGGGCGGCGTCGACGATGCATTGGTGGAAGGCCATGTCTGCATCGACGAAGCTCACCACGTTCGGAACGGCTGCCGCGGCCCGCATCTGCCCGAGGTTCTCCTCCAGGAAGTCCAGATCGGAATCGGTCCGGCGTTCGGCCGCCATCTCGGCGACCGCGACCTCCACCACCCTCCTGGCCTCGATCAGCTGACGGGGGAGGGCCAGTCGGTCGGATCCGTGCGCGGAGCGGGCCACGAACAGGACCGGATCCAGGGTCGACCAGAGCGACGGGGCGTTGACGAAGGTGCCCCGGCCGTGCTCGACCCGGACCACGCCCTTGGCGGCGACGGTCTTGATCGCCTCTCGCACCGTCAACCTGCTGAATCCGGATTGCTCGGCCAGTTCGGTCTCGCTGGGGAGGGGCACATTGGCCGCATATCGACCGACGACGATGTCGTTGATGATCTTGTCGGCGAGGCCGTCTGCCAGCGACGGACGCGATTTCATGGTTCCCTCCTTTGCCCTGCGAGGAGTATGACATGCCCGTCTGCGTCACCGTTTACCTGCCGCGGCTTCGCTTTTGACGCCAGATGTTCAGGGCCACGGCGCCGACGATGATGACGCCGCTGAACACCTGTTGCCAGTAGGCCGAGATGCCCAGCAGGATGAGGCCGTCCTGGATCAAGGCCAGGAGGCAGGTGCCCAGCACCGTCCCCAGAATGCTGCCCTCGCCACCGAACAGGCTGGCCCCGCCGATCACGACGGCGCCGATCGCGACCAGTTCGTAGCCGTTGCCCGCCGAAGGCTGGCCGACGCTGAGCCGGGCCGTTTCGATGAGCGCCTCCAACCCGGCCAGGCCGCCGGCGATGGCGAAGATGGCGATCTTGGTGCGGCGCACCCGGATACCGGACAGCACGGCGGCCTGTTCGTTGGACCCGATGAAGAACACGTTGCGACCGAAACGTGTTCTGGCCAGCACCAGGTGTGCGACCACCGCGACGACGGCCGCGATCCAGACGGGAATCGGGATCCCGGCCAGCGAACCCTGTCCCAGCACCAGGAATGCGTCCGGGAACCCGCTGATCGTCTGCCCTTGGGTGATGCCGAGAGCGAGTCCCCGAGCCACCGCCAGCATGCCCAGCGTGACCACGAACGGCGGGATGGAGGTCATGCCCACGATGAGCCCGTTGACCAGGCCGACCCCCACACCGCAGAGCAGCGCGAGCACGGCGGCCAGCACCATCGGCAGTTGCAGGTTCACCATGAACTCGCCGGTCATGATGCTGACCAGAGCCACCGTGGAACCCACCGAGAGGTCGATCCCTCCCGCCAGGATCACGAACGTCATCCCGACGGCGATGATCAGCGAGAGCGACGCCTGCCGGGCCACCACGATGAGGTTGTCCGTCGTCAGGAAGTACGGAGAGCGCCAGGTCAGGAAGATCACGACCAGGACGAGGACCCCCGCCAGACCTGCCTCCCTGGCCGCCAGGACCGATCTGAACCGGTCGGTGTGCGTCCGTCGGGACGGGCCCGAGTCCTGCTCGGGCTCCACTTTCGAGGGAATGGTGTTGGTCATTTGACTGTCTCCGGGTTGGGTGGCTGCGATTCGTGGACGCCGGTGGCCAGGGCCATCACCTGCTGCTCGTCGGCGGCGGCGGCATCCAACTCCCCGACGAGGCGTCCTTCGCGCATGACGAGTATTCGATCTGCCAACCCGAGAACCTCGGGCAGCTCTGACGAGATCATGATGACGGCGATGCCTTCTGACGCGATTTCCCTGACGAGCCGGTAGATCTCGGCCTTCGCCCCGACGTCGACGCCACGCGTCGGCTCGTCCAGGATCAACACCCTGGGACGACGGGCCAGCCACCGCGCGAGGACGGCCTTCTGCTGGTTGCCGCCGCTCAGCGTCCCGACGGCCGTCTCGATCGACGGGGCCTTGACCCGGAGGTCGCCGGCCATCCGGCCGGCGAGCGCCTTGTCCCGGCCCCGTGACACGACCCCCATGCGGGAGAGGTCGGTCAGGCAGGCGGAGGTGATGTTGAAACGAATGGGCAGACCCAGGAACAGACCCTCCCGTTTGCGGTCCTCCGGGACGTAGGCGATACCGGCTGCGATGGCCTCACGCGGATTGCGCAACCGCACCTGCTTCCCGTCGACGTGCACGGACCCGCTCGTCGGCCGGGTGAGCCCGAACACGGCCAGGGCCGTCTCGGTGCGCCCCGCTCCCACCAGTCCGGCCATGCCGAGGATCTCACCGGCAGCCACGGTGAACCCGACATCCTGCACCCGGGGACCGGCCTGGAGCCCGCGAACCTCCAGGACCGGGGGCCCCGCCGGCCGGTCGGCCGGACGCTGCCCGTACATGTCGACCAGGTCGCGGCCGACCATCATCTTCACCACCTGGGAGGGCGTGACGTCCGCGACCTGGTGGACACCGACCAGTTCACCGTCACGCATCACCGTGATGGCATCGGCGACCGAGAAGATCTCCCGCATCCGATGGGAGACGTAGATGACGCTGACGCCCCGCTTGCTCAGGCGGCGCACCAGGGCGAGCAGGGTCTCGACCTCGTCCTCGGTCAGCGAGGAGGTCGGCTCGTCCATCACGATCAGCCGTGCGTTCATCGAGAGCGCCTTGGCGATCTCGACCATCTGCCGGCGGGCCACGTTCAGCCGGCCGACCTGTTCCGTCGGCAGTGCGTCGATCTTGAGTTCCGCCAACAACTTCGCAGTCGCCTTGTGCATGGCGTCGAAGTGCACGCCCCGACCCCGTCTGGTCGGCTCGCGGCCGGCGAAGACGTTCTCGGAGATGCTGAGGTGCTCGGCAAGCATCAGTTCCTGGTAGATCACGGCGATGCCGGCGGCCTGTGAATCCCTCGGGGATCGCAGATCAGTTGCCTGCCCGTCGATCTCGATCGTCCCTGCATCGGCGACTGCGGCCCCGGCGAGCACCTTGAGCAGGGTGCTCTTGCCCGCGCCGTTCTCGCCGACGAGACCCATCACCTGGCCAGGATCGACCCGGAGGTCCACTCCGCGCAGCGCTCGGACACCGGGATAGTTCTTCACGATGCCCTGCATGACGATCAAGGGAGGCGTCATCTCAGTGAGGAGCCGAGGTCTGGAACGAATCGAGCGTGGTGGGAATGACCGTGACGACCCCGGTGTCCACGTTGAATGCGGCCGGCAGCTTCGACGTCTTCTTGTTGAGATCGACCAGGATCTGCAGGGCGCTGGCCGTCATGCCGTACGGCTTCTGGGAGATCAACGCGTCGACGCAGCCACCCTTCATCCCGGCGATACCCTGCGGCACGACGTCGAATCCGACGGCCTTGATCTTGCCGCACTTGCCGGCGGCCTTCAGCGCGCCTGCGATTCCCGGAAGATCAGAACCGCCGATACCCGCCATTCCGGTGAGGTCCGGGTGCGCCTGCAGGATCGTCTCGGCCTTGCCCTGGGCGTCCGCGATCGATTCACCGGACTCCTCGGTGGCGACGATGGAGATGCCGGGGTACTTGGCCAGTCCCTGCTTGAGACCGGTCAGCCGCTGGTTGAGGTTGGTGGCGCTGAGCGAGCCGATCACCACCGCGACCTTGCCCGAGCCGCCCATCGCCTTGGCCAGCGCCTCCGCCTGGCTCTCACCGGCTTTCACGTTGTCGGTCCCGATGTAGCCCTGCACCTGGCTGTTGGGTACCGGCCCGTCCCAGGCGATCACCGGAATACCCGCTGCGCGTGCCTTGGCGATGATGTCCTTGACGCTGGCCGGATCGTTCGGGGAAATGGCGATACCGGCCGGCTTGGTCGCAAGGATCGACTCGAAGATCGCCACCTGCTTGCCGGCGTCATCGGTGTCGGGTCCGAGGAACTGGGCCTTGACGCCCAGCTTGAGCGCTTCGGCTTCCATACCCTTACGGGCATCGACCCAGTACGGGTTGTTGAGCGACTTGGGCAGGAAGACGTAGCTGCCACCGGCCACGGAGGCCGCCGCCGCAGGCGCACCGGACGAGGCCGCGCCGCTCATCGCTGCGCCGCCCGCCGCCGCGCCGCCCGCCGAGCCGGCCGCCGCGCCGGTGCTGGAGGCACCGGTGCTGCAGCCGGCCAGCGCGAGCGCGGCCACCAACAATGCCCCGCCGAGAACTTTTGTACGCATGACAACTCCTTCGAAGAATGGGGTGAGGGGTGCGACATCTCGATCTGTCTGCTGAGATCCGGTCCCGTCGCAGGGGACCGGCCAGAGGTCTGTTCGATCCGTACGATCGAATCGTCGTACTGGGTAGCTGCTTGAGTAAAGTTCAGAACGGGACGTCCACTGCTGCAACAGGATTGCGCAGTTCAGCGAGCGGGTGTGGGTCTGTGTTCACGGCCTGCTGCAACAGTCGGTAGAACAAAAGCCCGCGACTCTTCGAGGTGCGTCGGTTGAACCGGAATGTGTATTCGTCCAGGTAGTAGGCCAGGTGCTCCTGGGAGACCGCGTAATGCAGGGTGCCGGTCAGCCAGCGTTTGAGCAGCGAGGCGACCATGTGGACGCCGGGGAGGTTGATGTGGGCGGGCTCGGCGCTGTCGGTCCCGACGAACGCGACGTGCTCGTAGCCGGCCGCGGTCAGCTTCTTCAGGTAGTTGGCGCCATCGGTTCTGACCGTTGATCCTTTGGCGATGACGCGGTCGGCGAAGCCGAGCATGCTGACCGATCGGGCTGTCTCGGCCAGCTCGATGCGGACCCTGCCCAGCTTGCGGCCGGGGATCGATTCCACTGCGATCATCGCCGCGGTGTGGTCCTTCACGCCGCCTGCGCGGCCGCGAGGCTCGTTGCCGATGAACACTTCATCTAACTCCACCACACCGGAGAGCAACTCCCGCTCGGGGCGGACCATCGCCCGGCGTAGCTTCTGCAGCCACGCCCACGCTGTTTCGTAGGATCCGAAACCCAGCACCCGCTGCAGACCTTGCGCGGACATCCCGTTCTTCTGCGAGGTGATGAACCAGATCGCCGCGAACCACGTCGACAGCGGCGTCCGGAGCCGGTGGAAGATCGTGCCGGCGGTCACCGACGTCTGCCGGCCACACCTGGTGCACATCCATTTCGCCTTCGCCGTACGCCAACCGCCGGGCGCCCCGCACACCGGACACACAAACCCCTGGGGCCACCGCAGACGCTCCAGATACGCCAGACACGACGAGTCATCCGGGAACCACTCCAGCAACTCCTGAAAGGTCCGGGGGTAATCGACACCACCGACCGGGTAGGCACACACTGGCTCTGACATGGCCAAATACAACTTGACTCAAGCAGCTACCCAGTATCGTCGTTCGAACTCAGGACGTCCGAGGTCAGGACGTCCGAGCTCAGTGGTCTGAGGTCAGTCCTGTGACCTCGGGTCGTCTGGCGTTCAGGTCGTCGGAACCCCGACCCGTTCTCGGACGATCTGCGCCAGGTGCTCCACACCGGAGCGGGGGCTGGAGAGCACCTGGAGGCCCGTTTCCGATTCGAGCCGGGAAACCAGTCGATTCATGGAAGCCTGGGCCAGCACGATGATGTCGACCTCCTTGGCCAGCTCGATGGCCTGATCGGCGATCATCTGGTCGTGGGCCGGCCGGTCGCCGCCCATCAGGACGTCGAAGGCACCCGGGCACAGTCTGCGGACGATGTGCGGTGAGCGGCCGGTCTCGTGTGCCACCGAGGCGATGAGATCGCTGGTCGGGCCCAACGTGGTGGGCACGGTGGCCAACACTCCGATGCGATCGAACCCGGCGGCCGTGGTGGCCATCGCCTGGTCGATCTTCACCACCGGCACGCCGACGGCCCGCTGTGCGGCATCCAGCGTCGGTCCGAGAGAGGAGCACGCGGAGAAGATGACGTCCGCCCCGGCCGCTTCGGCCGCCCGGGCCAGGAGGACCATTCGTTGCTCGCTCTGATCCGAGATGCCCTGCTCCCGCACGACCGTCGCCAGCACATCCGAGTCCACGAAGTGGAGGATCTCGGCGTCCGGGATCAGCTCCGAGATCAGGTCGGTGATCACCGGCTCCACGGTCACGAACACGAAGCTCGTGTGGAGCACTGCCACTTTCGCCATGCCACTCCTTTGATCGTCTTTGACCGACACATCAGATGAGTTCTGCTGATGTCGTACGACTATGAACAACACGAGGCGTGTTGTCAAGATGTTTCCGAAATTCTCGGTGAGGCGATCGGCTGGTCTTCTGCCGCGGCCTATCGGATAGCTCACTTACCCTGATGTTGTTGCACTGAAACAGCAATCCTCGAATCCTGGAAGTGGCCGACGTGCATAGTTCTGCGCGCTTCAGTCACTTGCACGAACGGAACCTGACGGGTATGACTTGTGGTCGCGTGGTCCTCCCAGAACGAGACGCCCGCCCTGTTCGTCACCATCCCCCAGTTCTTTCCCGTCCCAGCGGGCACCACCCGGCGGCACCATCCCAGCGGCAGACGTCACCACCTGTCCGTGGACGGTCGGTCACCCGACGTCCGCACCGGCCCTCCCCTGACAGAGGATTCCCATGACAGCACCGCACCGCGACCTGTCGCACCGCGACGCACCCGACCCGGTCCGGGCCCGCACGCTCGAGGCGTTGACTGCGGACACCGCCGCTCCGTGGGTCGTCGACCCGTCGGCGCTCGCCATCGAAGTGGCAGCCGGCCGGCGTCTCGTCGTTCTCGACGACGACCCCACCGGCACCCAGACCATTGCGGACCTTCCCGTGCTGACGCGTTGGTCGGTGGAGGATCTGCGCTGGGCGCTCCAGCAGCCCACCAGCGCCTTCTTCGTGCTGACCAACACCCGCAGCCTGTCCGCGGCCGACGCAGCGTCGGTCAACCGGGAGATCGTCCGTGCGCTGGCCGAGGCCGCCGCGCTGGAGGAGGTGGACTACGTCATCGCCAGCCGCGGGGACTCCACCCTGCGCGGCCACTATCCACTCGAGACCGATGTGCTGGCCGAGGAACTCGCCGGCCGGCAGCGAACCGTCGACGGGGTGATCATCGTGCCCGCGTACATCGAGCCCGGTCGGGTCACCATCGACTCGGTCCACTGGATGCGCGCCGGCGCAGTGATGGTTCCGGTCGGGGACAGTGAATTCGCCAGGGACGCCAGCTTCGGCTACCACCACTCGGATCTGCGGGACTGGGTGCAGGAGATGACGTCCGGTCGTTTCCCGTCGGCGCAGGTGCTGGCGATCACCCTGGCCGATCTGCGTGACGGCGGACCCGAGAGGGTCCGGCAGATGGTGAGCTCCCTGGCCGACGGACGGCCGGCCGTCGTCGACGCCGTGGTCGACGACGATCTGAGGGTCCTCGCTGCCGGTCTGCTCCTGGCCGAGGCCGACGGCAGGACCTTCCTGTATCGCACCGGGCCGTCCTTCGTCCGGGCCCGCTCCGGGCAGGTCGCCACCCCGCCCCTCTCTCCCGGTCGGTTGCGGGAGATCCTGCGCGCCGGCGACGATGCCGGAAATTCCCGGAGGGTCAGCCACCGCGGGATCGTCGTGGTGGGTTCACATGTGGGCCTGACCTCCCGCCAACTCGATCACCTGCGCGGCCGCGGACGGATCGTCGAACTGGAACTCGACGTCCCGACGCTGCTGGACCCCGCCCGCCGCGACGCCCACATCGCCGAGATCACCGCTCAGGGCGTGGATCTGCTCTGTCGCGACGGCGCGGCCGACGACGTGGTGATCAGGACGAGCCGCACCCTGGTGGCGGGAACCGATGCACACGACAGCCTGGTGATCGCGCGTACGGTCAGTGCCGCCCTGCTCGCGACCGTCCGCGACGTCGTGGCCGCGGTGCGCCCGTCGTTCGTGGTGGCCAAGGGCGGGATCACCTCCTCCGACACGGCGACCGAGGGTCTGTCGATCAGACGTGCATGGGCGCGCGGAACCCTGCTGCCAGGGATCGTCTCGCTCTGGGAACCCGTCTCCGGACCGGCGCAGGGCATCCCGTACGTGGTGTTCGCCGGCAACGTCGGCGACGACGATGCACTGGCCGACGTCGTGGAGACGCTGCGCGGTCTCTGACGGCGGGCCATCGGGGCCTGCGGTGTCCGGGCGTGCTGCATTGCCGGGCGAGGGGTGACAGACCTCAGCTGATCAGCTCGACCGCCGCCGAGCGCTGCAGCTTGCCCGACGGGGTCTTGGGCAGAGATCCCACGGGCAGGACCGTGACCAGAGCGGGCCGGACCCCCATCGCAGAGGTCACCGCCGAACGCACCTGGGACGAGATCCGGCTGACCGCATCCGGATCCGCGGCCTCCCGGGATTCGACCGCCACCGCGAACGATTCACGACGGCCCTCCTCGAGCCACCGCACCGCCACCGCGTTGCCGGCCCGGACGCCGTCGACGGTCTCGGCGATCCGCTCGACGTCCGTCGGATAGATGTTGCGACCGCCCATGATGATGACGTCCTTCACCCGGCCGCAGACGACCACCTCACCGTCGACCAGATAGCCGAGATCGCCGGTGTCCAGCCAACCGTCCGCACCCCTGGTCGGCTGCGGACCCTCGACCGTCAGGTACAGCTCGGTGATCGAGTCGCCGCGCAGGTGCAGGACACCGACCTCGCGATCGCCCAGGTGCTCGCCGTCCTCGCCGAACGCCACCACTTCGATGCCCGGCAGGGGCGGGCCCAGTTCGGGGAACGAGCGGGTGCCGGCGCCAGCTCGTTCGACCGGCTCGGCCCGGCGGCGGTTCTCCAGTGCCTCCGCGTCGATGGTGTCCACCTTGAGCGGAGTGCCCCACGGGTGGAACGACACTGCGAGCGTCGCCTCGGCCATCCCGTAGGCGCAGACCACCGCGGTGGAGGGCAGGCCGAACGGCGCGCCTGCGCGCAGGAATCCCTCTGTGGCCCTGACGTCGATGGGCTCTGCTCCGTTCAGGGCGAACCGCATGCTGGACAGGTCCAGATCGGTTGCCCTGGCCAGCACCCTGGCCGTCAGGGCATAGGCGAAGTTGGGTGCCGCGGTGACCGTGCCGCGATACCTGCTGATCAGTTCCGGCCAGAGCAGCGGCTTGGCCAGGAAATCGGCGGGCGTGACGGTGACCAGCTCGATCCCCCGGCACATCGGCAGGGTCAGGAACCCGACCATGCCCATGTCGTGGAAGAGGGGCAGCCAGGACACCATCACGTCATCCGGCCGCAGTCGGGCCGACGCACACATCGCATCGATGTTGGCCCAGAGGTTGCCGTGGGTGATCCGGACCGCCTTGGGCGTCGAGGTGGATCCCGACGTCAGCTGCAACAGGGCCGGATCGTCCGGCCCGATCTCGAGCACCGGAGCCTGCTCCGGGTCACCGGCGTTCAGCTGGTCGATCGTGACGGCCTCGATACCGGTGCCGGCCAGCAGTCCGACCAACTCGGTGAACGGCTCGCCGACGACCACCAGCCGGGCCCCGATCACACCCAGGGTCGTCATCGTCTCGGTCGCGTAGCGGTCGAGCCTGGTCCGCGCCGTCGGCTGGTGCAACATCGTCACCGATCCACCGGCCAGCCAGACCGACTGTGCCGCCGGGGCCACCTCGACCGGTGTTCCGGCCAGGATGGCGACCGCGTCGCCCTTGACCAGACCTCGTGCGGCCAGCGTCGCAGCACCGGCGCGGGCCCGCTGGTGGATCTCCGCCCAGCTGGTCCGGACGACGGTACGTGGCTCACCGGTGATCATTCCGGCGTCGCCCAGCGCGGCAGTGCGCAGGGCGTCGATGAAGGCGCTCATCTGCAAACGATCTCACAACCGATGGTCTACCGTCGGCCCCTGGACGTCACCGGCCCCGACCGGCGCGTGCCGCAGCCGACCCAGGGAGACGCCGATGCTCGAGGCCACCACCGCCGCCACTGCTCAGATCGTGGTCCTCGGATCGGTCAACATGGACCTGGTGACCACCACCGACCGCCTACCCTCTCCGGGAGAAACGTTGCTGGGAAACAGTTTCAGTACCATTCCCGGCGGCAAGGGCGGCAACCAGGCGATTGCTGCGGCCCGGGCCGGCGGTGCGGTGGTGTTCATCGGCGCTGTCGGCCGGGACGATTTCGGCACACAGCTCACCCACGCGCTGGAGAGCAGCGGCGTGTCGGTGGCCCTGCTGCGGCACACCCGGGGCCCCAGCGGCATCGCCGCCATCACGGTCGACCAACGGGCCGAGAATTCGATCGTGGTGATCCAGGGCGCGAATGCGGCGCTCGTCGGGCTGACCGACGCCGACCGTGACGCGGTCCGTACCGCCGGAATGCTCGTGTGCCAGCTCGAGATACCGATCTCGGCCGTCATCTCGGCGGCGGGAGTGGCCGCCGCCGCCGGGGTACCCGTCCTGCTGAACCCGTCACCGGCCCGGGAACTGCCGCCCGAACTGCTGGCGTCGGTCTCCCTGCTGGTCCTCAACGAGACCGAGGCGGCCTCGATCGGACCCGACGCCGTGGCCGTGGTCCCGCACGTGGTGATCACGCTCGGTGCCGCCGGTGCCCGTTACCGCGGCCCGGACGGGCAGTTCGACGTGCGCGCACCGACGGTCGAAGCGGTGGACACCACCGGTGCCGGCGACGCCTTCACCGGCGCGCTGGCCGTGGCCTGGACCAGCGGTCTGTCGCCGCGCGCCTCGGTGGAACTCGCCTGCGCGGCCGGAGCGCTGGCCACCACGACCAAGGGGGCCGCCACGTCGTCGCCGATCCGATCCGCGATCGACGCCTTGGCCGGGGCCACCTATCGGCCTTGACGGGGCCCGGGTCCGGACGGTTCTGGGTCGGCGGCCCCGCCGGGCGACGGTTAACCCATCCGAAGGTAAATCCGGGCGAAACCTACAATTCCGGCCCGTCCGGCTATCTTGTTCCATGATCCAGTTCTACGGTGCTCAGCAGACCCGCACCGGTGCGGAACTCTGGAGGAAACGATGACTCGACCCGGCTCGGAGCACGCCATTCCGGGCTCGCCCCGGCCACCTCTGAGAGGTCGGGGCTCGAGTGCGCTGATCTGGCGATGGTGGAACCTGCTCCTGTTGTTGCCGTTGCTGATGCTCGTCACGCCCTGGTTCAATTTCGACAAACCCCGCGTGTTCGGTCTTCCGTTCTTCTACTGGTACCAACTGGCGTTCGTTTTCGTTGGTGTCGCCTGTGTCTCGACCGTCTACGTGATGACCAGAACCCGACCGGCCTCCACGCTTCCCCCGCCGGCCGCGGTCACCTCCGACGACCGGCCGGCCGACGGGGCCACCCGATGACGGGCCACCGGACGGAGTTCACCGTCTTCGCCGTGCTGTTCGTCGGGGTCGCGGTGATGGGTTTCCTGGCCAGCCGGTGGAAGGCCGGGGACACCATGGACCACCTCGACGAATGGGGTCTGGGCGGGCGGAAGTTCGGCGGCTGGGTCACCTGGTTCCTCGTCGGTGGCGATCTCTACACGGCCTACACCTTCGTCGCGGTCCCGGCCCTGGTGTTCGGCGCCGGCGCGCTCGGCTTCTACGCGCTGCCCTACACGGTGGTGCTCTACCCCATCGTCTTCCTCCCCGTGCTGCGGCTGTGGTCGGTCTCCCGGGCGAAGGGCTACGTCACGCCCGCCGACTTCGTGCGCGGGCGGTACGGCTCGCCGACGCTGGCGCTGCTGATCGCGATCACCGGCATCGTCGCCACCATGCCGTACATCGCGCTGCAACTCGTCGGCCTGGAATCGGTGCTGCGGACGATGGGCATCAACGCCCACGGGTTCATCGGGCACCTTCCGCTGCTGCTGGCCTTCCTGGTGCTGGCGCTCTACACCTTCCAGTCCGGACTGCGCGCCCCCGCCCTGATCGCATTCGTGAAGGACGGCCTGATCTATCTCGTCATCATCGTCGCGGTGATCTACCTGCCGTCCAAGCTCGGCGGCTGGAGCCACATCTTCGATTCGGCCGCAGCCAAGTTCGCCGCCACCCCGAGCAAGGCCGACGGCACCCTGCTGACCGGCAACAACCAGTTGCAGTACGCCACCCTGGCCCTGGGTTCGGCGCTGGCGCTGTTCCTGTACCCGCATTCGGCCACCGGCATCCTGGCCTCCCGCGGTCGGAACGTCATCAAGAAGAACATGATCGCGCTGCCCGCGTACTCGTTCCTGCTGGGCCTGCTCGCACTGCTGGGGTACGTGGCGATCGCGGCCGGCACGAAACCGATCGTCAACAATGCCACGGGCAAGGCCGACACCAACACCATCGTGCCGGCCCTGTTCCAGGGTCAGTTCAGCGGCTGGTTCGCCGGGATCGCTTTTGCCGCCATCGGTATCGGCGCCCTGGTCCCCGCGGCCATCATGTCCATCGCCGCCGCGAACCTCTGGACCCGGAACATCTACAAGGAGTACATCAACAAGGGCGCCAGCTCGAAACAGGAAGCCAAGCAAGCGAAGTGGGCCTCGTTGGTGGTCAAGTTCGGGGCGGTGGCGTTCATCTTCTTCATCGACCCGCAGTTCTCCATCGATCTGCAGCTGATCGGCGGCGTGATCATCCTGCAGACTTTGCCGGCGGTGGCCATCGCGCTCTACACCCGCTGGCAGCACTCGGCGGCGTTGATCGCCGGCTGGGCGGTCGGGCTGGGCTGGGGGCTCTACCTGCTGTACACGATCCCCAACCCGGCCAACGGAAAGCTCCACTTCGGCGGTTCGGCGCTCCAGCTGAGCCAGCTGTCGATCGTCGGATGGCACCCGTTCGGCCACTCGGCCTTCCAGATCTACGTCGGCGTCGTGGCTCTGGCCGCCAACCTGATCGTCGTGCTGGTGGTCACCGCGGTGTTGCGGGCGCTCAAGGTGAAAGACGGTCGGGACGACACCGTGGGAGCCGACTACCACGTGGACGAGGGCGACGTCGGGCTGCGGGAGGTCGCCGCCGACTGATCTGAACAGCGTCATGCCGGCAGGATTTACCTGGAGTTTTCCGGGCCGCCCTACCCACGGGTGCGACAACGGGGGAACATGACACTGTGACGTACAGCGCTGTACACGATCTGTTCATCGACGAACGCGAACTTCGGGTCTACTCGAACGGCTCCGGCAAGCCGGTGCTGATGCTGCACGACCTGGGAACCTCTGCTGCGACCTTCGAACATCTGACGACCCCGCTGGTGCGCGCCGACCGGGAACTGGTGGCGGTCGACCTACCGGGCAGCGGTCGCAGCGACCCGGTGCCGGGCACCGACCTGGCGTCGTACGTCGAGCATCTGGCGATGATGCTGCCCAGCCTCGGCTCTGATCCCATCGACATCCTCGGCCACGGTTTCGGGGGGTACCTCGCCGCGTGTCTCGCCGCCCGGTATCCGCAACTGATCCACCGACTGCTCCTGTGCGAGCCGGCGGCTCCTCCGCGTTCCGGTCCACCGGCCAGCGGCCGGATGTCGCCGGGCATGGCCCTGTCCGGGGCGATGACGACCCTGCGGCGCGGCAAGCTGCGCCAGAACCTGCAGGGTTTCTCCCGGGCGAAGTCGGTGCTCGACCAGTTGGGGGTCGCAGATCCGGGGTGGTGGGATTCGCTGGGCCGGATCACCGCGCCGACCATGGTGTTGTGCACGAGCGCGGCGGAGGTGGGCGAGCGGGCCGTCATGGACCTGATCGCCGCTGCCATTCCGGGCGCCGTGCGGGCCACGATGGCGTGCCCCAGGAGGCCGCACACCAGCGCCCCGGTCGAGTTCTCCACCCAGATCCTGGAATTCTTCTGCCACTGAGCCCGGGCCTAGAGCGTGTCTGGTAATTCAGCGGAGGTGCAGCACGCTGGCGGCCAGATGGACACCGCCAAGGAATGTCAGGGCGTGTTTGTCATAGCGGGTGGCGATGCCGCGCCACTGTTTCAGACGGGCGTATCCGCGTTCGACGGCGTTGCGGCGTTTGTACTCCTCGGCTTCAAATCCTGGTGGGCGGCCACCGCGTGAACCCTTCGCCTGACGATGGGCCTGCTGGTCACTGCGCTGCGGAATGGTGTTGCCGATACGTCTGCGCCGCAACTCCTTCCGAGTGGAGGGATGCGAATACGCGCGATCGGCCAGTACCCGGAACCGGCGGGCCCGAACGCCCCGCTGCTGCCGGCGGTGCAGATCCAACAACGGCACCAACTGGGGATTGTCGCCGGCCTGGCCGGGCGTCAGGATCACCGTCACAGGGCAGGCCCGCTGATCGGTCAAGGAATGGATCTTCGTCGACAGACCGCCCCGGGATCGGCCCAACGCGTGGTCAGCGGGTTCGACCGGCAAATTCTTGTCATTCGATGGTGCCCCCTGTGTCCTGCTCGACCGTCGAAACGACCTCCGAGGTGACGCTCTTGCGAGCCCCGGCCGCGTGCTGGTGCGCGCGCACCACCGTGGAATCCACCGACAGCAACTCGATGACGGCGTCACCCTCAACGTCCTGGACAAACCCAGCCCGTTTCGCGGCCACCAAGATCCGGTCATAGGTACCGTCGGTTGACCAGCGGAAATGCCGTGCCCACACCGTCTGCCAACGACCCAGCTCGGTCGGCAGATCCCGCCACGGCGAGCCCGTCCGGTAGCGCCAGCAGATCGCCTCGAGCATCTCGCGGTGATCGTTCCACGGACGGCCACGCCGACCACCGTAGGCCGGCATCAACGGCTCGACCACCGCCCAGAACTCGTCCGAGATCACTCCTATACGCGCCATAGGAAGATCATCAACGTCGAGGCGCCGATTGATTAGCAGACACGCTCTAGGCACGGACCACCATCCCCAGCCAGCCAGCCAGCCAGGCGGGTCTCGGGCCTCGCATGGATCAACATCGCAGGCATGGCTCAAAGTGGACGATTTGGGACTGGAGTGACAGGAGTCGTCACTTTCGCCCACGCCTGCGATGTTGATCCATGCGTCAGCTCTGCTCGAGGGCCTCGGCCGCGATCATCCAGCCGGTCTCGGCCTCGTCCTTCTCCCGAGCGATGACCACCAGCTGGGCGTTGAGGTCGGCGCCGGCCTCGTAGTCGGCGCCGACGGTAGCTAGTTTCGCGTGCAGCTCCTTCTCCTTGCGCAACAACGATTCCATCTTCTTCTCCCACCGCTGCAGGTCCTTGCGCAGTGACCTGGTGGTGGCCGCATCCAGGCTCGCCCCGGAGGCGCCCACGCCGGCGGCACCGACCGCGCCGGAGACCGAACCGACCTCGACCGCCGCCCGACGGCGCAGATACTCGGCGATGCCACCCGGCAGGTGGGTGATCTTCCCGTCACCGAGCAGGGCCACCACGTCGTCGGTGACGCGCTCGATCAGGTACCGGTCGTGGCTGACGACGATCAGCGTGCCGGGCCAGGAATCCAGCAGGTCCTCCAGCGAGGACAGCGTGTCGGTGTCCAGATCGTTGGTCGGTTCGTCCAGGACGAGGACGTTCGGCTCCGCCATCAGGATCCGGAGCAGTTGCAGACGACGACGCTCACCGCCGGAGAGCTGCGCCACCCGGGTCCACTGGTGTTCGTTGGTGAACCCGAACCGCTCGGCGAGCTGACCGGCCGAGATGTCCTTGCCGCCGAGGTTGACGGTGCCGGCGATCTCGGTCACGGCCTCCAGCAGCCGCAGCTGGGCCGGCAACTCGACGACGTCCTGCGAGAGGTATCCGACGGAGACCGTCTTGCCTTTCTTGACCTCGCCGCTGGTCACCTCCCGATCGCCGACCAGCACCCGGAGCAGCGTGGACTTGCCCGATCCGTTGATGCCGACCAGCCCGATCCGGTCGCCGGGACCGATCCGCCAGGTGACGTCGTCCAGCAGCACCCGGTCACCGGCCGGCGTCGGAACGGTGGCCGTCACGTCCTCCAGGTCCAGGACGTCCTTGCCGAGTCGCTTGCGCGCGAAACTGTGGAGTTCCACGGTGTTCCGGGGTTCCGGGACGTCGGCGATCAGCGCCTCGGCGGCCTCGATGCGGAACCTCGGCTTGGCCGTCCTGGCCGGCGCGCCACGACGCAGCCAGGCCAATTCCTTGCGCGCCAGATTCTTTCGGGTCTCCTCGGCCGCACGGTCCAACCGGAGCCGGTCCGCGCGAGCGAAAACCCAGTCCGAGTAGCCACCTTCACGTATGTGGACGGTGCCGTCCACCACCTCCCAGGTGGTGTTGGCGACGGCGTCGAGGAACCAGCGATCATGGGTGACGGCGACCAGGGCCGACCGGCGGGCCAGCAGGTGATCGGCCAGCCAGGCGACACCTTCGATGTCCAGGTGGTTGGTGGGCTCGTCCAGGATCAGCAGATCCGCGTCGGTGACCAATGCCGCGGCGAGCGCCACCCGGCGACGCTCACCTCCGGACAGGTTGTCCACCAGCGTGTCCAACCCGATGTTGGCCAGACCCAGACCGTCCAGGATGTTGCGGACCGACGAGTCCGACGCCCAGCCATGGTCGCCCTCGCCGAAGGTATGGAGCACGATGTCCCTGACGCTCGCGCCCGGCTCCAGCCGATCCGACTGCGTGACCACCTCGATGGTCACCCCCCGCAGGGTCGCGACCCGTCCGGAGTCCGGGGGGACCAGCCCGGCCAGCACCGTCAGCAAGGTGGTCTTGCCGGAACCGTTGAGGCCCAGAACGCCGATCCGATCACCGGTCTGGACACCGAGCGAAACTTCGGACAGCACGGCGCGCACGCCGTGGAGGACGGTGGCGGATTCGAGATTGACGAGATTGGCCATGAGGTGGAACGTTCCTTTTCTGACATCGTGCTTTTCTGACATCGTGCTGCTTCTGACATCGTGCTGTTGGTGACATCGTGCTGGGGGTGTCGGGGCGCCCGTCGGTCCGTGGCTGATTCCCGCCCCCAGTCCCTGCGCCAGGGGATCCGGCGGAGGGACCACGGCGGTCTAGGAGATCAGCTTGGCTCCCGGCGCGGGGCCGGCGGCGACCCGGACGGCGCGACAGGTGCCGGATCCGGCCAGTTCGGCGGCGACCTCGCCGGCCGCAGCCTGATCGGCGCACAGCAACGCCACCGTCGGACCCGACCCGGAAACGACGCCGCCCAGAGCGCCCGCGGCGATCCCGGCACGCAGGGTCCGGCGGAGGCCGGGCTGCAGCGAGATGGCCGCCGCCTGCAGATCGTTGCCGAGCGCGGCCCCGACAGCCTTCGGGTCCCCGCTCGTCAGGGCGGTCAGCATTTCCTGCACCGCACCGACTCTCGGCGTTTCCGCGTTGGCTCGCAGCCGGTCGAGCTCGGCGAACACGGCCGGCGTCGACAGACCGGAATCGGCCAGCGCCAGCACCCAGTGCAGCGGGGTCCGAGCCAGCACCGGCGACAACCGTTCCCCCCGACCGGTTCCGACGGCGGTGCCGCCGGCCAGCGCGAACGGAACATCCGACCCGAGCTCGGCGCCGATCTCCGACATCTGGTCCCGACTGAGCTCCAGCCCCCACAGCGCCGCGCAGCCGATCAGGGCCGCGGCTGCGTCTGCGCTACCGCCGGCCATCCCGCCGGCGACGGGGATCTGCTTGGTGATCTCGATGGCCACCGGTCCGCCCGCCCTGGTCCTCCGGGTGAGCAGTCTGGCCGCGGCCCCGGCCAGATTCTTCGCGCCGGCCGGTACGCCGACCGCGCCCTGGGTGTGGACGGTGTGCCGGGGGGCGTTCGTCACGGTCAGTTCGTCGCAGAGGTCGACGGCGTGGAAGACCGTGACGAGGTCGTGGTAGCCGTCGTCCCGCAGCTCCCCCACGGCGAGATACAGATTGATCTTGCCCGGCACGCGGACGGTGACCCGGCCCGGCAGGTGCAGCACGCGGCTCACGGGCCGACCTGCAGGTCCGCGGCCGCCCTGGCCTCGGCGATCCGGGCGAAGGCGTCGACGTCCAGCATCTCGCCCCGCAGCCCGGGATCGACCCCGGCCGCGCGCAGAAGTTCCTCGGCGCGTACCGGGGAGCCGGCCCAACCGGACAGCGCGGCCCGCAAGGTCTTGCGCCGCTGGGCGAACGCTGCGTCGATGACGGCGAACACGGCTTTGCGATCGCCGGCACGCGGGACGGCATGTCGGTCGATGGCCACCAGTGCCGAATCCACTCCGGGGACCGGCCAGAACACCGAACGCCCGATCGCTCCGGCCCGGCGCGCCGATCCGTACCAGGCCGCTTTCGCACTCGGCGAGCCGTACGTCCTCGATCCGGGCGGGGCGGCCAGCCGATCGGCGACCTCGGCCTGCACCATCACCAGAACCCTTTGCAGGGAGGGGATCTCGGACAGTAGATGCAGCAGCACGGGGACCGCGACGTTGTACGGGAGGTTGGCCACCAGTGAAGTGGGTTCGCCTGCGAGGTCGGTACCGAGGATCGTCATCGCATCGGCGGTGATGACCGTGAGGTCGCCGACGCGGCCCGGGGCGTGCGCGGCAACCGTCGTCGGCAGGAGATCGGCCAGCCGGTGGTCGATCTCGATCGCGGTGACCGTCGCGGAGACCTCGAGCAGCGCCAGCGTCAGCGAGCCGAGCCCCGGTCCGATCTCCAGGACGTGGCCGGCCCGGTCCAGCTTGGCCGCGAGCGCGATCCGGCGCACCGTGTTCGCGTCGTGGACGAAGTTCTGACCGAGCGACTTGGTCGGACGGAGATCGAGTTGGGCCGCCAGACGTCGGACCTCGGCCGCACCGAGCAGGGTGATTTCCGCGCTCGGCCCACCGGAGCTCTCGCCAGGGAACCCCGCCGAGAGCTCCGCCGGGATCCGGGCAGGACTGTCATCACTCACGACGACCATCCTCACACGCTGCGACCGGCCGGGTGGCACGGCAGAGGTGGCCACCACCGGGCACCGGGCTCGGCCGGGTGGTCCCGGACCATCTGAGTTCGGGGGGCCGCATCGGTGTCGCGGAGAGGGGCGGTGTGCGCGGCAGGATCAGTGGGCCGAGTCCCGGCACGCCCACGGCTCGAGACCGCGCTGCTGGAACAGGATCTTGGCCCGCATCAGCTGCTCCTCGGGGCTGGCATCGATCGGATTTCCGGATCCCCCGACGGAGGCCCAGGTGGGCAGGTCGAACTGGAACATGCCGTAGGTCGGCAGTCCGGCGGCCGGATTCGCGTTCACCGCCGTGGGGTTGTGCGTCGACTCACACATGGCCAGGCCGTCCCAGTTGACGCCGAAACTGGTGTCGTTGGTGAACACCTCGCTGCCGACGTAGGTGAAGCTCGACTTGGTTCCGATGTGCGTGACGGCTCCCACCGGTGCGACCACGGTTCGGCGGCTCTTCTCGGTCCGTGCGGTCTGCCGGCCGTTGACCGACGTCACCGTGTAGGTGATCAGCTCGCTGCCCGGCCGGCCCGCCTGGGTGAGCTTCGTCGTCCCCTTGACGATGGTCGCGTCGTCGACGGTCCTGGAAGCCGGCTGCGGGAGGGCGATCCTCGAACTGGCGCTGCTGACCACCACACGGTCGACGGTGACGACCAGCCCGTCGGAAAGTGTGGTGCCCGGTGCCGGCGACACCGTGTCGTGTGGCCCGAGGGTGACCTTCTGCTGGGCGAGCAGCTCCCCGACCGTTGCGGCAGTCGTCGTCGAGGACTGGGCCGCGTTGCCGCCGACCGCCACGGCCACGGTATGCAGAGTGGCGCCGCTGACCGCCAGCCCGGCCAGCGGGATGGCCCGCGAGCGGTTCGCCGACAGCGACCAATCGGACGTTCGTGTGCCGAGTTGGACCAGCGCCTCGTCGACGGTGCGAGCCGTGGTCCAGATCTGGCGCTGTCGCCCGTCGATGGTCAGGGTCAACAGGCGGCCACGGTCGAGCACGATCGTCGCACCGTCGGAGATCGGGGTCGCCGCACCGGGGGCGAGGAAGTCATGGCTGTCGAGCGTGATTCCGGCCGTCGCCAACGCACCGGCGACCGAATCGGAGGCGGTGCTCACCCGCTCGGTCCGCCCGTCGACGACGATCGACACCGTCTTGCCGGTCGCAGGCTGACCACCGGTTGCGGTGGCGCCCAGAGTGCCGCCGGCCATCGTGCCGCCGCCGACGGTCAGCAGGCACAACGCAGCAGCCGCACCCAGCAGAACGGGCTTGCGGAGATAACCGCGGCGCGGAGTGACCAGTCGCGCCGAGGAGGTGTTCGTGCGCGGGACGACCTCGTGCGGCGGACCGGTCTGCTCTCCGGGAGCATCCTCCTGTGCCGCAGCACCTCCGGGCCGGTTGCGGCCCTGGTGGCCGTCGTGCCCGTCGTGGTCGTCGTGGTCGTCCGAGCCGTCGGGGTCGTCCAGGTTTTCGTGATCGTCGTGGTCGTCTCCGACCGGTGCTGACCGTTCGTCCGGTGCAGTGTCGTGCTCGTCGCCGGCCGTGTGGAGGAGCGAAAACCCGACATCGATGGGTTCCTCTGGCCGCGTGGGGTCCTCAGGCTGCGCGGTGGGCGCCTGCCGGGCATCCGGCTCCGCTGACGCCTCGGGGGCCTCCGGTGTCGCGTCGACACCGTCGAGGCGACCGATCAGCGTGTCGATCTGCTCGGCGGAGATGCGGCCGAGCGGACCCGTCTGCGCGGCGGCCGGCTCTGTGGTGGTGTTCCCGACCTCCGGGCGCACCTCGTCGAGGTCGTCAGCGGGTGCGGCGTGGCGCGGGGCTCTGGCCACCAACGAGCCGTAGTACGGCGCCGGGGCGTCAGAGCGTGCAGCAATGGATGTTTCGGCCGGACGGGCCAGTCCGAGAATCCAGGACATGTCCGAGGACTGCGGCTCGTCCTCGACCGCATGGTGCTTGCTCACGTGCCATCCGTTACGTGGTCGAACCCAGGCAGGGGGCTGGTCATCGCCGTCTGCACGCGCCCGATCGCGTCATCCGAATGGGGACGACCATCGAGAAGAAATGGCCTACCACCTCGACACCTGCTCAGGATCCCCATCCTGGCTGTTATCACAGAACAGTAACGGATATCGTCACGGTTAGCAATCCAGGGCGCCGCCGGTCGTGCGCCCGTCACATCGGATATAGCGATCAACACAGAAGGCCCGAATTCCCTCTGCGGGAATTCGGGGTTTCTCGTCAGCTCAACATCTTGCGGCGCAGGACGTCACGCCCAGCCCGGTGGAATCAGCCGGCGGCGTATCCGCAGGACCACGGACCGAGTCCGCGCGACGCGTAGACCCTTTCAGCAATGGCGATCTGCTGATCCTTGCTGGCCAGATCGGCCCGGGAGGCATATTGCCCGCCACCGTTGCTCAACCAGGTTCCGGAATCGAACTGGAGACCGCCGTAATAACCGTTTCCGGTGTTGATCGCCCAGTTGTTGGTCGACTCACAATTGGCGATCGCGTCCCAGTTGACGCTCCAGTGGCTGGGGTTGTCGTAGTAGGCCGCACTCCCAGGAGCCGCCCCTCCGGAGCTGGAACTCGACGTGGACGGTGCTGCCTTGCTCACCGTCGAAGGAGACGCGGACGACGTCGGTGCCGGTGCGGCGGCCGACGTCGGGGCGGCGCTCGTACTGGGCGCCGGTGCCGTGGTCTGCACCGGGGGCGCCACATAGGTCCCGACGTGGGTGATCGTGGCCATGGCGATCTTCGTCGTCTTGCGGCCGAGTTCCTGCGGGGCACCGGCCTTGCCGTTGACGATCTTCATCCGGTACGTGATGGAGATGGCACCGGCCTGACCCTGCTGGGTCACGTTGGACGTGCCCTGATCCATGGAGTTGTCGTCAACGGTCTGGTCGGCGGGCTGGGCCACCACCTGCGTCCGGGTCACCAGGCGGAAACCGACCCTGGTGATGGTGATCCTCAGGCCCTGGGTGAGGGCGGTGGACACGGCCGGCGCCACGACGTCGTCCTTGCCGACCTTGATGCCCTGCGCCTTGAGCAGATCACCCACGGTCTTGAGGTCGGAGACCCTGGACGACGCCTTGCCGGCTCCGTCGGCGATCAGCACCGTCGGCAGGGTACGCACGGTGACCTGGACGCCGTCGGACAGCACCGTGGTCAGCGCCGGTGAGACGCGGTCGTCGGGGCCGAGCTTGATGCCCTGCTGTGCCAGCAGCGCGGCCACAGTCGTGGCGGGTGATGTCACGCTGTCCATGGCACCACCCACCCGACCCACCCGGACGGTGTGCAGCGAAGCGGCAGTGATCTTCATGCCGTCCAGCGGGATCGAGCGGGAACGGTTGGCCGACAGCTGGAAGTCGGCCGGATTGCGGCCGATCTCTGCCAGCGCCTGGTCGACGGTCCGCGCCGTGGTCCAGATCGTCTGCTGGTGGCCGTCGATCGTCACGGTGAACAACCGGCCACGGTTCAGGGCGATCTGCGAGCCGTCGGAGATGGAGGCGCCACCGGCGGGGGCCAGCGTGTCGTGCGACGTGACGCTCAGACCGGCCGCGGCCAGTGCTCCGTCGACCGACCCGGCCAGCGTCGTCACCTGACGTTGCGTTCCGTCGACCGAGATGGTGACCGTCTTGGCCATCGCCGCCACCGTCCCGCCGCCGACCGTCAGGGCGCACACCAGGGCGGCCACACCGATCAGTACGGGCTTGCGGAGACGACTCCTCGTCTTGGCGACCGGCTCGGCCGGCAGAGCCAGGGCCGCTGCAGCGGGCTCGGCTGCTGCGTGAGGCTCGGCCGCTACGTGATGCTCGGCTGCTGCGTGAGGCTCGGCCTCTACGGGGGTGACAGCTTCTGCACGGGGGCCTGCTGCGGCGGCCGCACCAGCTGCCGGGGAGGCGTCGAGCTTCTCCGATGCCGCCTCGTCGCCGAGGGGGGCAATGTCGGACCCATCCGTCTGCGGAGAGGTTCCGAACTGATCGAAGAAGGCCTGCGCCGATTCGTCGTGCGAATCGGGCGCTTCGTTGCTGGGAGCCAAGTCACATCCATACCTCGTACCGTTCGGGCAGGGGGACGAGGTGCATCGACGTGCGCCACCGGTGGACACCGGGAGTGCGGCGGACATGACAAGGGCAGGCGTTGAGTGCGCGATCCGGACTGCGGATGGACGGCGCGGACAGCACCTGCCCCGATGCACCCGGGACTTCCCCATCCCGGCTGTTATCACGGGACAGTAACGGCCAGAGCACAGGTCGGCAACCTCTGGAACCCTCAGCAACAGCCGAAGGGTTGCCGTGGAACGGGGATTTATTCAGGTTGAGTGCTTAATTCACCCATATGCCGTACATCCGACCTGTGGTCCGACTCACCTGTTCACACAGCTCCGCCATATCTTGGCCGCGTACCTTCGCCAGCGCTCTGAGCGTGTAGGGCAGTGCGAAAGGTTCGTTGCGCTTCCCCCGGAACGGATGGGGAGTCAGGAACGGGGCGTCGGTCTCCACCAGGATCAGATCCGTCGGTGCCAGCCGGGCCGCCTCCTGGAGATCCACCGCGTTGCGGAAGCTGACCGGGCCGGCGAACGACATCACGTACCCGGCGTCGGCGCAGCGGCTCGCCATCGCCGCATCACCGGAGAAGCAGTGGAAGATGACCCGCTCGGGCGCTCCCTCTGCGTCGAGCACCTCGAAGACCGCCTCGTGGGCGTTTCGATCGTGGATCATCAGCGCCTTGCCGGTGCGTTTGGCCAGGTCGATGTGCCACGCGAACGCCTCGGCCTGGGCACGGTGGGGCGCCTCCTCCCAGTAGTGGTCCAGACCGGTCTCGCCGATCGCCACCACCTTCTCGTCGGCAGCCAGCCGCTCGAGTTCCGCCTTGACCACGCCGTCGAGCAGATCGGCCCTGGTGGGGTGCAGCGCCACCGCCGCGTACAGGTCGGGATGCCAGTGCGCAGCCTCGACCGCCCACACCGCCGATTCAAGGTCGTCGGCCACGGTGACCACCCTGGTGACCCCGACCGCGGCCGCCCTGGCCATCGCAGCGCCGACATCCTCCGCGTTCTCGCAACCGCAGGCGTCCAGGTGGGTGTGGGCGTCGGCCACCGGGAACGGCAACGGCTCGGGGGCCGGCGCCAGGGACCGGTCGCGCATCGACTCGTGCAGCACCATCGTCAGGAGATCGGTGCCCAGCTCGGGCCGGTCTCGCCGAGCTCCGGGGGGAGCTTGGGGAACAGGGGGGTGGGCTTGGACAACCTCGTGCCCGGCACGATGTCCCGGCGGGCCCAGACGGCGAGCTGGTGGCGGTAGTCCCCGGTGAGGACCGGGTAGTCACGGACTGCGGGTGCCCCGACACCCTCGACGTCGTCGTCGAAGTCGGTGACCTGACGGATCTCCGGCTGCGCCGCCCAGACACCCTCGCCGCCCAGCGCCTCGAACACCTTCTGGGAAGAATGCGGCAGGAAGGGCGTCAGCAACGTCTTGGCGTCGTCGACCACCTGGAGCGCGGTGTGCAGCACCGTCGCCTGACGGACGGCGTCCGCACCCAGCTTCCACGGCTCGGTGTCGGAGATGTACTTGTTCGCCAACCCGACCACCCGCATCGCCTCGGCCATGGCCTGCTTGAACCGACTGCGGCCCAACAGATCCCCGACCACGGCGAAGCCTTGTTCGGAAGCCGTCAGCAGCGCGCGATCCAGTTCGGTCCTGACGCCGGGCGCCGGGATCTCACCGAAATTCTTGTGCGCCATCGACACCGACCTGTTGACCAGGTTGCCCCATTCGTTTGCGAGCTCGAAGTTGTTGCGCCGCACGAACTCGTCCCAGGTGAAGTCGCTGTCCTGGTTCTCCGGGCCGGCCGCGACGATGAAGTAGCGCAGCGCATCGGGGCCGAACTCCCGGATGAAGTCGCCGACGTAGATGACGGTGTTGCGTGACGTGGAGAACTTCGAGCCGCTCATCGTCAGGAACTCGCTGGAGACCACCTCGGTCGGCAGATTCAGCGCGCCGAGGACGCCCGGCGTGCCTCCGCGCGAGCCGCGGCCGTCGTACGCCAGGAGCTCGGCCGGCCAGATCTGCGAGTGGAAGGTGATGTTGTCCTTGCCCATGAAGTAGTACTGCCTGGCCTGCTCGTCCGACCAGAACCTGCGCCAGGCCTCGGGTTCCGAGCCGTAGCGTCTGGCCCACTCGATCGAGGCGGACAGGTAGCCGACCACCGCGTCAAACCAGACGTACAGCTTCTTGTCGCTGCGATCACGCCAGCCGTCCAGCGGAACCGGTATGCCCCAGTCGATATCGCGCGTCATGGCCCGAGGTTTGAGGTCTGCCAGCAGGTTCGTGGAGAACTTGATGACATTCGGACGCCAGTCCTTGCGAGTACCCAGCCACTGCCCCAGCGCCTCGGCCAGCGCCGGAAGATCCAGGAAGAGGTGCTCGGACTCGACGAAAGCCGGTGTCTCACCGTTGATCCGGGACTTCGGGTTGATCAGGTCGATCGGGTCGAGCTGGTTGCCGCAGTTGTCGCACTGGTCACCGCGCGCCGCGCCATAGCCGCAGATCGGGCAGGTGCCCTCGATGTACCGATCGGGCAACGTCCGTCCGGTCGATGGCGAGATCGCACTCATCGTCGTCTTCGGGACCATGTACCCGTTGCGGTGGACGGTGCGGAACAGTTCCTGCACCACGGCGTAGTGGTTGCGGGTGGTCGTCCTGGTGAACAGGTCGTAGCTGACGCCCAGCTTCTGCAGGTCTTCCACGATGATCTTGTTGTAGCGGTCGGCCAGTTCCTGGGGCGCGACGCCCTCCGCGTCGGCGAGCACCAGGATGGGCGTGCCGTGCTCGTCGGTGCCGGACACCATCAGGACGTCGTTGCCGATCATCCGCTGGTAACGGGCGAAGACGTCGGAGGGAACACCGAAACCGGACACGTGCCCGATGTGGCGCGGGCCGTTGGTGTACGGCCAGGCGACCGCGGTCAGTATGGAGCTCATGGCATCAGGTTAGTGCGGCCGGGCACCCACTCCCGCCCGCCGCCCCCGCTCCCACACCCGGCTCCCCTACCCCGCTCCCCCGCCTGGCTCCCCCGGCTGTCCCCCGGCTGTCCCCCGGCGGCCGCGTGTGTCGCGCTGATCAACTTCGCCGGCGCTCATCAACGTCGCCATTCTGGTACGGATGGGACTCGAGTCAACCCGTTGATGAGCGCAGAGCTGGCCGGCCGAGGAACCGCCGGCCCTGGGACCGCGCCTGACGACTAGGAGACCGCCGGCGCCCCGTACCGCAGCC
Source organism: Nakamurella sp. PAMC28650 (assembly GCF_014303395.1). Classification (GTDB taxonomy): domain Bacteria; phylum Actinomycetota; class Actinomycetes; order Mycobacteriales; family Nakamurellaceae; genus Nakamurella. Next base: position 5,231,007 of record NZ_CP060298.1, read on the forward strand.
CGTCGAACACCAGATCCACCAATGCGATCGCACTGGCACCCGCGTCGGGTCTATCGGTGGCTATGCAGATTCCGCCCAGGGCCCTGATCACGTCACCCGGCTGGAAGTCCGGACGGATCTCGCCGGCTTCGGCCGCTCTGGTCATCAGCGAGCCCGCCGATTCGAGCAGGATGGCTCTGGCGGTATCCAACAGGTTGGTCTCGCTCTCCATCATGCATTTCAGCAGGACCATCAGTCCACGCTTGACGGCGCCGTACTCGACGAATCCCCGCATCCACAGACGGAGCGCATCGGACGGACCGTGCGAGAGCGGGAGTTCGCGCGCTGCGGTCTCCAGACCTTCGATCTGCTTGCGGTACACGGCCAGCACCAATGCTTCTCGCGTCGGGAAATGACGGTAGAGAGTGCCGATCCCGACGTCCGCGCGCCGAGCGATCTCCTCGAGGGCGACGTCGACACCTGAGTCGGTGAAGGCCGCCGTGGCGACCTCGATCAGCTTGTCCCGATTGCGCTGGGCGTCAGCCCGCAGCGGACGCGCAGCCACGGATGACGTCGGTGGCACCACAACGGGGCCGGTCACTTCGTGCTCCTCACGCAGAAAATTCGACTATTCGCTTGCACATCCGGAGGGTACCTCCGTATAGTTCTAAGCGGAGGCACCCTCCGGATGTGATCCGGAGGGACCATCCGCTTCGACAGTACGCCTGATGAGGGCGTGGAAGGAATGACCGACGTGATCCAATCCCCGTCCATCCTCGAATCCAGGACGGCCGCCCGCCGGCGACTGCTGGTCCTCGGACTGGTCCTGACCGCTCAGCTCATGGTCGTGCTCGACGCGACCATCGTGAACATCGCCTTACCGGACATCTCCGGCGCGCTGCACTTCACCCCGACCAGCCTGTCCTGGGTGATCAACGCTTACACCCTGGTCTTCGGCGGGCTGCTGCTGCTGGGCGCAAGGGCCGGCGACATCCTGGGCCGCCGAAAGGTTTTCCTGACCGGCATCGCGCTGTTCACCGTCGCCTCGCTGCTCGGTGGATTCGCCTCGTCGGCCGGTCTGCTGCTGGCCGCCCGCGCCGTCCAAGGCGTCGGAGCGGCACTCGCCGCACCGTCGGCGTTGGCTCTGCTCATGACGATGTTCCCCGACGCCCGCGAGCGCACCCGCGCGATCGGCTACTACACCGCTATCTCCATCGGCGGCAGCGCGGTCGGTCTGATCGCCGGCGGCATGTTGACCCAGTGGGTCTCTTGGCGCTGGGTGCTCTTCGTGAACGTCCCGATCGGCCTCGCCGTGCTCGCCGTCGCTCTCCGCGTTCTCCCCGAAACAGCCAGGCGCAGAGGTCATTTCGACCTGGCCGGGGCGATCACGTCAACCCTTGGCATGACGGGCCTCGTCTACGGATTCGTCCGTGCCGCATCGTCGGGATGGGGTGATCCGGTCACCGTCGCCGCCTTCGCCGGCGGAGCCGTCTTGCTGGCCACCTTCATCGCCGTGGAACTCCGGGCCCAGTCACCGATCGTCCCCCTGCGGCTGTTCGCCGATCGGGATCGCGCCGTCTCCTATGTCGCCAGACTGTTGCTGGTCGCCGGGATGATGGGCATGTTCTTCTTCCTGACGCAGTTCCTCCAGGAAGTGCTGCACTACTCGGCCGTGGTGTCCGGCTTGGCCTTCCTACCCCTGACGATCGTGCTGTTCACGGCGTCCCAGGTCTCCGCGCGTGTGCTCTCCGGCAGGATTCCGGCCAAGACCGTGATGGCGGTCGGCCTGACGTCCTCGACCCTCGGCCTGCTGTGGCTGACCCAGTTGCACGCCACCAGCAGCTACCTGGATCTGCTGTTCCCGCTGGTGCTGTTCGGCCTCGGCAACGGTCTCGCGTTCGTCCCCCTCACCACCACCTCGCTCTCTGGGGTGGAACCGGCCGATGCCGGCGCCGCCTCGGGCCTGGTCAACGTCATGCAGCAGGTCGGCGGGGCCCTGGGTCTTGCCGTTCTGGTCACGGTGTTCGGAAGTGCCTCCCGCGCAGCGGTTTCACCCGCCGGGGCCTCGGCCGCACAGAAGGCACAGCATGCCTTCGTCGTCGGCGCCGATCGCGGCTTCCTGATCGCGGCGTGCTTCCTGGCCGTGACGGTCGTCCTGGTGCTGGTCGCGATCCGCCCGCAGCCCAAGCCGTCGGAAGCGGTGACCGACCTCGACGACGAAGCCGCCGCGCTCGACGCCTCGGCCGAAGCAGCCCAGGCCGCCCACGCCTGACCCGCCCCTCCCGCGCTTATCAAGATCGTCGGCGCTCATCAACGTCACGGTTCTGGGACGAGAGTGACGCGAGTCGACTAGAGCGTGTCTGGTAATTCAGCGGAGGTGCAGCACGCTGGCGGCCAGATGGACACCGCCAAGGAATGTCAGGGCGTGTTTGTCATAGCGGGTGGCGATGCCGCGCCACTGTTTCAGACGGGCGTATCCGCGTTCGACGGCGTTGCGGCGTTTGTACTCCTCGGCTTCAAATCCTGGTGGGCGGCCACCGCGTGAACCCTTCGCCTGACGATGGGCCTGCTGGTCACTGCGCTGCGGAATGGTGTTGCCGATACGTCTGCGCCGCAACTCCTTCCGAGTGGAGGGATGCGAATACGCGCGATCGGCCAGTACCCGGAACCGGCGGGCCCGAACGCCCCGCTGCTGCCGGCGGTGCAGATCCAACAACGGCACCAACTGGGGATTGTCGCCGGCCTGGCCGGGCGTCAGGATCACCGTCACAGGGCAGGCCCGCTGATCGGTCAAGGAATGGATCTTCGTCGACAGACCGCCCCGGGATCGGCCCAACGCGTGGTCAGCGGGTTCGACCGGCAAATTCTTGTCATTCGATGGTGCCCCCTGTGTCCTGCTCGACCGTCGAAACGACCTCCGAGGTGACGCTCTTGCGAGCCCCGGCCGCGTGCTGGTGCGCGCGCACCACCGTGGAATCCACCGACAGCAACTCGATGACGGCGTCACCCTCAACGTCCTGGACAAACCCAGCCCGTTTCGCGGCCACCAAGATCCGGTCATAGGTACCGTCGGTTGACCAGCGGAAATGCCGTGCCCACACCGTCTGCCAACGACCCAGCTCGGTCGGCAGATCCCGCCACGGCGAGCCCGTCCGGTAGCGCCAGCAGATCGCCTCGAGCATCTCGCGGTGATCGTTCCACGGACGGCCACGCCGACCACCGTAGGCCGGCATCAACGGCTCGACCACCGCCCAGAACTCGTCCGAGATCACTCCTGTACGCGCCATAGGAAGATCATCAACGTCGAGGCGCCGATTGATTAGCAGACACGCTCTAGTTCATCAGCGCAAGCCAGACGCCCCGCCCGATGCCTCGCGCATTCGGCGGGGCGTCCTGCTGTCGGTGAGCCACTCCCATCCGCGCGCCGATTCATCCACATGGGGTCCGGCCATCCACAATTCTCGTCCTGACCTGGATTCGCTGGACGCGGATGAAGACACTTGTTCGCGTGAGCAAACGGGCGGACCAGCGACAGATCTCGATCCTGCACGATGTCTACGGACCGGTGTTCCAGCTGCGTGATGCAGATGCGGCCGGCATCCCCAGGGGTGTCATCAGGCGAATGGTGGACCATGGCGAACTGGAGCGCCTCGCCAAATCCGCATTCGCACTCGCTGCGACGATGGAGAACGCTTCGCCGTGGGAAAGGTTCCGCCTGCGTTCGATCGCGTTTGTCGCCGGCGCGCAGGACGGAACATTCCTGACGGGAGCGGCCGCCGCCGCTGTGCTCGGCCTTCCGATGATCTCCGACCCACCGGCGCTACCGACCGCAATCAGACACGGGAGCCCTCATACCGGGCACCGTCTGACCCCGTATGGCACGGTTCGCCACGGTTCCCTGCCCATGCGCGACCGCACGACCAGGAACAGGGTGCCGGTGGTGAGCCCTGCGCATTGCGCGATCGATGTGGCTCGTCACTTCGGTTCGCGGGACGGCCTGGTGGTGGCCGACAAGGTTCTGCACGGCGACATATCGCGCGAAGTATTGGCTGCCATCACCCGAGGAATGGATCACTACCCCGGCATCAACGAGGCACGCTGGGTGGTCGAGCACGCCGACCAACGCTCCGAGAGTCCACTGGAAACCCTGGGTCGGTTCGCCTTTCTGCTGGCCGCTCTGCCGGCCCCACTCTCGAACGTGTGGATTCCCGCCGGCGGTCAGTGGTTTCGGGTCGACCACCTGATACCCGAGACCGGCGTGATCCTCGAAGCCGACGGCGCCATCAAATACAACAATCGAGCTGACGCTTCACTGCTGATCGCCGACGACCGGGACCGGGAACGATTGCTCCGCGGACTGGGCTTCGGGCTCACCCGCTACCAGTGGTCCACCGCCGTCCATCATCCCGGTGAGGTCATTTTCCGCGCTGCCGAAGCCGCCCGGCTGCGAGGCCCGCAACCCGTCCCCACCTGCTGGAGGGTTGACTCACCGTTCAACTGAGCCACGCGACTCGTCCGCGCTCATGATCGTGGCCATTTTGGGACTCGAGTGACAGGAGTCGACCCGATCATGAGCGCCGGCGAAGTTGATAAGCGCGGGAGGGGCGCGGCGGTAGTTGATCAGCGCGGGAGGGGCGCGGCGGTAGTTGATCAGCGCGGGAGGGGCGCGGCGGTAGTTGATCAGCGCGGGAGCCGCGCTGAGGTAGGGGGCCGCGCGGGACGCGGGTCAGGCGTCGACTTCGGAGCGGTCACCGGACCAGAGGGTGTGGAACGTGCCTTCGGTGTCGACCCGCTGGTAGGTGTGCGCGCCGAAGAAGTCCCGCTGGCCCTGGATCAATGCGGCGGGCAGGCGCGGGGAGCGCAGGCCGTCGTAGTAGGACAGTGCGGCAGCGAAGCCCGGGGTCGGCAGGCCGGCCTTGGCTGCGCCGCCCACCACCGAGCGCCACGAATCCTGCACGCCGGCCATCGCCTTGGTGAAGTACCCCGTGAACAGCAGGGACGCCGGACGCTCCGCCTTGCCGTCGTAGGCCTCGGTGATCCGGTTGAGGAACGCCGCCCGGATGATGCATCCTCCGCGCCAGATGCGCGCCACCGCACCGAGATCGATGTCCCAGTCGTACTCCTTCGCACCGGCGACGATCTCATCCAGACCCTGCGCGTAGGCGACGATCTTGGACGCATACAGCGCCCGACGGACGTCCTCGACGAAGCTGTCCTTGTCTTCGAGCGACATCGACCCGTCCGGCCCGGGCAGTTCGCCGGCCGCGGCCCGCTGGTCCGGCAGAGAGGAGAGACCACGGGCGAACACGGCCTCGGCGATCCCGGACACCGGGACCGCCAGGTCCAGCGCGGTCTGCACGGTCCAGGTGCCGGTGCCCTTCATCCCGGCCGCGTCGACCACCACGTCGACGAACGGCTTGCCGGTCTTCGCGTCGACCTGACGCAACACCTCGGCGGTGATCTCGATCAGGAACGAGTCGAGCTCGCCCTTGTTCCACTCGGCGAAGATGTCGGCGATCTCGGCGGGTTCGATGCCGGCGCCCCGGCGCAGCAGGTCATAGGCCTCGGCAATCAACTGCATGTCGGCGTACTCGATGCCGTTGTGCACCATCTTGACGAAGTGACCCGCGCCGTTCTCACCGATGTGGGTACAGCACGGCGCGCCGTCGACGTGCGCGGAGATCTTCTCCAGGATCGGGCCGAGGGACTTGTATGCCTCGGCGGAACCCCCCGGCATGATCGACGGTCCGAGCAACGCACCCTCCTCACCACCGGAGATGCCGCAGCCGACGAAGTTGATTCCCTTCTCCTTGGCGGCTGCCTCACGGCGGATGGTGTCGGCGAACTTGGCGTTTCCGCCGTCGATCAGGATGTCGCCCGGTTCCAGCAACTCGGACAGCTCGTCGATGACGGCATCGGTGGGGCCGCCGGCCTTGACCATGATGATGATCTTGCGCGGCACCTTCAGCGAGGCGACGAAATCAACCGCGGACTCGGACCCGACGAAGTCGCCGTCGGACCCGTGCTCGTCCAGCAGCGCCTTCATCTTGTTCGTCGATCGGTTGTGGACAGCGGTGACGAATCCCTTGCTGGCGAAGTTCCGGGCCAGGTTCGAGCCCATCACGGCCAGACCGGTGACACCGATGTCGGCGGTGGCGGTGGTGTCGGACATGGCAAGGACCTCCGGTGGCGGCAGTGAGCAGTCAGGTGTGCCGACCCAGTTTTCCGTACGACCGCCGGGCCGCAACAGCCGGGGCTACGCAGCCCGGCGGGCCCGGAAAGAAATCGTCAGGCCAGAGCTGACCTGACGGCCGCGGCGATCTTGGCGCCGTCGGCCCGGCCGGCCGCCCTGGCCTGGGCCGCCTTGATCACCAGGCCCATCTGCTTCATCGTCGGCGGCGCCCCGGTGGCGGCCGCCACCTCGGCGACCGCGTCGGCGACCAGCGCGGGGAGGTCGTCGTCGGACAGCTGCGCGGGCAGGTAGGCGGCGATGACGGCCGACTCGGCACGTTCCTTGTCCGCCAGCTCCTTGCGTCCGGCTCCGTCGAACGCCTCGGCGGACTCCTTGCGCTTCTTGACCTCGCGGCCGAGCACCTTGACGACCTCGTCGTCGGAGAGCTCCCGCGCGGTGCTGCCGGAGACCTCCTCGTTCTGGATGGCCGCAACGGCCATCCGCAGCGTGCCGAGGGTCAGCGCATCACGCGCCTTCATCGCCGCCGTCAGATCGGACCGCAGCCGTGCCTTCAGTTCGGACATCCGCCCCACCCTTTTCTCACCGCTGTCAGACACCCGGTACGCCAGCAAACGCAACATCCACGACTCGCTCCCCGCCGGTCGCGGGGCACTGCCACTCCCGCAGAAGGCGGGGACCTGACGAACGTTAGTCCGCAGCGGGCCGGCACAGCATGAAGTCATCCCCGCCCACCGACGGATCCGGCCCGCCGACACATCGGGTTCACGCCGACCTATCGGGTTCACGCCGACCTATCGGGTTCACGCCGACCTATCGGGTTCATGCCAACACATCGTTCAACTGCGATGACCGACGGCGTAGACGGTCCGGCGCGGTAGCCCGAATCTGGCCGCGATCGCGTCCACGGCATCCCGCCGGGTCGAGCCGGCGGCCACGAGTTCAGCCACCGCAGCGCCCAGCGCCGCGTCGGACGGCGGACCGGCAGCGTCTGCCGAGGCTCCGCCGACCACCAGCGTGACCTCACCGCGCACGCCGTCGGATCCGGCCGACAACTCCCCGAGAGATCCCCGGCGCACCTCCTCGTAGGTCTTCGTCAGCTCGCGGCACAGCGCCGCCGGTCGGTCGGCGCCGAAGGCCGCCACCATCGCCACCAGGGTGTCGGAGAGCCGGTGCACCGATTCGAAGAAGACCATCGTGCGGGCCTCACCGGCCAGGGCCGCCAGCGAGGTGGACCGCTCGCCTGCTTTCCTCGGCAGGAATCCCTCGAAGGTGAACCTGTCCGACGGCAGACCGGACAGCGCCAGCGCGGTGATGACGGCGCTCGGGCCCGGCACGGAGGTCACCGTCAGGCCGGCTGCGGCCGCAGCGGCGACCAGTCGGTACCCGGGGTCGGACACCGACGGCATGCCCGCATCGGTGACCAGCACCACCTCGTCCCCCAGCCGGATGCGCTCGAGCAGACCGGGGATCCTGGCCTGCTCCACGGCCTCGTAGTAGGACAGCACGGTGCCCGAGAGGGAGACACCGAGATCGGAGGCCAACCTGTGAAGCCGCCGGGTGTCCTCGGCCGCGATCACGTCCGCCGAGGTCAGAGCCGCAACCAAACCGGCAGATGCATCCGAGACCCGGCCGAGCGGCGTGCCGGCGAGCACCAAACGGCCCGGGACGCCTTCGACTCTCATGTCCTCACCCTACGATCGTCTCCATGACTGCCCCGCCCACCGTCACCACGTCCGGTGACGAGTCCTACATCGGGGACGACCCGGGGCGGGGCGATCGACACGTTGCCGGCCACCCGAGTCTGACCGGGGTCGACGAGTCCGACCCGCAGCTCGCGAGACCCGACCCGGCGAGCGGTGTGGTGGCCATCGGCGAGGTGCCGCCGATCGAGCGACCCGTCCGCCCCGAGCGACGCAAGCTCCCGCAGATGCCCGGCGACCGCCTCCGCGGCTGGATCACCACCATCGTGCTCACCCTCGTCGGCGGCATCACCCGCCTCTGGAACGTCGGGAGCGCCACCGACAACGGCACCCCGCTGTTCGACGAGAAGTACTACGCGGTGCAGGCCGCCGAGGTCGTCCGCAACAACGGGGTGGAGGACAACCAGGCCTATGGCGTCATCGTCCATCCGCCGTTGGGCAAACAGCTGATCGCCATCGGCGAGCAGCTGCTGGGCTACACCCCGACCGGCTGGCGCCTGGCGTCCGTCGTCGCCGGCACGTTCGTCGTCTTCCTGACGATCAGAGTGGTCCGCCGGATGACCAGGTCCACCCTGATGGGCGCCATCGGCGGCATCCTGATCATCTGCGACGGCGTCAGCTTCGTGATGTCCAGGATGGCGCTGCTGGACGTCTTCCAGGAGGTGTTCATCCTGGCGGCGTTCGCCTGCCTGATCGCCGACCGGGACCAGGTCAGGGCCAGGCTCAATTCGACGATCGCACCGGGCTTCGACGCATTCCTGCCGCGGGAACGTCATGGGCTGCTGTCGATCTGGGGACGTTGGGGGGACCGGGCCGGCGTCGCGCTCGGGGCCAGGTGGTGGCGGTTCGGGTGCGGCTTCTTCATGGGGCTCACCTTCGCCATCAAGTACAACGGCGTCTACTGGATCGTGGCCTTCGGCCTGCTGTCCACCATCTGGGACATCACCGCCCGTCGCGAGATCGGCGTCCACCGACCGGTTGTCGCGGTGCTGCGCCGGGACGTGGCGCCCTCGCTCTGGTCGCTGGTGGTCGTCCCGTTCGCCGTCTACATCGGATCGTGGTGGGCCTGGTTCTTCTCCGAGGACGCCTTCCCCCGTCACCAGTTCGAGGCCGACCCCAGCCACGTCGGCGACTGGAGCAATCCGACCGGCCTGTTCCACAGCATCGCCGGGCTGTGGCACAACGCGTTGTGGCAGTGGACGTTCAAGATGCTCGACTTCCACGCCAACCTGTTGTCCCCGGGGGCACCCGGCGCCAGTGATACCAATCCCGCTCATCGTCACCCGTGGGAGTCCAAGCCGTGGTCGTGGCCGATCGGCACCCGGCCGGTGCTCTACTACGCCCCGCCCAACGGGACCGGCTGCGGCACCGGGCGTACCGACTGCGTGCAGCGCATCTTCATCATCGGTACCCCGGCGCTGTGGTGGATCTCGCTGTTCATCCTCGCCTGGGCGCTGTGGCGCACCGTGGCCCGGCTCGACTGGCGATACGCCGCCGTCCTGGTGGCCTACGGCGCGGACTACCTGCCGTGGTTCACCAACCTGAACCGGCAGATGTACTTCTTCTACGTCACCCCGTTGGCCCCGTTCCTGATCATCGGGATCTGCCTGGTCCTCGGCGACATCCTGGGCCGCGCCAGGGCGGGGGTCGAACGTCGGTACCTGTCGATCGGCATCGTGGCTCTCTACGTGGGACTGGTGGTGGCCAACTTCATCTGGCTGCTGCCCATGCTCGACGGGTCGTCGATGACACCCGATCGCCTCACCATGGAGACCTGGCTGCCGTCCTGGGGGTGAGCGCCGGATCGGGCCGGAGGGGACGGGTATAGGGTCGTTCGAGGGTCTGTGGAACATCCACCGACAGCAGGTGTTTGACCAGAAGACACCCGCCATCCGACGATTGTGAGGGAGGCCGCCATGGCCCAGTACACCTTGCCCGAGCTGCCATATGACTACTCGGCGCTCGAGCCGTTCATCTCCGGTCAGATCATGGAGCTGCACCACTCCAAGCACCATGCCGCCTACGTGGCCGGCGCGAACACCGCACTCGACCAGATGGCCGAGGCACGCGAGAAGGAGTCCTTCGGGACGGTCAACCTGCTCGAGAAGAACTTGGCGTTCCACCTCGGTGGGCACCTCAACCACTCGATCTTCTGGCCGAACCTGGCCCCGGGTGCCGGCGGCAGGCCCGAGGGCGAGCTGGGCGCGGCGATCGATGAGTTCTTCGGCTCCTTCGACGGTTTCTCGAAGCAGTTCAGCGCCAACGCCAACGCCATCCAGGGCTCCGGCTGGTCCGTCCTGGCCTGGGACACCCTCGGGCAGCGCCTCAACATCCTTCAGCTGTTCGATCAGCAGGGCAACATCCCGTTCGCCCAGGTGCCGATCGTGCTGCTGGACATGTGGGAGCACGCCTTCTACCTGCAGTACAAGAACGTCAAGGCGGACTACGTCAAGGCGTGGTGGAGCGTCGTCAACTGGGCAGATGCCACGGCCCGCTTCACCGCTGCCCGTGCCAAGACCAGCGGCCTGATCCTCCTGTAGTCCCAGCACTTCTCATCTCCAGCGAGCAGGGCCCCGGCGAAAATGCGCCGGGGCCCTGCTGGTGTCGCGGTGGCTCCTGCTGGAACCGGCCCTGCTCAGGGCACCAGCACGACCAGGCACCGGTACTGCCGAACGGTCTGGTTGCTCATCGCTTTCATGCTCAGGCAGACGGTGTTGCTCCCCGACCCGGAGGCCGGTACTGAGGTCACCACCCCGTGATAGTTCCCGACGCCGGGGAAGGCCCGGGCGACGTCCGGTCGGGACTGGGCGGCGGTGGCCTGGAAGGTCCTCGTGCCCGCCTGGCCGGTCACCGTGATCGAGACGGTGCCCGCCGATGACGGATACGCCGGGTCCAGGGCCCAACCTCGTACCTGGAGACCGCCGGTGGTGGATTTCACCGAGTCCAACCAGCCGAGCACATTGCTGATGCTGACCTGCTGGCAACCGAGGTCGGTGCCGGCGCTCGGGTCGACGGTCGAGTTCGCGACGGCGCAGACCTGGTAGGTCCCGAACTGCCTGGTCGGCACGGTGAGGCTGAACGAGTGCGCCGTACCGGCCGCCGGGAACTGCTGCGCCGAAGCGGTTCCCACGGCGGAAGCGGTGACGACCGACGGGGTTCCGACCGGCCCGCCGGGTCCGGTGATCTGCACCCTCACGGTCGACGCCGTGCCCACTGCGTTGGGGTCGAGGGCCCAGCCGTTGACGGTGACCGAGTTCGTGGTGTTCGTCGTGCCGGTGATCGCTCCGGCCGGCGCTGCGACGGTGACGCTCTGACATCCGAGGGCCGTCGGCCGGGCCGGGGCGGCCAGACTGTTGGCCGTGGCGCACAGGACGTGGGTGCCGACCGTGGTGGCGGCGGTCTGCGCGAGGAAGCCATGTGCCGCACCAACTCCCGGGATGGAGGTGTCGACGTTGGCATCGACCTGATCAGCGGTCACCGTCGGGAGCGTGACGGTGCCCTGCGGACCCTGGTCGGTGACGGTGACGGTGGTCGGCGTGGTGGGGCCGTCCGGATCCACGGCCCAGCCGGCGAAGCTGATCGTCGATCCGGTCAGCACGGCGGAGTCCAGACCGCCGATCGGTCCGGTGACCTCGACGGGCAGACAACCCAGATTCGGGTTGGTGCTGCCGGCCCCCGCATTGATCAGGGTGGCGCAGATCTGATGGATTCCGCGCTTGGAGATCGGGAGCGTGGCGTCGAGTCCGTGCGCGTTGCCGGTGGTCGCGGTGAGTTGCGGGACATCGGTGCGAACGGCGGCCGCAGTCACCGTCGTGGTGACCACCGTGCCGTCGGGAGCGGTGTCGGAGAGCTGGATCTGGATCGGGCCGGCCGCGGTGTCGGGGTCGTATCCCCATCCGGTCACCCGCACCGTGCTGCCCACCAGCGTCGCGGAGTTCAACTGGCCGACCGGAATTGATTTCAGCGCCGGATCGTAGATCTGCCCGGGGTCGACGGCGTCGGTGAACGTGACGGTGTCCCATTGCGAACCCGCTGCCCCGTTGACGGTTCCGATGCCCACGTACTTGAAGGACGGGTCGAGGATGTTGTTCTTGTTGCTCGCGTTGCCCACCAGGGCATTCGTCAGCGTGAAACCGGTGACCGGCGAACCGGTCCAGCTACTGACGTTCTCGCCGTAGGTGGTTCGCGCGGAGGCACCGGAGGTGAGCAGCGTCTGCCAGCCCTGGGGGTTGTGCGACAAGGTCCCGGACGAGCCGGCCGTCGCCATCGCATTCGACCACGAAAGTGATCGCGCATCAATCCCTCTCGCTTCGATCAGGGGGGCGATCCCGGCGGCCGTACGCTGCGCGTTGATCGCGTCCAGCACCGTCGAGTCGAAGGGACTGAGCCCGGTGGTCACCGGGGCCACCACCGCGAGGGACGGCGCGGACGGCACCGGCACCGCGGGCGGCACCGCCGCGTAGGTGGCTGCCGCCGTGGCTGCCCCGGCGCGGACCGGCGTCACCCCGGTGGCGACGGCATTGGTCGCCACGCCGATCCCGGCGACCACCAGACCGACCGCGACCATCGAGGCGATCGGCCGGAAGTTGCGGGAACTGCGGACGTTCTCTGCCCGGGGGTATTCCGGGCGCGCGCTTGCCACCATTGTCGGTCTCCTGGATGATCGGCGTGTTCGCCTTGACGGCGACTACGCCCAGTAAGCGCTGGCCACTTCTCGCTCTATTACCTACCGTAGCCTTTGATTACGATGAGCAACATCACCTGGACGTGTGACCGGCCTGATGGAAAATCGAGCCCGTCGGAGCACAGCCTACGATCGACTATTACCGCAGATCAGCGCACTGATCTGACGGCCGGGGCGAGTGCCGGGCTTCCAGCAGGCACGCAGAGTCACATCGTTTACTTGCTGGGAGTCACCACGTCGAGCCACGGACCCCGATTCAGTTCGAGGATCTTCGCGGGGCGTGACGAATGGACCACGATCACCCGATCGGCCCCGGACCTGAGCCTTACGGTGTCCGGATGCGCGTGGACGTGCTGCCCTCGATGTCAGCAGTGCTCGATGTCAATCGCACTCAGTGGCAGTGGTCGGCGGCCGGCGTGGGCGGTACGTCCAGGGACGGGTTGCGGTCGAAGAAGCCGAACGGCTTCAGCCAGAACGACACGGTATCGGCCGGCATCACCGGCCAGTCCTCGGTCCTGGTGATGTGGTGGATGCCGAAGACGTACCAGAGCACCACGTCGGTGTTCTCCAGCGACTCGTCGTCGGAGATCCAGCGCGTCATTCCCTCGTCGGTCTCGCTCTGCGTCGGGTAGACACCGCACGGCCACTGCTCGTCGTCGTGGTGTCTGGTCACCCACAGGGTGTGGCCGATCACCGGGGCTCGCAGGAACTGCGGGGTGCCCGGCGCCATCAGTGGCGGGATCGCCGCCCCTGGAACGAGTTTGTACGCGACCGGAGTTCCCAGGAAGTTGGTCCGGCCCGGGTTGGTCACCTTCCACGACCGTTGCGCGCCGAAGTCGTAGTCCCGGCCGGATTGCGATTCGGAGGCGATCAACGTCGACCTGGTCTGCAGGGCGAGACCGTAGGGGTTGTCCGCGGAGATCTCCGGGGCGTAGGAGTCCACCTCCACCACCGAGTTGGCCGGGCCGTCGACGTCCAGGTCCAACCGGGCCACCAGGAAGTGCTGGTGGAAGGGTGCATAGGTCTGCCGGTCGACCAACGTGCCGGTCGGAGGGGCCGGATCGCCCGGGGCGATCGGTGTCGTGACCATGATCCCGGTGGCCCTGATCTCGCACTCGATGTTGCCGTCGGTGTAGAAGCGCCAGTAGATCAGGTACTCGTAGTTGGCGACGGTGGCGTGCGCCGACACCACCAGCCTGCGCATCCGGCGCACCTCCGCGCGACCGTTGTTGTCGACGTGCTTCCAGAGCACGGCATTGTCTTCCTCATGAATGCAGATCGCCTGCGGGATGTCGTAGGGAACACCCGCAGAGTTGGCCAGAGTAGCGTCCAGATAACGGATCTCACCCAGGCAATCGCAACCCAGCTGGAGCGAGGTGGTCATGTTACCGAGACCCCACTCGCCGATGTCGTAGGCGGTCCGCCGGTAGTGGTCGAAGCCCGGATCCCGGTAGGGGACTATCATCTCGGCCAGCGAGATGCGGTACGCGATGTCCCGCTGCACGCCGTGGTCGTCGTAGGCGACCTGATGCAGCACGAGGCCTTCCCGATAGTTGAAGCCGACGCGCAACGACCAGTTCTGCCAACGGATCTCGTGACCGTCCAGGGTGAAGCCGGGACCCTCGGGCTGGGTGATGTGCAGCGGCTTCACGTCCTGACGCAGCTGCTGCCCTGGCACCAGATCCGGTTCGTACTCCCCCATCACCGGTGCCGGCGGGACCGACCTCGAGTCCAGATCGATCTCCAGCAGCTCCATCGTGTTCATGTCGACGATCAGCTTGATCCCGGAAACCGGGTGCGCGTAGGGGTTCCCGTAGCGGCTCGAACGCAGCCAGATGTCCGCCCAGCCCAGCCTGCGTTCGGCCCACTGCGGCGGCATCAGCGCCCTGCCGTAGGTCCAGACGTCGATCAGGACCAGCGAGAGGTCGGTGATCCCGCGATCGGCCAGCGCCTGCACCACCCGCGGCTCCGCCTTCATCGAATCCTCGCAGTCGTGCCACTCGTCCACGGTGAAGTTCGGTGTGACACCGGGCACCTCGGTCACGCCGACGACGGACCCGGCCGTCAGATCGACGACCGCCTCACGGGTCACGTTGTCGCGGCGGTCCCAGAACACGGACAGCGAGCGTCGCGGGACGGGGTTCCCCGGCCGCCAGGCCAGCATGTCCTGCTTCGGCGGTTCGGCCAGCGTGATCGACGCGAAGCGGAAGGTGTCACCGACCGCCCCCGCCGCGCGCAGCAACTCGACCGTGCGGGTGTATTCGGAGCCGCTCAACGGGTCGAGCGGATGCGGGTCGGTCATTCTGGTCCTCCGGGTTCGGCGCCGCGGCCGCGCAGACAGAGGTGCGCGGGGGTCAGGTGGTCACCTTCGTCGCGTCGAAGATGTCCGGTTCGATGTACATCACCTTCGCGATCGGCACGGCGGCACGGACCCGCTTCTCCAGGGCGTCGATGGCGGCGGCCACCTCTCGCGCCGAGTCCGTCGCTGCCACCGCGACCTTGATCCCGACCATCAATTCCTCCGGGCCCAGGTACAGCGTCTTCATGTGGATGATCCGGTCGATGTCGTCGCCGTCGAGGGCCGCAGCGGTGATCGCGGCCAGATCGTCGCCGGATGCCCCCTCGCCGACCAGCAGGCTCTTCACCTCGACGCCGAGGACGATCGCCACCAGGACCAGCAGGAGCCCGATGCCCACCGTGCCGACCCCGTCCCAGATGCCGTCACCGGTGATCACGGCCACCAGGACGCCGCCGAGGGCGAAGACCAGGCCGATCAGTGCGGCCATGTCCTCCAGCAGCAGGACCGGGAGCTCGGGGGCCTTTGCCCGCCGGATGAACTGCAGGATGGAGATGCCGTGGCGGTGCTCGGCCGACTCGCGGAGCGCGGTGCGCAGCGAAAAGCTCTCCAGCGCAATCGAGATGAGCAGGATGACGATCGGTATCCAGGCCCGCTCGATCGGCTCCGGGTGCTCGAGCTTGTGGATCCCCTCGTAGATCGAGTACACACCGCCCACGGTGAACAGGATGATCGCCACCATGAAGGCGTAGACGTACCGCTCCCGGCCGAAGCCGAACGGGTGCTCGGCCGTCGCCGCCCGTTTCGCCCGCCGACCGCCGATGAGCAGCAACACCTGGTTACCGGAGTCGGCCAGCGAGTGCACCGACTCGGCCAGCATCGACGAGGAGCCGGACAGCAGGAACGCGACGAACTTCGTCACGGCGATCCCGACGTTGGCCGACAACGCCGCCAGGATCGCCTTGTTCCCACCTTCGGTGCTCATGTCCCTGCTCTCCTGCGGCTCGGTACTCCTCCGGCGATCCTCCCACGCACCGCCGCGGGACCCCGGCCCGTGCGCCCGCCGACGCCGATCCACAGGCCGCTGGTTGCCCCGTGCCGCACCGGGAACACTCCCGAACGGGACATGGCGGCGTAACAGGGCCACAATCCCTTGTCATGCTGCCGTTACACGTCGAACCTACGGTTCGGCCCATGGCCGACCTGTTTCAGGACTATCCGTTCGGGCGGGCATGGGATGAGATGTTCTCGGGACCCGGAGTCATCCGGCCTGCGTACGAATCCGTTCATGCCGCTCTGCAGACGCTGAGCGCCGCGGATCTGAAGGCCAGGGCCGACATCATGGGCCGGACCTTCCTCGACCAGGGGATCACCTTCGCCCTGGGCGGGGTGGAGCGGCCGTTCCCGTTGGACCTGATCCCTCGCATCGTCACCGCCCAGGAGTGGAAGGTCGTGCAGACCGGCGTCCCGCAGCGGGTCAGGGCCCTGGAGGCGTTCCTGGCCGACTGCTACGGCCCGGGCCGGATCTTCGAGGACGGCGTGGTGCCGCGCCGACTGGTCACCACCTCGCCCCACTTCCACCGCCAGGTCGCCGGGATGGCCCACCAGGACGGCGCCCGCATCGTCATCTCCGGCGTCGACCTGATCCGCGACGAGCACGGCGCCTTCCGAGTGCTCGAGGACAACGTCCGGGTACCGTCCGGCGTCTCCTACGTCCTGGAGAACCGGCAGGCCGTCTCGCAGGTCCTTTCCGAGGCCGGCGGCGACTCCCAGATCCGTTCGGTGGCCGAATACCCGGGGCGGCTGCTGGCCGCGCTGCGGGCCGTCGGCCCGGACAACGTCTCCGACCCGACGGTGGTCGTGCTGACGCCGGGTGTCTACAACTCGGCCTACTTCGAGCACACCCTGCTGGCCCGCGAGATGGGCGTCGAACTGGTCGAGGGCCGCGATCTGATCTGCCGCAACAACCGCGTGTTCGTCCGCACCACCGGCGGTGAGATGCCGGTGCACGTGATCTACCGCCGGTTGGACGACGAATTCCTGGACCCGATGCAGTTCCGGCTGGACTCGATGCTCGGCTCCCCCGGCCTGATCAACGCGGCCAGGGCCGGCCACCTGACGATCGCCAACGCGGTCGGCAACGGCATCGCAGACGACAAGCTCGTCTACACCTACGTGCCCGACATCATCCGGTACTACCTCTCCGAGGAGCCGATCCTGCTGAACGTGGACACCTATCGGATGGAGGAACCCGACCACCTGGAGTACGCGTTGGAGCACCTTGCCGAACTGGTGATCAAACCGGTGGACGGATCGGGCGGCAAGGGCATCGTGATCGGTTCGCACGCCGACGCCTCGACCCTGTCGAAGGCCCGCCAGGCCATCCTGGAGAACCCGCGCGGCTGGATCGCGCAGCGGGAGATCGCCTTGTCCACCGTCCCGACCCTGATCGGCGACAAGGTCCGCCCCCGCCACGTCGACCTGCGCCCGTTCGCGGTCAACGACGGGAACTCCGTCTGGGTGCTGCCCGGTGGGCTGACCCGGGTCGCACTCCCGGAGGGCGAACTCGTCGTCAACTCCTCGCAGGGCGGCGGTTCCAAGGACACCTGGGTGCTGGCCGCACCCGAATCCCCGCGCACCGAACCGGATCTCGAGCAGCAGAGCTCGCTACCGGCCCAGCCGGAGGACATGGAACCGCTGGTGGGCTGGCAGGAATCGGAGGCCCAGAGCACCGGCGCCTTCTTCTTCGACCCGCCCGTCACCCCCGACGACGACGGCGCCGGGCTGCGGCACCAGCAGGGTCAGCAGCAACAGCATCGTCGCGCTGCTGCGACGGCCGGCTCCCCGACCGCCCTTCCCGATGGGCAGTCCTTCTCCTCCACCCCTGCGGGGCAGTGATGTTGAGCCGGATCGCCGAGTCGCTGTACTGGTTGGGCCGACACGTGGAACGGGCCGACTGCACGGCCCGGATCCTGGACACCTACCTGCACCTGCTGCCGACCGGGTCGTGGGCCACCGACCACCAGGTGATCCGCTCCCTGGTGGATTCGATGGGCCTGTCCGGCGACGAGGAGGTGGAGGGCGCCGACTCCGGCAAGCTGATCCGCACGCTGGTCTTCGACACCGAGCGTGCGTCGTCGGTCTCCGGTGCCCTGATCGCGGCGCGGGACAACGCCCGCGGGGTCCGCGACGCCCTGCCGCTGGACGTCTGGGAATGCCTGAACGTCACCTGGCACGGCCTGCGCAGCCGCGCCTCCACCGGTGGCGGCCCACACACGTTCCTGCGCTGGGTGTCCGAGCGGTGTGCGATCGCGGCCGGCCTGACCGATCAGGTGATGAGCCACGACGAGGGCTGGCACTTCCTGGCCGTCGGACGGGCCCTTGAACGCGCCGACATGACGATCCGGCTGATCGCCGCCGCCGATTCGGAGACCGGATCGGTTCCCCCCTGGCGGGCCCTGGTCAGCGCCTGCGGCGGCTGGGAACCGTACGTCCGGGAGCACGGCGGATCCATCGGGCAGCGCACCGCGATCGAATTCGCCCTGCTGGACCGCAAGTTCCCCCGCTCGGTGCTGCGCTGCCTGACGGCGGCGGAGGCCTCGCTGGCCGAGTTGGAGGCCGTCGGGTCCGGGCAGCAGCGAGATCCGCGGCGCGATCCGTCGTCGGCCCGCCGCATCGTCGGGCGGACCAGGACGGGGTTGGACTACCGGACCGGGACCGAGCTGACCAGCGAGCTCGGCAACCTGCTGACGAATCTGCAGCGCACCGTGGCCAGCGCCCACGTCGCGGTCAGCAACTCGTTCTTCCGGCGTGGCGACGAGGTCACCTGGGCCAACATCGGATCGGACGGGGTCATGGCATGAGCGTGGGGACGGCGGACATCACCAACGGTTCCAACTACGGATCGGACATCTGGCGTCTGCTCATCGTGCATCGCACCGAGCTCACCTACCCGGACACCGTCACCACCTCCTACAACGAGTTCCGGATGCAGCCGTCCGACGAGCCCGGACAGGCCGTGCTGTCGTCCCGGATGGAGATCGATCCGTTCGAGGGCGTCACCAGCTATCTCGACTACTTCGGGACCAGGGTCGCGTCGTTCGACGTGCACCGTGCCCACCGGCACCTGACGGTGACCGCGACTTCGACGGTGGAGACGTTCCCGGCCACGGCCTTCGGTGCCGGCGGCTACGGAGCAGGGACCGCCCACCCGGACGAGATGACGTGGGAACAACTGGTGTCCTCCGACTGCCACGATCGCTACGAGGAGTTCCTGACCCCGACGCACCTCACCGAGCTGAACGACGAGCTGAACGGACTGAGCGAGCAGATCAGGGCCCAGGCCAGAAATCCGTCTGCGGCCGGGCGCGAAGTCTGCTCGCTGCTGAAGAAGTCGCTCAAGTACGAACAGGGCGCGACCGGCGTCCACACCTCGGCAGTCGAGGCCTGGACCGAGAAACGTGGTGTCTGCCAGGATTTCTCGCACCTGGCGATCGGGATGCTGCGGGCCATGAGCATTCCGACGCGCTACGTCTCGGGTTATCTGCACCCGGACAAGGATGCCGAGATCGGCAAGACCGTCATCGGTCAGTCGCACGCCTGGATCGAGTGGTTCGACGGCATGTGGGTGCCCTACGACCCGACGAACGCCTCCTCGCCCGGCCACTCGCACGTGGTCGTCGGCCGGGGCCGCGACTACCGCGACGTCCCGCCGGTCAAGGGCGTCTATGCCGGGCCCGAGGCCAGCGGCAACGAGGTCACCGTCAGGGTCACCCGCCTGCGCTGACCCGGGGGCAGCCTCCGATGGGTGCGATCGGCAGCACCGGGGGGCAGTAACCTGGGCAGAAGAACTCGTCGCGTGCTCTCGAATTCGTTTCCCGCTTTCGCTGATTCCACCGCGGCTTCGTCGAGGAGGACGTCATGGCCAGCACCGACCACCAATCTGTTTCGTTCGGACATCTGTTCCGGGAACGGGTGAGCGCAACGCCGGCCGCCGAGGCCTTCCGCAGCAGGTCCGGGTCGGGCTGGCGGTCCTTGAACTGGGCCGGGACGAAGGTCCAGGTCTACGAGATCGCCGCGGGGCTCATCGATCTCGGTGTCACGGCCGAGCAGCGGGTGGCCATCGCGTCCGGCACCCGGCTCGAATGGATCCTGGCCGATCTCGCGATCGCCTGCGCCGGAGCGGCCACCACCACGGTCTATCCCTCGACTGCCGCCGAGGACGTCGACTACATCCTGGCCGACTCGGCCTCGGTGGTCGTCATCGCCGAGGATGCCGCCCAGGCCGCCAAGGTGACCGCGGGCGACCTGCCCACCGTGACCGCCATCGTGCTGATGGACGGGGAGGGCGACGGGGGGAAGATCCTGTCGTGGGACCAGCTGGCCGCACGCGGACGGGCGTTGCTGGCCCGCACTCCCGGCGCGGTCGACGAGCGCATCGATGCGCTGACGCCGGACAGCCTGGCCACCCTGATCTACACCTCCGGCACCACCGGACGGCCCAAGGGCGTTCGCCTGGTGCACGAGAACTGGACCTACGAGGGCAGGGCCGTCACCGAACTCGGCATCCTGCAGCCCGATGACGTGCAGTACCTGTGGCTGCCGCTCTCGCACGTGTTCGGCAAGATGCTGGTCGCCGTCCAGCTGCAGATCGGGTTCGCCACCGCGGTGGACGGGGACCTGACGAAGATCGTCGAGAACCTGGGCGAGGTGCACCCGACGTTCATGGCCGGCGCCCCCCGGATCTTCGAGAAGGTCAGGGCGAAGGTCACTCTCACCAGCCAGGGCGCGGGCGGCCTGAAGCTGAGGATCTTCGACTGGGCGTTCGGGGTGGGCCTGGCCGCATCCCGCCGGCGCCAGCTGCGCCGCCCGTTGACGCGGCTGCACGCGACGCAGCTGGCGATCGCCGACCGGCTGGTCTTCCGCAAGATCCGCGCCGTCATGGGCGGCCGGATCAAGTTCTTCGTCTCCGGGTCGGCCGCGCTGTCCAGGGAGGTGGCCGAGTGGTTCGACGCAGCGGGCCTGACCGTGCTCGAGGGCTACGGGATGACCGAGACCAGCGCCGCCACCTTCGTCAACCTGCCCCGTGACGCACGGATCGGCACGGTCGGCCCGCCGCTGCCCGGCACCGAGGTGATCATCGCCTCCGACGGCGAGATCCTCGTCCGCGGACCGGGTGTGATGCGCGGCTACCACAACCTGCCGGGCGCGACCGAGGAGGTGTTGACGGTCGACGGCTGGCTGCACACCGGCGACATCGGCGAGCTGACCGACGGTTTCCTGCGGATCACCGACCGCAAGAAGGATCTGATCAAGACCTCCGGGGGCAAGTACGTCGCACCGCAGAAGATCGAGGTCATCTTCAAGGCCGTGTGCCCGTACGCGTCCCAGATCATCGTGCACGGCGAGGGCCGCAAGTTCATCTCCGCGATGATCACCCTCGACCCGGAGGCGATCGCGGATTGGTGCGCGGTGAACGGCCTGTCCGGGCAGACGTCGGAACAACTGGCCGTCGACCCCAGGGTCCGCCAGATGATCGGCGGCTACGTCGACGAACTCAACTCCAAGCTGGAGCGGTGGGAGACGATCAAGCGCTTCGTCATCCTCCCGCGTGACCTGACCATCGAGGACGGCGAGCTGACCCCCTCCATAAAGGTCCGCCGCAAGGTCGTCGAGAAGCAGCACATGGACCAGCTCGACGAGCTCTACGTCGACTGACCTCCCCGCTGCCTCCCCCGGCCGGCGAGGATCAGCCCCGCGTGCCTGCCTCCCCCCGGATCAGCCCCCACCCGCGCTTATCAACTTCGCCGGCGCTCATGATCGGGTTGACTCGCTTCACTCCAGTCACAAAAGCCGCACCTTCGTGAGCGCGGGCGAAGTTGATCAGCGCGACGGGGGGGGCGGGCTCAGGTGGCGTAGTCGTAGAAGCCGCGCCCGGATTTGCGGCCCAGCAACCCGGCCTCGACCATCCGGGACAGCAGAGCCGGCGGGGCGTAGTGGGGTTCGCCGTACTCGGCGTACATCGACTCGGCAGCAGACTTGGCGGTGTCGAGCCCGACCAGGTCGAGCAGCCGGAGCGGTCCCATCGGATGGGCGCAACCGAGCACCATGCCGTTGTCGATGTCCTCGGCGGTGGCGTGGCCCCCCTCGAACATCCGCACCGCGGACAGCAGGTAGGGGATCAGCAGCGCGTTGACCACGAAGCCGGCGCGGTCCTTGGCCCGGACCACCGTCTTGCCCAGGGCGACGGTCGCGAACTCGACCACCGAATCGACGGTCCACGTGCTCGTCAGCAGCGACGGGATGATCTCGACGAGTTTCTGCACGGTGGCCGGGTTGAAGAAGTGGACACCGACCACCTTGTCCGGACGTCCGGTGGCCACCGCCAGCTTCGAGATCGGGATGGATGACGTGTTCGAGGCCAGGATCGCATCCGGATCCGTCACGATCCGGTCGAGATCGGTGAACACCTGCAACTTGAGCTGCTCGTTCTCGGTCGCGGCTTCGATCACCAGCTGACGGTCGGCCAGTTCCTCGAGCCCGACGACCACCTTGATCAGCGCATTCACCTGGTCGGCCTCGTCTGGGTCCACCTTGCCCGCCTTGACCGCCCTGGCCATCGAGGCGGCGATCCGCCGACTGGCCGATTCGGCGAATTCGGGGCGTACCTCCGAGACGATAACGTCCAGACCACTCCGGGCGCAGACCTCGGCGATCCCGGATCCCATCAGACCACCTCCGATGACGCCGACCCTGGTGATGGCCCTGCTGATGTGCTCGGTCATGTGCGCCGTTGCCTCACGTTCTGCGTTCGCCCAGCTCTTCGGTGGGTCCGGACGACCTTGGAGTGGACGATACGACAGCACCCGCGGGAAGAACGGCGGCGGCCGTGTGCGAGAAATCTCAGGAGCACGTCAGCGCCAACCGGCACACTGATGAGGCCTGGTACGACCCCCGACGACAAGGACGCCGCTGTGACGACCATCGACGAGCCGCCCGCTGCCGCGGCTCGCGTACGCCCGCTCCGGGTCGCCCTGACCGCCATCCTCTGCGCCGCGGTCGTCGCTCTGCTCGTCTGGCAGCGGCATCGGTTCGCCGGTCTGCCCGGCCTCCTGGCCAATGCCAACTGGGCCTGGGTCGCCCTGGCCATCGTGGCCCAGGTGATCTCGGTCGGAGCCCTGGCGCGCGAGCAGCGTCGATTGATCAGCGTGCGCGGCGGGCAGCGGTCACTGCCGTCCGTGCTGGCCACCGTCTACGCCGGCAATGCCATTTCATTGTCCCTGCCGCTGGTCGGATCGGCCGCCGCCGCAGTTTTCGCGTACCGACGCTTCACCGCGATCGGCGTCGACCGCACGGTCGCCGCATGGGCGCTGGCCATCTCCGGTGTCTACTCCTCGGTCAGTTTCGCCGGGATCGCCGCCCTGGGCGCAATTCTCAGCGGTTCGACCGGTCTGGCGATCACCGGCCTGGTCACCGCCGTCGGAGTGGTCATCCCGATCATCTTCCTGTTCGCCGGTCTGCGGCGGCCGAGGGTCAAACAGCTGGCCACCACCGCGGTGACGACCGTGCTCACGGTCGCGAGGAAAGTAATCCGCCGTCCGAGCGGCGATCCGGCCGTCATCAGTGCAGGCATCCTCGACCAGTTGACCTCGTTGCGCCTGACGCCGCACAGCGCCGTCGTCGCCACCGCGATGGCCGTCCTGAACTGGACCGCCGATCTTCTCTGCCTGACCTGTGCGCTGATGGCCATCCACGCTCACGTGCCCTGGCAGGGCATCGTGCTGGCCTGGGCCGCCGGAGCCGGCGCCTCCAGCCTGAACCTCACCCCGGGCGGGCTCGGCGTCGTCGAGATCACCCTGGGCGCGGCGCTGATCGCGGCCGGCATCCCGGCCGGGGCAGCGGTGGCCGCCGCTCTGCTCTACCGGGCGGTCAAACTGGGACTGATCCTGGCCGTCGGCGGCGTGACGCTACTGATCATCTCCCACATCACCCCGCCGGAGCAGATGACCTCGCTCTGACGGACCGGCTCCAGGGCACCTCAGCCCTCAACGTTCACCAACTCTGCGCGGTGCGACGCACCGGGCTCCGATAGCTGCTGTTCACCTGCCGCGCTACGTTACTTAACCGGTTCGTCAACTCAGGCCTCGAGCCTGATACATTCGGGACTCGCCGAGCCACTCCGGTCTTCCAGCGATCTTCGTAGCAGGGGAAACACAACATGCCCGTCGTCCGTCGAGAACTGACCCAGGACTGGACCCTCCGGCTGGCGTCGGCAGACCCGTCCCACCAGCCTCCACCGCTGCCGCCGACCGTGCCCGCCTCGGTCCCGGGCTGCGTGCACACCGACCTGCTGGCGGCCGGCCTGATCTCCGACCCCTACCTCGACGAGAACGAACTCGCGCTCGACTGGATCGGCCACCAGCAGTGGTCCTACACCACCCGCTTCACCCACAGCGCAGGGGATTTCGACCGCCTCGACCTGGTCTGCGACGGCCTGGACACGGTGGCCACCGTGCTGCTGAACGGTCATCAGGTCGGACGGTTCTTCAACCAGCACCGGTCCTACCGCATCCCGGTGACGGACGTGGTGCGCGAGGGCGAGAACGAGGTCGAGGTCGTGTTCGACTCCGCCTGGGCCTACGCCGAGAGCATCAAGCAGCAACTCGGCGACCTACCGAACGCCTATCCGACGCCCTTCAACTTCATCCGCAAGATGGCCTGCAACTTCGGCTGGGACTGGGGTCCGACCGTGGTGACGGCGGGCATCTGGAAACCGATCGCCATCGAGACCTGGTCGACGGCCCGACTTGCCCAGGTCCGGCCGACGGCCTCGGTCCGGGGGGCCGGCGGGCACGTCCGGTTAGAACTGGACCTGGACCGCGCGAGCGACTCCCCCCTGACGGCCACCGCACGCATCTCCGGGCTCGTGGCGACGGCCGACATCCCGGCCGGCAGCACCTCTGTCGAACTGACGCTGGACGTTCCGGACGTCGAGCTCTGGTGGCCCCACGATCTGGGTTCCCAACCCCTCTACGACCTGGACGTCGAGCTCTCCGGGCCGGACTCCGTGCTGGACCGCCGCCGGCAGCGCATCGGCTTCCGCAGCATCCGGCTCGACACGCACGACGACGAGATCGGTTCCGCCTTCGCACTGGTCGTCAACGACGTGCCGATCTTCGTCCGCGGGGCGAACTGGATTCCGGACGACTGCTTCCCCTCCAGGATCACCGCCGATCGGCTGCGCACCAGGATCACCCAGGGCGTCGACGCGAACGTCAACCTGCTGCGGGTCTGGGGCGGCGGTCTCTACGAGTCCGACGACTTCTACGGTCTCTGCGACGAGCTGGGAGTTCTTGTCTGGCAGGACTTCCTGTTCGCCTGTGCCGCCTACCCGGAGGAGGAGCCGATTCGCGGTGAGGTCATCGCCGAGGCGAGGGAGAACATCAGCCGCCTGATGCCGCACCCGAGCCTGGTGCTCTGGGACGGCTGCAACGAGAACATCTGGGGGTGGTTCGACTGGGCGTGGCAGGAGCCGGTCAGCACCCGGACCTGGGGCTCCGGCTACTATCTCGACATCCTGCCCGGCCTGATGGCCGAGATCGACCCGAGCCGCCCTTACTACCCCGGCAGCCCGTTCTCCGGGACGATGGACATCCACCCCAATGACGACCGCTACGGTCTGCGGCACATCTGGGATGTCTGGAACGACGTCGACTACAGCGAATACCGTGACCACGTACCGCGTTTCGTCTCCGAGTTCGGATATCAGGGGCCGCCGAACATCTCGACCATCCGGCGTTCCATCCACGACCGGCCGCTGACCCACACGTCACCCGGGATGCTGCACCACCAGAAGGCGACCGACGGCAACGGCAAACTCGCCCGGGGCGCAGCGCCGCACCTGCCGGTGGACGAGAGATTCGACCAGTGGCACTACCTCATGCAGCTCAACCAGGCCGAGGCGATCCGCTACGGCATCGAGCACTTCCGGTCGCACCGCGGTGTCTGCATGGGTGCCGTGGTGTGGCAGCTCAACGACTGCTGGCCGGTGACCAGCTGGGCGGCGGTGGACGGCGACGGGAAGAAGAAGCTGCTCTGGTACGGGCTGCGCTCGGCGTTCGCCGACCGGCTGCTGACCATCCAGCCGCGAGAGGGACGGACCACCCTGATCGGGGTCAACGACAGCAGCGTGTCCTGGCGGGGGGCCGCCACCGTGCAGCGCCTGACGTTCGACGGCGTCGTGCTGGCCACCTTCCAGACCCGGCTGGTGGTCGATCGGGTGTCCAGCGCCTCGGTCGAGCTCCCGGACCGCATCACCGGCGCCCTGGACGAGCGGGGCGAGTTCCTGGTCGCCACCGCCGCCGGCGGTGAACGGGCGTTCTGGTTCTTCGCGCCGGACAAGGATCTGGCCCTGACCGCGGATGTGCTGACCACGGTCGTCCAGCAGCGGGCGGACGGCATCGACGTGACGGTCACCGCGCAGTCGCTGGCCCGTCACGTGGTCGTGATGGCCGACCGCTGGCACCCGGACGCCGTCGCGGACGAGGCGCTCGCGACGATCGTCGCCGGAGGCAGTCACACCTTCCGGATCAAGGCCCCGGCGGCTGCTCTGGCCACCGGGTTCGCCGAATCCGGCGCCCTGGTGTGCTTGAACGATCTGGTCGCCACCGCATCGCGATGAAGCGTGTCACCATTTCCGACATCGCAGCCAGGGCTGGGATCTCCAAGGGTGCAGTGTCCTACGCGCTGAACGGCCTGCCCGGGGTGTCGGCGCAGACCCGGCAACGGGTCCAGGAGATCGCGCGTGAACTCGACTGGAGCCCGAGCCAGACTGCACGGAAACTGGCCGGCGGTCGCAGCAATGCCGTCGGGCTGGTGCTGGCCCGCCCCGCGAGACTGCTGGAGACCGAACCGTTCTACATGGAGTTCATCGCCGGGATGGAGGAGGTGCTCTCCGCGAAGTCGATCTCCCTTCTCCTGCAGATGGCTCCCGACCGCGCCCGCGAGGCGCAGACCCACCGGGCCTGGTGGCGGGATCGTCAGGTCGACGGTGTGGTGCTGGTGGATCTCACCGTCGACGACGAACGGATCGGGGTGCTCCAGTCCCTCGGCGTACCGACGGTCGTGGTCGGCGCACCGGACGTGGCCGGCGGGTTCACCTGTGTGTGGACCGATGATTTCGCGTCGATGGACGGCGCGCTGCGGTATCTGGTCACCCTGGGCCATCACCGGATCGCCAGGGTGGCCGGTCCAGCTCATCTGCGACATATCGCACGGCGCACCGAGGCGATGCTCTCGATCACCGAGACTCTGGGTACTCCAACAGATCTCGAGATGATCGTCGAGACCGATTTCACCGGGGAGAGCGGGGCCAGGGCCACCCGCCGACTGCTCACCGCCGCGACACCGCCGAGCGTGATCATCTACGACAACGACGTGATGGCCGTGGCGGGCCTGTCGGTGGCCGCCGAACTCGGGCGCAGCGTCCCCCGCGATCTCTCCCTGCTGGCCTGGGACGACTCGCCGCTGTGCCGGATCACCCACCCGACCCTGTCGGCGATGAGCCGCGACATCCAGGCGCTCGGGATGCACACGGCCCGCCGGATGCTCGATCTGCTGGCCGGGTCGGAACCCGCGGCCTACCGTGACAGCCAGGCGGAGTTCCTGCCCAGAGGCAGTACCGCGCCGCCCTTTCCCGCCCGATGACCTACCGCTCGGCCGTGTGGTCCGCCACCACGGCGGTGACGTTCAACGGTTGACCGTCGAACTGCCCTCGCTCATCATCGGGCGACACAGCAGATGGGCGATCAGGGCCGTCCAGCCGGTCTGGTGGGAGGCGCCGAGGCCCTCCCCGGTGTCTCCGTCGAAGTATTCGCTGAAGGTGATGTGGTCGGCCCACAACCGGTCCGGGGACGCCTCGATCCGGTGGCCGTCGCTGGGTCGACGGCCGTCCGGACCTCTGCGGAACAGGTCGGCGAGCCGGTCGTCGATCAGGTCCGCGGCCTGATCCAGCGGCACCTGGGGGCCGCCGGGCGACGGGACCGGAATGGTCACCGACTGACCGAGATAGCCTGCGTGCCTGCGGAACGCATCCGCCAGCAACACATTCACCGGGAACCAGACCGGCCCACGCCAGTTCGAGTTCCCGCCGAACAGGCCGCTGCGGGACTCCCCCGGCTCGTAGTCGATGGACATCTGCTTCCCGTCCACGTCGGTCGCGTACGGGGTCCGGTAGGACGCGGACAACGACCGGATACCGTACGAGGAGAGGAATTCCGATTCGTCGAAGATCCGGGCGGCGAGTCGGTTCAAGGCGCCCTGATCGACGAGCGAGAGCATCATCGCCTCACCGGAGGTGTTGTCGGACAGCAGGGGTTCGGCCAGGTCGGGCCGGCGACGGCGCAGCCACGCCAGCCGCGCGCTGAAGTCCGGGAGCTTGGACCAGACGGCCGGGGACACCGTCGCCACCGCCAGGATGGGCAGCAGGCCGACCATCGACCGCACCTGCAGCCGCTGATGGGTGCCGTCCGGGTGGACGAGCACGTCGTAGTAGAAGCCGTCGACCGGATCCCACAGCGTGACCTCCTGCGAGCCGAACTGCCGACTGGCCTTCGCGATCGACAGGAAGTGCTCGAGGAACTTGGTGGCGATGTCGTCCCAGGCCGGGACGGTCATCGCCAGTTCGAGACAGATCTGCAACATGTTCAGGCAGAAGACCGCCATCCAGCTGGTGGCGTCGGACTCCTCGAGGCGATATCCCGGAGGCAGCACGCCCGAGCGGTCGAACAGTCCGATGTTGTCCATGCCGAGGAATCCCCCCTCGAACAGATTCGAGCCGTCCGCGTCCTTGTTGTTCACCCACCAGGAGAAATTCAACAGGAGTTTGGTGCAGACCCTGGTCAGGAAATCCACGTCCGTTCCGCCGGCGACCAGGAACACCTGCCAGGCCGCCCAGGCGTGCACCGGAGGATTGACGTCGGAGAAGGCCCACTCGTACGCCGGTAGTTGTCCGTTCGGGTGCATCGCCCATTCCCGGCAGAGCAACAGCAGTTGGTCCTTGGCGAAGGCCGGGTCGACGTGGGCCAGCGCCACACATTGGAAGGCCAGATCCCACGACGCGAACCACGGATACTCCCATTCGTCCGGCATGCTGATCACGTCGGCCAGCGACAGGTGTTCCCAGGTGAGGTTGCGGCCGCCGGACTCGGCTCGCTGCGGCGGCGGCACCGGCTCCCCGGGGTCGCCCGCGAGCCACCGCCGGACGTCGTACCGGTAGAGCTGCTTGCCCCACAGCAGGCCCGCGAAGGCCCGGCGTGCGATGTTGGCGTCCTCGGCCGAAAGTCTCTGCGGCAGGACGGTTGCGTAGAATTCGTCAGCCTCCTGCCGGCGGTCGGCGAGGACCGCGGCGAAGCCGGTCCCGAAGGTGTCCGAGTCGGGTTCGTCTGCGGACAACCGCAGCCGGACGGTCACCGAGGCCCCGGCCGCAATCGATTCGAAGTGGTACCAGAACGCAGCTTTGGTGCCGTGGCCGGCCGGGTCGACGGCAGTGGTGTCGCCGTGCACCACCCGCTGGTTGATCCCGTCCTTGGTGTACGACGCGCGATTCTCCTTCGCTCCGAACAACGCGACGGAATTGGTCTCGTTCTGGCAGAACAGCACCTGCGGCGTCCCCTGGGCGACCACCACGTACCGCCCGAGGAAACCGTGGATGCATTCCACGGCCCGGGACCGGCCGCCGATCAGGCCCGGATCCATGGCGTTGATCGATGGTGTCCGGTCGTCGGTTCCCCACGCCCACGTGTTGCGGAACCAGACCTGCGGGATGACGTCGATACCGGCCGCGTCCGGCCCGTTGTTGGTGACGGTGATGACGGCGCAGATGTCGTCGGGGCCGGCTTTCGCGTAGTCCACCTTGATGTCGAAGAATCTGTTCTGGTCGAGAATTCCGGTGTCGGCCAATTCGAATTCGCGGTCCTCCCGGCCCCTGGCCGCATTCTCGCGGCGCAGACGCTCGTAGGGATATTCGGCCTGCGGGTACCGGTAGAGCCAACTCATCCAGGAGTGGGACGGCGTGCCGTCCAATGCCCACCAGTACTCCTTGGCGTCCTCGCCGTGGTTGCCCTCGCCGTTGGTCAGGCCGAAGAGCCGTTCCTTGAGGAACGGGTCCTTCCCGTTCCACAGCGCGATGCTGAGGTTGAGAAACCCGAACCTGTCGCAGATCCCGCCGAGGCCGTCCTCGCCCCAGCGGTACGCACGTGCCCCGGCCTGCTCGAACGGCAGATAGGCCCAGGCATCACCGTCGGTCGAGTAGTCCTCGCGCACCGTGCCCCACTGCCGCCCGGACAGGTACGGGCCCCACAGCCGCCACGGGCCACCCGCCGAGGGCGATTCGGCCAACCGCGCATGCTCGGCGCTGCGGTGCTGGTTGGCCTCTGCTGGTTGGGCGTGGCGGCCCGCTGTAGTCACGACGTCAACCTTGGCACAGGCTCCCGACCTCGACCGTGGCGGGCGGGCGCACCCCTCTCACAGCCGGCCCACAGAGGTGCTCGGTACCGTCGCTTCCATCATGTGACGCAGGTCGTGGCTCCGCGGGGGCCGATCGGCCCGAATGACAAGGGGGAGCCGATGGCCGGCGACGCGACCAGCCGCCCCGTTAGCCTCAATCTTTCGTGAGACGCCCGGCCTTTCCTCGGCGCGATAGATCTGGTGTTTCGCACCGACGGGCATGTCTGCGGGTTCGTCGAAGCCCCGGTGGGTCACCTGGGTGGGTGCCGGATTCCACGTTCCGGGGGGTTTGTCTTCTTGCTGGCCGGGTGGGTTGTTGAAGGTCAGGTCGGCGCCGGCAGCTGGGTCAGCCGGTCCAGGGCGGTGGTGAACAGGTGCCGGTGGGTTGCGTGACCGGACAGCCGCAGCCAGACCCGGCGGGATCGGCGCGCAATGGTCCCGGCCACGGAGAACAGCTGCAACCGCAGCCGTTTCGGTTCCCACCGGCGGGCGCCGGTGCCGGTCAGCGCGAGCATCTGCAGCCACGCGGTCAGCTCCGTCGCCAACTGGACGACGGCGACCCAGATCTGGTTCTGCGCGAACGCAGTCAAGGGCAGGTTCCGCAGCCCGGTGTCTTTCGCGTTGCGGATCCGGTCCTCGCAGCGGGCCCGGTGCCGGTGCCGCAACTCCAGGTCCGCCAGCTGCCCACCAACAGTGTTGGTGACGAACGCGGTCAGCCGGTTCCCGCCTGAGTCGGTGAACCGCAACTGCGCCCCGGGGTGCGGACGTTCGGCCCGGACGATCACCCGCATCCCTGCCGGCCACGTTGACAGGTCCAGCAGGCCGGTGAGTTCGGTGACCCACGCCCCGTCGCGGACCTTCCCATCGCCGTCGTAGGCCGGTGTCCACCCTGGTCGGGGATCAGGTTGATCTTGTCGACGATGTCCTGCGTCAGCCCGAACCCCACCGAATACGACAGGCCCTGCCCGGCCAGCCACTTCAGGTATTCGTGGGTGCCGCCGCCACTGTCGGCGCGGACCAGCACCCTGCGCCCGATCCGGCCACCGCGGCGGTTGAAGGGCAACTGCCGCAACGCATCCTTGGTGACCGCGATGTGGTCGGCGGCGGTGTTGGACCCGGCCCTTCCGGGGCGCAGCATCATCGACAGCGGCTCACCGGTGCCGTCGGGGCCGTGGTCCACCCACGATCCCAACGGATGGAACCCGAAACCGCGCTTGTAGGTCGGCGCCGCCAGTTCCTTCTCCGAATGGGAGGTGATCAACGTAGCGTCCAGGTCGATGATCAACGGCCGGTCCCGGTCGATTCCGAAGTCAGGGGCGTCCTTCCCGGCCATCTTCCACACCCGCTGTCGGACTGCTGCTCTGGCCTGGTTGATCGCCGCCAAAGCGGCCTGCGGGGTCGCGGCCAACGCGTCGACCAGCCGGGACACGGTCGGGTCCGAGGCGACCCGGCCGAACACCGCCGGCTCAGACCGCAACGCCGAGATGTCGGCCAGGCAGTCCCCGCCGATGGCGACGCTGATCGCCAGGTCCAGCAGGATCTTCCCCGGATCCAGCACCGCCCACTGCTTGCGCCACGGCTCCAACGCGGCAGACAAAGCCCGGTCCAACCCGACCTTCCCGGCGGTGGTGACCAGCAGCACCGCACCCGCATGGGACACCACCCGCTTCGCGGTCGTGTCTACTGTCAACGGCGGGTAGAAACCGGTAGGGTTCGGCATCAGAAAGGTGCTCCAGTTTGCTGACGATGTGGATCTCAGAGACCCTCATCATCGCAGTTCGGGGCACCTTTCCCTCACTCCGAAACGCCCCGTCAGCTATCCGCGTGAAAGCGCGAGGTTAGGTCCGAGCAGCCGTTGGTGACCGGCGGCCATCGGTCCCCGGTCATCCGGACCCTGAGCGGCCTGGCACTGGGCGGCGTGGCCGTCACGTCGGTGGTGTTCGCCGCGCTCCATCTGCTGCCTCCGACCTCGGGCATCTCGGCGGTCCACCGCACCATCAGCGAATATGCGTTGACGAGTTCGGCGTGGGCGTTCGATCTCGGCGTGATCGCGTTGTGCGGTGCATCGGTCGCGGTGTTCGCGGCCCTGGTGATGCTGCGCCGCATTCGCGCGCTGTCCGGCGGAACCGTCTTCGGTGCGCTCTGGGTCGCCGGGCTGCTGACCCTGGTCGGCTTCCCCAAGCACAACTGGGCGCTGGGCGGCTCGGGGAGCAGCGGCCAGATTCACCGACTGGCCAGCCTGGTGTCGTTCCTGGCTCTTCCGATCGCCGTCCTGGCGATCTCGCGGCGGCGGGGCCGGCCGGCCCAAGGCGCTGCCGCCTGGTGCGACTTCTGGCTCGGAGTCCTATCGTTCGCGTGGTTCTCACCGATCGTCGTCGCCGTGCTGACCGCGCCACGGGCGTGGTGGCAACAGATCCCGCTCGGCCTCGTGGAGCGAGGTCTGGCGCTCAGCGAGGTGCTCGCGGTCGTCGCCCTTGCGCTGTCGGTACGAACGGATTCCACCGGGGCCGGGCCGTCAGGGGTGCAGAACCGAGGCCAGCTCACGGATCTGGTCCGGACCGACGCGGCAGCAACCGCCGATCAGTGACGCCCCGGCCGCCGCCCAGGCCCTGACGTCCTCGGAGCGGAAGCTCGGGTCGCCGGACCAACTGCGGGACAGCCCGTTCCACGTCTCGCCACTGTTCGGGTAGGCCACCACCGGCTTGCCGGTCACGGCGGTCGCGGTCGCGACGAGACCGGCGACCTGCGGGGCCGGACAGCAGTTGACACCCACCGCGACGATCTCCGGACTGGTCGCGGCGAGGGCGAAGGCCTCCTCGACGGGCTCGCCGGCGCGCGTCCGTCCGTCCTCGGCGGTGATCGAGAGCCATGCAGTGGCACCGGATCCGGCCAGCAGATCGACCAGCGCCTGCACCTCGGCCAGGCAGGGTACCGTCTCGATCGCCAGCACGTCTGCACCCGAATCGGCCAGCACCTCGAACCGCGGGCGATGCCAATCCCTCAGTTGTGCGACGGTTTTCCCGTAGTCACCTCGGTACTCCGACCCGTCCGCCAACATCGCCCCGTACGGCCCGATCGATGCCGCGACCCAGCGGTCGATGCCATCGTCGAACATCGACCTGGCCTCCAGCGCACACGACACGGATGCCCGCAGAGCACGTTGCGCGGCGGCCCGGTCCAGACCGAGCTCGGCGAACCCCTCGAACGACGCCTGGTAGGAACCCGTGATGGCGACCTCCGCCCCGGCGGCGAAGTATTCACGATGGGCCGCAATGACTTCCGTCGGTTCGTCCAGGAGCAGTCTGGCCGACCACATCTTCGAACGGAGATCGTGACCGCGGGACTCCAGCAACGTCGCCAGCCCACCGTCCAGCACGACGGGCCCCTGCGTCATGGCCTGTCGGAGCGTCGTCATGCCCTCCAAACTACGGGGCTCAGGACAGGTGACGGCGCAGCAGCGTCAGGTCGGCCTCGGACAACCGGCCGCCCGCGCCACCGGCCTGGTGCCAGTACGGATAGAGCAGCGGCGGCCGGCTGACCTTCTCCAGCGCATCGATCTCGTCCTGGCCCAGGACCAGTTCGGCAGCGCGCAGGTTGGTGCGCAACTGCTCGTCGGTGCGCGCACCGATCACCAACGACGTGACGCCGGGCCGACCCAGGGTCCAGGCCAGCGCCACCTCGGCCGCCGACACACCACGGTCGGCAGCGATGGACACCAACAACTCGATGACGTCGTAGAGCAGTTCCTGATCGCGGACCGGCGGCTCGCCCCACGCCGCCAGGTCACGGCTACCGGACGGCGGTTGCTGGCCACGGCGGTACTTGCCGGACAACAGCCCACCGGCCAGTGGGCTCCAGACCAGGACCCCGATCCCGGAGTCGACGGCTGCCGGGATCAGTTCGTACTCCGCCTCACGGGCCTGCAGGGTGTAGTGGATCTGCTGACTCACCACTGCCGGCAGATGATCCCGCTGGCCGATGCCGATCGTCTTCATCAACTGCCACCCGGCGAAGTTGGAGACCCCGACGTAGCGGACCTTGCCGGCGGTGACGAGTTGATCGAGCGCGGAGAGCGTCTCCTCCACCGGGGTCTGCCCGTCCCACTCGTGCAGTTGATAGAGGTCGATGTAGTCGGTGCCCAGTCGGCGCAGACTCGCCTCGCAGCCGGCGATCACGTGATGCCGGGACAGACCCTCGTCGTTGGGTCCCGGCCCCATCGAGAACCGCACCTTGGTCGTCAGCAGGGCGGCTTCGCGACGCCCGGCCATCACCTTGCCCACCATCTCCTCGCTCAGCCCGGAGGAGTACACGTCGGCGGTGTCGATCAGATTGACGCCGGCGTCGAGGGCGATGTCGACCTGACGCCGCGCCGTCTCGAGATCGGTATTGCCGACGGCGGCGAAACCACCGGTCCCGCCGAACGTCATGGTGCCCAGGGTGATGGTGGAGACCTTGAGGCCGCTGCGGCCGAGGGAGCGATATTCCATCCGCAGAATATAGAACTCCTCCCAGGAAGGCGCCGCGCCGAGCCCCCGACCGCGCTGAGCCCCCGACCGCGCTGATCAACTTCGACGGCGCTCATGATCGGGTCGACTCCTGTCACTGCAGTCCCACCACGGCGAAGTTGATCAGCGCAGTCCAGCGCACGTCAGTGCACGTCAGTGCAGTTCAGTGCAGTTCAGTGCGGGAGAAGATGCGCGGGGTCAGCGGTCAGGGTGTTGCCGAAGCGGTCCCTGACCGCGCAGACGAGGTGTTCGTCCGGCCCGACGACCGCCCCGGAGAGGATGACGCACCGATCCAGGGAACCCAGTACCGTCGCGTCGGCCGCCACCACCGACGAGGCTCCGGAGGCCACCAGGTTGGCCGTCAGGAACTCGGCCGGCGTTCCGCAGTCGAACGATCGACCGGCCGATTCGACGAACTCCAGTTGCCCGGCGGCGAAAGCGTCGCGCCAGAGGGCGAAATACAGCCCGGACGGCGAGTAGTCCAGCGCTGCAGCCATTACCGCCGGCACCGTACTGATTCCCAGGTACTGCAGGCTGCCGAAGTCGGCCGACCGGCCGACGTCCCGCACCAGCAGACGTGCCCTGGTCCCCTCCCAGCCGTGGAGAAAATCGTCGATCGGTGCGCTGAGCCAGACGTCGCTGTTGGCCACCACCACCGCCCGTCCGTCGATCCAGTCACGGAGATGACGCAGGGCACCGGCGGTCCCCAGTGGCTTGTCCTGTTCCATCGAGACGTGCACGTCAGGAGCGAGAGCGATCGCTGCTGAGGCGATCTGGTGGGCCAGATGATGGGCGTTGACCGCCACCGGGCCGACCAGCCCGCCGACCCTGCGCAGCGCGAGCGCCAGCAACGTTTCGTTGTCGACGGTGAGCAGCGGCTTCGGCACCCGATCGGTGATCGGGCTCATCCGTGAGCCGCGGCCGGCTGCCAGCACCACCCCGACGATGTCCGTCCGCTTCATCCAGACCCGAGATCCACGATGCCGGTACGGTTCTCGCGGACCGCGACGTGCAGTCCGGGACCAGCTGCCACCACCAGAGGTCTCCTCCTTCGCCCATTCAGCGGTGCGACGACCTTGCCCCAACCTGGACCGCGACCGCGACCGCGACCGCGACCGGAAAACGCTAGCACGAAGGGTCTTTGGTCCCTCCGACCCTGCAGGAGCACGGGAATGCCCGGCACAGTCGAACGGTTGACCCGGGGGTGGACATCGATATCTGGTCCGACGTCGTCTGCCCCTGGTGCTACGTCGGCAAGCGCCGCTTCGAGACCCCGCTCGACCGGTTCGACCACCGCGACCAGGTCACCGTCACCTGGCGCTCCTACCAACTGGACCCGACGACGCGGAGCACCCCGAGGGGCGTCGACGGCGACTACGTGGCTCGCCTCGCTGCGAAGTTCGGCGGCGGGGTGGAACAGGCCGGTCAGATGCTGGAGTCGATGACCCGGACCGCGGCAGCGGAGGGGTTGGACTACCACTTCGACATCGCCAAGCCGGCCAACACCTTCGACGCGCACCGTCTGCTGCATCTGGCAGCGCAGCGTGGTGTCCAGGGCGAGCTCAAGGAACTGCTGTTCAGAGCCACTTTCACGCTCGGACAGCCCATCGGGGATCACCAGACCCTGGTCGACCTCGCCGCGGCCGCGGCCGCGGGGCTGGACAGGGACGAGGCGATCTCGGTGCTGGCCGGCGATCAGTACGCCGACGCGGTCGAGGCGGACGAGGCACAGGCCAGGGCCTACGGGATCACCGGTGTTCCGTTCTTCGTCATCGACGGGGAAGTACGGCGTCTCGGGCGCGCAACCCGCGGAAGCGCTGCTGGGGGCCATGACGCAGGCCTGGCACGAGGAGCACCCGAAGGTCACGGCCGGTCTCGGCGGCTCGTGCGAAGGCGACTCCTGCGCGACCTGAGGTGCTTCGGAATTGCCCTCAGGTGGCGTCGCTGCGCATCATCCGCAGCAGGGCGGCGGCAGTGAGCACCACCACGTAGATCACCAGAGACAACAGGGCCGGCCAGTAGTTCAGGTAGTCGCTGCTGTGGGTCACCGACGTCAACGACGTTCCCGCGCTGGAAGGCAGGTACGGCCGGATGGCGTCCTGCACGCTGGTGGAGAACAGGTTGAGGATTCCTGGCAGCAGGAAGAACGCCCCCACCGCCACGGCGATGCCGGAAGCGGTACTGCGCAACAGAAATCCCAGAGCCACCCCGAGCAGACCCGTTCCGGTGAGGAAGATGGCCGCACCGATCACGGCCTGCAGGACGCCGCTGTCCCCGAGGGAGACGCCCTTGCTGCCCAGGATCGCCTGTCCGGCGAAGAAGGCGATGAACACCGCGACCAACTCGACGACGAAAGTCGCCGCCCCGAACACGATGACCTTGCCCAGCACCATCGGCCACCGTCGGGGTACGGCGGCGAGCGTGCTGCGGATCGATCCGGTGGAGTACTCCGAGGTGACCAGCAGGACCCCGACGATCGCGACGATGAGCTGCGCGAGTTGCACGCCGGCCAGGGATATCCCGGTCGAGTCGCTGCCGAGAGCCTGACCACGGGCCGCGCTCTGACCCGTCGTGGTGATGTTGCCGGCCTTGACACTCGCGGCCACCACACCGATCCCGATGACGACGACGGCCGAGGCCAGCAGGGTGATGACGATCGATCTGACCGATCGCATCTTGATCCACTCGGATTTCATCACCCGTGGAAAGGTGACGGCCAGTCCGGGATCCGCGGGGCGGAGTGCGGTGGCGGTGGCGGTGGTGCGGCCGGTGTCGATCCTCATGCTGCGCGCTCCTGGGGATGTGCGGACATACCGTGGTATTGAACGGAATCGCCGGTCAGTTCCATGAGGGCGTCCTCGAGGGACGCCCGCATCGGGGTGAGTTCGTGCAGTGGGATACGGGCTCCAGCAGCACGTTCGCCGATCTCGCGGGGGGTCACGCCGGTCACCTCGAGTGCACCGTCGCCGTCCTCGGTGACCGACACGCCGTCACCGAGCAACAGGCTGCGCAACTGCGGCTGTCGGTCGGAGCGCACCAGGACGCTGTTGCGGGCCGACTGGGCGGTGAAGTCGGCCAGGGAGACGTCAGCGATCAGCTTGCCCCGGCCGACGATGATGAGATGTTGAGCGGTGACGGCCATCTCGTTCATCAGGTGGGACGAGACGAACACCGTCCGCCCTTCGGCGGCGAGATCCTGCAGGAGATAGCGGATCCAGCGGACGCCTTCGGGGTCCAGTCCGTTGACCGGCTCGTCGAGCATCACCACGGCCGGGTCGCCGAGCAGTGCCGCAGCGATGCCGAGCCGCTGACCCATGCCCAGCGAGAACTCGCCGGCCCGCTTGCGGGCCACGTCGGTGAGGCCGACCAGGTCCAGCACGTCGTCGACCCGTTTGGTCGAGATACCCGTGGTGGCAGCCAGTCCGAGGAGGTGGTCGCGTGCAGACCGCCCCGGATGGACGCCCTTCGCCTCCAGCAGCGCTCCGACCTCGTGCAACGGAGCCCTGTGCGCGGCCAGTGACTTGCCGTTGACCAGGGCGTGACCGGTGGTCGGCCGGTCGAGTCCCATGATCATCCGCATGGTGGTGGATTTGCCGGCCCCGTTGGGGCCGAGGAACCCGGTGACGATCCCGGGTCGGACGGTGAATTCGAGGGCATCGACGGCGAGGGTGTCGCCGTACCGCTTGGACAGGTTCACGACTTCGATCATGACCTCAGTCAACGCCGCGGCGACGGCCCTGTCGTCGTCCGGGCGATGACACTCTGCCATACCGCGGACGCAGTATGCGGCGGTGCGGGACTCAGGGTTCTCCCGAACGTTCGGCGTGCGGCGACGACACCAGCCCGGACTGATAGGCCAGCACCACCAGCGCGGCACGATCGCGCACCCCCAGTTTCAACATCGACCGGTTGACGTGCGTCTTGGCCGTCAGCGGCGAGAGCACCAGCCGGCCGGCGATCTCCTCGTTCGACAGGTCGGCCGCCACGAGCGCGACCACCTCCCGCTCGCGCGCGGTCAGCGCTGCGAGCCGTTCCGGGTCGTTCGCGGTCCGCTCGGGACTGGCCAGGAACCGGCTGATCAGACTGCGGGTGGCGGCCGGGGACAGGAGCGATTCACCCCTGGCCACCATCCGGATGCCTTCGAGCAACTCGATGGGCGCCACTCCCTTGCCCAGGAAGCCGCTCGCTCCGGCCCGCAGAGCGGCCGCCACATGGACATCCAATTCGAAGGTGGTCAGGATCAGAACCCAAGTAGAGCTGCAGGTCTCGTCCGCACAGATGGTCTCGGTGGCTCCGATCCCGTCCAACTCGGGCATCCGGATGTCCATCACCACCACGTCCGGGTGCAGCAATCTGGTCAGCGCCACCGCCGCCCGACCGTCGGCTGCCTCACCCACCACCTCCAGCTGCGGGTCGCTGCCGATGATGGCCCGGAAGCCGCCGCGGATCAGCGCCTGGTCGTCTGCGATCAGCACTCTGATGCCGACTCCGCCACTGCTCATCGAGCGGCGCCCGGCACCGATGCGATGGCGGGTATCCAGGACGCAGTCGGTCCGGCCGACAAGGGTCGGTCGGCGGCCACGGCCGGTAACGAGGCGAAGACCCGGAACCCGCCCCCGACCACGGGTCCCGTCTCCAGCCGCCCACCGACCGCCGCGCACCGCTCCTTCATCCCGACCAACCCGAAACCGTGACCGTCCGGCGCAGCGGGCGGCGACCCCGCCCGGTCCGCCGAATTGACGATCTCCAGGACCAGCGAACTCTGGCGGTAGTCGATCATCAGTCCCACCCGGCTGCGGGCGGCATGTTTCTGCACATTGGTGAGGGCTTCCTGGATGAGGCGGCCTGGTCGACCGCCGGCGGCAGCGGTCGCGGCCGGCCCCTGAGGGTCGAGCTCACGTCCAGCCCAGCCGCCCGCAGCGGGTCTGTCAGGGTGCTGATCCGGGCCAGACTCGGCCCCGGCTCGGTCGACTCGCCGTCACCCACACTGCGTAGGACACCCAACACGGTGCCCAGTTCGTCCAGGACCAGGCCGGCCGCCGTCCGGGCGTGGGCGAGCGCGGCGCCCGCCGCGTCCAGATCGGTGCGCAGCAGGTGCGCGGCCACCCCGGTCTGCACACTGACCACGGCCATGTGGTGGGCCAGCGAATCGTGCAGGTCCCTGGCGATCCGCAGTCTCTCCTCGGCAACTCGCCGGGCCGCCTCGGTCTCACGGCTCAGCTCAGCCCGCTCCGCCCGGTCCTCCAGCCCGGCGAAGGCGGCACGACGGTGCCTGACCGCGATGCCGGCCGCCGCCGCGAGCAGCGTGAGGATCACCGGATTCAGGTTCGCGGCCGCCAGGCCGCCGAACCCCTGCGCGACGAGAGACCTGATCAGAAGGGCCCCCGAGATAGCGCCGCAGAGGGCCATCGACACCGTCGATCTGGTTCTCGACGCGACGGTGCCTGCTGCTATCAGCATGGCCCCGCCGGTGAATCCAATGGGTAGCGAAACGCTCAGGGCCACCAGGGTGATCACCGCAAGTACGACCAGCACGGTAATCGGCCGCCGCCGCCTGAAGGTCACCACCACCACGCACAGGACCGCGATCGCCGCGTCCGCACTGGTCAGCCGGTGCAGGTCCGCCCGCGAGTAGAGCGAGCCGGACACCGTGAGCGACACCACGACCAGACCGAGCACGGCGTCGGCGAGCAGCTGGTGCCGCCGGATCCAGCCGAGCGCTGCGTCACGGTTCACCCGCCTACCGCAGTGTGGCCGGGCGAGAAATGGATAGCCTGCTTCAGCCGATCGGCTCTGCCCCGTCACCGGCCAGCAGCTGCTGCGGCACCTGGCTGAATTCCCAGTTCGAGCCGTCGGTCGACCGCAGGACCCACACTACGTCGTAGCGATCTTCCGGCCACGTCGCCGGCGCCGGTGGATGAACCGTTCCCAGCCCGGCGACGATGGCTGGTATCTCCTCGTGCTGCCAGGAGATCAAACTGACCTCGGCGGTCCGCACTGCCGCCACCAATCGAGCGACATCCCCCTTCTGACAGGAGGTGTCGACCGTCAACCCAAGCCGGTCGGCCAGCTCGGCGATGGTCTGGGCCGGACGCCGGCTGCCCTTCTTGCGGTGGGCATCCGAGGCGAACAGGGCTCGCGGCACCTCCAGCCCGGCACGCACCTTGCCGTCGACCGGCGCGAACAATGCCGCCAGTGCGCCGGCTCTGGCCCACCCGCGGATGGTCAGTGATTCCTCGTCGGGGAGGCCGTGCGCCGTGACACCGAACGGGCCACCGGAGCCGGTCGGCTTCTCCGCATGACGGACCAGCATGACGAGGGTCGTTCTCACCCGGCGAGCCTACCGATCCCGGCCGGCTCTCCGGGACACCATCAGGCGCTCGGCGCGCGCGATCAACCGGCCGGCAGTACGGTCACGATGTGACTCGATACAGATTCCTGGACGCCTCGGGCGACCCCGTCTCGGAGGCCGATTTCGACGGCCACGACGACGCTCTCGACTGGGCCCGCGTCCAGGAGGAGACCGAGGAGGACATCCAGCGAGTGGAGTTCCTGGGCCCGGCCGGAGACTGGCGCTGGGCCGGCGCGCTGCAGAGCTGACTTTCCGAGCGAGCCGGCCGACGCCGTCAGGCGTTCTGCCTCCGGGGGATGACGATGACGACGATCAGCGTCAGGATGCTGAAGAAAAGACCGAGAATGCCGAACAGGATCGCACTGTAACCCTTGGACTTGGCGATGATCGCGCACAGGATCATCGCGATGATTCCGCCGATCAGCAGGAAGATCCCTTTGATGCCGCTGAGGATGAAGCCGCTGACGGCCGTCGGCTCGACGGGGACGTTGAAAAGTAGGTGGTGCAGCATGTTGTTCCCTGTCCGCCTCGACCGTTCCCGGTGTCGGCAATGTGCGAGCAGTATCGGATCAAGCAGTCCATTGTGACCTGGGTACCCGCTCTGCCACCCGTTCAATCCTTCAGTATCGAAGCCAGCCCCTGACCTGCTCGGCGACCCCACCCGACCACAGCTGGAGGAATGCGCCGGCGGCCGCGACCCCGCGGGTCTGCTGCAGAGCGTGCAGACGGCCGATGGTGAAGGAATTCTCCCCGTCCAGGAACATCCGGACCCCGATACCGCGCAACGTCTCCCGGATCAGGACGCTGTCCTGGTGATCGCCCAGTATTTCTTGCAGCGCGGTGGCGGCGGCAACCAGCGCGGCCGCCGGCCGGCCCAGTGCGGGTGCAGCGACCTCGGCGGCATAGCGGACCCGTTTGGCAGCTTTGCGGACCTCGTGCAACCAGATGTCCCGGCTGTCCCGCACTCCAGGTTCACCTGATGACGCCAACCCGTACAGGGCTTTGCACGAGTGGGAGACCCGTTGCCGCAGCACCGGTCGGGCCTTGCCCGAAGCGAGTTCGGTGAACGGCGGCGCAGCGACGAGATGCTCCAGACGCTCCAGCAACTGGAAATACCGTGAGGACTCCATCGCCGCGACCAGCGTGTCGTGGGCAGTGCGGTAGTCCGACCGCAGCTCCACCTCGAGCCCCGCCGCCACCGGACCCAGCACCAGGTCATCCGGCTCCGCCGCGACCGCCTCCAGCAGGTGGCTGCGCTGCACCTCCACATCCCGGGCGCCGCCCAGGGTGGCGCCGAGCCACTTCAGTTCGCCGCGGATCGGATCGGTGATCTCGCGTTCCAGCAGCGGCCGGAACGTCGCAAGCGCGCTGCGCAGCCGCCGGGTCGCGACCCGCATCCGGTGCACGGCATCGGCGGTGCTGTGGCGGACTCCGCTGTCACGGCCGAGGATCTCGGTGACCTGCTCCGCCAGATAGGCGTGCACCACCGCGCCGGCCGGGCTCTTCTCCGTCAGGTCGGCGACCGCCGGCGGCAGCGGGTCCCGGTTCCGGTCCAGCGCGTGATGCACCTTGGACGGCCAGATCGACAGCGTCGCGCCCGACGCAGTGAAAAGTTCCGCGGCGGCGGTCAGCAGTTTGCGGGAGCCGTCGACGAGTTCGATCTCCCACTCACGCCAGGTGTTGACCAGCGCCTGCCCGGCGATCGGGGTCGAGGTCACCACATCGTCACTGACCTCGGCCAACACCCTGCCGCGCTCGGA
Organism: Nakamurella sp. PAMC28650; assembly: GCF_014303395.1. Classification (GTDB taxonomy): domain Bacteria; phylum Actinomycetota; class Actinomycetes; order Mycobacteriales; family Nakamurellaceae; genus Nakamurella. The sequence goes on from NZ_CP060298.1 coordinate 5,273,980, forward strand.
GATCAGGCGGTGCACCACCCGATGGGTGGACAACGTCGCCACCGGACGCGGTTCGCCGTCGCGGATCCAGGCGCGCACCCTGGTCAACAACTCCGCCGGCACGCCGGCGTCGTCATCGCCGAGGGGCCGAGCCAACTCCGCCCGGTCGTCTCCGCCGCGCGGCAGCTTCAGATGCCAACCGGCGTCCGTCCCGCCGGTGCGCCTGCGCAACGTGATCCCCGCCGCGGCCAACGCGAGGTCGTCCGTGTCGCAGTACACCGCCTCCAACGTCGACGACAGCACCTGTTCGACCCGGGACACCTTCGGCAATCCCAGCATCGACGGAATCGCCGTCTTCATCGCCACCTCGAATTTGCGTTCGATCTCCAGGTGTTCGGCAGCCATTCATTCACTCCTGACGGGTGGGATCTCGATGCGGAGCGATGGTCACCCGAGTATGACCGCCACCCCTGGCGCAGGTCGCTGCGGCCCTCGAGGTCGATGGTCCCGAGGGTGGACTCCGGTAGAGGCGCAGCGGAGTCCTCAGATGACCTGGTGGTTGATCCCGACCCGCCAGGCCTCCAGCAGCATCGGCGCGACCGACGGGCCGGCGATCAGGATGCCGCTGTCCTGCGGATGAACGTTCAGCCGGCCGCGGGCGTCGTAGACCAGGGCGCCGGCTTCGGCGGCGATCAGCGCGGCAGCCGAATCGTCGATCGGGTCGTAGGCCCCGATGATGCAGCCGGCGGCCCGCCCGGCCGCTGCCTGGACCATCGACAGTGCGGAGGATCCCATGATCCGCACGGTGCACTGCTGGGCGGCGAGAGCGGTGACGGTGTCGGACATCCCCGGCCAGGGAAGATGGGCCAGCCATTCCATCGTGACGACGGTGCCGGCCAGGGTGACACCGCGGTGGGGGGCAAGGGGCCGGCGGAGTGAACCGATGCGGAACTGCTGGTCCAGGTGGGCCAGGTAGGCACCGCCGGCTCGCCGGGCGAGGAAGATCTCCCGGCGGAACGGGTCGACGACAACGCCCAGCAGCGGACCGTTCTCGTCCCAGCAGCAGAGGGAGAAGGAGCACCAGGCAAGCCCGTTGGCATAGTTGGTGGTGCCGTCGATCGGGTCGCAGTACCAGGTGTGGCGAGCGCCGACCGGACCACTGTCGCCGTCCTCCTCGCCGCAGAACCGATGGTCGGGGAAGGTGGTGGCGACAGCAGTGCGCACGTGACGTTCGATCTGGCGGTCCAGCCGGGTGACGAGATCGGCGCCATGACGCTTGGTCTCGACGGAGGTGGCCGGGGTGTGGAAGATCCGTTCGGCGGCCCATGCACCGAGTCCGGCCGCCAGACGCTCCATGTCCCCGACCGACGGATGCTGCGGTCGGGACGGGTGGTTCATCGCGCGACCGGTGCTCTGGTACCGACCAGCGACACGAGATCCTCGATGTGGTTGGTGGTGACGGCATCCGCGCCCTGGATGATGACGGCCGCCATGTCCCGCGGGTGGTCGACCGTCCAGACGCTGACCAACATCCCGCGCTCGTGCATCCGGTCGGCGACCGACGCGGTGAGCAGCTGGAAATAGGGGTTGAAGAACTCCGGCCGCAGCGAATCGAGCAGCTGCTGACCAGGAAGTTCCAGGCTGTCCCACGTCAGGGCGATGCGTGCGGTGGACGATCTGGCCCTGACCGGTGCGGTGAAGCCGGCGTACAGGGCGAGATCAGCGCAGCCGAGCCGGATCAGCAGTTCCGCGGCGACCGGCCCGGCCGCCGGTTCCGGAAGGTCCACCATCAGTTGCACTCCCGCCGACTGGGCCAGGTCGGCCGCGTCGGCCAGGGTCGGGATCCGGCTGCCGCCGACCGGCCGGAGCCGGGCCAACTCGGTCGACGCCAGTTCCGACAGCCGCCGTGGTTCACCCCAGATCCGCGTCAGGTCCGCGTCGTGCAGCAGCACCGGCACTCCGTCGGCCGTCAGCCGGACGTCGATCTCGAGCATGTCCGCGCCCGCGGCCACGGCAGCCTCCAGCGCCTCGAGGGTGTTCTCCACGTGCCCCACCGGTTCGCCGCGGTGGGCGATGGTCAGTGTCATCGGGGGTGCCCGCTTCCGTTGATCAGGGCCGGAGGCCGCGAATGCTGTTGCGCTGCTGACCGATCGGGCATCGATCGGGTGGCCCGCGGTATGGCGTACGAGGCTGCGTCGTTCTGCAGCAGGCCATTCTCGTACACGAGAGCCCGTCGGGCCCGGACGCCGACGTCGGACCCGCTGGGCAGTGCAGCACCCGAGTAGGCGCGCAGAGACGTGCCTCCGCAATCCAGGAGGATCTCCTGGAAATGGCCCCGGGGGACGATTCTGGAGACCGTGGCCGGGCAGGTACCGGCGGCACCTGCGCCCGATAGGACGAGGTCCTCGGGCCTGATCCCGACGCGGTCCCCGGCACCGGCCGACAGGAAATCGACTGGCAGCACCCGGTCGTCGGCCATCCGGACGCCGGCCGCGGTGGGCGACGTGTCGATCAGGTTCATCGCACCGATGAACTCCGCGACGAACGAGGTGGCCGGCGCGGCGTAGAGCTCGGTCGGGGTGGCGTGTTGTTCGATGCGGCCGGAGTTCATCACGGCGATCCGGTCCCCCATCGCCATCGCCTCGTCCTGGTCGTGGGTGACCAGGACGGTGGTGATGCCCAGCCGCTGTTGGATCTCCCGGATGTCCTCGCGGACCTTCACCCGCAGTTTGGCGTCGAGATTGGACAGCGGTTCGTCCATCAGCAGGACCTTGGGTTCCAGGACCAGGGCCCTGGCCAGTGCCACCCGCTGCTGCTCGCCACCGGAGATCCTGGCCGGCATGGTGTCACGGTGATGACTGAGGTTGACCAGATCCATTGCCCAGTCGACCTTCTCGCGGACGGCTGCGCGGGACATCCGGCGCAGGGTCAGCCCGAAGGCGATGTTCGCGGTCACCGACATGTGCGGCCACAGCGCGTAGTTCTGGAAAACCATTGCGGTCGGTCGCTTTTCCGGCGGCGCGTGCGTGTAGTTGATCCCGTCGATCTCCAGCGTGCCGGTGTCGGCGGCCAGGAACCCCCCGATCATCCGCAGGGTGGTGGTCTTGCCGCAGCCGGACGGCCCGAGCAGGCAGATCAGCTCGCCCTGGGCGACGTCGAGGTCCAGGCCCTCGACGATCTTGCGGCCGCCCAGGATCTTGCTGACGGCCCGCAGCCGCAGCCCTGGGGCCGGGTCGCGGGGTGGGGTGGGCGGAGTGGGTGCGTTCGTCATCTGATCTGAAATCCTTCCGCAAGTTGGCCGCCCATGACGTGTTTGCGGACCGCCAGCAGGAGCAGCACCGACGGGATCGTCAGCACGATGGCGAAGACGGCCGCGGCCTGCTCCGGGTAGTTCTCCACGAGGGAATACATCTGGGTCGGCATGGTGATGTAGGTGGGCGCCCCGACCAGGTAGGTGCCCTGGGACTCGTCGAAGCACGACAGGAAGGCCAGGATCGCAGCCACCGCGATCCCCGGAGCGGCCAGCCGCAGGGTGATCCTGGTGAAGACGCGGAAGCGGCCGGCGCCGGCGTCCCTGGCCGCGTCGATCAGGCTGGGTGGCACCGCCGCGAACGCGGCGGCCGGGATCCAGGTCATCGTGACGACGGTGCCGAGCAGTTGGATGATGATCACCCCGGTGACGGTCGTCATCAGGTGCAGTGCGTAGAACAGCGTCGCGATCGAGGTGAACAGACCCATCTTGGGGAACGCGTTGGTGGCGAAAAGCCCGAGAAGGATCACCCGCCGACCCGGAAAGTTGCTGCGGCCCATGGCATAGGCGGCCGGGAGGCAGATGATCGCCGAGGCTGCGGTCGCGCCGAGCGCGAACAGGAGCGACAGCGTGAACGAGTGGCCGAGCTCGGTGCCCTTCAGGACGGTGCCCCACCAACTCATCGTCCAGGTCTGCGGCAGCAGCGCGGGTGCCTTCCACCGCTTCGAGAACGCGGCCAGCGCCATCCACAGCAGCGGCCCGACGACGAACAGCGTCAGCAGCAGCGCGAAAACCGCAGTGGCCGTGCGGGTCAGCACCGTACGCAGCGACCGAGGTGCTGGCGCGGCCCACGATCGGGCCGGCCCGGAGACGAAGGATCGAACAGGACCGGCGGTCACGCGGCGACCGCCGTACTCCGGGAGGCCCTGGCGTTGGCCCAGATGTAGAGGGCACCGATCCCGGCAGCCAGTGCGAACAGGACGACGGCCATCACCTGGGCGTTCTGCGGACGCTGGTAGGCCGCATACGTCTGCTGCAGGGTGACGCCGAGCATGGTCGGCGCGGTCGGGCCGATCAGGTACGGAATGGTGAACGAGCCCATCACCGACACACCGGTGAAGGTCGCCACGATCACCGTCGGCACCGTCGTCATCGGGAGCATCACCGACCACACCGCCCGGGCGCGGGATGCGCCGGCATCCCGGGCGGCATCGATCAACGCGTCCGGGACCGCGGACAGCCCGGACGAGATCAGCAGCACCGCAAAGGGAAGCGACGCCCAGGTCTCACCGATCACGATGCCGGACGTGTGGTAGCTCCAGGCCGGCAGCGTCACGCCCAGTTGCTTGCCGACGCTGACCAGGAAACCGGTGTTGAGGTAGAACTTCCGGATCGCATAAGCCCCGATCACGATCGGGATGAAGAGCGGGATCACCGCCACACCGGACAGCACCCGGCCCAGCCGGCCGCCGGTGAGCCGGGCGTGCAGGGCCACCGCCCACGCCAGCACGACGGTGACCGCCACCGTGATCGCGGTGACCCACAGCGTGACCCCGAGATCACCCCGGAACCGCGAGTCGGCGAAGACCGAACGGTAGGCGTCGAACGTCGGACCCCAACCGACCGCAGAGTGCACCGACACCGAGAGGGAGGTCGCCACCGAGTTGAGACCCCCGGTGTAGCCGAAGGTGTACGCGATCCCGATGACGATGGGGACGCCGACGAACACGATCACCAACAGCACCGGTGGGCTGGCCATCACCAGCATCGACCACCGCGAGCCGACCGGGCGTGGCCGTCGGGTCGGGCCCGGCGTCGGGGTCGGTGCCGGTGCGGTCAGGACGGACACGCTCATCCGGGGACTTTCGCCGCCCACTGGGACTGCATGTCTGCGCCCATCTTGGAACTCACGCCCGGCCGCAGATTCTGCACGTCGACGCCGCCGAAGGCAGTCTGCTCGGCGGTCGGGAGCTTGGTCATCGAGATGGCCGGGAACCCGGCGATGCTCTTGACGATCTCGCCCTGCTGCTGCGGCTGCAGCAGCCACTGGATGAAGGCGGCGCCGGCCGCGGCGTGCTTGCTGCCCTTGATGATCGCCAGGTACGCCGCGCCGCCGGTGAACGACGGATCGGCGATCTGCGTGACCTTGTACTCGGCGCCCAACTGCCCCTGGCCCTTGGCGGCCAGGAACTGGTCCGACCAGACCGGGGCCATCGAGATCTCACCCTTGCCGAGCAGATCCAGCACCGCCTGGTTGCCGTTGGGATACACCTTCTGGTAGATCGAGGGTGTCAGGCCCTTCAGGGTCGTAAAGCCCTGTGCCCACTGGCTTTCCAGTGCCGGCGTATAACCGGACTGCATCTTGGTCAGATCCGCGGCGGAGACGTAGGAATCCAGTACGGTCTCGACGAACGAACCACCGGAGCCGCCGCTGGAGGGATCGTTGTAGGTGAACTGCCCGGGGTTGGCGATGATCCACGCCAGGAGATCCTTCAACGTCTTCGGCGGGTTGGCGACCTTGGTCGAGTCGTAGGCCAGCAGCACCGAGGAACCCCGGTAGGGCAACGCTGCGGAGTCGAACCGGGCCAGTGCAGCCGGATTCACCTCCGAGATGGCCGGGACCTGCGCCGCGGTGATCTTCTGGGTCAGCCCGGCCTGGGCCGCCGCCTCGGCGACCGAATCGTCGGCGACGTCGATCGGCGGAGCCTGCCCGACCTTGTCCGCGGCGGCGATCTTCGAGACATTGAGATTCGCGTTGGCCGAATGGATGTCGAAGACGAAGTTGACGGTGAACTGGGGGCACGCCTTCTTGAAGGCGGGCAGCAGGGTCTGCTGCCACAGGTTCTGCACGTTGACATCACCGTCGGAGGAGAAGGTGAACGTGTCCGCCGCCGCGGAGGACGGGCACCCGGACATCGGGGCGCCTGCCGCCGACACCGCCGCCGAGCTGGAACCCGCCGACACCGCCGCCGAGCTGGAACCCGGGGAGGCCGATGAGGCGGTGGACGTCGAGGAGCAGGCCGAAACCGTCAACAGGGATGCTGCGACGGCAACGGCCAGAACGGTGCTGGAACGCATGATTCTCCAACCGGGAGTCTGTGGGATGACTCCGCCAGAAAATCATCGCCCGGAGTCGTGCAGGCACATCCTCGGTGAACGGAAGAAAAAGAACCCGGGCCCGGCAGGTGGCGCGCATCCCCCGGGGTTCGGTGCTGCAGTGCACGGTTCCCTGCCGCACCTCGAGATCTACCGGTCGAGGGCCGGTCGCTGGTCGGCAGCGGCGACGGGCCTCTCGGGCGCGTTCGCGGCGCCCGTCGGCGCACCGCCCTGGAATCCCTTGCGGACCGCCTCGAAGATGGCTGAACCCTGTCCGACCAGCGATGCCGCGATGTCACCGAGACCGTCGGCTCCGTTGAGGACCGTCACATTGGCCCCGTTGAGTCCCTGTGCCGCCGACTTCACGATCTCCGGGAGTTGCTCGATCAGCATGCGATCGAGAGCGACCCGATTGTTGGAAGCAGCCGCCGCAGCCAGCACCTGGATCTTCTGCGCCTCGGCCGCCGCCAGAATTCTCGTCTTCTCCGCCTCTGCCTGGGCCGGTTTGACGACCTCGGCGACCAGTTGCTGCTCACGGAGTTCGGCGTTGCGCTCGGCGACGGCCTTCTGGGCCTGCAGGACCTCCAGCTGGGCCCGCGCCTGGGTGAGCGGTCCGGCCTGGGCCGCGGTGGCCTGCGCCTTGTCGACCTCGGCCTTGTACTGGGCCTGCAGCACGGTGGTCTGGCGTTGGTACTCGGCCTGCTTCCGCAGGGAATCCTGTTCCGCCTGGGCAGCGAACTGGTTGGCGTTGGATTGCGCGATGGAGGCGGCCTGCTGGATGGCCGCGTTGTGCGGGGCCGACATCGCCACGATGTACCCGAGCTGCCCGTCGTCGATGGACTGGATCTGCAGGGCGTCGACGGTCAGGCCGATCTTGGCCATCTCGGCCTTGCTGCCGTCGAGCACCTCGGTAGCCAGTTTCTGCCGTTCGGTGACGATCTCCTGGACGGTCATCGAACCGATGATGGACCTCAGGTGGCCGGCGAAGATCCGGCCGGTCAGGACGGACATCTGATCCTGGTCGGACAGGAACCGCTGCCCCGCCGCGACGATCGAATCCACGTCACTGCCCACCTTGAAGGCGATGACGGCCTTGACGTTGAGCGCGATACCCTGCTTGGTGACACAGGTTTCCTGTACCTCGGCCTCGCTCATGGCCAGCGACAACAGATTCGCCCGACGCACGAACGGCAGCACATAGGCGCCATGGCCGATGACGACGCGGAAGGGTGAGCCTCCGTTGGAGCGGCCACCGGAGATCAGCAACGCCTGGTCGGGGTCGGGAACTCGGTATCCGAACATCGTGCAGGCGCCTCTTCCGGTGGTGGTGGATGAACAGCGTGCCTGTCCGGACGGCGTGCACGACCGACCTACCCCGCTTCCGTGCGCGACGCGCCGGGCTACTCGGGTTCGGTCGATTCCGACGCTACGCCGATCCGGTGCCCGATGGGCCGCCACCGGTCACGACCACGCGCACCGATTCACCTCAGGTGTCGAGACATCTCCGCCACCGACGATTCCCGGCGATGAGCACAGAAGCCGGGTCAGCAGGCGGTCGGGCCGGCCACCGCGTTGAAGCGGCCCGTGATCCGGTTCCTGCCACGCAGCGATCGGGCCATGAGCCGGCCACCCCACACGGCTCCGACACATAGAATTCCGAACATCGCATCGACGGCCATCGACACCTGGATGGGGAAGGGCCCGTAGCCGACCTCCCGAAAACCCTGGACTTCCACAGGCATGGCTATCACTCCCGCAAACTCACGAGCAGAGCCCCGACGGCACCACCAACCCCAGTATGCGACCGCGCCCCACCGGCCGATGGGTAACCCCCGTCACACCCTGCACCCTCACATCGGTCGACGACGCGGCCACTCGCGCCGCGCGCTGCCGGCGGGTGGACACTGGTGGACGTGGATGCAGATCTTCGGGCACAGCGCCGCCGCTTCGTTCTCGCGCACCACCCTGATCGCGGCGGAGACGCCCGAACCTTCGTGGCCGGGCTGGCCGACTTCGACCGCCCCCGGCCCGACGTGCCGCGGTTCGCCGGCGAGGTCCTCCACGGCGCCGGACGCGTAGCGGAGCAGGAGGCGACCTGGCCCGTCAGCGTCGTGACGCGCCTTCTTCGCCGGACGACATCTCCTCCAGGTCACCGGGTACCCCCGGGTCCTCGGACGAGGTGAACCGCGGAGCTGTCAGAGCATCTCCGGCCTGCGCACCCGGGCTGCGCACAACACGAGGTCTGCGGTGATCGACCGGAGCGAGGACACGCAGTCCGGAAGGACCTCGGCCGAGATGTGGTCGAAGGCGTGCACGAAGGTCGATCCGAGCCCCGCCATCACCGCACGACCGTGGTCGGTCAGCCCGACGATGGAACGCCGGCGGTCGGTGGGGTGCGGACTGCGGTGAGCCAGGTCCTGCCGCTCCAACCGATCGACCAGCGCCGTCACACTGCTGGTGTTGTAGCCGAGCATGGCCCCGAGTTCGCTCTGGCCCAGATCCCCGCAGGTGTGCAGGTAGCTCATCGCCTGGGTCTGGCTGATGTCGACCTGCAGGTCGCCGGCCACCGCCTGCCGGTAGTGCTCACCGGCCAGGATCAGCTCTCGGAGCGCCTGCGCTGCATCCTCGAGTGTTCCGCCGTCGTCTGACATCAGGTGAACCTAGCCGACCACCGTGCCACTTGACCACCAATTCACACGGCGAACGAATTGCTTGACAAGCGAGGTGCCGGTCTGCAAGATCGGAGTATTGCGCTCAGTGGTGCACGCCCGCATGGTCTTGCCGGTCAAACAGTCGGCCGGCAAGATCTCGCCGGGTCGCCGAAGGTTCGCCCGGGGGGTCGCCCGAGGCGTCGCCCAGCCCTCCGGCCGTGACTGATTCCCGGCCGCTCACCATCTCCGGACGCCGAGTGCCTCCACCGGCAATTGCCGGGCGGTCACATGGCGGGCGATGTCATCGACCGTCGTCCCGTGACCGAAGGCGTACCCACGAAGGACGGCCAACGAGTCGATCGGGTCGAGGCCCAGCGCGACGTTGATCATGCCCATCGCGATCCACACCTGCGACCGGCTCCGGACAGCGTCATTGGCACACCACACCGGTTCTGCCTTCGGAGAGTCGCCCAGCCCGGAGTTCGCCACCAGCAGCGCACCGATGATGTCGATGGCATTCTTGACGTCGTTCAGCGCACTCTCGGAGATATCGGGACGCGGATCCGCGTAGTAGAGATCCACCGCGGCGTCCCCGCCGAATTCTTCGGTGGTGACCGGCAGCGAAAGAATGGCCCGGTACGGCGTAGTGGCCAGCAATTCGCGGTAGAAGATCGGCCAGCGCTTTCCCATCGTGTCGGCGGTGGCCATCACCGCGCCGTCCTCGGCATGGGCGGTCAGGCAGGGACCCTCACCGACCGTGAATTGCAGACGCTCGGCCAGCACCGCGTCGTCGTCGCTGGCTCCCAGTGGAACCCGATGACGGAACCCGCTGAAGAAGCTGATTCCGGCGCCGTCGACCGGTAGCACCTGGGCGCAGGCCCTCATCAATCGGGTCGGCAGCAATTCCGGGCCCGGAAGTTCGGGTTGTTCGCCCGTCGACGAGAGTGCGGCGATCCGACCGGCGACATCCATCATCGACCGGTGTCCTGGGGTATTGCGTCCTCACGAGCGGACTCCGGCAACGACGCGATCATTCGTACAGCGTAAGGCACGCCACCGGCAGCACCATTCCACCCACGACCTCTCCCGACCGGCGGCCGGCTGTCGATTTTGCGACCGCAGTTGGCGTCAGCCGTTCCCCAGCAGATCGACGATCTGTGTGCCGGCGGCCCGGAGCCGGACGACCGTGGCCTCGATGACGGCATCGGTCATCCTTTCCGACGGTCCCGACACGGACAGCGCCATCAATGGATGCATGTGCAGTGCGACCGCGACACAACGCACACCGATCTCCATCTCGCCTTCGTCCAGGACGTAACCGTTGGCCCGTACCGCCTTCAGGTGCTCGAGCATCGCCGAGAGGTCGGTGATCGTGCCCGGTGTCCGGGACGGCAGGCCGGTGTGCCGGAGAAGCCGAGCGGCGTGGTCGTCGGTCAACATCGACAGCAGGGCCTTCCCCACTCCCGTGCAGTGCAGGGGGACGCGCCGGCCCAGTTCGGTGAACATCCGCATGGAGTGGCTTCCGGTGGCCTGCCCGACGTATTCGGCCGCGGAGCCAGACAGGACGGCCAGGTTGACCGTCTCGCCGAGAGCTCCGGCCAACCGGAGCAGAAGCGGCCGGGTCCGCTGCCCGATCAGGGAGTTCGCAGTCTCGCCCAGCGTCACCAGGCGGGTGCCGAGACAGTACCGGCGATCGGGCAGCTGCCGGAGGTATCCGCGATCGAGCAGGGTGCGGGCCAGGCGGTGGATGGTGGCCACCGACAGCGTGGTCTCGGCGGCGATCTCGGTGATGCTCAGCGCGCCACCCGCCGACTGGATCACCTCGAGGATGTCCAGCGCGCGCCCCACCGATTGCACCGGGGTGGAGGCGGCCCTGGGCTCCCTCGGGTCGCCCGCCGTCATGTCGCGCTGTTGCCAGTGGTCATCGGACCCTCCTTGACGTGGCCTGGAGTTCCGTTCAAACTTAGACCATGCAGAATACATTTTCCACCTGATGGAATCCTGAAGCTGATCCGAGCTGTCCGGGGCCCATCACGTCACCCATTGCTCGACCGTCGTCCGACGTCATGGACTGCGGACCCTCAAGGAGGCAAAATTGACCGACCGATCCGACTACCTGCTCCGTGGCTCGCTGACGGTGGATCCGCAACTGGTGGACTTCATCGAATCCGAGGTGCTCCCGGAGGTGGCCGTGACGGCGGAGCAGTTCTGGACCGGGCTGTCGCTGGTCGTCGACACGCTGGCCCCGCGGAACCGCGACCTGCTGGCTGCGCGCACGGTGATCCAGGATTCCATCGACGCCTGGCACCGGGAACGGGCGGGTCGACCGTTCGACGCTTCGGAGTACCACGACTTCCTCACCGGGATCGGATACCTGGTTCCGCGCGGCCCGGAATTCGTCATCGACACCGACCGCGTGGATGACGAGATCGCCGTCATCGCAGGCCCGCAGCTCGTGGTCCCGGCGTCGAATGCGCGATATGCCATCAACGCGGCCAACGCTCGTTGGGGATCCCTGTACGACGGCCTCTACGGAACCGACGCGATGGGCAGTCCCCCACCGGCCGGCGACTACGACCGGGCCCGCGGCTCGCAGGTGGTGGCCTGGGCACGGAGGTTCCTGGGCGACGTGGTGCCGCTGGCCGGTGGTCGGCATTCGCAGGCCCGGCGGTACAGCGTCGACGCCGGACGCCTGGTGGTCGACCAGATCGACGGCACCCGCGCCGAACTGGCGGACCCGACCTGGTTCGCCGGGTACACGGGCGAGGCCGGGCTGCCCAGCTCGGTACTGCTGGAGCATCATGGCCTCGGCATCGAACTGATCATCGATCCCTCGACCCGGGTCGGCCGGGACGACCCGGCCGGGATCGCCGATGTCGTCATCGAATCCGCCGTGACCACGATCATCGACTTCGAGGATTCCGTCGCCGCGGTCGACGCGTCGGATAAGGTCACCGCCTACCGCAATTGGCTCGGGCTGATGACCGGGCGGCTCACCGAGGAGGTCAGCAAGGGCGACAGGACCTTCACCCGTCGGCTGACCCCGCACCGGACGATCACCACCCCGGACGGAGGTCAGCGGCAGGTGCGCAGCCGGGCATTGCTGTTGGCCCGCAACGTGGGTCACCTGATGACGACCCCGGCCGTCCTGGACTCGGGCGGCCACGAGATCCCCGAGGGGCTGCTGGATGCCATGGTGACCGTCACGATCGCGCTCACCGATCTCGGAGCACCAGGATCGACGGCGAACTCACCGGCCAGGTCTGTCTACATCGTCAAGCCGAAGATGCACGGTCCTACCGAGGTCGCCTTCGCCGACGAGCTCTTCGGTCTCGTCGAACGGGTGCTCTTGCTGCCGGTCGACACGGTGAAGATCGGAATCATGGACGAGGAACGCCGGACGACGGTCAACCTGGCCGAATCGATCCGCGCGGCGAAATCACGGGTGGCCTTCATCAATACCGGTTTTCTCGATCGCACCGGTGACGAGATCCACACCTCCATGGGGGCCGGTCCGATGGTCCGCAAATCCGACATGAAGGCGCAGCCGTGGATCAAGGCCTACGAGGACTGGAACGTCGACGTCGGATTGGCCTGCGGTCTGCACGGTCGCGCCCAGATCGGTAAAGGGATGTGGGCGGCACCGGATCTGATGGCCGACATGCTCGAGGACAAACTGGCCCAACCACAGGCCGGCGCCTCCTGCGCCTGGGTGCCCTCACCGACGGCCGCGACCCTGCACGCCACGCACTATCACCGCGTCGATGTCGCAGCGCGACAGCAGCAGCTCGCCGCCGGCGGCGCCCGGGCCCGGCTCGCCGACCTGTTGCAGATCCCGGTGGAATCCGACCCGTCCTGGTCGCCCGCGGAGATCCAGGCGGAGATCGAGAACAATGCCCAGGGCATCCTTGGCTACGTGGTCCGGTGGGTGGATCAGGGTGTCGGATGCTCGAAGGTCCCCGACATCAACGGCGTGGCGTTGATGGAGGATCGCGCCACCTGCCGGATCTCCTCGCAGCACCTGGCCAACTGGCTCGAGCACCGGATCGTCACCCTGGCGGAGGTCGACGGCGCCCTGCGGAAGACGGCGATGATCGTCGACGAGCAGAACGCGGACGACCCGCGGTACCGCCCGATGGCGCCCACCTTCGACGGCGAGGCCTTCCGCGCCGCCCGCGATCTGATCGTGCTGGGAACCGCCCAGCCCGCCGGCTATACCGAGCCGATCCTGCACGCCCACCGACAGGCCGCAAAGGCCGCAAGGCCCGAAGGAGCATTCTGATGCCCTCTACCGAACACCTGACGTTGGACCTGGCCCGCGAAATCATCGCGGGCGTGAGAGCAGCCGGCCGAACCGCAGGGCTGCAGCCACTTTCGGTCGTCGTCCTGGACGCCGGCGGCCATGTCACCGCGTTCGAACGGGAGGACGGAGCGGCTAACATGCGGTTCCAGATCGCGTTCGGCAAGGCGCACGGAGCCCTCGCCCTCGGCATGGGCTCGCGTGGATTGATGGTGCGGGCCGAGCAGCAGCCCTATTTCATCGCCGCCGCCACGGCCGCTGTCGGCGGTGCCCTCATCCCGGTGCCGGGCGGATTGCTGCTCAAGGACTCCACCGGCCGCACCATCGGTGCCGTCGGCGTCTCGGGCGACACTTCGAACCACGACGAAGCGGCCGCGTCCACCGGCGTGACCGGGGTCGGCCTGGACTTCTCGACCGGCTGATGCCCGGAACCAGGCAACGGAGGCAATCATGCCGGACTCGTTCGATCTCCAGAGATTCCTCACCGCGCAGAACGCAGGGGGTACCTACGACCAGGCTGTCCTGGAGCTCCGCCGTGGTCGGAAGCGGAGCCACTGGATGTGGTTCGTCTTCCCCCAGATCGCGGGGCTGGGTACCAGCCCGATGTCCCGGCGCTATGCCATTTCGGGTGTGGAGGAAGCCACCGCGTATCTTCAGCATCACATGCTGGGGCCGCGGCTGCGGGAGGTGTCGAACATCGTGGTCGACGCGTCGACGTCAGATGCCGTCACTATTTTCGGCGGCATCGACGCGCAGAAGCTCAGATCGTCGATGACCCTGTTCCGGCGGGCCGACCCGACCGAGCCCGTCTTCGCCGCGGTACTCGGTCAGTTCTTCGACGGCCTGCCGGACCGCGCGACGGAGGAACTGCTGGGCTCCGTCTGAACACCGGAGCCCGTAGCCTGGTGGTATGGCGGCACCCCGGGACGACTACTGGAGCGACCGGCTGGAATCGGTGCTCGCCGGACTGCACGAGGACATCCAGTCCCTCGAATCGGAGCTGGCCGCCACCAGGGCGATTCGCGCCAACGGGAGCGATGACGACGAACACGATCCCGACGGGGTCCCGTTGAGTTCGGTGCTCCAACTCCTGGAGGGACAACGGATGCGCACCCTCGGCCAGGCCCGCGAGGCGGAGATCGCGTTGGTCGATCTCGGGCAGGGACGATTCGGCATCTGCAGGAAGTGCTCTCAACGCATTCCCTCGTCCAGACTGGAGATCAAGCCGACCACGCGCACCTGCCTGAAGTGCGCCGCCTGAACAGGTTTCGTCGGTGCATCGCCGGCCACCGTCAGCCCGGGGTCCATCACCCTGGTGCACGATCGGCTCGCGGTCGGACTCGCCCGGTGTATCGTCGCCGCGGCCGACTCTCCGCGGGGTGTCTTGGATCGGGGGTCGTCCACGGCGTGCTGATCGGTCGACTCATCAGTCTCTCCGGTGTACGCCCGGCAGTGCTGGAACCGACCCGGCAGCGCTGGAAACGAGGAGTGGAGCACAGTGGACGAGGATCAGGGCATGCCGGGGATCCACGACCCCGAATGGGCGAAGCGGGTCGCAGCGATCGAGAAGGAATTCCTCAAGGCCGACCGACGCCGGGGCGGGGGCCGGACAGATGTGCTGGCCGAACGGGGGCGCCCAGCCCGACGATTCCGGACCGCCTACATCTGGGCGATCATCGCCTTCTCGGCCGTGGCCTATGCGGCCATCGCCCACCCCTGGGGGATCGAACCGGTACCGGTGGCCAACGCGCCGCGGCCGATCGTGGCCCAGAACGCCGACGGCATCCCGGCGCCCTCGTCGACCGGTGGGGTCTCCCGTCCACCGGACGCCCCCAGCGGAGGTGCCGACCCCTTTGCCGGAAGTCCCGCCCGGGGCTGGCCCACCGCGGACCAAGGCGTGATCATGCCGACCGCAACGAAAGTCGGCCCCTACTCCTCGACGCAGGTATCGGCCGCACTGGATCTCGCGCACCGATACATCCTGTTGACCCGCGCGGACCCCCGCGTCCTGGTCGATCACCAGCTCCAGCTGCTCACCGCGATGGTCGACCCGGAGGAACTCAGCCGATCCGGCTTCCAGACCACCGGGCCGCATTCGGCTCTCCAGCCGACCCTGTTGGCACCGGGAAGTGCTTTGTCGGCGTCGATCCGGGTCAACGGCACCGTCAACGCCGCCTACCGTCCAGATGCCGCAGGCCGCCCCATGCTGCAGGTCACCACCAACCTCGTCTGGGCCTACCCGCTCGCTGATCGACCCGGTGTGATCACCGACGGCGGCACGATCGCCGTACGACACGACCAGATGACGCTCGACCTCTTCCCGTCCGACCCGAGACTGCGCACCAGGTTGTTCGTCGAGAGCATTCGCGGGTACCAGTTCAACATGGACTGCGCATACGCCGATCAAGGCCTGCTGGGCCTACCCCGCATCGACGATCCCTCACGGCTGCCCGCTCCGTCCGGCGCGATGCCCACCGGCAATCAGGCCTACGACCCGCACACTGCGATCGACGTCGGCCGGAGCTGCAGATGAGCACACCGACGACCGAATCTCCGGGCCGGGGCACCTCCCCGCCGCCGCGCGCGGTCGGCCTGCACCTCTGGACGGCGTCCTGGAGAACCCGTTGCCCTGTCACGTTGCTCGAGCTCGCACCAGGAGGCATCAATTGAACGCCAGCAGCTGCTACAAGATCGTGCTGGGCGTGGCGGCGGTCGTCCTCGCCGCCGTACCGCCCGGGCCGGTCGAACCGGCACCGGCGGCACACGCCGCGCTGGTCGGGCTGACCGATGCCCAGGTGGCGGCGCTGCCCGCGGTGGTCCAGGCGCAGTACCTGGCACCGCTTCGCACCACCGCCGTCGCCCTCGACGCAGCGGGAAAGGCCGGGGCCCACACCTTCTCGCAGATCACCATCGACCCGGAGCACCATGAGGTCGACCTCTACGTGACGGCTCCGGCGCAGGCCGCCTCGATCATCAGGGCTGCGAAAAGGGTGCATCCGTCGATGGACGCCTCCCTGATCCGGATTCGTCAGGCCAGATACACGATCCAGCAGTTGGATGCCGCCCGGGTGGCCTACCTCTCCCACGCCCACGCATTCGAGGCCTATGCCATCGGTCCGGCCCCGGACGGTTCCGGGCTCGACGTCGAAGTGGCGAACCCCGCACTGTCGGCCCAGCAGACCGGCGGCGTCGAGGCCGGCGTCGCGATCGTTTTCGAGCACGGTGCGCGGCGCGTCGCCAAAGTTTACGATTCTCTCGCTCGACCACCGGCCGGCCGGGCCACGTCGGGCCAACCGGTCAGCCCGGCCTGGGCGGCGGTGAAGTGGCACGACAGCACTCCGTTCATCGGTGGCGATGTCATCACCCCGGACGGTCACCGGTACTGCACGGCAGGGCTGCCCGCAGTCC
Organism: Nakamurella sp. PAMC28650; assembly: GCF_014303395.1. Taxonomy (GTDB): domain Bacteria; phylum Actinomycetota; class Actinomycetes; order Mycobacteriales; family Nakamurellaceae; genus Nakamurella. Next base: position 5,290,664 of record NZ_CP060298.1, read on the forward strand.
GGACCCGCGACCACCACCCCATCATGGTCACTGCGGCGCACTGCTTTTCGATCGGCCAGAACGTGTTCACCGGCGGGGGGCCGACATGGAGCTGGAACAACAACCGGACGGGGAACTTCGTCGGCAGGGTGACCGGTCGGATCCAGACCTGGGATGCGGAAACCCTCGACGGGGCCAACAACAATGCCGATGACAGCGAGAACGCCGGGTGGAAGCCCATGACCAGCGCTGCCTACTCCTACGTGGGTGATTTCGTCTGTCAATCAGGCGCCAGATCCGCCTACCTCGGTCACGGCACGCCCTGCGGTATCAAGGTGACCAATCAGGATCTCTGGTTCTCCATCGATGGCTACAGCACCCGCGGCGTGGAAGGGGTGGACGTCAACGGCTGGGGATCGGTCAATGGCGACAGCGGTGGCACTGTCTTCGCCCGCACCGCCGGCACCGACGATCGCCAGGCGCGGGGCATGGTCTCCGCCGGCGGCGCAGACGGGACGCCCGACCAGGCCAGGGTCGATTGGCCGGAAGCCCCGGACATCCTCCGTGCCTACGGCCTGGAACTCAACCCCACCACCTGAGGCGACGCTCTGCGCGGGCCGAGGTCCCTGCCGGTGCGGGGGTCCGCCCGGGCACACGTCAGGCGTGCACATCCGGTAGTGGGTCCCCTTGCAGCGCATCGGCACCCTCGAGCAGCGCCGGAGCCTGGGCGAGAGCGTTGGGCCGGACGATGGACAGCACGACGACGTAGAGCACCCCGAGAGCGACGAGCCCGACGGTGAGCCAAGGCAGCGCGTTGTACGGCGCGGCCTGCCCGGGTCGCAGGTCACCCCAGATGGGGATGGCGAGCACGATCAACCCGATGACGGGTGAGAGGACCCACAGCAGGGGGTTCTTCCTGATGCCGCCACGGCGCAGCTTGACGAATTGCACGATCAGGGCGATGTTCGCGACGACGTACATGATGATCAGGCCGAGGATGCCGAAGGTACCCAGGAAGCCCGACGCGGTGGCGGGGTCGGTGAAGGCGGTGGAGATCACGCCGATCGCCAGGCTGGGCGCGACGAAGGCGACGGCTGCGACCCAGGGAGTCCGGAAGCGCGGGCTGATCGTGGCCAGCGTCCTGGGCCATAGTCCGCCTCTGGCTCCGGCGAAGATCACCCGTGAGGTCTGGGTGTTGGCCGCGACGTAGGAGCTGGTGACGCTGGACAGGAACACCCAGGTGATGACCGGGGCCAGAAACGGGACGAACGTCTTGGAGGCCGTGTAGAACGGATTGGGATCGGCGGCGAAGGTGCCCATGTTCCCGACGCCGAAGGCCGTGACGATGGCGTACGAGCCGAAGACATAGATCAGGCCGCTGATCACGACGGAGCCGACGACCGCGATCGGTACGTTCCGGCGCGGGTTGCGGGTTTCCTCCGCAAGCGGGGCGGACGCCTCGAATCCGCCGAACGCGAGCACGGCCAGGCTGAAGGCCACGAAGATGTCCGAGGCGCCGGCCCCGGTCGGCCACGTGAAGGGTTTTGCCGAAAGTCCCTGCGCGCCACCGCGGGCGATCACGGCGATACCGAAAGCCAGCAGCACGACCACCTCGAAGACGTACAGCACGATCGTCGCCCGGATGCCGAACTGCAGCCCGACGATGACGGGCAGGGTCACGATGATGCCGAAGACAACGGTGACGATCTGGGTGATCCCGGGGATGTCGGGATTGTTCAGGACGTTCTGGACGATGTAGCTGCCGACGAAGACGTAGATCCCGCCGAAGGCGATCATGTAACCCACCAGGGCGATGACGCCGACGGCAGTCGCGACCTTCGGGCCGATCGACCTGGTGATGTAGGTGACGAACGATCCGGCGCTGGGATAGATCGAAGCGAATTGAGCCAGACTCAGCCCGGTGGCGACCATGCCCACCATGCTGATGAGAAAGACCAGCGGGACCGAGGCCCCCGCGAGGGAGGCCATCACGCCGGTGGTGAAGAAAAGGTTGAAGGCGGGCGCGATCTGGGCCAGGCCCGGCATGAGAACGCCGAGCAGGCCAAGCTTCTTGGAACTGAGCGTGCCCGCAAGCGGAGCCCCTTCATCGAACCGCGTCATCAGGAGCTCCGTCCGTTGTGCTGCAGCAGGAAGTCGACGAAACTGGCATTGAAAGGATCTGGATGTTCCCAGATGCATCCGTGCCCGCCGGGGGTCGTCGCCCAGGACGATCCGGGGATCAGCTCGTGCAGTTCCTTGGACAATGCGGTGGGGATGAGGATGTCCTGCTCGCCGGCCAGCACCAGGGTCGGAACGCTGATCCCGCCCAGAAGCCCCGTGGTGTCGAAGTTCTGGATGACGGCGAGCTGGGCGAGATAGGCCGGGACCGACTGGTCCATGTACCGCATGGCCGTCTCGAACTCGGCCAGCTCATCGGTTCTGGTGCGGAAGAAGTCGAGCGTGAACGCCCACAGGGTGACATCCCGCATCACGAACGGCACACCCAGCACCTGGGCGGCGTCCGCCCACATCGCGAACATTCGGGAGCAGAACGGTCCGGGGGCCGCGTAGGTGCAGGCCAGCGTCAGCGAACGGAGGTCCTCCTGGTAGCTCAACGCGTACTGCTGGGCCACCATGCCGCCCATCGACACGCCCATCAGGTGGAAGTCGGCGACCCCGAGATGGTCGACCAGCGCTTTGGCGTCGTCGGCGAGCAGCTGGGCGCTGTAGGGGCCGGTGGGTCTGTCGCTGGCCCCGATACCGCGGTTGTCGAATCGGAGGACGCGGAAACCGGCAGCGAGCAGGGCCGGCACCTGGAAGGCCCAGGTTTCCAGGTCGTCGGCGAGACCGTTGACCAGGACGACGGTCTCGGGTCCTTCGCCCTCGATGCGGTAGTTGATCGCGCTGCCGTTCAATCGTTCAGTGGGCACGCCGGTGGCCTCTCTGGGTGTGGGATGGAGTGGTGGACGGGGATCGCCCGATGCGGGTGTACAGCGCCCGGAGGGTCGTCTCGGTCAGGGAGAAGTGCTCGGCTGCCCTGGCGGCCGCCAGTTCCGGGTCATGGTCCAGGACGGCCTGGGCCAGACAGGGATGCTGCTCCAACGCGCGGGCCCGGACCTGCTCGTTGTAGGGCTCGGCCTCGAACCCCAGGCTGACCTCACGCCGGATGCGCAGGCTCAGGTCGGTCAGTTGCGGGTTGTGGGCGGCCACCGCGATGGCGTGATGCACCTCCAGGTCGGCCAGCCGGGAGGATTCCCGGTCCGCGCCTGCCTTTTCGTAGGCGCGCAGCGCCGTCTTGATCCGACGCCCGTCTGAGGCGGTGCAACGTTGCGCGGCGGTGCGCGCGATCTGCTGCTCGATGAGTGATCGCAGATCCAGGGTGACCTCCAACCGACCCCAGTCCGGCTCCAGGGTGCGACGGACCATCGCATCGGAGTCCGGCCCCCACTGCCCGGTGACCACGGTGCCCCCGCCGCGGCCTCGCTTGACCTTGACGTGGCCGAGCGCGGCCAGTCGGGCCAGGGCTTCCCGCACGGTGGTGGGGCTGACCTCGAGCAGGACACCCAGCTGTTGCACCGTCGGCAGCTTCTGGCCCGGCACGAATTGCCCGAGGGCGATCGCGGTGACGAAGCGGTCGGCGATTCGCGACGCGGCCGTCTCGGCGGGAAGTGGCCGCAGCGCACCGATGTCCAGGCCCACCTCGGGCACGGTCACCGCAGTTCCACCGCAGCCGGGTCGGGGGCGAACCAGTCCGACAGGAAGCGGGCCACCGACCGTGCGCACTCCACGATGCCGACCATTTCGACCGCCTCGTCCGTACCGTGCATGTTGCGTGTGCGGGGACCGTAGGCCACAGCCGGCATCTGGAACTGGTTGAGGTAGAACCGGGCGTCGGTGGTGGAGCCGATCACGACCCGACCCGGTGGCCGTCCGTGCGCGCTCTCGTGCGCCCTGGCGAGCAGGTCGACCAACTCGCCCCGGGGCTCCTGCGCATGCCGTTGTGCACGGAATCCGGTCAGCGCGCATCGCGGCGGATGCTGCACCAACCACGGATCAGACCGCACACCGGCCAGCACAACGGCCCGGACCCGCTCCAGGGTCTCCTCGCTGCTCCAACTCCCCGGGTGCCCGACCCGCACCTGCAGCCGCGCCACCGCCGGAACGCTGGACGCCCAGTCCCCGGCGTGGACGGTCCCCACGTTCACGTTGTAGGGATGGATCATCTGGCTGAACGCGGGGTCCCCGGCGCTGCGGTGCGCGGCGTTCATCTGCTGCTCGAACTCTTGCAGGGCAACCAGCACGGCGGGAATGGCGGCGATCGGATTCACCGACCGCAGGGCCGCCTCCGCATGGCCGGCGCGCCCGTCGATCTCGATGTCCACCCACACGATACTGATTCCCCCGAGCAGGATGTCGAGGTCGGTGGGTTCCAGCAGGAGGGCCGCCTCCGCCGTGTAGCCGGCGCGGCCGGCGGCCAGCGTGCCGTTTCCGGTGCACTCCTCCTCGATCGCCGACACCACCGTCAGCCGACCGCCGAGCCACCCTGGCGCCACCTCGTCCAGCGCCCACAGGGCGAGCAGCCCGGCGGCGAACCCGCCCTTCATGTCCCCGGCCCCGCGGCCGACGAGCCAGCCGTCTCGTTCGGTGGCCACGAACGGCGGGCTGGTCCACCCGACCGGATCGTCGGCGGGCACGACGTCGATGTGCCCGTTGAGAAGAAGGCTGCGGCCGCCCTTTTCGCCGCGCTCGCCGACCAGGTCATAGCGGCCGGCGTAGCTGCGGGACGGTACGCCCGCGTCCGGGTCGGAGCCGATGGTCTCGGGGATGGCGAGCCGGGTGACGTCGAATCCCAGCTTCGCCAGCTCCGCGGCCAGTACTTCCTGGGCTCCGCTCTCGTGCCCCACGGTGCTCGGCTCGGCGACCAACCGGCGCAACACCCCGAAGGCGGTCGGCGCCAGCCGGCCGATCACCTCGTCGAGGCGCCGAACGTCCATCCGGTCCGCCCTTCCCTTAAAGAACCAATCACTGGTTGTTTGATGCTAGCAACGCCGGCGACGTTGCGGAAGGCGTTGGGGCCTCGCGTCCGGCCCTCGGTCAGTTCTCCGGTCCGGAGGGAAATTCCACGCTGCGTGGATCGAGGCCGAGGCCGCGGATGTGGCGGGCGATCTCCTCCAGCGACGCCACCCAGACGTCGGCGCACGAGTTGACGTGGCCCATCAACTCGTCGAGCTGATGGGCGCGGGAGGGACGCCCGGACAGGAACGGGTGGTTCGTGAGCACCCAGCAGCCACCCACCGAACGCAGACCCTCGAATTCCGCCTGCCACAGTTCCCTTGCCTTGGCGGGTGTTTCGATCAGTCCGCTGCCGGAGATGTCGGGGAGGAAGCAGAATTGCTCCCAATCGTCCAGGGCCCACTGGATGGGTATCTCCACCACGGATCGCGGTGCATCCGGGCCTACCTCGAGTTCGCACGGGTGGTCGGCGGCCATCAGGCTCGAGTCGTAGAGGAAATCCCGGGCGGCGAGCAGCGCCGGGGTCCGCCACGAGAGGTCCCACATGGGAGCCCGGTAGCCGACCGGCCGGACACCGGCGACCTCCTCGAGGGCCTCGAGCCCCCGGTCGAGGGCAACCGCCTCCTCCGTAGCGCTCAGACCGGTGGGCTGCTCGTGCAGATATCCGTGATGGGCGATCTCATGTCCGGCGGCGACGATATCCCTGACCACCGAGGGATATCGATGAGCGGTGTACCCGGGAACGAAGAAGGTCGAACGGATCCGGTGCTTGTCCAGCAGGCCGAGCAGGCGCGGAACCCCGACCAGAGGGCCGTAGGCCTGGTGGCTGATCACGCTCATCCGATGAGCGTTCTGCGGCGCCCGCCACAGGACGGCCGACTCTGCGTCGATGTCGAAACTGAACGACGCCGCCGAACTCTTCCCTTCCGGCCACGACACCGGGCCGGCCGGGCCGCTCATCCGCGCCCACCGGTGGACATGATGGTCACCAGTTCGTACGCGAGATTGGCGGCGGCGACGGCAGTGATCTCGGCGTGGTCGTAGGCCGGGGACACCTCGACGATGTCGGCCCCGACGAGAGGGAGCCCGCCCATCCCCCGCAGGACGGCCAGCAATTCCCGACTGGTCATCCCACCCGCCTCCGGAGTACCGGTGGCCGGGGCGAAAGCCGGATCCAGCACGTCGATGTCGATCGAAACGTAGACCTTGGCATCGCCCACCCGGTCGACGACACGCTGCACGATCCCGTCGATCCCGATGCGGTCGATGTCTCGGCAGTGCACGATCGTGAACCCGAGTTCGGCATCATCGAGCAGATCCTTCCGGTCGTAGAGCGAGCCGCGGATCCCGACGTGCGCGGAGTTGCCCTTGAGCAGCAGACCCTCCTCCGATGCGCGCCGAAATGGCGTGCCGTGCGTGGTCGGGGCGTTGAAATAGGTGTCCCACGTGTCCAGATGCGCATCGAAGTGCACCAGGGCCACCGGTCCGTGCACGGCTTTGATGGCCCGTAGCGCCGGAAGGGCGACCGTGTGGTCTCCCCCAGGCCGAGAAAGGGCCGCCCGTCACCGATCAGCGGCCGCAGTCCCCGTTCGATCTGTTGCAGCGCTTCAGGTATGTCGAAGGGGTTGCAGGCGATGTCACCCGCGTCGACGATCTGCGCAGTGCGGAACGGCTCGGCGTCCAGGGCGGGGTTGTAGGGACGCAGGAGTCTGGAGGCCTGTCGGATGTGGGCCGGACCGAACCGTGCTCCCGGACGGTAGGTGACGCCGGTGTCGAACGGTAGGCCGACCACGGCCACGTCGTACCGGTCGACGTCCTCGAGTCGGGGGAGACGTGCGAACGTGGTCAGTCCCGCATAGCGCGGAACCTGCAGTCCGTCGATCTGCCCGACGACTCCGTCCGGGTAGTGCTGGTGTTGCTCGGTCACTGGTGATCGATCCCTTCCTCTTCTTCATCCGGTGGTGTCCAGCACTGCCCGCGGGCGTCTCAGGCCCGGCTGCGGGTCGATCCACCGTTGGCCTGGACCACCTGGCCGACGATGGCCGACAGGCGGAAGTCCGCCAGAAATGCGACCACGGCGGATATCTCGTCCGGTTGCGCGATCCGGCCCAGTGGTATGCCGGCGGCGTAGATGGCGTGCATCTCGGCCAGGCCGAGCCCGGCCTCCCGGGCGTCGACCTCGAGCTGCGGGGTGTCGGTCACCCCCGGTGCGACTGCGTTGACGATGATCCCCTCCGGCGCGAGCTCCCGGCCGAGGGTCTTGACCAGGGAGATCAGTCCGGCCTTCGAGGCGGCGTAGGCCGTGGCGCCAGGCCATCCGGTGACGCCCCACTCGCTGGACACGACCACGATTCTTCCGCTGCCGCGTCGGCGCATTCCGGGGAGCACGGCCTGCACGAGGTGAAAGGTGCCCCCCAGGTTGGTGTCGACGACCTTCCACCAGTCCTCGGCGTCCGCCTCGACGAGGGTGGCCATGCTCATGTAGGCATGATTGGCGACCAGCACGTCGACCGGCCCCAGCCGGGCCTGGACGTCGGCCACCACATGCTGCACCGACTCCCGGTCGCTGACATCCCCTGGTGCTGCGACGCCCCCGATCTCCACGGCCAGCGCGGTGAGCTCGGGCGAGGTAACGCGGTCGTTGACCGCCACCGCGGCACCGGCGGCGGCCAGACGTCGGGCATGGGAGGCGCCCATGCCCTGCGCGGCGCCGGTGACGAGGGCGACCTTGCCGGTGAGCGGCGGATTCCAGGCCACGTCAGATCACCGCTCCGGCGTTCGGGTTCAGGACCTCGCCGACGCAGAACGAGCCCTCCTCGGTGAGGAATGCGATGCAGAGAGCGACTTCCCGAGGTGCGACCAGCCGACCCAGCGGGAGGCTCCGAAGATATTCGGCTTGCCGCCAGGGCGAATCCGCTGCCAGCAGCGGCGTGTCGGTCGGGCCGGGCGCGACTGCGTTCACCCGGACTCCCCGGGGGGCCACTTCGGCGGCAAGGCTCCTGACCACACCCAGCATGGCGCCTTTCGCCGCCGCGTAGTGGGCGTCCCCGCCGCCGCCGCCGACGGCCAGTTCGCTCGACACCGCGACCACCGAACCGCTCCCCTGGGTCAGCATTCCCGGCAGCACCGCCCGACACAGGTTGAACAGGCCACCCAGGTGGACCCGGAGCATCCGGGTCCATTGTTCGGGCCGGACGTCCTGGACCGGGAGCATTTCGTAGTAGCCGGCGACGGAGACCGCACAATCAGTCGGTCCCCATCGGTCTTCGATCGAAACCACCGCAGCCGCAACGGCATCCGCATCGCGGACATCGACCTGCACCGTGTAGTCGCAGTCCACCGCCGGGTGCAGGTCCAGTCCCGCCACCGCCCATCCCCGTTGCTTCAGTTCGGCGGCGGCAGCGGCTCCGATGCCACTGGCGGCCCCGGTCACGATCGCCGTGGGCCGGGGGAATTCGCCGTTCATGGCCCGGAGATGCTGACGTCGAGCAACTCGTCCGCCTCCTCCGCGTCGTCGATCACCTTCGCGCTGATGATTCGCGACCGGACCGCTGCGTACACCACGGCGCCGATCACGCCCAGGACTGCCACCATGATCCACACGGACCAGTCCAGGTATCGATCCGGATACACCCGGCGGGGCCAGGCGATGTTCAGGAACTCGAAGACGACCCAGATCGTCGCGACCGCCGTCAGGATCATCGATCCCCGACCCATTGCGAACGGGCCGGGGCTCCACCGGCGACGTGCCTGCAGTACCAGAAATCCGATCAGTGGAAACAGGAAGGCGAGGAAGAATCCCCCGGAGGAAAAATTCACCATGATCGTGTATGGGTTGGTCGCGAGGTTGCTCAGCAGGAACAGCACGGCACCCAGCACCGTGGTCACCAGGAGGGCGGCCCTTGGCAACCGCTGGCGGGTGCTCAGTCTGGACAGCATCTGCGACCCGGGCAGGGCCCGGTCCCGAGCGAAGGCCCAGATCAGTCGGGATGCCGAGGTCTGCAGCGCGAGAAAGCTTGCGAGGAAACCGATGACGAACAGCACCTCGACGGGTTTGGCGATCCCGCTGCCGAGCGCACTGCTCAGCGTCGAGGAGACCGGATCCGCGACCGTACCCTGCGCGACGGCGGCAAGATCGGGGATCGCCAGGATGATGGCCAGGCTGGCGTAGATGACGACCACGGCGATGAAGACCAGCGAGAAGATCACCGCCCTGGGGAGATTCTTCCGCGGTTCGTGCACCTCCTCGGCGATGGCCCCGGCGCTCTTGAATCCCACGAAGGAGAACCCGATGAAAGCGACCGCGACCAGGAACGGACCCGATAGCGAGAAGTAGCCCGCTCCGCCCGCTCCGGCGCCGTCGAACAGCACACTCAACGAGTTGTGGCGGTGGAACAACAGCAACCAGGTGCCCAGGCCCAGTGAACCGACCACCTCGGCGATGATGCTGGCCGTCATGAAGATCTTCAGGGCCTGCCGCCCGACCAGGTTCAACCCGGTGCCGCACAACAGAATCACGAACACGATGCCGGCACGCTGGGTCCCGGTGGGATTGTCGATGCCCACGATGTTGGCGATGAAACCGGCTGCACCCAACGCTACCGTCGCCATGGCGATGATCAGGGTCCAGGTGTAGGCCCACCCGGCGAACCATCCGAAGCCACTGCCCAGCAGTCGACGTGACCACTGGTAGATGGACCCTTCGATCGGCCACCGGGAGACGAGCGCCGCGAAGACGAACGCCACCAGGATCTGCCCGGCGAACACCACGAAGAACCCCCACCAGAACCGCGGGCCGGCCGCGGTGATCGCCAGCCCGAAGATCCCGTAGAGCGCGACGATCGGCGAGATGAAGGCGAAGGCGAAGGCGAACGAGGACCACAGGCTGAATTCGCGCTTCAGGCTCTGGTCGGCAGGTGCGAGGGATGGCATCGGTCCTCCTGGCGGGTTGTAGGTACCGATAATCCGCAGATCGGCAGAAACCTCAATAGTTCGTGCCGTTTGCGTTCGCCATCCACATCCCGGTGACCGAACGTTGTAGATTCCTACTACCGGAAGGTTCCCGGCACGGTGATCTGTCGATAATCTGATCGACATGCCTGATCCGATCGAAGCCGGTGGCCGCTCCGATCCGGCGCTGGACATGGCGCTGGACAGGACCGATCACGGGCCCGTGGACGGGACGTCCCTGCGGGATCTGCTGCAGGTGGCCGGTCTGGGGCTGGAGCTGGTGGCGGGTGATCAGGCCCGGCTGGATCTACCGGTCAGATGGACCCACACCACCGAGTTGCTGTACCCGGCGCCCTATCTGCGCGGCGGCGAGCTGGTGTGCACGGTCGGTGCCCTTCTGGTCGACGAACGGAGCTGTCGCACCTTCGTGAGCGCAGCATCGGCGGCCCGCGCAGTCGGCCTCTGCTTCGGGCTGGGAGACGTTCACGAAGTGATTCCACCGGCCCTGGTCGAGGCATGTCATTCCGCGCACCTGCCACTGCTGCAGGCCCCATTGGGGATGCCGTTCCTGGCCATTGCGGAATACCTGGCCGAACGTCGGACCCTTGCCGCCGGAAGGGACAACCTCCGCATCGAATCGCTGTTGACGGAGCTGCTCGACGGTCTGCGATCGCAGGCGTCCGTTGCTGCGATGATGGCAATGGCGGTGCGCACGCTCGAGGGCTGCCTGTCGTTGGTCGCCGATGGACGCCCGATCGCGGTCGATGCTCCGGAAAGAGCCGTCGACGGTGTGCTCGTCACCGCCGCACTCGGCCCTGGCACAGTTTTCACCTGGTCCGGCGCCGGGGCACCTCCCGGTCTCCGGGTGCTGGCCCGCCTCGGCAGGGTGATCGAGCTGGCGTCGCACGGGCGCAACGTCGAGGATTCGCTGAAACGAGAGCGCACGGGCCAACTTCTCCTGCCGGTCGGAGATCGCCTGGCCAATCCCGTGGCCCTGCGACCGATGCTGGAGGAGCTGGGGATCGGTGACGGTCCGTTGGTGATCTCCGCGTGGCCGGCCGGTTCGGCGCCGCTGCTGGCCGTTCACATGGCCGGTGGCCTGATCAGCGAGGCACCGGGGATCGCGCTGGCCGTCACCCGCACGGCGGAGGAGGTCGCCGCCGCCTCAGGCGTGCTGCTGCTGCCCTGCGGCTTCAGCCGATCGGTGGCCCTCGTCGATGCCGCCGGGGCGATTGCCGAATCAATTGCGGCGCTTCAACTCTCCCGGCGGCGCGGTGTGATCGTCGGGCCCGCCAGCCTGACCAGTCTCGAGGGCCTCCTGGAGCAGCAGCCGATCGGGCGTCTGGACCCCTTCGTCGACCAGCTGCTCACGCCGTTGATCTCCGCCGACGAACTGCAGGGCACCAGAGCACTGGAGACCCTCCGGAGTTTCCTGCGGAACGAGGGATCGCTGCAGCGCACGGCAGAGGACCAGTACGTGCACGTCAACACCGTCCGACATCGCTTGATGCGGATACACCGGGTCACCGGCCACGACCCACTCGTCTTCGCTGACCGGGTTGCCCTTGCGATCGCGCTCTGGGCATTCGACAGGCGCCAGAATTCCCGGCGCTGACCGACACCGTGCCGACCGGCGACCCGGGCCGCGACCGGGGTCCACTACCGCGACAACGGCAGACCGATGCTCGGATCGACGCTGGTGCGCGACCCCGCCGTCCAGGATCTGGTCTTCGAGGGCTAGCCTCGCGCTTTCACGCGGATAGCTGACGGGGCGTTTCGGAGTGAGGGAAAGGTGCCCCGACCTGCGATAATGAGGGTCTCTGAGATCCACGACGTCAGCAAACTGGAGCACCTTTCTGATGCCGAACCCTACCGGTTTCTACCCGCCGTTGACAGTGGACACGACCGCGAAGCGGGTGGTGTCCCACGCCGGTGCTGTGCTGCTGGTCACCACCGCCGGGAAGGTCGGGTTGGACCGGGCTTTGTCGGAGGCGTTGGCGCCGTGGCGCAAGCAGTGGGCGGTGTTGGATCCGGGGAAGATCCTGCTGGACCTGGCGGTCAGCGTCGCGATCGGCGGGGACTGCCTGGCCGACATCGCGGCGTTGCGGTCTGAGCCGGCGGTGTTTGGCCGGGTCGCGTCCGACCCGACGGTGTCCCGGCTGGTCGACTCGTTGGCCGCGACCCCGCAGGCCGCTTTGGCGGCGATCAACCAGGCCAGAGCAACTGTCAGACAACGGGTGTGGAAGATGGCCGGGAAGGACGCCCCTGACTTCGGAATCGACCGGGACCGGCCGTTGATCATCGACCTGGACGCTACGTTGATCACCTCCCATTCGGAGAAGGAACTGGCGGCGCCGACCTACAAGCGCGGTTTCGGGTTCCATCCGTTGGGATCGTGGGTGGACCACGGCCCCGACGGCACCGGTGAGCCGCTGTCGATGATGCTGCGCCCCGGAAGGGCCGGGTCCAACACCGCCGCCGACCACATCGCGGTCACCAAGGATGCGTTGCGGCAGTTGCCCTTCAACCGCCGCGGTGGCCGGATTGGGCGCAAGGTGCTGGTCCGCGCCGACAGTGGCGGCGGCACCCACGAATACCTGAAGTGGCTGGCCGGGCAGGGCCTGTCGTATTCGGTGGGGTTCGGGCTGACGCAGGACATCGTCGACAAGATCAACCTGATCCCCGACCAAGGGTGGACCCCGGCCTACGACGGCGATGGGAAGGTCCGCGACGGGGCGTGGGTCACCGAACTCACCGGCCTGCTGGACCTGTCAACGTGGCCGGCAGGGATGCGGGTGATCGTCCGGGCCGAACGTCCGCACCCCGGGGCGCAGCTGCGGTTCACCGACTCAGGCGGCAACCGGCTGACCGCGTTCGTCACCAACACTGTTGGTGGGCAGCTGGCGGACCTGGAGTTGCGGCACCGGCACCGGGCCCGCTGCGAGGACCGGATCCGCAACGCGAAAGACACCGGCCTGCGGAACCTGCCCTTGACTGCGTTCGCGCAAAATCAGATCTGGGTCGCTGTCGTCCAGTTGGCTACGGAGCTGACCGCGTGGCTGCAGATGCTCGCGCTGACCGGCACCGGCGCCCGCCGTTGGGAACCGAAACGGCTGCGGTTGCAGCTGTTCTCCGTGGCGGCGACCATCGCCCGGCGGAGCCGCCGGGTCTGGTTGCACCTGTCCGGTCACGCAACCCACCGGCACCTGTTCACCACCGCCCTGGACCGGCTGACCCAGCTGCCGGCGCCGACCTGACCTTCAACAACCCACCCGGCCAGCAAGAAGACAAACCCCCCGGAACGTGGAATCCGGCACCCACCCAGGTGACCCACCGGGGCTTCGACGAACCCGCAGACATGCCCGTCGGTGCGAAACACCAGATCTATCGCGCCGAGGAAAGGCCGGGCGTCTCACGAAAGATTGAGGCTAGAGCCCATGGTCGTAGATGGCTTTCGGCTCTGGTGCGGCACCGATGACAAGGATGCCGTAGTTGTCGCTCATGGTGCTTGAAAACCGATATTGAACATCGTGGCCTATGGTTGGGGTTTTAAGGGGTAAACGCCTATAGTGCCCTCATGATTGCTGAAAGTGCGGTAAATTGGCTGCACTCGGGGGCGCCCGTGGTGCTCGGTAGCTATGAGGACGCTGGTTCCGGCCGGACTTTTGTGGTGGCCCGGCCGGCGGACGAGCCGGCGCTCTGGCAGGACTACTTCCGCGGCGCCCGGCGCAATTATCGCCGGTACGGAGTCGAACAGGCGGTCAATTTCGACGAGGCCGCCACCGGTGAGTCCACCGCAGTGTTCGTGGCGGCTGTCGATCCGAACGGGCAGGTGGTCGGAGGTCTGCGGGCTCAGGGGCCGTTTTCGCGGGTCGAGCAGGTGTACGCGCTCCGGGAATGGGCCGGGCGGAAGGGTACCGATCAACTCCGGAAAGAGCTCGTCCAGCGCATGGATGAAGGTGTCGTCGAGATCAAAGCGGTCTGGGTCGAACATGGCGCGGCGCGGCACGGTGAACTCACGACGACGATGTCCCGCGCCTTCGTGCATGTCCTACGACTGCTGCAAGTGCGCTACGCGCTCTGCACCGCCGCTTCGCACGCCCTTCCTCGGTGGCGGTCGAGCGGCGGCGTGGTCAGCACCGGCGTGAGCCCGGTTCCCTACCCGGACGAACGCTATCTGACCTGGCTGATGTGGTGGGACCGGCAGGAGATATCCAGGCTGATCTCCGCTGACCAGAACTGGAACATGGAACGGGAGTTGCAACAATTGCTCGGCTCCGCGGCCCGCGGGCACGCGACCGCGACGCCGGCCGCCCGATGACCACCGTCTCCGACACGTCCGCTACCGGACGCGACACCGGTGCGGTCGCCGGTGTTGATCCCGATGCCCACCGCGCCGTCATGCTGTCCGAGGGAAATCAGTTGCACCGGGGAATGCTCGCTCACCTGCGGGCCACCGGGGACATCATCGTCATCGACCGGTCCGCCACCATCGCCGCAGAGTTGGCGGCCCTGCTGCCGGCGGTCAGCCCGGCGGAACTCGACGAGCCCGAACAGTGGGCGTGGTATCCGTGGCGCCGGACCCTGGTGAAAATACCGGGCCCGGTGAATTTCCGGCGGTTGCGTCTGGATCGGAATCGCCACAAGATCACTGCTCGGGAACAGGACGGCTTTCGCCGGCTGAACATCGGCATCGTCGGGTTGAGCGTGGGACATTCCATTGCTCACACGCTGGCGCTCGAGGGCCTCTGCGGGAGGTTGCGGCTGGCCGATCAGGACACCATCGAATTGGCCAACCTGAACCGGATTCCCGCGACCATTTTCGATATCGGCATCAACAAGGCAGTGGTGCTGGCACGCCGCATCGCCGAGCTGGATCCTTACCTGCCCACCGACGTCCTCACGAGCGGCATCAGCCAGAACAACATGGCCGAATTCTTCGACGGGCTCGACCTGGTGATCGAGGAATGTGATTCGCTCGACATCAAGGTAGCAGTACGTCAGGAGGCCCGGAAACGACGGATACCGGTATTCATGGAGACCAGCGACCGTGGCCTCTTCGACGTGGAGCGCTTCGATGTCGAGCGACAGCGGGAACCTTTCCACGGCCTGCTGGGACCGGTGGATCCCGATTCGCTGATCGGACTGACCACCCACGCGAAAGCGCCCCATGTGATGCGCATCCTGCAGACGAACGAACTGTCGGCCCGCATGGCCGCGTCCATGGTGGAGATCGGTCACACGGTCTCCACCTGGCCGCAACTGGGAGGCGATGTACAGCTGGGCGGCGCCACGGTCGCGGCTGCGGTCCGGCGATTCGGTCGCGGTTGGAAACTGCCGTCGGGTCGGATCCGTGTCGATCTGGAGCACGCGCTGGACACCCTGGGTGCCGGGCCCGCGGCCGTGTCCCCGACGACGCCCGCGGCGCCCGGTATCGACCTGACCGAACAGGTGCCGTGCTCACCGCTCGACGCGGTGGCCCATGCCATCGCACTTGCCCCTTCCGGCGGTAACAGTCAACCGTGGAGGCTGACGCCGACACCGGACGGGATCGATGTGCGGATGGTCAGGGGTCGGACATCTGCAATGGATGTCGGCTTCCGGGGCAGCTATGTCGGTATCGGCGCCGCCACCTTCAACGCCCAGGTCGCCGCAGCCCGCCACCAGATGCGGGCCGGGCTCACCGAGTTCCCGCAGGGAACGGAATCGGACCTGGTGGTCTCGATCGTCCTCACCGCGGGCAGCGACCCGCGTCTGGCCGACCTGTACCCGTCCATGGTCCAGCGCATCACCAACCGGAACATCGGTCGACGACAGCCTGTGGCCCAGCCCATGATCACGGCGTGGCAGCGGGAAGCAGGCGCCGCCGGCGCGCACCTGCACCTGATCACCGAGCCGGGCCGGATCGCGGCCCTGGCTGACGTCCTGGCCGCATCCGACCGCATCCGCTTTCTCACGCCGCTTCTGCACGAACAGATGATCGGTGAACTCAAATGGCCGGGTCCACAACGTACTTCGCTGGGAATTGAGGTAGAGAGCCTGGGGCTGGACGAGTCCGATCTGGCGAAATTGGCCGTAGCAGGGCGGACGGACGTGATGGCGCAACTGGCATCCTGGAACCTGGGCGCGGCCCTGGGCGATCCGACCCGGGACCGCGTCAATTCCAGTTCCGCCGTCGCCGTGCTCACCGTGGACGCGGACACACCCACCGACTATCTGCGCGGTGGCCGCGCGGCAGAACAGTTCTGGATCCGCGCCGGGCAGGCCGGACTGGCCGTGCAGCCGGTGTCACCGGTATTCCTCTACGCCAGATCCGAGGCGGATCTCTTGGCCCTGTCCCCCGATTTCCACCCGGAACTGCGCACCTTGCAGCGACGGTTCAACGAGCTCACCGGGATCGACGACGAGGATGCGATCGTCCTGGTGGTTCGCCTCAGTCACGACACTCCGCCCCCGGCGGTGCGCAGTCAACGGCTGGACCGCGCCCCCACGGTAGCCGCACCGGATCCGGACTGAACCCGTGACGGTGAAGCTGACCCTCGATGATCTGGTGACCTCGGTCGCGACCGACCTGATGGGTGTCACCCATGAAACCCTCCCGGCGGCCACCAAGGATCTGCTGCACCAGCTGGTCGACTTCCTGCAGGTCGATCTGAGTTTTCTGCGCCGCAACGATCACGATCTCGGCGCCACCATCCTGATCGCCGAGTGGCCGGAGCGGCTCGACATCCCGGAGCCGGACCCGCTGGGAGTCATCTTCTTCGCCACCGCCGACCCGACATTCGCAGCCCTGGAGCACCTGTCGACGGTGCTCACCACCGATCCGCACACCGACGACGAATACCAGACCCGCATCCGTCAGGGCTCCGGCATCCAGGGCGTGTCCTTGGCGACCGTGCCGCTGATGAGTGGCCCCGTCACCACCGGCACGCTGGGGTTCATCAAGTACGGCGATCGGCGATGGCGGCCGGCGGAGATCAGCGCTCTCCGAGCGGTCGCCGCGCTGCTGGCCCAGTTGCAGGCGCGGGTCGCCGCCGAGGAACAGCTCCGATACCTGGCCTACCATGATGAATTGACCGGACTGGCCACGCGCCGAGCGCTGGCCGATCACCTCGCCGAGCGCCTGCGCCACGGTGCCCCCGGCCCCGTTGCGATCATCTTTCTCGACGTCGACAGACTCAAGGTGCTGAACAGCTTCTTCGGTCATGCTGCCGGTGACGAATTCTTGCAGACCCTCGCGGAACGACTGCTCCACGCATCCCCCGAGGATCATTTCCTCGCCCGGCTCGGTGGCGACGAGTTCGTCGCCGTCATGAATGGACCCACGACCCCGAATCAGGTCAATGCCTACGCCGAGTTGCTACGCCAGGCCGCCCTCGCACCCATCCCCGTCGGCGGCGAGGGGATCAGCCGGGCGGTCAGCCTCGGGGTCGCACTGGGCGAACCCGGCTGCGCGGTGGCAGAGTTGATGAACCAGGCCGACCAGGCCATGCTCCAGGCAAAACTACGCGGCGGTAACAACATCTGCTTGTTCACCCCGGCCCTCCGCGAACGCAACGCCGTCGGTATCGATATCGAACTGCACCTGCTGGCCGCGATCGCCACCAACTCTCTGGTCCTGCACTACCAACCCCAGGTCACCCTCACCACCGGTGAGATGATCGGCGTCGAGGCGCTGGTCCGGTGGCCCCATCCGCATCTGGGACTGCTGCAGCCCAGTTCCTTCATCGAACTGGCCGAGGCCACCAACCTCGCCGGCGAACTCGGCCGGTGGGTCCTCAACACCAGCTGCCGACAGGCGAAAGCCTGGCACGACCGCTTCCCGGACCGCACACCCATCGGAATGAGTGTGAATGTGTCTCCGGCCGAACTGATCACCGCCGATTTCGTGGAATCCGTCCGCGGGATCCTTCAGGAGTGTGGCCTGGAGGGACGGCACCTGACCCTGGAAATCACCGAGAACGCGATCATCAGCGATACGGAGCAGGCCCTCAAGACCCTCCGCGGTCTGAAGGAGATCGGCGTCAAGGTCGCGATCGACGACTTCGGCACCGGATACAGTTCCTTCGCTCAGCTCAAGACCCTCCCCGTCGATGAACTCAAGATCGACTATGGCTTCGTCCGCGACCTCGGACACAACAACGACGACCTGGCGATCGTGCATTCGATCATCGGCCTGGCCAATTCCTTCGGCATGCACACCGTCGCCGAAGGTGTCGAAACAGAAGTAGCCGCCGCCACCCTCATCGCGCTCGGGTGCCAACACGCCCAGGGCTTCCTCTACGCCAAACCGGTTCCGGCCGAGGACATCGAACAACTCCTGACCAGACCGGGCGCAGCACTGCGGCACCCCAACCGACTCGGCCGTCCCCCGTCATGAGGCCTTCCCGTCCGCGGGAGCTGACCTACTGCTGCGCCACCCGGAGCTGTCGTCGCACGCCTGTCTCCGGGTCCTGCTGCGGTCAGGGATGCGAAAGCGATGGGACACAGGAATCATGGACTCGGGTCAACGGCGGCCAGTCGCTCGAGGATCTTGCTGATGGCAGCGTCCTGGACGAGCAGGTGCGCCTGGATCTGCTTGGCCTCTTCCAAGACCGCCGAGGCATCGTCGTACGTGGCCTGGGAACGGGCGTCGGCGGCATTGGCCTGCACGTTCTGACCCACGATGATGATCGGCAACAGGACCAACTGCAGAAATGTCTGGGCGATCCAGGCCACGATGATCAATTTGTCACCACTGGCAAAGGCGGACGGTGCGCTGATGAGCGCCAGCACGGTGAACAGGTACGCCGACCACATCGTGCCGACGATCAGGGTGATCTTCAACCCCACCTTTGCGTTGAACCGCCCCACGGGGCCGGGGCCGTGGACAACGGCGGCAGCAGCAGCGACCTTCGGCGGTCCCGCCGCCTGCCGCTGCTGGGCGTGCGGGTGCTGGATGTATTCGAAGAAATCAGCCATGGGCAACACGATCCCACGAACGGGACCCGCGATCACCGAGGACCGCACGAGGAGTTCGTGTCGTCGCACGACTGGATCAGGCGGCCCCGGTCAGTGCGAGTTCGACGATGCGTACCCGAGCAGATCGCGCGCTGTCCTCAGCTGGTGCGGTCACGTCGCCGGAGTCGCCAGCGCGACGGCCTGACGGGAACCGCGGCTGGATCCAGGTGCTGCGCCTGCGGTTGCTGCTGCAGCTGATCCTGGGAGCGTCGGATGTCGGCGCGCCGGGTGTCGGCCGCAGCACGGCGGGCATCGAACTCGGCCAACCGCGCATCCAGATCTTCCCGCAGGGTCACCTTTTCAGTTCGCCGCCGACCGCCCCTGGGATGGCCCTGCCCACGGCATTCAGCCGATGGTCGAATCACGTTGCAGACCGTCACCTGCCTTGGGCGCCGGCCCCCGACATCTATGTTCCAGAGTGTCGCATTCAACGAACGGACCGGCCATGGTCACTGGGAGTCGCGACCGACAGCGAGAAGGCCTATGGCTCTTCAGACGTCCAGGGGTAGTCGTGGGTCGACCTGGTCCATCAGGTGATCGATGGTGTCGGCGACTTCTGGTCTGGCGAAGTAGAAGCCCTGGCAGTGATCACAACCCAGGTCGGTGATCTGTCGGTACTGCTGATCGGTCTCGACTCCTTCGGCGACCACGGTCATGTCCAGGTCGTGGGCCAGTACGACCATGGCCTTGATGATGGCGGTGGTGGAGGGCCGGTCGAGGTGGGAGATGAAGGATCGGTCGATCTTGATGACGTCGACGGGGAACTTGTCCAGGTAGCTCAAGGAGGAGTAGCCGGTGCCGAAATCGTCCAGGGCCACTCCGACACCCATGGCGCGGATGTCGGTGAGTACCTCCAGGGCCCGGTCGGTGTCGCGGATGAACAGGCTTTCGGTGACCTCCAGAATGAGGGTGCCGGCGCTGCGACTGGGTGATTTGGCCAGGAGCGCGGCGACGGCGTCGGTGAAGCCCGTGGCGGTCAGTTGGTGGGGGGAGACGTTCACCGACATGGTCAGTGGGCCGGCCGGCCGGGCGGAGTGCCAGCGCCAGTGATCTGCCCACGCCCGCTGCAGGACGTATTCGCCGATGGGCCAGATCAGCCCGGTCTGCTCGGCCAGCGGGATCAGCGTCGAGGGTGGAATCGCACCGTGGCGGGGGTGCCGCCAGCGGATCAGCGCTTCGAAGCCGCTGACCTGCCCGGTGCCGGTGGTGATGATCGGTTGGTAGGCGTTGTGCAGTTCGTCCCGGTACAACGCGCCCTGCAGGTCCCGTTCCAGGTCCAGTTGGGTGTCGGCGTAGTGCTGCAATTTCTCGTCGAAGATCTGGAGGCGGTCGCCGCCGCCCCGTTTGGCCAGGTACATGGCGCTGTCGGCCTCCTGCAGCAGTTGTTCGCAGGAGTGATCGTCATGGTCGGCGTAGGCGATCCCGATGCTGGCGGTCACCTTGACCTGGGCGCAGGACAGCGAAAAGGTGCGGCTGACCGCACCCAGGAGCCTGGTGGCGATGGCGACCGCGTCGGCCGGGGTGTCCAGGTCTTCGCACAGGACCACGAATTCGTCGCCGGACATCCGGGCCAGCGTGTCACCCGGTCGGATCGCACGGGCCAGCCGGGTGGCCACCGCGGTGAGCAGTTCGTCGCCGGCGGAGTGGCCGTACGTGTCGTTGACGGCCTTGAGCCGGTCGAGGTCCAGGAACAGCGCACACGTGCGTTTCCCGGTACGGCGGCTGCGCAGGAACGCGTTGTCCATCCGGTCGATCAGCAGGATCCGGTTGGGTAGTCCGGTCAGGGCATCGTGCAATGCTGCCTGGTGGGCGCGGTCGCGTGAATCCTGCAGGTCCTGACGGCCGCGGGCGTTGATCAGATAGGCACTGGCCACATCGGCCAGGATCTGCGCGGTGGCCAGTGCCGACTCGGTCATCGGGCCGGTGGTGTAGAGATTCAACGCCCCGATCTGGCTGCCGCTGTGCCGCAACGGAAATGCGAACATCGCCTGGAGGCCCAACTGCGCCGCGGCCGGGATGAACCGCGGAAATCGGATTTCCGAGGAAACATCGATCACGTGCACCGGCCTGCCCTGCTCGAAGGCCAGCACGCACGGACCCTCGTTCAGATCGGTCTGCAACTGCTCGAACTGCCGGGCCGAGAGATCCGACCCGGCCAGGTATGTGGGGGTTCCTCCGGTGGAGATCAACGTCATCCCGGCGGCCAGCACCGGTAGCACATCTACGATCCGATGGACCAACTGCTCCAGGATCGCCGGCGCGGGGAAGTCGGTGAGCATCGTGGAAGCGAACCCCGCCAACACCAACGCCAGCTTCGCAGCTTCGTCGATCGCCACCGACCGGGCAACCGTTTCCTCTGCAGCTGCGTCCATCTCGATTCCCCCGGCCGGTCGACTCCCCTCATCCGACCAGACCCCAACCTCGCCAGGCGGCGAGATTTCAACAGCATCTGGTCACCCCAAACCAGATGGGCAAGAGCCTTTCGCTCAACGTACACGTCGACAAAAAAGTACGTCTGGTGAGGTCGCATTTGCATCAATAGATCACTCACTTACACTCGAATGCCGCAAGATATCCAAAATTGTGGAATTCTCCCCCGGTGAAACGGCCATACCCGTCATTTTCGGTTGCAGGTGTCACTCGGACCAGTTTGGAAATGTCCAGAGGAGTGACGAGGGGATCTGGGAGGTACCTATCCATCCTGCGGGAGTCCCGTCCTGGACGACAACCCGAGGTGAGATCGCCAGGGCCCGCTTGGTACCGATGAAACAGCGCCCAGTCACGTGACCGAGAACGTCGGGTTCCTGATCAGGCCGGCGGCCGAGGAGCTCCAGTTTCCCCAGGAGCGCCCTCGAAGGGACCTTCGCCTCTACCGGCCGCCCCCGACGGGCTGGAGGGTGGTACCGGACAGGTGGCGCCCCGTGGTGGTGCTGCACCAGCGGAAAGACCAGCGGAGGTCGAACACGAGATGCAGGGTCAGATGATCGCACCCTGGGTCGGCGGCGCTGATGGTGATGCGGTGGTGGCCTGGGCAGGCCAGCACGCCATGCTGACCGGACGTGGACTCACCATCGTCGTCGCGAAGAACCGGGGTGCGTCGGCGCGGGCGACCAGTGGCCGCAACAGCGCGTCCCGATCCCCGCACATCGCACAGGCGGCGCTGCCCGCCCTGACCCGTGACCTGCGGGCCTTCCACCCGTGCCTGGACATCGAGGTCCGCGTCCGTCCCGACCGTGCATCTACCGGACCCTCGCGCGAATCCACGCGGGCGGATCTGTTGGTCATCCACTCGCCAGCGGGGCCACACCTTCGACTCGTCGGCCCGCCCTCGACGATCCTGGCGTGCGGCACCCGCACTCCGGTCGTCCACGTCCCGCCCCCGGACGGAATTTCCCCAATCGGCAGCGCCGTCGTGGTCGCCATCGGATCATCTCCGGCCGGACGCGCCGCTCTCCGGTCGGCTGCCGAAGAAGCCGCCCGGATGGCCTGCACCCTGGTCGCCGTCGCAGCAGACTCCGGGACAGCCGACCTGTCTCGTCGTCACACGCTGACGCTCCTGCAGGAGGTCCTCGCGGACCTACCGGACGTCACGACGGAGGTGTACTGGCCCGCCGACGGCATCGCCCGAACCCTCACGGATCTGTCGCGTAGCGCCCGCGTGGTCGTCGTCGGGAACGACGTCGGACTCGACCGTGCGCTGCACCCGCTGGATCCGCTGGCGGCGGCCCTGGTGCGTTTCGCCCAGGCGGCGGTCATCGTGGTTGGGCCGAACGCGCCCGCTCCCCCCGTAGACCACTCTCGCACCGGCGCACCAGGAGGCCACCCACGCGGCGTCTTCGCCCTGGGGGCCCGGCGATGACCACGGCACACGAACATGCAATCTTCACCGACGCAGCGACATCCTCCGCCGGACAGTTCGGGTCAGGTACACAGCGTCGGCAGCTCGCCCTGGAAAGGTATGTCGCTGCCATCGCCGGTGACGGACATCTACACCGCAGAACAATGGGTTCAGCAGCTTCGAAATCCCAGAGCACCAGCGGCACACCGCCCATCGGGGAGGCGACAGTCTCCACCATCATGAGCACCGATACCTTTTCGCTACCGGCCACGGCCACGTTCGGGGAAGTCCTGACCGCCCTGACCGACCGCCAGATCACCGCAGCTCCGGTGGTCGATCGCGACGGAGTGGTGATCGGTGTGGTGTCCGAGGCGGATCTGCTGGCGCGCGCCGTTCGTTCCGACCGACCCCTGAGCTCGGTGCCCACCGGACCGCACCCTGCCCCATCGGCCGAGAGCCGTTTGACTGCCGCTGATCTGATGTCCTCTCCGGCCATCACTATCACCGCTGACGCCTCCATCACCGATGCGGCGACCATCGCTGCGCAGGGGCACGTCAAGAGGCTTCCCGTCATCGACCCGGCCGGCCGGCTGATCGGATTGATCACCAGAGGTGACCTTTTGGCCGCCTACGTCGATCAAGCCGATCCGAAGGCGTCGGAGCCCTCGCCGAAGACCCTGCCCTGCAAGAACACCTGAGCCGCTCTGCGGACGTCGTCCAAACAACGTCACATCCACTACCTCATATTGATCGACGACGGAGTACCGGGAATCCGGAGCCGACCGAGAAAGCCGGGCGCTCCAACGATTCAGCCCGCGGCTTTGATGAGGAGCGCGTGGAGAGTGGTCCGCTCGGTCGTCGTGAGCCGGCCGATCGTCGCCTGCATCACGCCGTCCAAGAGCACTGATCCTCGGACCCTCAGGTCCTCACCGCTGGTGGTGAGCCGGTGCTGCACGGCCCGGCCCGGAGTCTCCATCCGCTCCAGGACCCCATGCTCGACCATCCGGCCGGCGAGCGCACCCATCGATTGGTCGGTCTGGAAGGTCAGTACGGCGAGGGCATGCAGCGAAGCCTCCGGATTGTCGTGCAGGTGGCGCAGGACGTCCCACTGCGCCAACGACAGCCCGATGGTGGCCAGCTGCTTGTTCGCGGTGCTGTGATGGCGCCACTGCAGACGCTTCACGGCAAGTCCGACATCCTGGAGGCTGAGGCTCATCGCGCAATCGTATCGCTCTATCTCAACAACCTTGGATAGGCACCGAGACCACTTTCGGACGACGTGATCCACCTCGCAGACCGGCACGACCTCGCGGTCTCCGGGGATGGCAGTTTCCTCATTGCCGGCTCAGCCTGCGGCCATCGCGAAACGACAGACTGGAGATACCCAAACAGGAGGAGAACGACATGGCCTACGTCAAGCACACCAGCAGCGGGTTCGAGCGGGAAGGCCGCGAGAGCCGGCACACCGAACACGCGGAGACGCATCGGGCAGAGCGCCGCGAAGTCGACCGCGAGGTCGAAGATCCCCGCGATCGCTGATCGCAGCAACCGAAACGCCGTTTCCACCACCATCGAGGTGGTGGGACCGGCTTTTCGGCTTTCACCGGTCTCGGTCCGGTCACCTCGCGCCGCGGCTCGGCGCTCGTGTGGACAGATCAGTGCGCCTGGTGCCCCATCGGATCGACGACGGCCGCGGCCAGGGTCACGGCCACGGGGACCTCCACCAGTCGATAGCCTGCACCGCGGACGGTCCGGATGCGAGCGTGGCCGATCTTGTTGCGGAGATAGCGGATGTAGACCTCGACGACGTTGGAGCCGGGGTCGTAGTCGTAGCCCCACACGTGGCTCAGGAGTTGTTCGCGGCTGAGTACGTGGCCGGGATGGGACAAGAACATCTCGGCCAGCGAGAATTCCCTGGCCGAGAGTTCGACTGTGCTCCCGGCGACGTTGAGTTGCCGGGTCCTTATGTCCAGACTGAGGTCGCCGTACCGAAAGACGAATACCTCCCGGGCATGTTCCTCGCGTAGCCGAAGCCGCACTCGGGCAGGCAGTTCCGGGAGTCGGAACGGCTTGCTCATGTAGTCGTCGGCGCCGCCGTCCAGGCCCGCCACCACATCGTCGGGGGCGCCCCGAGCGGTGAGCACGATGATCGGTATCGGCATGCGCCGGCGACGCAGTTCGGTCAGAACGGAGAAGCCATCACAGCCGGGAAGGCCCAGATCGAGAAGCATCAGATCGAATTGACCGGTCAGTGCCAGATCCAGCGCCAAATTGCCGTCATCGACGGCTGAGACGGAATAGCCCTGGGCCTGAAGCCCCTTGGTGAGAAATCGCACGATCTGAGGTATGTCCTCCGCGATGAGGATGCGGTTCACGAGATGCTTCCGACCGCTACGGCCGTTACCGGTCCCCGGGCGGGCGATCTCGCCGCTCGGAATGGGATCTGCAGTGCGAAGCTGGCGCCGCCACCTGGTGTTTCGGTGAGGCTGATGCTGCCGGAGTGGGCAGCCGCAATGGCCTTCACGATGGCAAGGCCGAGACCGGTCCGCTCGGCCCGGTGAGGGTTGAGCTGGGTGAACCGGTCGAATACACGCGATCGGTCCTGGAACGCGACACCCTCACCGTGATCGATGACCTGGAAGCTCAGGCCGGCCGGCGTGCTCAGACACTCCAGGTCCACGACGGTTCGATTCCGCGTGTGAGCCACCGCATTGGCCGCCAGTTGCATGACAGCCTGGGTGATCCGTTGAGCATCGAGCATCGCCCAGCCGATCATCGTCGAATGCAGCCGCCATCCCCGATCGCCCAGGGCCTGCGCCTTGGCTGTCAGCGATATGGCAAGGGCGCCGAGGTCGGTGGGGGCAGGCCGAAGAAAATCCGGACGTTCACTGGCCGCGAGCAGGGACAGCTCGTCCACCAGGCGCGTCATCCGGGACAGTTCCTCGGCCACGATTGCGAGCGTCTCGACCTCGTCGGCGTCCGTGGGGGCCAGGGTGTCCAGGTTGCCCTGGATGATCGTGATCGGCGTACGCAGTTCGTGTCCGGCATCGGCCAGGAACCGTTGCTGAGCGCTGAAAGCGTTCTGCAGTCGGTCGAGCATCGCATTGAAGGTTGAGGCCATCTGGCTCACCTCGTCATGGCCGCGGACCGGAATGCGGGAGGTCAGGTCGGCATCGGTGATCGAACGGGCCAGGGTCGTGGTCGCTCGGATCGGTCGCAGAACTCGCCCAGCCGCCAGCCAGGCCAGAAACGATGCCAGCAGAAGGGAGGCAGCTCCGACTTCCAGTTGCAGTTGGGTGATCCGCCAGACCGCGCTGCGCTCCGGCCCTGTCATCACGGCGGTGATGAACGCGCCGTGGTTCGGGTCGCCGGCGACCCGAACCGGGAGGGTTGCGAAGCGAGCCGGGTGGCCGGCAATGGTCATGTTCCCTTCCGAAGGGCCGCTCAGGGCCGACATCTCGGCAAGTTGAGAGGCCGGCAGGTGTAGGTCGGTGCCGTCAGCCCCATTGCTCACCGCATAGACCTGCCCGTTCACGACACCGATCAGTACGATTTCACTCTCTGGCACCGCACGGGCCGTCGCGACCCTCAATTTTGCGGTGACACCCGATCCGACTGCAGCGCTCGGCGCCGGCAGTGCGTTGAACTCATCGACCTCGTGCTGCAATTCGGCCGCGATCCGGGCGTCTGCCCGGCCATTCAGCAGGACGTGGGTGGCGGCCGCACCGGCCAGCAGCGAGACGGTGAGCAACAACATCGACCAACCGAGAATCCGTGTGCGGGCCGACACCCGCACCCCGGATGAAGGCGCGCCGGTCCGGTGCGCCTCTTTCCCGGCCGCACTCGTGGGGGCGGCGTTCGTAGAGGCCATCACCGCAGTATCCGCGCCCGCACACCGTTCAGACATGAGCCAGGGATGACAGTTCTCTCATCTTCATAGTATGAAAAGGTTCTCATCCGCAGGCCATCGGCAACTCATCCCATCGAGTCAGGCTGGAAACCAGAATGCAGACCGCGGATCTCGTGGACGACCGGACGAGGAGGTGGGAACCGTCGTGCTCTGGATGACGCTGATCACCCTTGCCGTGCTGGCGGCTTCAGTCGTCGGAGCGTTCGCACAACGGCACCGGACGTCACGGATGGCCATCCTTCCCGTCGGCCGGCGCGGTCGCGGTGATGTGGTGGCGATCAGAGTCGTCGTCGCGGCACGCAGTGGCCTTGAAGCGCATCGCGGAAGAGACCGACGACGCCAACCAGGCGGTCGAGGCCATCGCACGAGGTAACTGGTCAGGTGTGGGCGGGTAGCCAGGGGTTCCTGCTGGTCAGCTGGGTGAGGGCGGCCAGGGCTGGTACGCCGTGTTTTGCGGTCGTTTGTAGGTAGGAGCGGAGGTCCGCGAAGTGTCCGGCTCCTTTTTCGGTGCGCATGGTGCCCGATATTTTCTGTCGGATCTTGGTCATGCGGATCTCTTGTTCGGCGGGGTTGTTGGTGAACGGGATCGCCGGGTCGGAGGCGAATTTGAGGTAGTCGACTTCTCTGCGGTGGATGCGGCGGGCCAGTGCTCGGTGTTTGCGGCCGATGGCGCCGTCGGGGTGGGTGGCGGCGAGGAGGGCGTGCCGGATCTTGACGGTTTCGGCGGCGATGACCGCCTGGTCGACGGGGGTGTCGGGGTGGGCGGCGGCCGCTTTGTGCAGGGTGAGCAGCGCGTCGCGGACTTGCTGCGCCCAGCACCAGGCGCCGGGCAGGTCTGTGTTGCTGGCGTGGTGGTGGTCGGTGACGGCCTGTAGCTCGCGGAGCAGATGCGCATTGCACAGCGCATGCCGCGCGGCGGTGTAGGTGTCATACGGTGCCCACGCGTCGTGGACGGCGGTGCCGGTGAAGCCGGGCAGGATGTTCATCTTGGCCATCGCTTCGGTACCGCGTCTGCGGTGGAAGAACAGTCTGGTGAAGGCCGGGGTGGACGCGGAGTGCAGCCAGTGGTTGCGACCTTCGCAGCGCAGCCCGGTCTCATCAAAGTGCACCACCGGAGAGGATTTCAAGCGGGCGGTGACCTGGGCCAAAAATTCGCCCAGGTCACCGGCGGCGCGACTGGTCACCGCGGCGACGGTGCCATCAGAGACAGGAATGCCGAACAGTTCGCTGATGGCCTGGGCGGTCCGCTTCTTGGACAGGAACTGCCCCATGAACAGATAGATGACGACCGCGCACATCACCGGCCCGTACTGCACGGGTCCGCCCGCCTGGGCGGGTGTGTCGCCGGTCGAGGTCTTCCCGCAGTGGCAGCGGCGGCTGATGATCTGATGTTCGGTGACGTGCACTTTGATCGGCGGGATGTCGAAGACCTGCCGACGTGAGCAGCCAACCTCGGTCGCATCGGCCAGATCCGATCCGCAGCCAGTGCAGCAGCTCGGTTCGTGGCGGATCACCACATCCGGGTCGGCGACCTGGGCTAAAGTCTGCCCGCGGTGCCCGTCCTGTCCGCCGGGCTTGCGTGTCGACGGCGTGCGCAGCGACCTGGTCTTCGCCTTGCCGGGTCCGTCCGCCGATGGTGGCTTCGAGGAGTTCTGCGAGTTGGTCCGCAACCGTGCTTCCAGGTCCGCGACCCGCACCTTTAATGCCGCATTCTCGGCGCGGAGGATGTTCAGTTCGGTGCGCATTTCGACGATCAGTTCCACCAGTTCGGCGTACGTCGGCTGCGTCATTCCATTATTATCGCATCAGACAACACCATTGTTCGGCGACACGCCGACACGGCTCACCCCACATAGATCGACATTCTCCGGTCTATTCGCCCAATGAATGACAGTCTATTTCACCGCGGTGAGACCTGACCAGTTACCGCACGAGAAGCGCAGCGGCGAATGATCGACATCTTGTTGGCCGCCAGAGCGACACGAGACCGGTCGTGAACCAGGTTCGATCGGTCGCACTCGGGGCCGGGGTACTCATCATCTTGGTGATCGCCGCGGCCGTGGTGCTCGAACCGTTGTTGCCGTACTTGATCGGACTGTTCTTTCTGGCGACGATTCTGCGACTGTTATTCCGCAACTGATCATTTCGGTGTTGATCTTGTTCCGAAAACGGAACAGAATGGCAACAGAGGGGCCAAGATCGCAATGCCGGTCTTGGCCCCTTTTGTGTCCGAGCCTGTTTCACTTTCGGAACACATATTAATTGAGGGAATTACGATGCGTCGACGACTACGAGTCCGCGGAACACAGAAACCGGAAATAGAACTGGAACTGCTCGCGCGCGCCCTCTTGTGGGCGGCGCAGGAGAAGGCCGAGAAGGCCCGGATCGATCGCGCGAGAGAACCGGAGGCCAGCCATGAACAATGAGCTGACCATCATCGTGGTGATTGCCGTGCTGGGCTGCATGGCCGGCGGCGGCATCGTGGCTGTTCGGGCTGTCGACCAAGGAGGCCGTGATGTTCGGCGGACCGATGTCGTGGTGTCGTTCCCGCGTGGTCTGACCGACCGGCAGGTTGTAGCCGTCGCACGGATCGTCGTAGGGCTCGCGACCAACAGGAACGGTCTCGGCGGCCAGGACAGTGTCGTGTTCGAGGTCATCGGCACCGATCGGGCGATAACCCACCGGCTGCGGCTGCCCGCTTCCGCTTCGACGTATGTCATGGCGCAGATCAGGACGACGGTGCCCGGCATCGCCATGACCGAGGAGATCGAGTCCGACACCGCGAGCATGAAGAGAATGGTGGTGAACAAGACGAAACCGGCCCCCACCGTGGCCGACGTGACCGCCGGAATCGAGCTGCGACGTCGTCAGACCGATGCCGACCTGGCCGTCGGGAAGCTGGTCGAGATCAGCCGCGCAATCATCACGGTGGCGACGCAACTCCACCGGCATGAGGTCGTCGTCTGGCAGCTCGTCGCGTGCGGTGGCATCAGTCCGCGACCGACAGCCCGGCCGCGGTTTGTCGAATTGCTGTCGACCGGCAAGCCGACGGCGAAGAACAAGGCCGTTGACTCCGGCGTCATGCGGGTAGCGGTCCGGCTCGGGGCGACGGCGGGAACACCGCGACGAACGGCCGAACTGCTGTCACGGTTGCGCCGAGCGGCGTCGTCGGTGTCGGCTCCGCAGGCCCGCCTCGTTCCGCGACTGTTACCCCAGTGGCTGGTGGCACAGTGGATTCGGCAGGGTACGACTCCCCTGTTGGCAACCTCGGTTTTGCTGACGGTCGAGGAGTTCGCCGCGCTGATGGCCTGGCCGCTCGACTCGCCGCTGATCGGCAATCTGTCACTCGGCGGCAGTCCGCAGCTCCCGGCCGCGCCGATCGTGCCCCGCACGGGACGGGTGCTCGGGCTGGCCAGTGTCGGCGACCGGCCGGTGGCGCAGAGCGTGGCCGCCGGGAGGCTTCACACCCTGGTCGCCGGCCCGACCGGCTCCGGCAAGAGTTGGTTGGCCGCCCGGTGGGCGCTCGAAGACATCGAAGCCCGGCGCTGCCTGATCTCGATCGATCCGAAGGGCTCGACGAACCAGGCGATCCTTGACCGGGCTCCGGCTGAGGCTATCGGCCGGATCATCGTGGTCGACCCGCTCGACCTGGTGCGGCCGGTGCCAATGCCGCTGTTGTCGGACCAGCTGTCGGCCGACGCCGTGGTGCAGCTGCTCAAGCACCGCTTCGGGGACCTTGGGCCGCGAAGTTCGGACATCATCTCGGCCAGCCTGTACGCCCTGGCAAGGCGACCGGGCTCGACGATCATGGACCTGTTGCCGTTGTGGACAGACGTCAGTTTCCGGTCGCAGGTGGCCGGTCTCGTGGCCGACGACCCGGTGCTCGCCAGCTTCTTCGGCTGGTTCGAGGCGCTCGGGGCGGCGGAGCGCAGCTCGGTGCTGGCCGCACCGATGAACAAGATTCGGCCGCTCCTGCAACGGGTCGGCGTCCGCAACATCATCGCGGCTCCCCGCGCGACGTTCTCGATGGCAGAAGCCATGCGGGACAGGTTGGTCGTGCTCGTGAACCTGCCGGAGGGCGAACTCGGTGCCGACGCAACGACGTTGCTCGGACAGGCCGTGGTCGGTCAGGTCTGGGCGGCAACGCAGTCACGGATCGCGCGGACGCCGGTCAGCTTCTTGATCGACGAGGCGGCCCGGTTCGTCGACTCCCCCGTCGATCTCGGAGACATGCTCGCGAAGTCCCGGGAATACGGCGTCGGCCTGCAGCTCGTTGTGCAGTCGGTCAGTCAGTTCCCGTCGAAGTTGCGCGAGATCGCTCTCAACTCGGCCCGAACCAAGGTCGGCTTCGGGACATCGGCGACGGACGCCAAGCGTCTCGCTGCCGAGTTCGGGCCCGGCGTCGAGGCCGACTACTTCACCGGGCTCGGCCCGTACGAGGCCATCGGCCAGGTTGCGCTCGAAGCCAGCGTGTCGCCGGCCTTCACCTTTCGCACTGAAGCCCTGGGGCCGGTCATTCCTGGCCGGGCGAAGGCGATCCGGGCAGCGTCGCGGGCGAAATGGGGTGTGCCGCGTGAAGAGATCGAGGCGGCTTGGAAGCGCTCAACCGGGACGGACGAGAGCCCGGGCGGCACCCCGGGACCGATTGGACGGAGGCCGAAGCGATGAGAACAGCACGACCGATCGCCCGTCCGATCGCTGCCTGCAGCGCACTGGCCGTGAGCTGGTCAAACGGTGGGTTAAGCGCGACGACATTTGCGCCCGAAAGGCGGGCGCAATGAGCAAGCGAATTTCACGAGAGCGGCTGGCACGCATCACGTCCGAGTTGACGCCGCGTGATCGCGAGATGGTCGAGTTCCTGGCGCGGGTGAAGCTCGCGACGGGTAGTCAGCTGCGCCGCGCCGTCTGGACCGATCAGTCCGCTGCCGGAAAGCGTTCGGCCCGTCGAGCCCTGGCGCGCCTGGTCTGTTGGCGCGTGCTCGCCCGCCTGGAACGTCGGCAAGGTGGCCTCGGCAAGGGCAGTGATTCGTGGACCTATGCCCTCGATACGGCCGGCCAGCGGCTGCTCGGCGAGGCCGGAGCCAGACGTCCGCACCTACCGCGCCCGGCAATGTGGGCCCACGTGCTGCTCGGCACCGAAGTCGCGGTGACCCTAGCCGAGGCGCTGCGCGGAACCGATCGAACCGTTGCCATCTGGCAGGGGGAGCCCGAGTGCTGGCGGTCTTACACCGGGTCCCACGGACAACGCCTGACCTTGAAACCGGACGCATTCGTCGACGTCTTGTCGCCGGAATTCCACGATGTGTCATACCTCGAAGCCGACACTGGCAGCCAGTCGCGGACGGTGATCCGGGCGAAGCTGGCGGCCTACCAGCGCTACGCCGCGACCGGCCTCGACCAACGAATGCAGGACGGCATATTCCCGCTAACCGTGTTCGTCACGGTGACGCCAGAGCGTCAGGCCGTTCTCGTCGACCTTGTCAACGGCCATCTTGAGGTCCCCGCTGGTGGCCAGTTGATTGTCCCCACCCGTTGCTGAGGTTTTCAGGTGTTCGTGGTGGCCTCCCGGTGGTTGCGTGCGTCTTTCATGCGGCGGGATTCGCCGTGGGTGACCACGATGGTGGCTTGGTGCAGGAGCCGGTCCAGGATGCTGACTGCGGTGGTGTGTTCGGGCAGGAAGTGGCCCCATTGGTCGAAGGGCCAGTGGGAGGCGATCGCCAGGGAGCGGCGTTCGTAGGCGGCGGCGACCAGGCGGAACAGCAGTTGGGTGCCGGTGTCATCCAGCGGTGCGAAGCCGACTTCGTCGATGATGATCAGGTCGTTGCGGATGAGGGTGTC
This sequence comes from Nakamurella sp. PAMC28650, assembly GCF_014303395.1. Taxonomy (GTDB): domain Bacteria; phylum Actinomycetota; class Actinomycetes; order Mycobacteriales; family Nakamurellaceae; genus Nakamurella. Next base: position 5,323,192 of record NZ_CP060298.1, read on the forward strand.
GATGATGCGGCCGACGGAGTTGTCGGCCAGGCCGCGGTAGAGCTGTTCGATGAGATCTGCTGCGGTGCAGTACTTTACTTTCATTCCGGCGGTGACGGCGGCCTGGCCCAGTGCGATGAGGGTGTGCGATTTGCCGGTGCCGGGCGGTCCGACCAGGCCAGATTCGACTTGTCGGTGATCCACTGGAGGTCGGCGAGGTAGCTGAACGTCTTGGCCGGGATCGAGGAGCCTTCGACGTCGAAGGTGTCCAGGATTTGGTGACGGGGAACGCGGCGGCTTTGAGCCGGTTGGCGGTGTTGGAGGCATCGCGGGCGGCCAGCTCAGCTTCGATCAGGGTGCGCAGCAACTCCTCCGGGGTCCAGCGTTGCGTTTTGGCGGTGAGCATCACCGCGGCGGCGATGCCGCGGATGGTGGACAGCTTCAGCCGGCGCAGTCCGGCGGTCAGGTCGGCGGGCAGTTCGGGGACGACCGGTGTTGCCGGCGGCGTAGACCTGGTTGAGGTGGTGGTGGTCATGGGGTGACTCCTGTTGCGGTGGTGGGGTTGTGGCCGGTGACCGCGGCGAGGTTGTAGTCGGCCAATGAGCGGGTGCCGGCGGCGGGGAGGGCGACGATCAGGGCTCCGCCGGGTGGGACCTGGGTGGGTGTGGCGGTGCCGGCGGCCAGGATGGAGCGGACGTCGGCGGCGCGGAACCGTTTGAACGCCACCGCCCGGCCCAACGCCGCAATGAGTTGGTCGTGGCCGTGGGCGGCGCCCAGGGCCAGCAGCACGTCCAGTTCGGAGCTCAGGCGGGTGTTGCCGATGGCGGCGGCGCCGACCAGGAACGCCTCCGCGGCCTCGCCCAAAGCGCAGAACTGCCGCTCGGAGGCGGTGCGGGGTCGCGGTGCCCGTGAGGGCGCGGGCCGCGGCCCGCCGTAGTGGACGTCCTGGACGGACACCTCGCCGGGGGCGACCAACAGGTGTTCGGCCAGGACTTCACCGGTGCTGGGGTCGCCGATCACCAGGTGGCCGGCGGCCTGGACGAGGCGGACCTGCCGGCCGATCATGGTGGTCGGCACGGAGTAGCGGGCCGAGGCGAACCGGACGCAGGAGAGCCGGTCGACCTTGCGGATCACCGGCGCCGGTCCGAAGTCCAACCGCAGAGAGGGCAACGGTCGCAACACTTCCCGCTCCACCACCAGTCTTTCGTCGGGGATGGCGGCGATCTCCGAATGCACCCGGGCGTTGACCTCCGCGCACCAGATCTTCGCCGCAGCGTTCGCCGCATCGACCCCGACCGGTCGGCCTGCCAACTGTGCTTCGGTGAGCAGCGGCACCACCAGATCCCGCTGCGCGTAGCCGACCAGGTTCTCCACGATTCCTTTGGACTCCGGGTCCTGGGCGTGGCAGAAGTCCGGGGTGAACCCGTATTCTCTGAACTTTTTTCACTGAATGCGGTGGCCTGACGCCGAGCTGATCGTTGTCAGCGCTTGCCTGTGATGCCCTCTGGCTGCCTTCTGGCGGTAGGGTCACCGAGGTTGACGGTGTTGTTTCGGCCGGAGGTGCGCCGGTTGTCGATCTGGCTGATCTTTTCGGTTGCTCCAGCGAGACTTACTTCCAGTCCTTCGATTTCACCGAGCCAACCCTCGTTCTGGGCTTCGGTGATCCGCGCCTGCAGGTTGTCGCGGATGTCGACGAGGCGGGGCCGCTGGTCGGGGTCGGGCCAGAGCATGGAGCAGCGGACGCAGGCGTGTTCGTGGATGCAGGGGCTTCCGAACGCGCGGGCGCAGGTGCCGATCGAGACTTTCCTTCGCTCGAAGTGGCCGAGAAATTCCTGCCATTCGTCGTCGGTGGGGACGCGGTATTCCTCGGTGGGCCGCAACGAGCGTCGGCGGGCGAGGAACGCCAGGTGGGCGTGGATGGTTTCTTCCGGATAGATCGCTTTGTAGCCGAGGGTCACGTTGATGTCGCGATGCCCGGCGATGATCTGGGCGATGTGCGGTGGGAGGCCGCCGAGGATTGCGCCGGTGATGAACATCCTGCGGAAGTCGTGTGGGGTGTAGTGCAGCGGTTCGTCCTCGCCGGGATTGTTCAAACCGGCTTTGGTGAGAGCTTCGGAGAGGAACTTGCCGACGCTGGTGGTGGAGATTGCCCGGCTCTCCGTGCCGATCCTTCGTTGGAACAGCACCGGCGCCGGCGCTGCCCAGAGTCGCTCGCGTGTGTCATAAGCCGAGACCAGCGGGACAGCCCCGGAGCGCAGACGAATGCGAGAGATGATGGTGCTGAGCACTTCTGCCAGTTCCGGGCTGACCACGAGCAGCCGTTCGGTGTCGGTCTTGGACGGCAGGATCTGCAGCAGCGGGACGATCTGTCCGGTGGTGGGCAGCCGATACTGCACCAGGCTGTGATGGTTGAGCTCGAGGAGTTCCTCGGCCCTGACGCCGGTGGTGCGTAGGACCTCCACGATCGCCCAACTCCAGAACGCGTGGTCCTCCTCACGGGTGAGGTTGCGCCGCTTCCCGGTGATCGGGTCATCCGCCCAGATGGTCTCGCGGGCTCCGCGTGCGACGACAGCTCTGATCAGGGTGGCACCGGCGGCCGTGAACGGCTGTCCTGGTTCTGCTTGGGTCGCCGCGTCGAGCAATGATCTGGCGGTGGTGCGGTGCTGATCGACCGCCCGGACCAGGGCCGGCAGGGCGGGCAGCAGCCGGCGGGTCCGTGCATCCATGCGTGCTTTGAGGCGCCGTTTCGCTTTGCGTCGGTCGATCTCTTCCTCTCCGACCGGGCAGGGCACCACCCACCGGCCCCAGCGTGCAGGGTCCTCGACCGCCCAGTGCGCCAGATCAAGATAGAAGGCCCTGACCGGTGTCAGACATTCCCGGTAGTTGATGCGTTCAACGGTCACGGCCGTCCGTTCACCGGCAGGCAGAGTTCTCGTCTTGGTGAAAGTGCGAAGCCGACGTTTCCAGTCGTCGGCGACCTGAGCAGACAGATGCAGGGTGTCGATGCCTGGGTGGTGGGCCTCAATGTCGGCCCAGAACCGTTTGCCCAGGTAGTAGGACAACGAGTCCAAGCTGGTGTAGTCCAGCGCCGGTTGACGTTCCCGCAGGTAGTCCACGAACAGGTCCCGGACGGCGGGATTGACCAGCTGGTAGCGGTCGATCAGTTGCTCCGGTGTCTGCTGCCCGCGGGTGCGCAGCCCGCGGAGCATCGCCGGTGCGTCGTCGCTGAACACTCCGAGGTCGCGCAGGACCCGGTAGAAGGTGGTGCGACCACTTGATGCGTCCGGGCGTGACCGGTCTTCCGCGGCGAATAACTCCACCACATCGCCGATGGTGATCTGTGCGATGGTGCCGCCCTTGGCTGCCAAGATCAGCGCGCAACGGTAAACGCACTGGGTGGCAGTGGGTTTGGACACGCCACCGTCATCGGCGCAGAGTTCTCGGAGCCGCGCGAAACCCGACTGATCCCGGGAAGCGGCCAGGTTCCGCACCAGCAGGCCACCCCGACCGCCACCGCCGCCGACCAGCCAGGCCAGTGTGGGTCGGAACAGGTCGGCGCTGATCGCCAACGGCAGCGCCTCCACCAACGCTTCCTGATGCCAACGCCGGTGGCCGCGAACACCGAGCCACTCGTTAGGAACCTGCCGCCAATCCGCGCCGGCAGTATCAGCGCCGCTCACCAACCACCGGTCCTGCCACGTCGCGCCAGGCATAGCGCTGAGCCAGTGAAGGAGCAAACCGATCCCACACAGCCGTTTGCTGTGTTCACCGGTCGCCGACCGGACGGGCGGCATCGAGGCGAGATGTTCGCGCGCCAACTCCGCAGACCACCAGGTCGCCGGCCATGACTGGCCTGCGGCCCGCGGCGCGGGTTGCGCTGGCGGTGTCGCCGGCGAGGCAACTACCGAGCCGATCGCCGTCGCGTTCACCGCGAGATGTTCTTGCCGAAAAGCACTTCCATCGTCTCGGGTCGATATCCCGGTGCGAGCGGCGGAACCGCCCGGGCGGCCGCGCGTTGGGACTGCTCGGCGTGGTGAGTGAGCAGCCTTCGGATCACGTCCTCCTTGCGAGGTGTCAGGTAGATCTGTGTGGTGCTGAGCTGGGCATGACCCAACACCAACTGCACGTCGGTCAACGGGAGCGCCGGATCCTCAGCCATCCGGTAGGCCGCGGTATGCCGCAACGCGTGCAACGTCGCCGCGGTGCCCGCCCGCTCGTTCACCCGCTCGAACATGCGGTGCACCGCGTGATAGGTCAACGGGCGCGGCGGGCGTCGCAAGGTCCACCACAACGGCTGGCCACGCCCCGGCGGGATGACCCCATCCATTTCCAACTGGTAGAGCCGCAACCAGACGAACGCATCGGTCGACGCCGGAAGTTGCTGCGCAGCACCAGAACCCTTGCGGACCACGGTGATCAGCTGACGACCAGGATCGGCACCGCCCGAGGTGACGGACAACAGTTCCGAAGCGCGCGCCCCCGTCGAGACATAGAAGGCCACCAGTGCCCGATCTCGATGCGAGGGTAGTCGCGCGAAGATGTCGTTGAACTCTGCATCCGGAATGCTGCGCGGGATCCGGCTCGGGACGACGGGCCGATAAAGGCCGGCCCGTTCATTGCGATACGGCTCCATCGGATTGTGATGAGCGTGTGCCCGGCCACCGCGACGAGAACGATCCAACGGAAACGGGTTCAGGATCGGGCCAGTGCCGCAATCGCGGTGGAAGTCATAGAAGCCCCGCAACACCGACTCGCTGTGGGCGCGTACCGACACCGCATAGGCCATGCCACCCGGAGCGGCCGCCACCGACCCGACCGCCGGTTCGTCCGCCGGCCGCCGCCAATGCGGCCGCGGAGACCGGCCGGTGACCTGGAGCCAGCGGGAGAAGTCCCGGGCCTCGACCCTCGTCGCCCGATCCCACCGCACCCCGACCGCCCACAAAAACCGGAACCACCGCAGCAGATCCATCCCGTAGGACCGGGCCGTCGACGCCGACCGACCAGCGGCCTGCAACTCCCGGAAGAACTCCGACACCGACTCCACCGGGTCCCCGGCCACATCCAGCAGCCGATACGGCTCCGACACCTCGCCGGTCCCGAACAGCCGACCGACCAACGGAACTACCAGCCGAGCCCGATCCGCCAGCCCCTCTCCCACGATTTCCATCCACGATTTCTAGCATCATCAGGTGATCCTCTCGCCGACGACACGCCGCCTTTGAGCTGCAGTTACACACCAAGTAGTTCAGTCAACGGGTAGTGTCCGGCCAACCGGATGAAATCCGGTGTGGGGATGACGACGTTGGCCACGACACCGCCTTTGAGGCACGCCATCCGGTCGGTCAGCAACTTGCCCGGGACACCACCGGCGGCCTGCAGCGCTTCGGCCAGGAAACCCAAAGTGGTGGAGGACCTCTCGTTGGTGGCGAAGGCGACGAACCGCCACCTCGACCAGGCCAGCACCGCGCAGAACAGGTGCAACCCGGCGCCGACATCAGCCCAGTCGAACACCATGAACGCGCCCGGTTCCCACACCGCCGGGCGGCGACCACGGTGATTACTGCGGCGCCACAACGCTTTCTGGTCTGCGACCAGACGCCGGAAGTTCCGGGCCGACCCCTGATAGCCGGCGGCCTGAGCCACCGGCAGCAGCCGCTTCGCCGAGATCCGGCCCTTCGACGTTTCGATTCGTTTGGCGACCAGCTCGGTCACCGCCTCGAAGTTCCGGGCCCGCGGCGCCGGCACCGGCCGGTCCTGGCCGGCCTCGGCGCGTTCCACGACCCGCCGCACAGTCTTGTGGGCGGTGGCGCAGATCTGCGCTGCGCCCCGGTAGGTGCCGACCTCGCGGTAGGCGGAAATGATGTCCATTCGTTCCCTCGCTGACAACATGGAGCTCCCTGGGCGGTGCGGTGACTGGTTGGCACCGCCACCGTCACCGCCCAGGGCCTCACGGCTCGACACGACACGACGAGCAAGGGGTGGGGACTTTCAACTGGCCAAAACCGGGGACCTCACCTGGCCACCACCGGGGACTTTCTCATGGCCACGGACAGACCTGCTGGCGGAGCTCCCGAGCACGGTCTGGCCGATGTTCGCAGTCGGCCTGGTGTCCGACGTGCCGCGATTGTTCACCGGAGGCGGCTCGTGAGGCGGGCCGTGGCACGGGGGCCACCACGAACCATCTTGGCCCCCTCTCTGGTTGGCCGGTCCCCTACCGCGCATCACCCCCGATGCCATCCCCTCCCTCAACCAACTGGAGACCCTCATGCCCTCAGGACGATTCCCCGAACCAACGACCCCGGAGTGCCTCATGATCGCGCAGGTCCTTTGCCGAGGCACCCTCGACCAGTCCGTCACCGCCGTCACGGGTCAAGCGGCTCGCGACGGCAAAGCCCAGATTCGTGTCAGCTTCGGCCGCATCCTGTTCTACCTCGAAGACCGGGCCTCGCTCATCGTGCTGACGGCGGCCATCGACCGGGCCAACGAGCTCGCGCCAAAGGTCTTCGGACCAGCGGACGACGAGCGCTGGACCTATGCCGAAGCGGTCCGTCGCCATGTCGCCCGCAGCGGAGCCCTGCCGAAGAACGGCAGCCGCGCCTGGGAGACCTTGCAGTCCGCTCGCTGATTGTCTGCCCCGCCACCCCCGACCCGATAGGAGAACGCACGTGAGCAGTTTCCGTAGCAGTGACCCGCTCCTGCCCGAGACCTACGTCATGACCCAGATGATCTGCCGCGGGTTCGTCGATCACAAGGTTGTCGTGGTCGATGGACACATGACTCTGAGCGGCGCGCCCGGTATCCGCCTGTCCTTCGGCCGCATCGTGATCAGTCTCGAAGACGAGGAAGCATTGGACGCCCTGATCTCCGCAGTCGACCAGGCCCACGAGTTGGTCGAAGAGGCCTTCGGCCTTGGATCCGGCAGCACCAGCTTCTGACTCACACGCCGCACTCTTGATCCTTGAAAATTGAACAGAGACAATCGAGCCCGGATGGTTGGCATCCGCCGACCATCCGGGCTGTACCACTGGAAGCAGCTACAGCGAGTCGACGATCAACGTCCGCAGCACGCGCATTGCTTCCATCGTGCGAACCCGCACAACGTTCCACTGACCGTTCCAGTCGTTGGAGAGGTGGGCCAGACCTAGCCTGAGACGAGCCTTCATGGCGGCGTCGGCCAAATTTCCGCCCTCGTGCGTCGTAGCATCACTGGAGTGTTCCCGATTTTGTGGACTCGAAGTTAAGCCGCGAGCTCGTTTAGATGTCTAAATCCTAACTCATATTCCACGGGTGTCAAGTAGCCAATTGAGGAATGGCGTCGGTGTGTGTTATAGTAAGTTTCGATCCACAGAAACGTTTCCCGTCGTAGACGTTTCAACGTCGGCCACGGCTTCGTATGGATCAGTTCCTTCTTGTACGTCGCGAAGAATGATTCGGCGACGGCGTTGTCGTAACACGTACCGGTGCGGCCCATCGACCGGCGGATACCATTCGCTCCGCAGAAGTCCGCGAAAATTCCGGACGTATATTGACCAGACTCAACCGGTGGTAGCAACACTCGGCTCCTGCAGTAATAGTAGGCTCTTGTGACGTTCTCGTGGGTGGTTTGACCCCTGGTTGTGGGCGACACACCGGGCTGCGTATAGGTTCTGGCTTATCTAGGGTCAGTCACTATCCAGGAGCACGGTGTGCGCGGTGTAACGATATGGCGAAAGCTGCTCGGTGTCGAGCAACTGCAGGTGTGCGATGTGGCGTGGGAGGAGGCCGACGACCGGCAGGTGCTGGTCGTTTCGGTGCGTGCGACGAAGGGCGCCCGGAGTAGGTGCAGTCGATGCCGGCGTAGACGGCCGGGCTATGACCAGGGCGGCGGAACCCGGCGGTGGCGGTCGCTGGACTGGGGGTCGACGATGGTATTCCTGCAGGCTGCGGCCCCGCGGGTGAACTGCCGGACGCACGGGGTGGTCGTCGCGGCGGTGCCGTGGGCCCGACCCGGCGCGCGGGCAACCCGAGCGTTTGAAGACCAGTGCGCGTGGTTGGCGGCGCACACCGCTTCGTCGGTGGTGGCGCAGTTGATGCGGACGTCGTGGCGGCACGTGAGCGCAATCATCGAGCACGTCGTCGCCGACGGTTTGGCCGGCCGGGACGTGCTCGCGGGGCTGCAGCGGATCGGCATCGATGAAATCTCCCACCGCAAAGGCCAGCGGTATCTGACGTGCGTGGTCGATCAAGACTCCGGCAGATTGGTGTGGGCCGCACCGGGCCGCAACAGCGACACCCTGGGTCGGTTCTTCGACCAACTCGGCCCAGAACGGGCGGCGGCGTTGACGCACGTCTCGGCCGACGGGGCGCAGTGGATCCACGACACCGTGACGGCCCGCGCGCCGCAGGCGGTGCTGGGATTGGATCCGTTTCATATCGTGGGGTGGGCCACCCGGGAGTTGGACAAGGTCCGTCGTCAGACGTGGAACACGCTGCGGGGTAACAGTAGCTCTGCGCAGGCGTCGTCGGTGAAGGGCAGCCGCTGGGCATTGCTGAAAAACCCGGCGGACCTGTCCCCGGAGCAACGCGGGTCCCTCGCCTCGATCGCCCAGACCAACCGGCATCTGTATCGGGCGTATCTGCTGAAGGAGCAACTGCGCGCGGTGTTCCAGGTCAAGGGCCAGGCCGGCCGTGAACTGCTGGCCGGCTGGATCGCCTGGGCCCGCCGCTCCCAACTCCCCGGCTTCATCGCCCTGGCCGCAACGTTGAAGCGGTTCCAGCAGCTGATCTGGAACACCCTGATCCACCACATGAGCAACGCCCAATCCGAGGCCACCAACACCCACCTACGGGCCTTGACCCGCAGGTCGTACGGCTTTCACAGCCCAGAAGCGTTGATAGCCATGGCAATGCTCACCCGCGGCGGGTTATGCCCGCCGCTTCCCGGACGCTAAACCACCCACGAAAACGTCAGGAGACCCCTAAATGGGTTGGCACTTTAGGTGTTCGGCTACTGTTTGAGTAATACCGCAAGGATTCATTCAGTTAATACCACAGAAATATGCGCCTTCATTCGTCTCGCCCATCAGCTTTACCCGTTGCGCGGCCGGAACTAATTTGCCATAATCGGAACAGATAAAAGACGGGTACTGTGATGGCAGAAGAAAATAAACTTGGTCAGGTGCTGCGTCGCCTGCGAACGGAAAAAGGTATGACGGTGCGGGAACTCGCCGAACTGACGAGCATTCCGACAACGAGCATCTTCCGTGTTGAGACTGGTGAAGTCGCCGCCCCCAGACCGAAACAGTTACAAGTGTTGGCGCGTGCGCTCGGTATCGACGTGGAGGAGCTCTACGCCACCGCTGGCTACATCGCCTCGGCTGATTTACCGTCCCTGCGCCCGTACCTCCGAGCCAAGTTCGGCCTCTCCGATCAAGCCCTCGGCCAAGTCGAAGGCTACGTCCAAGCACTACGTGACCAAACAAGCGAACAGGAGGAACGAGAACATGATGGAGACAAAGACACGTAGCAAGTTGACCGAACTGCGGGACCTCGTACCCGAGCGCGCCCTGACGCCTTCAGAGGTCCGCCAGGTGCTAGAACGACAAGCTACCCGGCTACTGAAGTTGGCCGATGTCCATGGTCCGGGCGTCCCGATCGACGAGGTCGCGACCTCACTTCCGCGCGTCGTGGTCAAGAATGTCCCCGACCTGCCGTCATCCGGCCGCGCCCAGTGGAGCGGTCAAGCTTGGGTGCTGTTCGTTGACTCGACCGAGGCGAAGGTGCGACAGCGGTACAGCTTGGCTCACGAACTGGGGCACGTAATCTGGCATCCGCTCGCAGCGACCGTGCTCCCGGACACACCGAAGCAGTTGGCAGAGGACCGGCTCGAACTGGCCTGCGAGTACTTCGCCGCCTGCTTGCTGATGCCGCGCATGTGGATGAAGCGGGCCTATTTCGAGGAAGGCATCCAAGACGTAGCCTCGATCTCCCGGTTGGTCAACGTCTCATGGGTCGCGATGCGTGTGCGGCTCGAGCAGCTCGGGTTCGTCCCGGCCGCTGAAAGGGAGGCAGCATGAAGACTGCCGTGCTCTACCTACGCGTTTCGACCATCAGCCAAGTTCAGACTGACTACGACTCGGACGGCATCTCGATTGCAGCTCAACGCGTCGCTTGCACGCGCAAAGCCGAGCAGATGGGGGTGAGCGTGATCGACGAGTATGTCGAACCCGGGCGCAGCGCCACAACCGTACTCAACCGGCCGGTCTTCCAGACGATGATGGCGCGGCTAAAGCAGGAGCGCGACGTCGACTACGTGATCGTCTACAACCTGTCGCGACTGAATCGCAACCGTGTCGATGATGCCCAGGTCCTGATGGCAATGCGCGCCTCCAAGATCACCTTGGTGTCGGCGCAGGAGAACATCGACGCCACGCCTGCAGGCCAGCTGATGCACGGCATCCTCGCTGCCTTCAACGAGTACCGGTCGATGGCCGATGGGGCCGACATCCGGTACAAGATGGGACAAAAGGCGAAGTCCGGCGGCACCCTGACCCTTGCTCCGGTGGGCTACCTCAACATTCGTGATCAGTTCGAGGGGCATGAGGTGCGCTCGGTCATTCTGGACCCCGATCGTGCCCCGTTCATCAAACTGGCCTTCGAGCTATGCGCTACGGGTGACTACACCATGACCCGGATCGCAAAGACACTCGCTGATCGGGGCATGCGGATGCGTGCCCGCGTCGGGAACGCGCCCGGGCTGCTGTCATCTAAGTCGCTGCCGAAGATTCTGCGGGATCGCTACTACCTCGGTGTCGTCGTCTACCAAGGTAACGAGTACGCCGGCCGGCACGAGGCGCTGATCGACCGCACGTTGTACGACAAGGTCCAGTTGGTTCTCGATGCTCGGGCCGCCCGCGACGGTGAACGCGAACGTAAGCACCACCATTACCTCAAGAGCACCGTTTGGTGCGGCCGATGCCACGATGCTGGCCGCGAATCTCGCTTCATCCTCATCAACGCGAAGGGCCGAGGCGGGCTCTACCGCTACTTCATGTGTAGCTCCCGCCCTGATCATGAATGCGACTTGCCGTACCTGGCGGTCGAAGACGTCGAAGCGGCCGTGATTGACCACTACGCGACCCTGCGACTGCCAGCCGGGTTCGCTGCACGGGTCCGCACGATTTTGAACGGAACCTTGACCGACGAACAGTCGACTCAGCGGCTGTCGCGCGACCACCTCAACGCCACGCTCGCGTCGCTCGATCGTCAGGAAGAGAACATGCTCGACTTCATCGCCAGCGGCGACCTGGCGTCGGGCAAGATTCGGGCTCGACTGGCGGCAATCACGGAGGAACGCGAACGGGTACGGGCAGACCTCGCGGAAGCCCGGCCCCCGCTCGACGCCGGGGCAGCGATCGTCGAAAGCGCGCTCGATCTGCTCGACGACCCGCAAGGGCTCTACCGTCAGACGACCGACAAGGTCCGCCGGCAGCTCAACCAGGTCATCTTTGAGCGGATGTACGTCGACCCAGGCGGCGTGACCTCCGACGAGTTGGCCGCACCGTTCGGCGACTTCGTTCGTCGCCCGCTACGACGACCCGTCCACGAGCGTCAGCGTCCGAACCGGCCCCCAACGCGAAACGGCACCCCGAAGGGTGCCGTTCAACGAACTATTTCCGACCGGCTAGGGCGGCTTGGCTTGGGCCAGGGTTCTAGTAAGGCTGAAATGGTGGAGCTGCAGGGAATCGAACCCTGGACCTCTTCGATGCGAACGAAGCGCGCTACCAACTGCGCTACAGCCCCGAACCCGGATCGCTCCGTGAACAGGGTGAAGAATACCAGCGCCGCGATGCTCTCCAGAACACCTGGCCCGGCCAACGGGTCGGACCGGAGTCACGCTGCCCGGAACGACTCCCCGACCAGCACCGGGACCTTGGTGGAGACGTTCTCCTGGGCCGCGAGGGCGATCTCGCTGCCGAAACCGTCGCTGATCAACTCCTGGCCGGACGCACAGGCGATCAGAGATTTGCCGAGGCTGCGTCCGAGGTCACGGTAGGCGGCCGCGGCCGCGGCCGCCTCGGGGGAGGCCGGTCCGACGCCGGCGGTCAGCAGCGCATTCACGACGGCCCCTGCGCCTCAGAGGTCTTCGACCGCGGGGCGGAGCAGGTCACCGGGCCATCTCTCCCCTGCGGCCACCACCGCGACCGGCCCGCGCACAGCGCCGGCAGTGATCCAGCTGGCCACGGCCTTGGCGTTGCGCAGGCAGGCCCCGACCACGACCGACCCGGACTCGGCCAGGGCACGGGAGATCGTCGAGCCGTTGGGAGACGGCAGCACCAACTTGCGCGAGACGGCCAGTGCGCCGGTCCGGGCTGCGTCCTGGACGGACAGCGGGGACAGGCTCACCCCTGACGTCCCGGCCTCTTTGCGCCCGATGGCCAGCACGGCACCCCGGGTGGCGGCGAAGGCAGCTGCCGACGCGTCACGGAAGCGGAAGGGGAAGACCTCCACGCCTTCGTCGACGGCGACGGACAAGGTGGTGGTGAACGACAAAACGTCGACCACGACGACCGCAGCCGCGCCCTGCGCAATGGCCACCGAGCCGGGCAGACCCCAGTCGAATCGGATGGCCCAGGCGGACTGCCGATGGTGCTCCCGATCAGGCGGCGTCATGGGCTCTCCCTGGTCGTCTCGACCGGCTCAGGCGGTGGGCCGCCCGGGATCACTGTCCGGAGGCGCGTCGGTATTGGATGGGCTGGTAGTAGTCCAGATCGTCGAACGACGGATCGTCGTCCTCGAGATCCACGATCTCGCGGCCGCGTCGGTAACCGGACGGCGGAACCTGCGAGGCCACGAGATCCCGTCGTCCGAATCCGCTCCCGGTGACCGGCTCCTCCACCTGATCGAGGTGGTATTCCGGACGGATCTGGCGGGCACGACGCAATCGGGTCAGGCGTCGCTGCTGGATGTCGTTCTCGATCCGCACCTGACGACGGAGGTAGCCCAGGTAGGCGACCAGTAGCAGGCCGAAAACGACGGTCCCGCTCCACAACACCGGCTGGAACAGATACGCCGCGACCGAGGAGGCGATGGTGGCCAACAGGAGAATGACGGTGACCCGGCGGCGGCGGGAGTAACGATAGGCCCTGGCCAGTTCGGCCGCGTCCGGGTCGTATCCGCCGCGGCCGTGCCGGCGCGGGACAGGCCGCAACTGGGCCTCGTCGACACCTTCCAGCGGATCGCGCCGAGCGCGCACGCTCTGGCCCTCGAACTCTTCCGAACGCGGCGCAGCGTAGGCGTACTCGGCCTCGCGCACCGGCGCCTGGTGGACCGGGATGTCATCGACTCCGGAATCGGGACCGGAGGTCTCGGCCTCGGCGAACACCTCGGGCCGGGACCGACGCCACGGCAGCGCGCCCTTCGAGCGGCCTCCGCCGGCCTGCAGGGGCGCCGGCTCGGATTCGGCCGGCTCGTACCGGACGTCGTCGACCTCCTCGTAACGGGTCTCCTCGTACCGCACTTCTTCGTACCGCACTTCTTCGTACCGGGTCTCCTCGAACTCCTCGTCCGACAGGTCGTCATCCTCGTTGTCGAGCAGTTCCTCGTCCAATTCCTCGTCGGTGAGAGCTCCGGTGGCATCGAGCTCTTCCGGCGAATGCGGATCTTCGGCGTACTCGGCGTCGTCCAGGTCGTCGCGGCGACCGAACTTCGGCCGGCGCCGGATCGACGCGGACGCACGGCGCAGAACGCGGAACGTTCCACTGTCGACCTCGACCTCCGGGACCGCCTCGCGGCGACGAGCGACCATCGGTACCAGCACCGTGAGCCAGGCAGCGACGAGGACCACGAAGATCAGCGACGTGGGTATGGACATCACGGCCTCCTCTCACAAATCGGGTGCGGCAACCGGATCGACGAACGCGCCGGCTGACCTTGCGCTCACGCTAGCGACCGATCCCCGCCCAAACCCGGAGGACACGCCCGCGGCAATCACCCGACTGGCCGGTCAAGCCTGCATCCAGACTCGAGATCGGGACTCGAGCGTGCTGGGGTCAGCGCAGGGGAAACCCGTCCGGGCCGAGCCGAGGCGAGACGCGCAGCAACAACTCTGCCGTCCCGCCGGGCACTTCTTCCCTGGTCATCGCGAACAGCAGGTGATCTCGCCACGCGCCGTTGATATCGAGATAGCGCTGCAGCAGGCCCTCCTGCCGGAATCCGAGATGAGCGACAACCCGCTGGCTGGAAACGTTCTCGGGCGCGATGGTGGCCTCCACCCGGTGCAGTCCGACCGGTCCGAGCGCGTGACCGACGGCCAGCGCGAGCGCAGTGGTGGCCACGCCGCGTCCCTGCTTCGTCGAGTCCACCCAGTAGCCGACCCAGGCCGAACGCAGTGCGCCCCTCTGGATTCCGCCGATGGTGATCTGCCCGACGAATTCGCCGCCGAGCGTGATCACGAACGGCAACACTTCGCCGCGGCGGGCCGCGGAGATCAGCAGCGAGCGGTGCGAGTGCCATTGGGCGCGGTTGTGCCGGTCCGCCCAGGAAAGACTGCTGGTGGCATCCCATGGCGCGATCCCGCTCTCGTCACGGATGCGGATGCGCTGCCAGCGATCGCCATCCGACCGGCGGAGCGGTCGCAGTTCCACCGAGCCCGCCCTGATCGACACCGGACCGAGCCTGGTCGGCCACCCGGGGTGCCGACCGCCGGGCGGCCACCCGTCAGCCATCACCGGGACTCACGCGCGTTGCGCGAGAAAGGAAACGGAAACCGAGGTACCGACCGGGATGTCGGTCGCCTCCTCGTCGATCAGCACCAGGCAGTTGGCCTCCGCCAGCGAGGCCAGCAGGTGGGTGCCTCCGCCGCCCAACACGTGGACCAGATATTCGTCGTCCTCGTCACGCATCAGCTGGCCACGCAGGAACTGGCGCCGGCCGACGGGAGAACTGATCGGTTCCAGGGTGCGGGCGGTCACCGTGCGACGGTAGGGGTTCCGCCGACCCAGCATGACGCGCAGCACCGGGCGGACCATCACCTCGAACACGACCAAAGCCGAGACCGGGTTGATGGGCAGCAGGAACGTCGGGACGGAATCCGGTCCGAGCCGCCCGAAACCCTGGGCAGAACCGGGCTGCATGGCGACCCGGGTGAGGTCGAGCTCCCCCAGATCGGACAGCGCCTCGACGACCAGCTCGGCGCTGTGACCACCGGCCGCACCGGAGATCACCACGCATTCGGAGACCAGCAGCCGGGCCTCGACGAGTTCCCGCAGCTTCCGCGGATCGCGCGGCGCGATACCGACGCGATTGACCTCGGCGCCGGCGTCGCGGGCCGCCGCGGCCAGGGCGAACGAGTTGACGTCGTAGACCTGGCCGGGTCCCGGAGAACGCGAGACGTCGACCAACTCGTCGCCGACCGAGATGATCGACAGGCGCGGTTTCGGGTGCACCAGTACCTTGTCGCGCCCGACCGCAGCGAGCAGACCCACCTGGGCGGACCCGATGAACGCTCCCGAACGGACCGCGACGTCACCCGGCTGGACGTCCTCACCCGTGCGGCGGACGTACTGGCCCGACGTGACCGACCTGGTCACGTTGACCCTGGCCCCGGCACGCTCGGTGGCCGACCGCGGCACCACCGCGTCGGCGATCGTCGGCAGCGGGGCGCCGGTGGCGACGTAGACGCACTGGTGCGGCTGCAGGCGGGAGGCGGTGCGGGTACCGGCATCGATCTCGCCGACGACCGGCAGGGCGATCGGGTTGACGGGCGACGCTCCGTGGACGTCGACTGAGCGGACTGCGTACCCGTCGACGGCCGCCTGGTCGAAGGCCGGAAGGGCCGCCGAGGCGACGACCTCCTCGGCGCACAGCAGGCCCTGGGCCTCCGAGATGGCCACCCGCACCGGCGGTGGGGTCAACGCGGCGGCCAGCACCAGGTCGAGTTGTTCCGTGACCGAACGCATCACATCTCCCGATTCCGTGGAGCGGCAGTCGGTGGAGCGGCGATCGGTGGAGCCGCGGTGGGTCCAGCGGCGGTCGGGCAGGCCCTGGCGTGCGGCGTCGTCGGCGGATCCGGGGTCATGTCCGGTAACGCTACTGTCTCGCTGCTGCGGCGGGCCGCAGACACCACCGGGCGGGTCCTGCCGGCTCGGTCCTCGTTCTGCCGTGCTCGCCCTAGATTGAACGGGTGAACCAGCCGATCCCGGATCCGGCGCCGGCGAAGGACCGGTTGCGCGCGACGCTCATCGCCGCCCGACGGCAGCGCTCTGGCGCCGACCGTGCGGCCGCCGCCCGCGCGAATGCCGCACATCTGCGCACTTTGCTGGCCGGCGCCCGCACCGTCTGCGGTTACCTCCCGCTGGACAGCGAGCCGCTGCGCACCGACCTGCTGGACCATCTGGTCGCGGCGGGCTGCGCCGTGCTGGTGCCGGTCATCGCGCCAGATGCCCCGCTGGACTGGTGCTCCTACCCGTCACCGTCCGCCCCCGGAGCATTCGGCATCGCCGAACCTGTCGGACCAAGGCTCGGACCCGGCGCGGCGTCGTCGGCCGATGCCGTCCTGGTGCCGGCTCTGGCCGTGGATCGGACGGGCGCACGCCTGGGCCGGGGCGGCGGCCACTACGACCGGACGCTGGCCCTGCTCTCGGACCACCATCGTGACCGTGAGCTGGTAGCCGTCCTGTTCGACGGCGAACTTCTGGACGTCGTGCCTACCGGCGCGCACGACCGAGCCGTCACGTCAGCGGTTCAGCCCACCGGTGGAATCCACCGTTTTCGCAGTTGACGAGGGGGTCGTTTGCACCGCCCTGCCCTGTCGGAGCATCATCGAACTGGCAGTCTCAGCGGTAGAGTGCCAACCAGCGCCATCAACACCCACAGACAGATGCACAGTCAGTACCTCGCGAGCCGTGCGCCACGGGGTGACCGTCGGAGGAATGCGTGCCCACGTACCAATACGCCTGTACCGAGTGCGACAACCGCTTCGAGCAGGTCCAGGCCTTCTCCGACGCATCGCTGACGGTCTGTCCGGTCTGCGGCGGCAAGCTGCGCAAGGTCTACGGATCGGTCGGCGTCGTCTTCAAGGGCAGCGGTTTCTACCGCACCGACTCGCGGGCGGGGGCCGTCAGCGCAGTCAGCGGCGGTGACAAGTCCGAATCCTCGGCCTCCACCGATTCCGGCAAGACCCCGGCCAAGGAGTCGGCCGGCTCGACGGCGAAATCCGGCGACTCCGGCTCTTCCTCGACTTCCTCCTCCGCTTCCAACGGTTCCGGCAGTTCCAGCTCGGGTTCCGGCTCCGGCAGCTCGAGTTCCAGCAGCTCGAGTTCCAACGGCTCGGGTTCCAACGGCTCGTCGGGCAACGGATCGTCCAGTTCCAAGACCGCCAAGTCGACGGCACCGGCCAAGTCCAAATAGGTCCGGCGGGCGGCTCCTCGCGAGGGGCGTCCCCGGTCCCGGCAGCCGCCGAGGTTGTCCCCATACCCCGGTTCATCCACATCCGGGCCTTCCGGTGTGCGCACCTGGAACCGGCCGCCTAGCGTCGTGCGGATGGATGCCACGCGCAGGGTCGACCGGGCCGCCGACCTCCAGCCGCGCTGGCCGGACCGACTGGCCACCGCTGCCCTCGGGCGACGACGCGGTGGGCGTTGCTCCCGGAACTTCCGCCGCGCCCTGGCCGCGCTGCTGCTGATCACCGCCGGTCTCCTCGCGCTCATCGGCGATCCGGTACAGCCGCCCGGGACGAGGGTGCTGGCCGTCAGCCGCGACCTCCCGACGGGCGCCACCATCGGGCCGTCGGATCTGGTCGTCGTCTCGCTGAACGCGATCCCGGACGGCGCCCTGCGCACCGCGGCTCAAGCGGTCGGCCGGGTCCTGTCGTCCCCGGTGCGGAGGGGGGAGATCCTCACCGACCTGCGGCTGGTCACCTCCGGGCGGCCGGATCCCGGCCCCGGCCGGGTCGCCGTCCCGGTACGGCCCGCCGATCCCGGCACCGTCGACCTGCTGACCCCGGGCGTCCACGTCGCGGTGCTGGCCGTCGCCCAGAACGGGCAAGCCACCCTGCTGGCTCCGGACGCGGTCGTGCTGACCATCCCGCCCGCGTCGAAGGATCGCACCACCCGCCTGGTGGTGCTCGCCGTCCCGACCGCCACGGCCGACCGGATCACCGCGGCCGGAGTCGTCGGAACGGTGGCCCTCCGGTTCGCAACCGCATGAAGCGCGTTGCAGCACGGGCGAAACCGGTGCATCGGTCCTTCTCCGGCTGATCACCGCAGGGTAGTGTCCGCCGCGTCCAGCAGGAGCAGTTCTGCGCCATCCGGTGCCGGGCAGGCGCCCACAGTCAGGGAGATTCCGTGCTCAAAGGCTTCAAGGACTTCATCCTCCGCGGCAACATCGTCGAACTGGCCATCGCGGTCGTCATCGGCACGGCGTTCACTGCGCTGGTGGCCGCGTTCACGAAGTCGATCATCCAGCCCATCATCGCGGCTTTCGGCGGCCACAGCGCCAACGGTCTGGCCTTCTACCTGGTCACCGGCAACTCGGCGACGCTGATCGACTTCGGGGCCGTGATCACGGCGGCCATCACCTTCGTCATCACCGCGGCCGTCGTGTACTTCGTCTTCGTCGTTCCGATGAACAAGATCTCCGAGCGGCGCAAGCGCGGCGAGGTGCAGGTCGCCGCCGATCCGACCGAACTGGAACTGCTGGTCGAGATCCGCGATCTGCTGAAGACCCAGCGCCAGGTCTGACCCGCACGGGCCGTCAGCCGGGTCAACCGTGGTGGGGCGGCCGGTTCTCCCGGTACCACTGCTCGCTGTACGAGCCACTGCCGGAGCCGGCGTCACGTTCGTCATTGGTGGTGTCCGGCAACACATCCCCGAAGATCTCGTCCAGCAGTCTGCGGTCGGGCACCGCCCGCTCGACTGCGGGACCCGCGTCCCCGGACCGGCTGACCTCCGGAGCGGGGTCGTCCGGCACATCGATCGATTCAGAGCCTGTCACGGGTCAGATCTCCGGGTCGGAGAGCTCCCCGATCACGTGCACGGCGAGCGGGATCAGCGTGGCCAGTCCGTCCCGGATGGCCTGACGTGAGCCGGCGACGTTGGCCACCATCGTCGAGCCGGACACACCGACCAGGCCGCGCGAGACGACGGCATCGACGACCCCGGCGGCCATCCCGGACCAGCGCAGGGCCTGCGCGATGCCTGGCAGTTCGCGGTCCAGCACCTCACCGGTGACGTCGGGAGTGACGTCCCGGGGCGAGATTCCGGTTCCGCCGACGGTCACCACCAGGTCGACGCCCCCGATCACCGCGGTATTCAGCGCATTGCGGATGTCCACCGCATCGGAGGGCACCGCGACCGAACCATCGACGACGAAACCGGCTTCGGTCAGCAGTTCCGTGACCAGCGCGCCGGCCCCGTTGTCACCCTCACCGTGCACGAGCTGATCGGTGATCGAGACGATGAGCGCTCGGCCGGCGTGGGGCGTGATGGTGGGCATGCTGGGACCTCCCGTTGCGAAGCCGTCCCCGAGCCGAGGACGAACCTGTTCGCAAGGAGAGTAGCCATCGTCGCCACCAGCGGTGCGCCCGCGTCCGGGCACCCGGGGGTGAGGCAGGATCGAATCCATGCGCCTGATCCTGATCCGGCACGGCGAATCCGTCGGCAACGTCGACGAGTCCGCCTTCTGCCGCATCCCCGACCACACGATGGATCTCACCCCGAACGGGGTCCGGCAGTCGCAGGCGACCGGAGCCCGGCTCCGGGAACTGTTGGGAGACCAGAGTATCGACGTGTTCGTCAGCCCCTACCGGCGCACCTGGCAGACCCTGGAACATCTGGAGCTCGGTGCCAGGGTGCGCCGGATCCGGGAGGAACCCCGCCTGCGCGAACAGGACTGGGGCAATTTGCAGGACCCGTCCACCCAGGTCCGGCAGCGGCGGGAACGGGATGCCTTCGGCCACTTCTTCTACCGGCTGGCATCCGGCGAGTCCGGGGCCGACGTCTACGACCGGCTGACCGGCTTCCTGACGGGGCTGACCTCGCCCTGGGCCGATGCGGCCCGCGAGCACGGCCGGACTGTCCTGCTGGTCACCCACGGGTTGGCGATGCGACTGGCCTGCATGGCGCTGATGGGGTGGACGGTCGCCGAATTCGAGGCGCTCTCGAACCCGGCCAACGGCGACTACCGGGTCCTGACCCGGCAGAACACGAACGGCAGCGCGACCGGCGGCGGCATCCTCGGCCTCGGACCGAAGTGGACCCTGGACCGGCCGTTCGACACCTGGAAGTAGTGGGACACCTGGAAGAAGTCGATACCTGGAAGCAACGGGGTCAGACGTCCGCCGCCGTCAGGAACTCGGTCGCCGCGGACCGGAACACCGACGAGGTGATCGCACTGATGTGGTTGCGCCCGTGCAGTTCCAGGTGCCGTCCGTCGGGCAGACCGGCGGCCCACGTCCTGGTGCCGTCGGTGATCGCATCGCGATCCCCGGCCACCACCAGCGTCGGCGCGGCGACGGCCCAGGGCGGCAGCGCCGTCGAAGCCTGCCCGAGACCGATGACCAGCGCGGACATCGCCGCCAGGTCGTTCCCACGGGTGGCCGTCGCGATCGCGGCGATCCGCCGACTGTGCGTGTCCGGTCCAGGGGCACCGGCCAGTGCAGCGGCGAACTCGGCCGGTACCAGCCCTTCGAACAGGGGCCGGCCGTCGTAACCGCCGATCACGGCCCGCCGCACGGACGGGAGTTGCGGGCCCCAGGCCCGCAGGTCAGCCCCCAGGCCCGAGCCCGTCGCCGTCGCGATCAGCTCGGCCACCATCCGTCCACCCATCGAATACCCGACGAGATCGATCCGGGGTACCGGGCCGAGTACCTCGGCCAGGGCACCGATCGCGCAACGCAGGTCGGCCACCAGGATGGGAAGTCGGTAGGCCTCCGGCTCGTGAGGTCTGCCCGACAGTCCGTGACCACGCAGATCGACGGTGACGCTCGTCAGCCCGGCCCGCTCCAGGTTGTCCAACCACCCGGTCGCCGACCAGTTGGCTCTGCCGTTGGAGCCGAAGCCGTGCACCAGCAGTACCGGGACCGCCGCGTCACCGGGCCGGATCCGGACGGCGATCGGCACGTCCTGGTATCCGGGGACCTCCAGCGAGACGATCTCGGGGGACGGGACGCTCATGGACAACATCGTGCCCCAGCCCTGGGTATCCTCTGCTCACCCGGGCACGTGCCCAGCCGGCCCGATCAGGCAGTCGCCCGGGCCGGACGATCCCTAGGAGTGCATCGTGGCCAGCCGCCGGAGTACCGCTCGTGACCTTGCCCAGATCGCCATCTTCGCCGCACTGATCGCGGCTTTCGGGCTCCCTGGCACGATCAACCTCCCGTTCGCCGAGGGCGTGCCGATCACCTTGCAGACCCTCGGGGTGATGCTGGCCGGGGCGATCCTGGGTGCTCGCAAGGGTTTCCTGGCCGTGCTGACCTTCGAGGTTCTGACGTTCGCCGGGCTGCCGCTGCTGGCCGGGGGCCGTGGCGGCCCGCACTGGTTCCTGTCCTCGGTCTCGACGGGTTTCCTCTGGGGCTGGCTGCCGGGAGTCGCACTGATCGGGCTGCTGACCGGTTGGATCCTGCCGCGGTACCGCCTGTGGCTCGGCATCCTGGTGACGGCCGCCGGGGGCATGGTCGTCATCTACTGCATCGGAATCCCGGTGCTGGCGCTCAAGTTGCACCTGTCGCTGGCCGCCGCCACCCACGCGAACCTGGCCTTCCTGCCGGGTGATGCGGTCAAGGTGGTCATCACCGCGCTGGTCGCGAAGCAGGTCCACCGCTCCTACCCGGGGCTGATCAGGACTCGTGCACCGCGTCCGGTCGCGCAGCGCACCGGCTCTGTTGGCTGAAGGGCCCGTGGCCGGGGGTTTCACGCTCGGCGCCGAAGGGGGCCGGCCGGCGATCAGTGTCGGTGGCCGCACGCTGACCTACCGGAACCTGCAGGACCTCGCGTCATCCATCGACACCGTCGCGTCATCCGCACCGCCGGGGGCCGGACCGATCGACCTGGCCGGACTCGACGTCGTCGACACCATGGCGACGATCTTCGCCGCAGCGGTCCGCGGGGTGCCGGTCCTGGTCCGCGCTCCGGACACCGAGCTGCCGCCATTGCCTGCCCTGAGCCCGGGGACCTTCCTGGTGGTGATGACGTCCGGCACCTCCGGGCGCCCGCGTCTGGTCGCCCGGACGGCGGCTTCGTGGTCGACCTCGTTCGAGCCGCTGGCCGCGCTGACGGGCCTCACCCGGACCGACACGGTGCTCCTCACCGGCCCGCTGCACTCGACGTTGCACCTCTTCGCCGCTATCCACACCCTTTGGCTGGGAGGGCATCTCACCGACGATCCGTCGGTCGCCACCGCCGTGCACGCCGTCCCGACGGTACTGGCCGACCTGCTGTTGGACGCTCCACCGAAATTGCGGGTCGCCGTGGTGGCCGGCGCGCTGATGCCGTCAGGTCTGGCGCACCGGGCGGCCGGTCTCGGGGTCCGTCTCGTCGAGTACTACGGCGCCGCCGAGCTGTCGTTCGTGGCCGCGCGGGTGGCACCGCAGCCGCTGCGGGCATTTCCGGGGGTCGACGTCCGGGTCACCGACGGCGAGGTGTGGGCGCGATCGCCGTATCTGGCCCTCGGACGGCTCGGTTCCGGTCCGGACCTCCGCCGCTCCGCGGACGGGTTCGTCACGGTGGGCGACCTGGCCGAGATCGCCGACGACGGCGCGATCCTCGTCCGCGGCCGGGGTGAATCCGCCGTGTCCACCGGCGGCCACACCGTCCTGGTGGAGGATGTCGAGGCAGTGCTGTCCGGGGTGCCGGGCGTGCGGGAGGTGGCCGTCGTCGGGACCGACCACCGCCGACTGGGTCAGGTGGTGACGGCGGTCGTCGTCCTGGCCGACGGAATGGACCTGGCGCAGGTCAGACGGTCGGCCCGGTCGATGCTCACCGGTGCCGCGCTCCCCCGCCGCTGGCGCACGGTCGGCGCGCTGCCCCGGACCGACGGCGGGAAGGTCGCCCGCCAGACGATCGCGGCCTCGTTCGACGGCTGCGGCGGCCGTGGGTACCGTGAGCACCCGTGCCCCTGACGATGTCGACCCCAGGACACGTTCCGGTCATCGTGACGTCGAGGCGGACGGCGGTCGGCACCGCCGGGCACGCCTTCTCGAAGCTCGGCACCACCGACCTCGCGGCGCCTCTGCTCGCCGAGGCCTTCGCCTCGTGCGCCGCCCTGGGTCTGCCCGTCGACGACGTCATCCTCGGCAACTGCATGGGGGCGGGCGGCGATGTGGCCAGGGTCGCCGCGTTGGCCGCCGGGTTGGGCGTCGACGTGCCGGCGGTCACCGTGGATCGCCAGTGCGGGTCCGGGCTCGATGCCGTTCTGCAGGCCGCCTCCCGGGTCAGGGCCGGCGATGCCGAACTGGTCCTGGCCGGTGGGGTGGAGTCGGCCTCGACCGCGGTCTGGCGCACTCGGCCGCCGAGCGACGGAACACCGGCCGTCAGGTACACCCGCGCGCCTTTTGCGCCGGAAGGATTTGCCGACCCGGACATGGGTTGCGCCGCAGAGGATCTCGCACTGCGCCTGGGGATCTCCCGCGCGCGTCAGGACGACTATGCCGCCCGATCCCATGCGTTGGCCGCAGCTTCGGTGGCGTCCGGCGTCTTCGCGGCGGAGATCCTCCCCGTGGCCGGGATCTTCGCGGACGAACGGCCCCGGACCGGTCTGACGGTCCACCGACTCGGGCGGCTCCGGCCGGCCTTTCGGCCCGGCGGTACCGTCACGGCCGGAAATTCCTCCGGGGTCTCGGACGGGGCCGCGGTGGTGAGCGTGACGACCGCCGCGCTGGCCCACCGGGCGGGGATGTCCGGTACCCGAATCCTCGGGGCGGCCGTGACCGGTGGAGATCCGGCACTGCCCGGGCTGGCGATCGCCACCTCGGTCCGCAAACTGTTGGCGGGCAGGGGTATCGCCGACCACGGGATTGCTGTCCGGGACATCGGAGCAGTGGAGATCACCGAGGCGTTCGCCGCGGTGGCACTCGCGGCCATCGACGGGCTGGCCCTGGACGCCGAGGTGGTCTGCAGCGACGGCGGCGCGATCGGAATGGGACACCCCTGGGCAGCGTCCGGAGCGATCCTGCTGGTCCGGCTGATCGCCAGGATGTCCCGCCCGGGCGGCTCCCGTCTCGGCCTGGCCGCGTGTGCCATCGGCGGCGGCCAGGGCATCGCGATGCTGCTCGAGCGCGATCCGGCGTCCGGTGCAGGATGATCCGGGATGCCGGATGACCGGAGCGGCGGGATGAGCGAGATCCGCTTCACCGCAGTTCATCACCGGTACGGCGACCGGGTGGTGCTGTCGGGCGTCGACCTGCTGCTCACCGAGCAGCGGATCGGCATCGTGGGGGCCAACGGCTCCGGCAAATCGACCCTGGCCCGGATGATCAACGGCCTGGTCGAACCGTCCTCCGGGCACGTCAGCGTCGACGGACTGGACTCCATCCGGCAGGGCCGCGAGGTCAGGAAGCGGGTCGGTTTCGTCTTCACCGACCCCGACAACCAGATCGTGATGCCCACCGTCGCCGAGGATGTCGCCTTCTCCCTGCGCAAATCGGGACTGAGCCGCGCCGAGATCGCCGCGCGCGTCACCGAATCGCTGTCCCGTTTCGATCTGACGGCGCACGCCGACCACCCGACCCATCTCCTGTCCGGCGGACAGAAGCAGTTGCTGGCGCTGGCCGCCGTGCTGATCCGGCGGCCCGCCCTCGTCGTCGCCGACGAGCCGACCACCCTGCTGGACCTGCGCAACGCCCGGATGGTCTCGGACCTGCTGGCCTCGCTCGACGAGCAACTGATCCTGGTCACCCATCACCTGCACCTGCTGGCCGGGTTCGACCGGGTACTGCTGGTCGAGGCCGGTCGGATCGTCGCAGACGGCACGCCGGCCCAGACCACCGCACGGTACGAGGCGATGTTGGGATGATGACGACGCGATGACGACGATCGGTCTGTACCGCCCGGGAACCTCGGTGCTGCATCGTCTTCCGGCCGGCTGGAAGCTGTTCGCGATGTTCGCCGGGATCATCGGCCTGGTGGCTCTGCACCGTCCCTGGGAGATCGGTGTGGCCGCGGCGATCGTGGCCGCGGTCTACGTGAGGGCCGGGATTCCGGCGCGCGTCGTGCTGCGTCAGCTGTGGCCGCTGCGATGGTTGCTGCTGATCGTCGCCGTCCTACAGGTGGTTCTGAGCGGTTGGCAGGCAGCCGTGGTCGTCTGCGGTGGTCTGCTGATCTCGATGGCCATCGCCACCCTGGTCACCCTCACCACCCGGGTGACGGAGATCCTCGACGTCTGCCAGCGCCTGCTCCGCCCGTTCACGAGGTGGGGGCTGGACGCCGACCGGGTCGGACTCGTCCTGGCCATGACGATCCGCTGCATTCCGCTGGTCGCCGGCATCGTGGACGAGGTCTCGCAGGCACGCAAGGCCAGGGGCCTGGGATTCTCGGTGGTCGCCCTGGTCGTGCCGGTGGTGGTCAGAGCTCTCCGGTCGGCGGACGCCATGGGAGACGCGCTGATCGCCCGCGGGATCGACGACTGACGGTGACCCGGGACCGACGCTGACTCAATAGGTGACGATGACGCCGCGCCGGTCCGCCGAGAACTCGACCTGCGAGAGGTTCGCGATCGAGGTCACGCCGAGCCCGCGATGGGTGGTGAGCAGCCCGATCACCGGAATCCCGGCCGACCGGGCCGAGGCGACCCCGGCCGGGGCGTCCTCGAACACCAGGCACCGACCCGGCTCACGGCCGACCCTGGACGCCGCCAGTAGATACGGCGCGGGATCGGGTTTGCCCTGCAGGACATCGTCTGCGGTGATCAGGAACCGCGGCATCGGCAGCCCCGCCGCGGCGATCCGGGCCGTCGCCAGACGGCGGCTCCCGCTCGTCACGATCGCCCAGCGCGTAGTCGGCAGGACGTCCAGCGCAGTGAGGGCACCGGGCAGCGGGATGCAGTCCTGGGTGTCGGTGGACTCGCCGACGACCATCATCTCGTTCAGTTCCTCCACCACGTCGTCGGACATGTCCGGGTCGATCATGCGCAGTGCCTGCTTGCCGGGAATACCGTGGATGAACGGCTCGATCTCCGCGTAGGGACGGCCGATCTCCGCGGCCAGGCGCCGCCAGTTCCGCTCCACGCTCGCTGCAGAATCGACGAGGGTACCGTCCAGGTCGAACAGGATCGCCTCGGCGACTCGTTGCGTCATGAGCTGATGCATACCAGTTTCCGTCCCGGGGCGTTCAAACCACCGACACAGGGAACCAAGCGAACATGTCAGTTGATCAGCAGTCCTCGACCCAGCCGTCCTCGACCCAGCAGACCGTTGCCGACCTCGTCGTCGTCGGCGGTGGACACGCCGGCCATTCGGCGTTCAGCGCCTACCTGAAGGCAGGCGGACCGGGGCCGGTCATCCTGATCAGCGAGGACGACACGGCGCCTTATCGACGGCCGCCCCTGTCCAAGGATTTCCTGCGCGGCGAGTCGGGCTCCGACCAGCTGGCGATGGACCCGGCGGACTTCTACACCGGGGGCGACAACGAACTCCTGCTCGACGATGCGGTGACCTCGATCGATACCGCGAAACGAATGCTGCACACCCGATCAGGTCGCGAGATCACCTACCGGCACTGCATTCTCGCCACCGGCAGCGCACCGACCCCCCTCGACGTTCCCGGCGGGGACACGGCCACCGGACTCCGATTCCTGTCCGAGGCCCGGGAACTGCGGGATGCCGCCCAGAGCGCAACCACCGCCGTGGTCATCGGTTCGGGATTCATCGGATGCGAGGCCTCCGCCTCCCTGGCCGTGCGCGGCATCGCCGTCACCCTGGTCTCGACCTCGTCCGGACCGCAGGAGAAGCGGCTCGGCCCTGACGCCTCGTCACTGATCTCCGGCTGGCTGGAGGACGCCGGCGTTCGGATGCACCACAACACCGGTGTGCGGGAGATCGAGGCCGGTCACGTCGTCAGGCTGACCGACGGCACCGAGCTGGCCGCCGATCTGGTGCTGAATGCGACCGGCGTCACGCTGCGTACCGAACTGGCCGAGCAGGCCGGCGCCGAGGTGCGGGAGGGTCGCGTCGTGGTCGACGAGCAGATGCGCACCTCCGTCCCCGGGCTGTTCGCCGTGGGCGACGTCGCCCTGGCCATGAACACCGCGGCCGGTCGTCATCTCGCCGTCGAGCACTGGAACGCCGCCGAGCGGATGGGCGAGGTCGCCGGGACGGTCGCCGCGGGCGGCGAGGCGCACTGGGCCGAGCCGCTGGGGTTCTTCTCGCTGATCGGCCATCACCTGCTCAAGTACGCCGCCTGGGCCGACGGCTTCGACGAGGCGATCCCGGTGCACCACGAGGGCGGCGGGCTGACGGTGTGGTACGCCCGCGACGGCGTCACCGTCGGTGTGCTGACCAGCGAAGCGGACGACGACCTGGACCTCGGGCGCAAGCTGCTGCTGCAGGGGGCCCCGCCTCCGGTGGCGCCGCCGAACCATGGCTGATGCTTGGCCCCGGTCCCCGCGGGGTATTCCTGATGGTGGATCGTCATCAATCTTTACGCCGGGAGCTGCCTTGAACACCGAAGTACGTCGTCCGTCCGCGTCCCTCTCGCTCGTCGACCCGGTCGTCGCCGCATGAACGCCACCGCCCGCGTCTGGCCGGGTACGGCCTACCCCCTCGGCGCGACCTACAACGGCACCGGGACCAACTTCTCGCTCTTCTCCGAGGTGGCGAACCGGGTGGAACTCTGCCTGTTCGACGAAGCCGGCCAGGAGACGAAGTACGACCTGACCGAGCGTGATGCCTTCGTCTGGCACGGGTATCTGCCGCACGTGGGTCCCGGTCAGCGCTACGGCTTCCGGGTGCACGGCCCCTACGAGCCCGAGAACGGCCATCGCTGCAACCCGAGCAAGCTGCTGCTCGACCCCTACGC
Organism: Nakamurella sp. PAMC28650; assembly: GCF_014303395.1. Taxonomy (GTDB): domain Bacteria; phylum Actinomycetota; class Actinomycetes; order Mycobacteriales; family Nakamurellaceae; genus Nakamurella. The sequence continues at coordinate 5,351,157 of NZ_CP060298.1, forward strand.
GAAAGCCATCGAGGGCGACATCGACTGGGCCCAGGCGTGCTTCTCCTACACGTGGGGGGAGGAGGACTCGTTGAACGAGGAGGACTCCGCCCCGCACATGAGCAAGTCGGTGGTGATCAGCCCGTTCTTCGATTGGGAGAACGACCGGCCGCCGCGGACGCCGTACCAGAACACGGTCATCTACGAGGCCCACGTCAAGGGACTCACCCAGACGCACCCTGACATCCCCGAGGACATCCGGGGGACCTACGCGGCCATCTCCCACCCGGTGATGATCGAGCACTACAGGAAGCTGGGCATCACCGCCGTCGAGTTGATGCCAGTGCACCAGTTCGTGCACGACAGCCACCTGGCCGACCGCGGACAGCGGAACTACTGGGGCTACAACACCATCGGGTTCTTCGCCCCTCACAACGACTACTGCTCGCAGGGCCAGAACGGCCAGCAGGTCCAGGAGTTCAAGGCCACCGTCAAGGCGCTGCACGAAGCGGGCCTGGAGGTGATCCTGGACGTCGTCTACAACCACACGGCCGAGGGCAACCAGCTGGGCCCGACGCTCTCCTTCCGCGGCATCGACAATGCCGCTTACTACCGGCTGGTGGACGGCGACGCCGGTCACTACTACGACACCACCGGAACCGGCAACACGCTGCTGATGAAGCACCCCCACGTGCTGCAGCATGATCATGGATTCGCTGCGGTACTGGGTGACCGACATGCATGTCGACGGTTTCCGGTTCGACCTGGCCAGTTCGCTGGCCCGCCAGTTCCACGAGGTGGACCGGCTCTCCGCCTTCTTCGACCTGGTCCAGCAGGACCCGATCGTCAGCCAGGTCAAGCTCATCGCCGAACCGTGGGACATCGGCGAGAACGGTTACAACGTCGGCGGGTTCCCGCCGTTGTGGACGGAGTGGAACGGCAAGTTCCGCGACACGGTGCGCGACTTCTGGCGCGGCGAGGAAGCCACTCTCGGCGAGTTCGCCTCCCGTTTCACCGGGTCTGCGGATCTCTACGAGCAGGACGGGCGACGCCCCTACGCCTCGATCAACTTCGTCACCGCCCATGACGGGTTCACCATGCACGACCTGGTGTCCTACAACGAGAAGCACAACGACGCCAACGGCGAGGGTGGCAACGACGGCGAGAGCAACAACTCGTCGTGGAACTGCGGCGCCGAGGGCGAGACCGACGATCCCGAGGTCAACGCCCTGCGGGAGCAGCAGAAGCGCAACATGCTCACCACCCTGTTCCTGTCCCAGGGCGTCCCGATGCTCCTGCACGGCGACGAACTGGGCCGCACCCAGCAGGGCAACAACAACGTCTACGCCCAGAACAACGAACTGGCCTGGATCGACTGGAGTCGCGCCGAGGGCTTCACCGAGCTGACCAGTTTCGTGGAGCGCCTCGGCGCCCTTCGTCATGCCCACCCGATCTTCCAGCGGCGCAGGCACTTCCGGGGCAGAGGGCTCAAGGCGGACGGCCTGAGCGACATCGGCTGGTTCACCCCGGGCGGCGACTGGATGAGCGACGAGGACTGGGACACCGCCCACATCAAATCGGTCGCCGTCTTCCTCAACGGGGCGGCCATCCGTGAGCCTGACGACCGCGGCGAGCACATCGTCGACGACTCGTTCTTCGTCCTGTTCAACGCCCACTACGAGCCGATCGACTTCGTGCTGCCCGACATCGGGGTCAGCGACGAGTGGGTCCTGGAGATCTACACGGCCCTGGGCGAGGCGTCGGACGCCGACGCCCGTACCGAGCGGACCGGCGAGAAATTCCCGATGGCCGCCCGTTCCGTCGCGGTGCTGCGCGGCGTGGCGAGCTGACGTGGCCTCTTCCCCGACGGGTCTCCTGCGCACCGGCGACGGCATCGCCGGTGCGTTGGCCCGCGCACGGGAATCGCTCCAGCGGCTGACCCCCCGGGAGGTGCTCGACGCGCTGGCCGACGGCGCCCTGGTGATCGACACCCGCACCTACGTGGAGCGCGCGGAGCAGGGCAACCTGTCCGGGGCGCTGGTGATCGACCGGACCGTACTGGAGTGGCGGCTGGACCCGGCGAGCCCCGACCGGATCCCGGAGGCCGATCAGGACGCCCTGATCATCGTCATCTGCCGTCAGGGGTACAGCTCCTCGTTGGCGGCCGCCGGGCTCAGGGCCATCGGACTGCACCGCGCTACCGACATGATCGGTGGGGTGGAGAGTTGGCTGGAGCAGCGGCTTCCGGTGACCTGGCAGCCGGCGGACGTCAGACGCTGACGGTCGGGGCCGAGGGCGTCAGCGTCCTCAGCCCCGGCTGCAGCTGCCTGGTCCATCCGATCCGGTCCAGATGCTCCAGCAGCGGGATGGCCACGCGTCTGGTGGTGCTCATCGCGGCCCTGGCCTGACTGGTGGTGAACGGCTGGGGCAGCGCGGCCAGGAGTCCGACCGCGCGGGCCGGAGCATCGGGCAGCACGACGACCTCGTCGCCGAGCCGTAGGATCCGGCCGATCTTCTCGGCCGCCGCCAGTTGCGCCCGGCCGAGGCCGAGCCGGTCCAGATCCGGACGCTCCGGGGCGGCGAAAGGTGAGGCGAGCAAAGTCTTCTCGATTTCCTTGACGCCGCGTTCGGCCGGCCCGAGCGAGGGCGCAGCACCTGGCCGCTGCACTCGCGGACCGACGATTTCCAGCCCCGCGGCGATCGCCAATTCTCTCAGCATGGAACCATCGGGAAGGTCGACCGCCCGCCGGGCGTTCGGCAGGGAGAGGCCGGGCTGCAGCGGGTGGGCGAGATCATTGCGCTGGACTGCAGCGGTCAGATCCGACGCCCACCGACGCCAGGTCGACGGGGACACCAACCAGTCACCCACCCGGAGAACGTCGGCTGGGTCTTGGATGTCGACCCCCAGACGGGCCATCTCGGCGACCGGCACGGCGCCTCGCCGCTCCACCTGCTCGCCCACCCCCTGCGCCTGATCTGCGGCGGACAGCTGCGCGGCCCGCCGCCCGGCGGCTCCTCGCCGCTGCAGCAGGGGTGGTGCGACGTCGAGGATCTCGACTCCGCCCTCGAGCCGCCCGAGACCCGGGTTGCGCAGGATGCCGCGATCCCCTGGTTGCAGCGGGAGGGCGACCGGCAGCGTCAATCGGACGACGCCCGCGCCCATCGGCCGGACGTGCACGGGGAAGGCGCCGGCGCCCAGGTGCAGGACCGCCTCGGCCGGGAGGGCGTCGACCTCCGTCCGGATCCGGGCCTCCACCAGATTCGTGCTCGCCCAGGCGTCCGGGGTGATCAGCGGATCACCTCGCCGGATCTCGTGGGGCGTCACACCTCTGAGGTTGATCGCCACCCTGGCCACCGCCTGCACCCGGTGCTGCGGACGACCCAGGCTCTGCAGACCCCTGATGCGCACCGGTCGATCACGCAGCATCAACGTGTCACCGACTTCGAGCGAGCCCGAGCCCAGCGTCCCGGTGACCACCGTGCCACTGCCTCTGATGGTGAACGCCCGGTCGACCCAGAGACGCACCCGCCCGTCGACCGTCGGGGCCGGCAACCGGTCGACGAGTTCGGCCAGAGCCTGCCGCAACGCGGGCAGCCCGAGCCCGGTGATCCCGGAGACGGCCACCGCACGGACGTCTCGAAGGGTGCTCCCGTCGATGTGATGCAGCGCCTGTGCTGTCGCAGCTGCCGGATCGGCGAGGTCGGACCGGGTGACGGCCAGTACCCCGTGCTGCAGACCCAGCGCGTCGATCGCGGCCAGATGTTCCGCGCTCTGCGCGCGCCAACCCTCGTCGGCGCTGACCACCATCATCACCGCCGGTGCCGGGCCGAGGCCGGCCAGCATGTTGCCGATGAATCGTTCGTGCCCCGGGACGTCGACGAAGGCCAGGGTCGGCCCCTGCGGCAACGTGGTCCAGGCGTAGCCGAGGTCGATCGTCATGCCGCGGGCACGTTCTTCGGCCCACCGGTCCGGTTCCATTCCGGTCAGCGCCCGCACCAAGGTCGACTTCCCGTGGTCGACGTGGCCGGCCGTGGCGATCACGAACATCAGGCGACCGCGACCGGGTCGATCCGGGCCCGGATCACGGGATGCGCTGCGCAGCGGGAGGTCCGAGGGCCAGCAGCACGGCATCACGCAACCGTTCGTCGTCGGCCGGCGGTACGCATCGCAGATCGAGGAGCAGGTGCCCACCGGAGACCCGACCGACCACCGGCGTCGGCCCGGTGCGCAGCGCGGCCGCCAGTGCGCTGTCCAGCGCCACCGCCCACCCCGGAAGCGGAACGCCCGGCGCACCACCGCCCCCGACCGTCCCCTGGCTGGGCACCACCTGCGCCCCCAGCGCGGCGGCCAGCAGGTCGCACCGTTGCCGGAGCCGCTGCGGGTCCGCATGCAGGGACTCGGAAGTCGGCGTCCGCGGTCCTCGCAGGGTGGCCTCCAGGGCGGCCAGCGTCAGCTTGTCGCAGCGCAGCGCTCTGGCCAGCGGATGCGCTCTCATCCGCTCCACCAGATCGGCCCGGCCGAAGATCAGACCGGTCTGCGGCCCACCGAGCAGTTTGTCGCCGCTGCAGGTCACCACGTCGGCTCCGGCGCCCAGGCTACCGGCGACATCCGGCTCGTCCGGCAACAACTGGTCGGGCAGGAGCAGGCCACTGCCGACGTCGGCGATCACCGGGACCCCGAGGGTGGCCAGTTCCGCCACGCCCACCGACGAGGTGAACCCGGTGATGAGAAAGTTGCTGGGATGGATCTTCACCACGCAGCCGGTCTCGGGGCCGACGGCGCGGGCGTAGTCGGAAAGGCTGGTCCGGTTCGTGGTGCCGACCTCGCGAATCACCGCGCCGGTCACCGTCATCAGGTCGGGAAGTCGGAAGTTGTCGCCGATCTCGACCATCTCACCCCGGCTGATCACCACTTCACGCCCGGACGCCAGCGTGGTGACGGCCAACAGCAGGGCGGCTGCGCCGTTGTTGACCGCCAGCGCCTGCTCGGCGCCGGGCACGGCGGCTCGCAGCGCCGACAGCACACCCCGCCCGCGGCGGGCCCGACTTCCGTCGGCCAGGTCGAACTCCACGTCGACGTACCCGGCGGCGGCCACCATCGCCTCGACGGCGGCGGCGGACAGCGGGGCGCGACCGAGGTTGGTGTGCAGCACCACCCCGGTGGCATTGATCACCGCGCGCATCTCGGTCGCCAGCGCGGGGAGCAGATCGTGGGCCCGGTCGGCGATCCCGTCGATGGGGAGGGCGCCGGACCGGGCTTCGGCCAGCGCGGTGACCACGGCGTTCTTCACCACCGCAGTACCCAACCGGCCGGTCGCCGCCCGTAACCGGGCATCGCCGAGGATCACGTCGGTCCGCGGAAGCGACCGTCGCGGATCCGCACTCACCGGGTGATCCACGTCGCCGCCGTTCCTCGCCACTGCTGCTGCCTCCGACCATCGACGACCGCGCTCGGACCGCCTGCTGCGTCGGTCGTCTGCCGCGTCCGACCGTTCGCCGGAGCGGACCCGGCCCAGACCCGCGATCGAAGGAATGTGCCGGCGGAGGCGGACGGGAATCGAACCCGCCGAACCGAGATACTCGGCTCCACCGGTTTTGAAGACCGGGAGGGCCACCAGACGCCTTTACGCCTCCGCCTGCCACCGTAGGCCCCGGAGGTCCCGATTGGCGAAATTGGCGCATGGCCACGCTCTGCAGGGGTACAACGGGTGCATGACCGCACCATCGACCCGCCCTCTCGGCCAACTCCGCGCCGTCGGTTCTGCCGCTACCGATCTCGTGATCAGGTTGACCCAGTTCGCACACGGCGGTGGCTGCGCCTGCAAGATCCCACCGGGCGACCTGGAGGAGATCGTCCGCGGCCTGACCGGTGCACCGTCGCCCGACCTGCTGGTCGGACTGGACGACGGTGACGACGCGGCGGTCGTGCGGATCGACGCGCACACCGCGATCGTGCACACGGCAGACTTCTTCACCCCGGTCGTCGACGACGCCTACGACTGGGGCCGGATCGCTGCCGCCAACGCACTCTCGGACGTCTACGCGATGGGTGGCCGCCCGATCGTGGCGGTCAATCTGCTCGGCTGGCCGCGGGACCTGCTGCCGCTGGAACTGCTCCGCGAGGTGCTCCGGGGTGGGCTCGACATCGCACGCCTGGCCGGCTGCCACGTGGGCGGCGGGCACAGCATCGACGCACCGGAACCGCTCTACGGCATGGCGGTGACCGGGCTGGTCGACCCGGAACACCTGCTGCGCAACGACTCCGCCCGGGCCGGAACGCCGATCAGCCTGACCAAACCGCTGGGTGTCGGGGTGCTCAACAACCGGCACAAGGTGACCGGAGAGCACTTCCCCCAGGCCGTGGCCTCTATGGTGGCCCTCAACGCCGCGGCGGGCGCTGACGCGGTGGCGGCCGGCATCGTGGCGGCCACCGACGTCACCGGGTTCGGACTGCTCGGCCACCTGCACAAGATGGCAAGGGCCTCCGGCGTGGAGGCGCACATCGAGGCGGCCGCGGTGCCCTACCTGGAGGGCGCGCGGGAGGCGTTGCGCGACGGGTTCGTCAGCGGGGGAACCCGTCGCAACCTCGACTGGGTCCGGCCCTTCCTGGACTCGCAGGTCTCCGACGACGAACTGCTCCTGCTGGCCGACGCACAGACCAGTGGAGGACTGCTCGTGGCCGGCGAGATACCCGGAGCGCCCGTGATCGGCGAGTTCGTGGCGAGTACACCGGCAAGCCACCGGACGATCACCGTCCGATAGCGGCCAGGGCCGACCCCAGGGTCCAGCGGATGCGTCGGTCAGCGCCGGGCGGCCGCCGCCGCCTTCCGGGCTTCGAGACGTTCACGCTGCGGGACGACGGTGTACTTGGGGTCCCTGGCCGACTCCTGGCCGGCGTCGAAGATGCCGAAGCGGGTGAAGGCCGAACCGGCGAGCAGTGCGACACCGGCCGCCGCAGAAGCGATCCGACTGCGCCGACCGACCACCGCCGTCACTGCGCCGACGGCGGTCAGCAGGTGGCTGGCCCGCATCAGCTTTCCCGGAGTGCCCTGGTGCAACGGCTCCGCCGTGATGCCCATCGACTTCTCCATCACCCGGCCCGCCGCCAGTTCCAGCAGCGCACCGCCGACGGCCAGTTTCCGGGCCGGCCCGGCGTCCTTCGCGGAGCCACCGAGCAGGCCGAGACCACCGGCCGCGGCCGCCGCAGACCCGACGAAGACGAATGGCATCTCGCGGTAGGCCTCGTGCCAACTCGGTGTCGCCGTGTCGGACAGCAGCACGGCCGTGTAGGACGCGACCGCCGGTGCCAGCAGCGCGGCTGCAATGCCGGCCGGCCGGGCCAGGAACGTGGCGATTCCGACCACCGGACGCGGCAGGACCCGGACCAGGGGGGCCAGTTCGGCGGCGCCGGCCAGCATCGCCAAGGGCCCGTACCCGGTCAGCACCCAGGTGCCCACCGACATCGGCGACGTCGGTTTGGCGACCCGGAGCATGTTCACGAAACGCGACGGGCGGCCGAGATCGTGGACCAGGGCGGCGAAGCTCAATCCGATGCCGACCAGCGCACCGATCCGGCCGGTGCGGCGCAGCGTCGACCGTCCGGTCAGATCGGCGCCGGCCGCCACGAGCGATGATCCGGCGGCGACCCCACCGAGGAACAGGTAGGCCGGGATGTCCGCCTCCCACGGCGACGCCTTGACCACCGGCCGGCCGTAGTACGACGTGAAGGTGGCGTCGGGCACCATCTTCTGTTCGCCGCCACCGCCCCGGCGACCCCCGCCGCGCCGGTGGTGACCACGACGGGCCCCCGATCCGGCCTTCGCCCGGGTGAGGTCGTTCGGCGAGGCGAAACCGTTCTCGGCGGCGCTCATCTGCGTCCACCGAGGAACGACATCGCCGCTCCGGCCAGCAGCGCGCCGGCGGCCAGGGCGGCCCGGCGCCACATGTCGGGCAGATCGCGGGTGGTGACGATCGGGTCCGGCGGAAGCCCGTAGACCTCCGGCTCGTCGAGCAGCAGGAACATCGCACCGGCGCCGCCGACGCCGTCGTTCGGGTCCTCGCCGTAGAGGCGGGCCTCGGTGACACCGTCGGCGTGCAGGGCCGCCAGCCGGGTGGCCGCGCGTTCGCGCAGTTCGTCGACGTCACCGAACTGGATGGATTCGGTCGGGCAGGCCTGCGCGCAGGCCGGGGTCTGGCCGTGACCGATGCGGTCGTAGCACAGGGTGCACTTCTGGGCGACACCCACGTTCTTGACGGTCTTGTCGCCGATCCGGCGGTCGATCACCCCGTACGGGCAGGCGGGCACGCAGTACCCGCACCCGTTGCAGATGTCCTCCTGCACCACGACGGTGCCGAACTCCGTCCGGAACAGCGAACCCGTCGGGCAGACGTCCAGGCAGGCGGCACTGGTGCAGTGCTTGCACACGTCCGAGGACATCAGCCAGCGGAAGTCCGTCCGGTCGCCCACCTCGGCCTGCTGACCGGGAAGGTCGAAGGACGGCATGCCGAGATCGACTGCGGGAGTGGTGGTCGCCGGACGCGCCGGCTGCTCGATGAAGGCCACGTGCCGCCAGGTGCTGGCCCCCAGCGCGCCGGTGTTGTCGTAGGAGGAGCCCAGCAGCTCGAGCCCGTCCTCTGGCACCCCGTTCCACTCCTTGCACGCCACCTCGCACGCCTTGCAACCGATGCAGATCGACGTGTCGGTGAAGAAACCCTTGCGCGCCGGCGGGTCCGACCATCCCGAGCGGGTCGCCGGATCAGGTAGCGAGGTGGTCACTGTTCACCGTTCTCTGCGGGGGCATTCTTTGCGGGGGCACTCTGTATGGGGGCATTCTTTGCGGGGGCACCCGGGTGGTCGGACGAGCCGTTCGACGAACCTGTCGCCAATGGGCTCGGTTGATCGCCCGGTGGAGTGCGTTGCTGGTTGCCGGTCGCCAGCGTGACGCCGGCCCGCTCACGGTACGAGCGCACGTACTCCAGCAGCGCCGGGCCTCTCGGGCGTCGTCCGGGCTGGATGTCGCAGGAGGACACCTTGCTCTCCTGGATGTGCACGTTCGGATCAAGCGTGACACCGAACAGGTCGTTCGCCGAGTCCCCGCTGACCAGCGCGTCGCCGCCGACGCCCCAGTGGTAGGGCAGACCGATCTGGTGGATGGTGTGACCGTCGACGACCAGCGGGACCACCCGGTCGGTGACCATCACCTTGGCCTCGATCGCACTGCGAGCCGTCACGATGGTGGCCCACCCCATGTGTTCGAGGCCTCGCTCGGCCGCCAGCGCCGGGGAGATCTCGCAGAAGAAGAACGGCTGGAGTTCCGACAGGTAGGGCAGCCAGCGACTCATCCCGCCGGCCGTGTGATGCTCGGTCAGCCGATGGGTGCTGAAGACGTACGGATAGATCTCGGACCCAGGGGTCGCCCCCGAGGGGTTCGAGTAGTTGTCGGTGCGGGGGAACACCTGTCGGGTCGGATTGGCCTGCTGCCGGTAGAACGGATTGGTGACCGGCGATTCGTGCGGCTCGTAGTGCGCCGGCATCGGACCGTCCAGCAGACCGGTCGGCGCGAACAGCCAGGCCTTGCCGTCCCCCTGCATGATGAAGGGATCGTTGCCGGCAAGTCCATCCGGGCCACCGGTTCCCGGCTCGGGCCGGTAGTCCGGAGCCGTGGTCGGCGGGAAGTCCGGGATGTCGTGGCCGGTCCACTTCTTCGCGTCGGCATCCCACCAGACCAGCGCCTTGGCCTCGCTCCACGGTTTGCCGTCGGGATCGGCCGAGGCACGGTTGTAGAGGACACGACGGTTCGCCGGCCAGGCCCAGCCCCATTCCGGCGCCACCCAGGACTGCTGCGTGCCGGGCTTGCGGCGCGCGGACTGGTTGACATCGTCGGCATAGACGCCGGTGTAGATCCAGCAACCGCCGGCCGTCGAACCGTCGGCCTTCATCTCGGTGTAGGAGCTGAGCAACTGCCCGGCCTTCTCACCGGTCAGGTGCGATCCGTTGATCTCCCGCAGCACCGCGTCGGCCGAGGCCTCCTCCGACCCTTCGGTGCCGTAGTTCCAGGTCATGTCCTGCAGCGGCCGATCCCGCCTGAGCCCGGAATCACGGACACCCTCCTGCATCAACTGTCCGAGCCGGTAGAAGAAGTCGAGATCGCTCTCGCAGTCTCCGGGTGGCTCGACAGCCTTGTGGTGCCACTGCAGCAGACGCTGGGTCTGGGTAAAAGTGCCGTCCTTCTCCACGTGGGAGGCCGCCGGGAAGAAGAAGACCTCGGTGGCGATGTCCTTGGTGACCAGCTCACCGGTCTCGATCTCCGGTGAATCCTTCCAGAAGGTGGCCGTCTCGATCATGTTGAGGTCCCGCACCACCAGGTACTTCAGGTGTGCCATCGCCAGTCGCTGCATCTTGCCGTGCGCGGAGCCGACGGCCGGATTCTGGCCGAGCACCAGGTAGCCCTCGATCTTGTCCGCCAGCATGTCCATCACGGTCTGGTACGTACCGTGGTCGCCGGTCAGCTTGGGCAGATAGTCGAAGCAGTAGTCGTTCTCGGCCGTCGCGGCGTCGCCCCAGTAGGCCTTGAGCAAACTGACGGTGTACGTGTCGGCCTTCGTCCAGAAGCCCTTCTGCTCCGGGTGCGAGATCGTCTTCAGGTACGCCGCCAGATTCTCGTGCATGCCGACCTTGGGCATCGGAAGGTATCCCGGGAGCAGGTTGAACAGGGTCGGGATGTCGGTCGAGCCCTGGATGCTCGCGTGTCCGCGCAACGCGAGGATCCCGCCGCCCGGCCGGCCCATGTTGCCCAGCAGCAATTGGACGATGGCCGCTCCGCGGATGTACTGCGCACCGACGGAATGGTGCGTCCAGCCCACCGAGTAGACCCAGGCCGTGGTCTTGTCGCGACCACTGTTCTCCACCACTGCACGGCAGACCTTCTCGAAGGCCTCCGGCGGGACACCGCAGGTCTGGTGGACCATTTCCGGGGTGTACCGGGCGTAGTGACGCTTCAGCACCTGGAAGACGGACCGGGGATGCTGCAACGTCTCGTCACGCTGGATCCGCGCGGGGTCCACGCTCGCCGAGGTGTCCGAGTTCTGGATGTCGTTCTCCGTGCCACTGGCCGCCGAGGTCTCGCGAACGCCCTCGTACTGCCAGGAGGCCGTGTCATACGTCGCCGTCTCCGGGTCGTATCCGGAGAACACGCCGTCGAGGTCGTCGACGTCCTGGAAATCCTCCCGCAGGATGGTCGCCGCGTTGGTGTAGGCGACGACGTAGTCCCGGAAGTAGGCCTTGTTGGACAAGATGTAGTGCACGATCCCGCCCAGGAAGGCGATGTCGCTACCGGCCCGCAACGGGACGTGCTGATCCGACACCGCCGAGGTACGGGTGTACCGCGGGTCGACGTGGATGATCTTGGCGCCACGCGCCTTCGCTTCCATCACCCACTGGAATCCAACCGGATGACATTCGGCCATGTTGGAACCCTGGATGACGATGCAATCCGCGTTGGCCAGATCCTGCTGGAATCCGGTGGCACCACCGCGGCCGAGAGAGGCTCCCAGACTGGGAACCGTGGCGCTGTGTCAAATACGCGCCTGGTTTTCGATCTGTACCGCGCCCATCGCGGTGAACAGCTTCTTGATGATGTAGTTCTCTTCGTTGTCCAGGGTGGCGCCGCCGAGGCCGGCGATGCCCATCGTCCGGTTGAGCGGACGGCCCCGGTCGTCGGCGTCCTGCCAGGTGCGGTCCCGGGTGTCGAGCATCCGCTCGGCCAGCATCCTGGTCGCCACGTGCAGGTCGAGCGTCTCCCACTCGGTACCGAAAGGCTTGCGGTACAGCACCTTCTTCTGACGTCCGGGAGAGTTCACCAGCTGCTCGCTGGCCGACCCCTTGGGGCAGAGGCGACCCCGCGAGATGGGAGAGTCCGGATCGCCCTCGATCTGCACCACGTGCTCGTCCTTGACGAAGACCTTCTGCCCGCACCCCACGGCGCAGTAGGGGCAGATGCTCTTCACGACGCGGTCGGCCGTGGAGGTCCGCGGGGTGATGGCTTCGGTGTGGGCGGAGGTCACGGCGGAGCCCTTGCCCAGCCCGTCCGGGCCGCTGAGCTGCCTGACCAACGGCCAGGACAAGAAGGTCCGTTTGATGCTCACTGCCACCACCTCACGTCATGCGGATCTGTCGATTCACGATCTTGGCACTCAGATGCCCAGTCCCGGACCGTCCAAACGATGCGAAACCGAGGACTCATCTGTCTTCGTGCACCAGTCGGTAGACGACGTAGACGGCAAACCATGTGATCAGCGCGCCGACCACCACATCCAGCGCTCCGTAGACAAGATTCAGCATGACCTCACGGTACCCGCGGTCCCTCGCGGTGGTGTGCGCAGCCTGCGCGAGACCCTCGGGAACCGCACCTGACCAGTGAACGCCGGCCGGAGGGAGGGAGCCGGTACCCAGGTGTGGACTGCGTCAAAGGTGTGACTGATGGGGCGGAAGTGAACCACATTCCCTCGGGCCGGCCATCGACAGATATCGTGACCATTCTGTGACCTGGGGGTGGCTCGAAATGATGCTTAGGACGTGCCGGGTAATTACGTAGGTTTGACTGGTTCTTTTCGCTAGAATTGTTCTATGCCCCTACCCACCACCGATGTGGAAGTCCTCACGTCACGGTTGTTGCTGATCAGACCCCATCTGGATGAGCGGGCCTGGCGGTTGTTGCTCGGCTCGGAAGCCAAGGCGCTGGGCCGGGGCGGGATCAAAGTGGTCGCCGGGGCGATCGGTGCGCACCCGGACACCGTGGCCCAAGGAGTCCGCGAATTGGACTACCCCGACCAGATCCCGGGCCGGGTCCGGCGCCCCGGCGCCGGCCGGCCCAGCGCGGCGGTGACCGACCCCACCCTGTGGGAAGCGTTGGATGCCCTGGTGGATCCGGTGACCCGCGGCGATCCGATGTCGATGCTGCGGTGGACAACGAAATCGACGTCGAAACTAGCCGCCACGCTGACCACCAACGGCCACCCGGTGTCGGCATCCACAGTGGGAAACTTGTTGAAGGCCAACGGATACAGCCTGCAAGCCAACGTCAAGACCCTCGAGGGCAACCAACACCCCGACCGCGACGCCCAGTTCAACTATCTCAACGATCAGGCCACCGCGTTCAGCGCCGCCGGTGAACCGGTCATCAGCGTCGACACCAAGAAAAAGGAGCTGATCGGGAATTTCAGCATCGGCGGCAAGGAATGGGAACCCCAGGGTGAACCCACCCGGACCAGCGTCCACGACTTCATGGACAAAACCCTGGGCAAGGTCGCCCCGTACGGGGTGTACGACATCGCCGCGAACACCGGATGGATCAACGTCGGCACCGACGCCGACACCGGGCAGTTCGCCGTGGAATCCATCCGCCGATGGTGGAACACTGTGGGCACCAACACTTATCCAAGCGCAACAAGGTTGATGATCACCGCTGATTCCGGCGGGTCCAACGGCTCCCGGCTACGGTTGTGGAAAACCGAACTCGCCGCGCTGGCCACCGAAACCGGACTGGCGATCACCGTGTGCCACCTTCCGCCGGGCACCTCGAAATGGAACAAGATCGAGCATCGCCTCTTCTCCGCGATCAGCCGTAGCTGGCGGGCCCGACCCCTGACCTCCCACGAAGTCGTCATCGAAACCATCAAAGCCACAACCACCACCACCGGGCTCAGCGTCCACGCCGAACTGGACCTGGGCATCTACGAGAGGGGAATCAAGATCAGCGACCGCCAGATCAAAGAACTTGAAAGCAGCCAGCTACACCGCCATGACTTCCACGGCGACTGGAACTACAGCCTGCACCCCGCGACACGCCCGGACACACCCAAATAATTCGCGGGCGGGCCCTTATTTCGGGGTCGGCTGTCGGTGCCCGCCGATAAAAGTTCTCGATATGGGGACGGCCGGATTCGTCGATTCCGACCAGGCCAAACAATTGGCTCTTGTGACGTTCTCGTGGGTGGTTTGACCCCTGGTTGTGGGCGACACACCGTGCCCGGTATAGCTTCTGGATTATCTAGAAACAGTCACTATCCAGGAGCACGGTGTGCGCGGTGTAACGATATGGCGAAAGCTGCTCGGTGTCGAGCAACTGCAGGTGTGCGATGTGGCGTGGGAGGAGGCCGACGACCGGCAGGTGCTGGTCGTCTCGGTGCGTGCGACGAAGGGCGCCCGGAGTAGGTGCAGTCGATGCCGGCGTAGACGGCCGGGCTATGACCAGGGCGGCGGAACCCGGCGGTGGCGGTCGCTGGACTGGGGGTCGACGATGGTATTCCTGCAGGCTGCGGCCCCGCGGGTGAACTGCCGGACGCACGGGGTGGTCGTCGCGGCGGTGCCGTGGGCCCGACCCGGCGCGCGGGCAACCCGAGCGTTTGAAGACCAGTGCGCGTGGTTGGCGGCGCACACCGCTTCGTCGGTGGTGGCGCAGTTGATGCGGACGTCGTGGCGGCACGTGAGCGCAATCATCGAGCACGTCGTCGCCGACGGTTTGGCCGGCCGGGACGTGCTCGCGGGGCTGCAGCGGATCGGCATCGATGAAATCTCCCACCGCAAAGGCCAGCGGTATCTGACGTGCGTGGTCGATCAAGACTCCGGCAGATTGGTGTGGGCCGCACCGGGCCGCAACAGCGACACCCTGGGTCGGTTCTTCGACCAACTCGGCCCAGAACGGGCGGCGGCGTTGACGCACGTCTCGGCCGACGGGGCGCAGTGGATCCACGACACCGTGACGGCCCGCGCGCCGCAGGCGGTGCTGGGATTGGATCCGTTTCATATCGTGGGGTGGGCCACCCGGGAGTTGGACAAGGTCCGTCGTCAGACGTGGAACACGCTGCGGGGTAGGAGTAGCTCTGCGCAGGCGTCGTCGGTGAAGGGCAGCCGCTGGGCATTGCTGAAAAACCCGGCGGACCTGTCCCCGGAGCAACGCGGGTCGGTCGCCTCGATCGCCCAGACCAACCGGCATCTGTATCGGGCGTATCTGCTGAAGGAGCAACTGCGCGCGGTGTTCCAGGTCAAGGGCCAGGCCGGCCGTGAACTGCTGGCCGGGTGGATCGCCTGGGCCCGCCGCTCCCAACTGCCCGGGTTCATCGCCTTGGCAAAGACGTTGAAGCGGTTCCAGCAGCTGATCTGGAACACCCTGATCCACCACATGAGCAACGCCCAATCCGAGGCCACCAACACCCACCTACGGGCCTTGACCCGCAGGTCGTACGGCTTTCACAGCCCAGAAGCGTTGATAGCCATGGCAATGCTCACCCGCGGCGGGTTATGCCCGCCGCTACCAGGCCGCTAACTGGCCCACGAAAACGTCAGGAGACCCAAACAATTGGTCCGGTCGGTGATGAACGCCGTCACCGATTTGCGGGACGGCGAGGTTACGTCTGCACGGTTCCACACACGCCTTCGATGAGATCGTCCGGCGAAAGCCGCCCGCCGACGGCGCGCCACGACGTAGCCTCACAGACGACGCCTCCCCGACGGCGCCCCACAGGCAGTCGACCATGCGGGATGTGGTCGACCATGCGGGATGCGGCAGGAGGTGCGAGGAATGCCGGACGCGCAGACGACGTCGGAGCCGGGCCAGGACCTGCTCGACCGCATCCTGAAGGCCGCCGCGACCCACCCGAACCGCCCGGCGCTGTCCGGCCACCGTGGCCGCACCCTGCGCTACCGCGAGTTGGCGGTCTCGATCGTCGCCACGGCGAAAGGGCTACGGCGCAACGGGTTCAGCAGTGGCGATCGGCTGCTGTTCTCGGTGCGCCCCGACCCGGAGGGCATCGTCCTGGCGTTGGGCGTCGTGGCGGCCGGCGGTTCGGTCGTCTTCGTGGATCCCGGTGTCGGCAGTGAAACATTCGTCGCCAGAGTTGCGCTGGCGAAGCCTCGGTGGGCCGCCGCTGAATCGGTGGTCTACGCCGGAGCGTCGCTCCGCCCGCTGAAGGCCCTCACCCGGCGGGCGGGTCTGGTCCTGCCCGACTACACCGCATCGGGTATCCGGACGCTGCGGGCCGGTCCGTGGCTGCCCGGTGTACCCGCGGGAACCATCTCGATCAGCGCCCTGGCCAAGGGTCGCGGCCCGATCGACGCGGTTCCGCTACCCGGACTTCGGGACGACCCGGACGCCGAGGCCACCGTGGTCTTCACCTCGGGCGCCACCGGGTCACCGAGGGCAGTCGTGCACACCAGGGGGTCGTTGGGTGCCGCACTGTCCGTACTCGCCTACCGGTACGAGATCGACCAGCACGCGCAGGTCTACACCGACCAGTTCATGCTGGGCCTGCCCGCACTGGCGGCCGGGGCGCACTGGCAACTACCCCCGCTCGGATTCGCCCCGCGCACGGACCCGGCACGGTTCGCCAAGGGCATGGGGCAGGCCACCCACACCTTTCTGACGCCGGCCGACCTGGCGGCGGTCCTGACCGCGGTCTCCGAGCATCTGGCGGCGGTACCCACTGCGCTGCAGCAGATTCTGGTCGGCGGTGCACCTGTGCTGCCACCACTGGTCAACCGAGCCGCCGCCGTCCTGCCCCGGGTGCGCGTACTGGCCGTCTACGGCATGACGGAGATCGTCCCGATCGCGATCGCGGACGGCGCCGACAAGCTCGTCGCCGATCCGGACGGCGACCTGGTCGGCCGGCTGCTCCCGGGGGTCACCGCACGGCTGACGGCCGATGACGAGCTGATCGTCTCGGGTCCGCACCTGGCCAAGGGATACCTCGGTGAGCCGCCACTGCAGGAACATGCCACCGGAGACCGAGCCCTGCTGCGGGGCGACGCCGTCATCCTGCTGGGACGCCGGAAGGACAGGATCATCCGCGGTCGCACGTCCATCTACCCTGCGTCCTACGAATCCGCGATCGAGGCCATCCCGGGGGTCGGCCACGCCGTCATGGTGGGTGTTCCGGACGAGACCGGTGACGAGCGGGTCGTCCTGGCGCTCCAACCGGCCGGACAGCACGTCGAGGAGCATCCGCTGGCCGGGGTTCCGAAGGAGTCGAACACGCGCGACGAGCCACTCCTGGCCGCCCCGGCACCGGCGCTGCTGCTCGACCATCCACTTGCCGCCGCCGTCACCGCGGCCCTTCCGGAGCTCATCGACGCCGCGTCGCTCCCCGATCAGGTCGTCGTGATCAGCGCGATCCCCACGTCCGGCCGCGCTCGTCTGCCTGACCGGACGATGCTCCGCCGTTTGCTCGTCGAGCTGGCCGAGACGACGGGCTGACCGGAGCCAACGCCCGCCCAGGACCGCAGCAACTCCGGGACGCACCGTTCCGCGCACGGCCGGTCCGCGCAAGGCTGGTCAGCGCACGGCTGGTCCGCGCACCGCTCTACTGCGGCGACGGCACCGCGGTGATCAACAGGTTGGAGTCGTAGCTGCGGGTGGAGTAGTCGAAGCTGCCGATGCAGGTCACGAGCAACAGGTCGGAAGCGTTGGTGGTGTGCTGCAGCAGCCGGGGATCGAGTTGCGTTTTCTCGATCTGCTGCCGGGCGGTCACCTTGAAGTGCAGTACCCGTCCATCTGCTTCGTCGAGTGCGATCGTGTCTCCGCTGCGGAGCAGGTCGAGGGCGGCGAAGGCTCCGAGACCGGCGGTGGAATCGATGTGCCCGGTGATGACGGCGCGGCCCGGCGTACCGGGACGGGGCCCGGATACCCACCACCCTGCGGTGGAGATGTCCGATGGCGGCTCCAGCACTCCGGCGGCGGACACGCCGATCGGCACGACGCGAATCGGATTCCGCGAACCGGCCAATTCGATGGACGTCGGAACCGAGGGCGGCGCGACCACCGCCGATGGATGCCCGCTCCGATCAGGGCGGCTTCGTTCGGTCGACGAGCCCACGACCGCGGGTGTCGAGACACCATGAGCTGCAGTCTGTCCCGGCGTCGCGACCAACGGCGGCGAGGTCGAGCCGCTGACCGGCTCGGACGGAGCCAGGGCCGGGCTCGGCCCCGACGTCAGGGGCGCAGAGGTGGGAGCGAAGTATTTCTGTTCGGCCAGAACAACCTGTTGCCGGGCGGAGGATGCAGAGATCAACGTGGTGGTCGCCACCACGATGACCACTACCCCTGCCAGGAGCAGAGCAATCCAGAGCACCATTCCCCGGCGCGGCCGGGGGCGGCGTCGGGTGGTTTCCCGACGCCGCCCACCGAATTGGTCCGTTGGTGCCATCTGCTGGGTGTCAGATGCTCCGCTTGCGGACGGTGTAGACGCCGGCCACAGCCACGAGAACCATGACGGAGCCGATCAGCAGCGCGACGATGGATCCGTCGAGCCCGGTCTGCGATGCTGCGAACTGCCCGCCATTTCCGGCATTGACTGCGGTCGGAGCGGTACCGCTTCCGGCGGTCAGCTGACCACGTGCGGCTCCGGAGAGGTGGGACTTCGTGTGCACGTTGACGTAGTAGCCCGCCGGGTCGGCCACGATCGCGGCCGCGAGGGACTTCGCGACGGTGACCGTCGCGGTTCCATGGGCATTGATCA
The DNA here is from genome assembly GCF_014303395.1 of Nakamurella sp. PAMC28650. GTDB lineage: Bacteria > Actinomycetota > Actinomycetes > Mycobacteriales > Nakamurellaceae > Nakamurella. The sequence goes on from NZ_CP060298.1 coordinate 5,369,646, forward strand.
CGGCGGCATCGAACATGACGACGACCGGACCGCTGACGCCCGCTGCGCCCTTGTGGATGTGACCGGCCGCCACGGGCTCCGAGCCCTGGAAGGACACGGTGTACGTGATGGTCCCGGCCTGCGGATCGATGTCAACGGTCGCAGCAATGGTGTCGCTGGCCGAGGCCGCGGCAGGGACTTCCGAGGATCCGCTGCCCGAAGCGGTCAGGCTGGTGGTGGCCGCCGAGGCCGGCGACACCACGGTGAACAGCATGAGACCGCAGACACCCGCGACGGCCAGCACGCGAGCGGCGGTGATGCGAAAACGCGTCATCTCAACTCTTTCCGGTTGTGCACCGACGCCAGTCGCCGGGGCTTGAAATACCTCTCCTTGATACACCTATCTGTGAGTTGCCCCATAAATCTGTGAGTTGACCCCCGACCGGATCGGACCACCACCATTTCCGGCCCGCCGTGGACGCGACCGGATGCCTGGTTCAATGGGTGGATGACCCTGTCCCTGTGCGCGCTGCTGGCGTTGATTTCGGCGGGGGTGTGGACTGCGATGAGCCACCGGGTCGCGGCGGCCCTGGCGCTCGTCGCCGTCTCGGTCCTGTGGCCGTTCGTCAACTCGTCGATCGAGGGCCCCGTGCTGTGGGTGGTGGGCCGTGGACACGGATTGACCGCCTCAGATCTGCTCAGCCCGGTCGGTGTGGCGGCTGCGGCCGTTCGACTGTGGCTGCGTCCCCGCGACATCGATCCGGGCACCCGGAGGCTCGGCGGCGATTCCGGCACCGCTGCGCCGAATCCGGACCTCTGAGCTCGGCCTCGTCAGGAGATCAGACCGGCGACCTGCAGAACGTGACGGGTCATTCCCTGCAGCTGCGACACGATGGACACCGCACTGACCCGAATGGAGGCCGCCGTCTGCTCGGCGGCGATTTCACTCTGCGACTGCAGACCTTCGATGAGATCGGCCGTCACGGTGGAATCGTCACGCATGGCGTCGTACCGGGGTGTCGCCGAGGTCTCCAGAATTGCGCCGAAGTACTGGTCGGTCCAGCCGACGGAATGGACGTTGATGGCCTGCGAGGAGTTCAGATCGGTCCAGCCCTGTTTGGAGCCATGGTCTCCGTCCAGTGAATTGAACCCGAAATCCTGGTCGAAGCCGTCGGCGCCGACAGAGGCGACATTGGCCATCGCGTCCATCAGGAACGGCCCGACGATCGGATCGTTGGAGGCCTTGAAGAGGAACATCGCCTCGTCGTCCGCGGTGATGTACTCCCAGCCCCAGTCGTGCGGGCCGGTCTTCGGGCCGTTGGCCGTGTGCCGGAGGCCGTAACGGGCGGCCATCGCCGGCACAGCAGCCGTCGTCCAGTATTCCGATTCGATCCGGTCGTTGGAGTGCACGATCATCTCGTGGAGGTCCGTCGCCAGCGAGGTCGGCACCGTGCCGTTGTACTTGACCAGGTAGTAGCTGACCGTGAAGAGCTTGACGATGGACTCGGAGATCACCTGGGTGTTGCCGCCGCTGGCGGCCACCAGTTCACCCGTCGACCGATCGACGAGAGCCGCGTACTGATTCACTCCGTCGCCCACGGCATCGGCCACGCCCTGGTCGAGGGCCTGCTGCGGCGTCAGAGTGTTCGACGGAGCTGCCGTGGCGGTAGCAGGGGTCAAACCGACGATCAGGACGGCCGAGGCCAAGACCGCTGCGACCCGCCTTCGTGTCCCGTTGACCACGCGTCGAACCCTCCCTGTGCCCTACTGGAGCACCCGCTGCCCTCCCACCAGCCACGATACCGGGCCGACCCCGGTGGGGCGACGACGAATTGCGGTCAGACGTCAGGCTGATCACTCAACGCCGACTTGGCCGCGTCTTTCGCGTCGTCGATGGTCTGCTGCAGATGGTCGAGCTTCGGGCTGCTGACCTCCGGTGCCGCCGGCTCCCGGTCATCCCCGTGATCGGTCGGCTCGTCGCTCTGGTCGCTCTCGACTGGGACGTTCTGCTCCGCCATGATCATGTCCTCCGTATCGGGCTGCGGTGACCTCTCACAAGCGGTACCCGCGCGCCATCGGCCCAAACGCCCCGTCCGCGGGACCGGCGGCGGCCGGGCTCATTGGTACGGTTTTCCAGGCGCGGCGCGGACCGTTACCCTGAACGGGCTCGATGAGAAGGCTGCAGATCCTAGGATCGACCAGCTGGACCGTCGGGCGACGACCCGGGCAGCGATGCCCCGGATCGGCCTCTATAGCTCAGGGGATAGAGCATTGGTTTCCTAAACCATGTGTCGCAGGTTCGAATCCTGCTAGGGGCACTTCTTTCCAGTTCAGAGTGCTCTGCGCTCTGAACTGACGTCATGGGCAGACGAACGGCACGCCTTGTGCATGTCTTTCAGTCGCACAGTTGATGTGGGCCGTTCACGGCGCTGCCGTGGGTCCATGCCGAGTCAACGCATTGACCCGAACACGGTTGGTACGGTCTCGGCCCTGCTGGTGGCCCGTCCGGTGGGCGCGACGACCGGGAGGCTCACGATTCGATCTACGCGAGGAAGAGCGGACGCCGCGGGTGGCGGCCGGGGGATCGGCAGCTGACGACATCGCCGGCGAGCAGGTGTCCTGCCGCGTGACGCGATGGAGAGTCCGCCTTGCCTGCGTCGAGGGAAGCACCGACATCCTCTGGTACCCGCGACGGTCCTGACGGCCGACGGATCAGTTGCCCGCGAACAGCCAGCGGCGGAAAACTCGTGTCAGCAGCGGCAGAATCACGTAGCTGAGCAACGTGGTCAACACCACCGGCAACACCAGATTGGAGAGCAGCAGGGGCCAGGAGTAGAACAGGCGCGCCGCCCACTCGACATACCCGAGCACCAGCAGATAGATCACGATGACGGTGAGCAGCCACATCTTCCAGGCGGCAGGCCGTGAGGCCGGCGTGTCCTCACCCGGTAGCCGGAACCAGGTTTCCAGGCCGGCTGCGTTCTGGGTCCGGTGCGGACTACCTGCGACGTCCACCTCCTCGGCGAGCAGGGTCGCCCGCTCCGGTGAATCCATCCACCGGTCCAGGTGTTCCTGATCGACGAAATGGTGGATGAACAAGTATTCGGCTCGACCATCCTGTTTGATCGCGCTCCCGGCCAGATGCCCCGGGAACGCGGACGCAGTCGACAGGAACCGTCGACCCCAGTTCTCGAACTCTGTTTCGCGGCCGGGTCTGGCCGCACGACCGACGACGATGGCGACGGGCTCGGGTCGGTCGTCCCCGGGACCGAGAGGACGGTTCACGCGGTGCTCATCCGGACACCGGTGCGGGGATCAGCGTGACGGGAAGTGCAGCCAGCGCCCGGATGACGTTGTTCATGGCCATGGTGGGCGTGCCGATGTCGAACCTGGCCACCCTGGTGGCCAGTGCGCCGAGAATGGCGTGGCCCTCCAGTCGGGCGAGGCCTTGTCCGGCGCAACCGTGCACCCCGAAACCGAAGGCCACGTGCGCGTTGGCGTTGAGCCTCGTGACATCGAATTCTTCCGGGCGTTCGAACATCCTCTCGTCACGGTTTGCCGAGGCCCACAGCAGCAGCACACGCTGGCCGGCCGGGATGGTCGTTCCGGCGATGGTGACCGGCTCGGTGGTGACACGTGAGAACGCCCGCGCGGGGGATTCCATCCGCAGGACTTCGTTGAACGCGTTGGGGATGATGGTGAGGTCCTGACGTATCCGGTCCCATTGCTCGGGGTACCGCCCGAACAGCCAGACCGCACTGCCGACCGCGCTGATCGTGGTGTCGAGCGCCGGTGCCAGGTAGTCCAGCAGCAGGGCCGGGCACTGGGCCGGCTCCACGTCGCCACGGTCGAGGGCATCCAGCACCCCGGCACCGAGACTGCCGGGCACCACATTGCGGGATTCGGTCAGGCCGACGGCGTACTCGAACATCGAACGACGGCCGCCCATGGATGCCTTGCAACGCTCGTTCGGGGGTTCCATGGTGTCGAAAGCTGCGGCGGCCCAGGGTAATAGCTTGTCGTGGACGTCATCGGGCCAGCCGACGAACGCCGGTACGATGCCCATCGGAAGCACTCTGGCCAGGTCGGTGACGGCGTCGAAGGAACCACGCCGCAACAGCGTTGTGACGAGATCCTCGGCGATGCTCTGGATCTGCGCGCGCATGGGTCGAAGCGAACGGGGGGTCAACCGCTCCCCCACCACGCTGCGCAGGTGATCGTGCAGGGGCGGGTCACTGGCCAAGATGGTGCCGCGAAGGGTCTCGTTGGTGAACGGCGTGAGACTGACCCCCTCGGCGGAGGAGAAAATCTGCCAGTTCTCGGTGGCGGCCTTCACCTCTGCATATCGGGTCAGAGCCCAGGCATGGGAAGCTTCCAACCAGACCACCGGCCCGATCCCGCGGAGTTCTCGGTAGGCCTCGTACGGCTCCCGGATCAGTTCGTCGCAGTAGAGGTCGAGATCGGAACTGGGAATGGTGGTGGTCATGCGGTCACCTCGGATGTGCGAGCGGGATCAATTCGTGCCAGCCGTTTGAGCCTGACCAGTGACAGGCGGTGGTTGATGGACGCCGCCGCCCGGGGTTGGCCGTCGACGATCCACTGCAGCACCGCGCACCGGTCGGGCAACGATCCTTCGATCACCAGGGGGGCAATACCGGATGGGATCTCACCGGTGATCTTGATGTCCAGCCCGAATCCCTCGGTCCAGAAATAGGCGGTCTCGAACTCCTGCGTCTGCGGGGCGCCGTGGAGCAGAGTTCTGGCCGCCGAACGACCCTGACTGATCGCGCTGTGCCAGTGGGGGGTCCGCCGGAGCCGCCCGGTGGCAAGGTCCCTGGTGCCCGTGATGTCACCGGCTGCGACCACTCCGGGACGGCAGAAGCCACCGGCTCCCACTTCCAGCGGCCCGTCGGCCGGAAGACCGGATCCGGCCAGCCACTCCACGTTCGGTACATCCCCCACCGCGGTGATCACCACATCCGCCTCGACCAGACGACCGTCTGCCAGGCCGATGCCGCCGATTTCGCGATCCCCGGTCAGCTCGGCCCCGGCCGGGCTGATCAGGAATCGAACACCCGCCTCGCGGGCCCGGCCGACGATCAGGTCGGCCAGATCGGGACCGAGTTGACGCAGCAGTGGCGGCGAGATGTCGACGACGGTGACGTCGAGCCCGAGGGCTCGTGCGCTGGAGGCCAGCTCCATACCCAGGAAACCGCCGCCGAGAATGGCCACCGTCTTCGCGCAGGAGAACGAGGACGCCAACCGGTGTGCGTCGTCCAGGGTGCGGAGGACATGTTCGCCCCGCTGCCCTCGTTCGGCCAACCGGCGCGCCCGGGATCCGGTGGCCAGGACGATTCCGTCGAACGGCAGGGATTCCCGTGCACCGTCGGAGTCGACGGACAACAGACCGGCGGCGAGGTCGAGGGCCACCGCGGTGGTGCCCCGGCGGACCGAGATGTCAGCGTCAAGAGCCAGCAGTGCAATGGATTCCGGTGTTTCCGTACCGACGAGCATGGCCTTGGACAGTGGTGGTCTGGCGTAGGCGAGGTGCTGTTCGGTGCCCACCACCGTGATTTCGCCGGTGACACCCTCCACGCGGAGGGTGTCGGCGGCACTGATCCCGGCCGCCGACCCACCCACCACCAAGACCTTGGAACGTGGTCCCAGGTTCACGGCTCGACCACGGACAGGGCGGCGACCGGACACAGCCGCGCACCGGATCTGGCCTTCGCAGCCAACGCCGCCGGAATCTCGTCGTGCAGGATCTCCAGTTCGCCGTCGTCGTCGAGCCGGTAGATCTCCGGGGCTATCTCCTCGCACACGCCGTGGCCCTCGCACCGGCCGCGGTCAACGGTGATCTTCATGGATTTCTCATTTCCCAATTGTTGCCGACCATCGATCTGGATCTCAGACTGGTGAGGGTGTCCACAGCAGCCGATCGGGTTGATTGATGCCGTACGGCAGGAACTCCTCGATCAGACCGCCGGTGCCCCATTGGTCGTTGTCCTGCGCCGATGGCGTCCACACCGCGCCGCAGTAGGGATCGCCGGGCACGAGCTGCTGCAATTCCGAGGTGTATTCCGCGACATTGCCATTCGGATCGACGAAATACGAGAACGTGTTGTTTCCCGGCCCGTGACGGCCGGGGCCCCAGACCGGCGTGACTCCGTGACGCATCATCCGCCCGGTGCCCCGCATGTACTCGTCCAGCCCCCGCATGTCGTAGGCGATGTGGTTGAACGAGGAATGCGGTGCCGCCGTGATGGCCAGCACATGATGGTCGACACCCACCCGGAGGAACGCCATGAAATCGCCGAGCCAGTCGATCACCTGGAACCCGAGCATTCCCTCGTAGAACGCCACCAGGGAATGGATGTCGGCGCTGTTGATGACAGCGTGGCTGACCTTGCGCGGGATCGACTCGCCCGGCTCCAGTTCCCGCGCAGCGCGTGGTGACAGATCGGTGGACAGTTCCACGAGGCGCCCGTCCGGGTCGAAGAGCCGGAGGCCGTAGCCACCATCGGGTGTCGTCAGCCGCTGCGGCAGTCGGTCGACCCGGACCCCCGCGGCCAGCAGGGTCTCGGCGATCGAGTCGATGCTCGCGGCATCCCGCACCCCGAAGGAAATGAGATCCAGGTGCTTCTCCTCCGCAGCCCGAAGGCGCAGCACGTAGGGCTCCGTACTGCCCTGCGCAGCGAAGAACACCACGTCGCCGTCCCGGTCGACCTCCGTCAGACCCCAGATGCCGCCGTAGAAGTCCACCGACGCGCGCAGGTCGGGGACGGCTTCGGCGACGTAACGGACGTGAGTGACCGCGGTGTCCGGAAGCGTGCGGGCCGAGGGGTGGAAATCAGCGGAGCTCTTCATGTCCTCATCTTGTCGTCTGCACTGTGCCGGCATTGGTGGCCGTGACGACTTCACCTGGTCGGCCATCATTCTGCCGTCTGCGAGGGCGGCCTCGGCCGACGACAGGGATCCGTGTGGGTCTCGGAGGGAAACCGGGCGGCCGATGAACTCTCAGCTGGGTTCGGACATCTCGCTGTCCACCTGCTTCGACTGCACGCCAGGGCCACCTCGCCATCCGAACCCCCTTGAGCATTATGCATAATTGATATCCAGTCAACCCGAGCCACCGAACATCCCCGCATCCAGGCGCGCCAACGCTGGGGCACAGTCCGGGCTTCTGCGCGTCATCCACCCCGACCGGCTGCAACATCCGCATCGTCCGCCGGTCCACGTGAGCCGCGCGCTGGAGCGGGTAGGGACCCCGGCGGGACTCGGGAAGCCTCACGCGACGGCCCCCCGAACCGAGCTGAGCGACGACCGGACGATCTGATTGCGGATCACACCCAGACCCTGCACCTCGGCTTCCACCACATCGCCAGGTGAGAGAAAACTGTTGGTGCCCTGACCGACCCCGCCCGGTGTGCCGGTGGCCAGGATGTCACCGGGAATGAGTGTGGTCATGCGGGAGGCGAACTCGATCTGCTCCTCCGGGGTGAAGATGAGGTTGGAGGTGTTGCCGTCCTGCCGGGTCTGGCCGTTGACGGTCAACCGCAGCCGCAGGTCCAGATGGTCCGGCACGAACATGGCGGGCACGAGAACGGGTCCCATCGGCGCGAAGCCGTCGTGGCTCTTGCCGCCGAACCAATCCGAACGCAGGCGCTCCCGGTCGGGTCGGAACAGCAGGTTCCGAGCGGAGAAGTCGTTGGTGCTCATGTATCCGGCCACGTGGTGCAGTGCATCAGCTGACGAGACCCGCGTCGCGCGTCGACCGATGACGACGGCCAGCTCGACCTCCCAGTCCATCTCGGTGACCTCGGGTGGTATCTCGATGTCGTCGTACGGCCCGGTCAGCGAACTGGGCGCTTTCAGGAAGACGTAGGGGTGGGTGCCCTCACGCAACCCGTTGAATTCCCTGGACTGCGCCACCTCCCCCGGGTTGAAACCGAATCTCTGCGCGTCACGCATCTCCTTGACGTGATCGGCGTAGTTCTGCGCGGCGTACACCATCTTCGACGGCCGGGTGATCGGTGGCAGCAGCCGGACCCCGGAGCGCAGGACCCGCAGTCGCTCGTCGTCCAGGCCGACCTGCTCGATGAATGCGGCCACGAGGCAGAGCTTGTCGAGCGACCGATCCCAGTCCTCGAGCAGATCCATCATCCCGTAACGCGGTTCGTCCGGAGCCGGCGCCACACCCGCGGACTCGGCCGCCGAGCGGAGGTCGACGAGTTCGCCGCCGACGACCAGCGCGGGCCGTCCCCGATCACCCGGGACACCCGGTCCCTGTGCCGCCACGGTGGCCAGGGCGAACCCGCTCAGCGGGTGCTCCCCCATCGACAGTGGCCGGCTCTGCCGGTCGGTGGTGGTCATCAAGCGCTCCTGAGGATCTCGGTGGGTTGTCCGGCGGTCTCGGCAATCGGCAGGCGGAACAGACTGCGGGCATTGCCTTCCAGAACCTGCTGCCGGTCGGCAGCCGGCAGGTCGAGAGCATCGATCGCAGCGAGCGTCTCGGCCACGAACGTCGGGCCTCCGTCCTGGCAGAACGGCGCATCGGTTCCGAAGACGGATCGGTCGGGTCCGAAGAAGTCGTATCCGGCGCGGACTGCGGACTTGGAGCCGTTGAGTGCGGTGTCGGCGTAGAAGCGCCGATAGTGCTCGACGACCGGGGTGGTGATCCCGGCCCGTACGGCCACCGGATTCGGGCCGCCGGGACCGGTGAAGATCTGCTGGAAACCCAACTCGATGCGCGCACCGAACGAGGGGATCATCCCGCCGAAATGGTGCAGGACGATCTTGATGTCCGGGAGCTCGTTGAAAATTCCGGAGTAGACCATCCGCGCCGCGAAGGCACTGGTCTCGTAGGGCCAGCCGAAGGTGAACCACACCTCGTCCGGTGAATCCAATTCGGTCGCGTAATCGGCCACCGCCGCGGTGCGAAACGGATGGACCAGCACCGGCAGGTCGCGCTGCGCCATCTGCTGGAAGATCGGGCGGTAGAGCGGCCCGCTGACCGGAGCTCCCAGCACATTGGTGTAGATCTGGATGCCACGCGCTCCGAGCTCGGCATGCGCATACTCGAGTTCGGCCATGGCCAGTTCGAGGTCCGACATCGGCAGCACGGCCGTGAACGCCGGGAAACGGTCCGGATACCTGGCGCACAGTTTCGCCATCTCCTCGTTGGCGAGCCTGGCCAATTCGGCCGCCACTACCGGCGTTCCGAAGGTCTCCACCGGTGGATTCCCGAAGTTCAGGATCTGCTGCACACCGGGAAACGGGGCCAACGATCGGAGTCTGGCGTCGATGTCCCACAGCTCCGGCAACCCGCCGAAGGCGGACAGTGCCGGAAGTCCTGGCTTCAGCTCCAGGAAGCGGGCCAGCACGGCCGGTGGCACGAAGTGGCTGAAGACATCGATCATGGACAACCCGTCGGATCGGAAGCGGAGGAGACCCTACTGACATTATGCATAATGCGCCGCAATGGCAAGAGGGTGTCGAGCCGCCATCGAAACTCATTCTTGAACGGGCGGAGCGTTACTTCCGGACGTGCGCGCGGCCACGCGCGCCCAGGCGCGCCTGCAGGGCCGAGACCCGGGTGGCCAGGTGCGCCAGCATGGCCTCGCCGGCCGCGTCGGCGTCCCTGGCCGCGATGGCCGCCACGATGGCGGCGTGCTCCCCGTGCGCCTCGCGGGCGCTGCTGGCGTCCACGCCCAGGAATGCGACGAATGAGGTGGTGGAGGACTGTTCGGCGACGATGAGTTCGGCGAGTCGCGCATTGCCCGAAGCGGTCCCGATCTGCGCGTGGAACTGGGCGTTCAACTGCAGGAACGTCTTCTGCGACACCCGAGGCGCGTGCATCACCCTCATGGTGTCGGCGATAGCGGCCAGTTCCGGCTCGGACAGCCGGAGCGCAGCCATCCGGGCCGCCATCGACTCCAGTGCCCCGCGCACCTCGTACCCGTTCACCAGATCCTGCATCGAGGGGCGGAACACCCGCACACCGCGGCGCCCCTCCCTCACCACCAGGCCCATGCGCTCCAGGATCTGGAACGCCTCGCGCACCGGCGTGCTGCTGACGCCGAGGCGGGAGGCGATCTCGTTCTGCCGCAACGGCATTCCAGCGTCCAGGGCGCCCTGACGGATCTCGGCGCGCAATTGATCGGCCACTCTGGCGGCGACCGTCATCTGAAGCGCAGGTACGTCTGCCATCGTCATCCTTTCCCGCACGTTCGGCGGCCGCTGCGGGTCCTGTCCGGCATCTGTCGGTCCGTTGAGCCTAGGTCAGGCGGCGGGCGTCCCGAGCGCGCCGGGCCGGATGGGAAAGGCCAGTGGCCTCATCGGCGCGGCCGTCGCGCCGCGCAGACGCAGGCCGGCACCCACGAACACGAATTCCCAGAGCTTCGCCCGCGCCAGTTCTTCCAGATACGCGTTCTCCATGATGGGCACCCCGCACTCGCCGAGCAGGTAGGTGTGCACCGGGTGCCAATTCTCCGGGTCCACCGTCGGCATCACCTCCAGCGCCACGTTGTCCGCGCCCACGATCATCGCCCCGGCCTCGGCCAGCAGGACCGCAGCCTCGCGGTCCAGGCCCGGTTCGTTCGCCAGGTACGCAGCGCCGCCCTGGTGCCAGCGCAACATCCGGCCGGTCCGGATCAGCACGACGTCACCGATGCGCACCTGCGTACTCTGCGAGTCCAGCACCGATTGGATCTCGGCCGCGGTGATGCGGTGCGAATCCGGTAGGACGTCCACGCCGGCTGCCGCTGCGACATCCAACAGGATCCCGCGTGCGATGACCGGCGGCTGCTTCTCGGCGCCGTTCTTCAGCCAGGTCCTGCTGCCCAGATCCCTGCCCGCCGTAAAACGGTTCCACACTGCGCCGTTCAGGCCGAAGTGATTGAGCGCGTCCAGGTGGGTACCGGTATGCGTGTACATCGAGATGCAGTCGCCCGAGTACGTCACCAGCTGGTTGTGCTGCTCCCCCAGACCCAGCACATTCTCGTTGACGCTGCCAGGCGGGGTGTGCGACATCCAGATCTGGTAGGTGGGATCACCCAGACCTGCCCAGGAAGGCATACCGACGTGATAGTCGACCGACAGGTCGAAGACGGTGCCGGCGTCGGCCGCCGCCAGCGCATCTGCCCGGGACCGATCGGTCATCAGATTCAGCATGCCGATCTCGTCCTGCTCACCGAACGGACTCGAACTGACCCGATGCCGGGTGCTGCTCCGCGCGGCGATCTGGTCGAACCCGCAGTCGTAGGTCGGATTATGCATTATGCTTTTGTAACACACCTGTCAACGGTGACACAGCTGGAAGGACTCCCCCGTGCCGGATCTCGAATACGACGTCAGCGAGCACATCGCCACCATCCGACTCAATCGACCGCACAGGCGCAACGCGTTCACCCTTCCGATGGTCGATGAGTGGGCCGACCGCCTGATCCAGGCCCAGCGGGACGATTCGGTCCACGTCATCGTGGTCACCGGAACGGGCGACGGCTTCTGCTCGGGGATCGACCTGTCGTGGCTGGACGACCAGGAACAGACTCCCCTGCAACACAAATTGACCCTCACCGAACACATCCACCGCGTGCCGCTGGCCCTGGAATCGGTCGACAAGCCGGTGATCGCGGCCATCAACGGGCCCGCCGTCGGTGCCGGCCTGGACATGGCGCTGATGTGCGACCTGCGTCTGGCGTCCACCACCGCCAAGATGGCCATGACGTACGTCAAGGTCGGACTCGTGCCCGGTGACGGCGGTTGCTGGCTGCTGCCACGCCTGATCGGACTGCCCCGCGCCATGGAACTGCTGCTGACCGGCGACACCATCACCGCCGAACGCGCCGAACACCTCGGCATGATCAACAGCGTGCACCAGCCGCAAGACCTGATGGACGCCACCTATGCCCTGGCGGCCAGGTTGGCTGCGGGACCGCAGATCGCGATGCGAATGATCAAGCGAGCCACCATCCAGTCGCAGCGGATCGACTTCCGCACCAGCCTGGACCTGGTGTCCTCCCACATGGGCGTCATCCGGAGCACACACGACTCCGTCGAGTCCTACCGGGCGGTCCTCGAGAAGCGAACCCCGGTGTTCCTGAACCGATGAACTCACCAGCCGGCACCGGGTTCCCATCCACCCCTACCCCAGCAGCACTTTCCGGACTGATGATCGCCGACTTCTCCCGCATCCTCGCCGGGCCACTTGCCACCATGGTCCTGGCCGATCTGGGCGCCGAGGTGATCAAGATCGAACGACCCGACGGCGGGGACGACACCCGCTCCTGGGGTCCGCCGTACGACAATGTCGGCAGGGCAACCTATTTCCTCAGCGTCAATCGCAACAAGACAAGGGAGACCATCGATCTCCGTTCGGCGGAGGGACGTGCCCGCGCACAGGGGATCGCGGTGGAAGCCGGCATCGTCGTGGAGAACTTCCGTCCGGGCGTGATGAGCCGCCTGGGCCTCGGCTACGAAGAACTCCGCGCCCATCGGCCCGACCTGATCTATTGCTCCATCAGTGCTTTCGGATCCGGCCTTGGCGCAGATCTGCCTGGCTACGACCTCATCGTGCAGGCCGTCGGCGGGTTGATGAGCATCACCGGGGACCCCCTGGGCGAGCCCCAGAAAGTGGGGGTGGCAGTCGTCGACGTGATGGCCGGCCTCTATGCGACGGTCGGCATCCTCGCCGCCGTCAGGCACCGCGAGCAGACCGGCCAGGGGCAGAAGGTCGAGGTCAACCTGCTCAGCGCACTCCTGGCCGGGTTGGTCAACCAGTCCTCGGCCTACGTCGCAGGCGGGGTGATCGCGCAACGGCGCGGGAACGAGCACCCATCCATCGCACCGTATGAAACGCTGCCGACCGCCGACGGTCAGCTCGCCGTCGCCGTCGGCAACGACCGGCAGTTCGCCGCGCTCTGCTCCGTACTGGGTGCAGCCGAATTGGTCTCCGATCCACGATTCCTGACCAACACTTCCCGGGTCGGCAACCGCGCCGCACTTCGCAGGGAGCTGAGTGGAAGGCTCGCCGAGCGCGGACGGCTTTCCTGGGCGGAAGCGTTGAGTGCAGCAGGTGTCCCAGCCGGACCTGTCAACGACATCGCCGGGGCCTTCGCACTGGCCGAATCCCTCGGACTGTCCCCCACCCACCCGCTGGAGGGGCAACAGACGGTCAGCAGCCCCATCGGGCTGTCTGTCACACCGGTCGCCTACCGACTGGCACCCCCGCCGAGTGGCGGCGCGCTGTAGGTCGGTGCTCGCCGTTGAGACGATTTCGGGGCCTCCTGGCTCAACCGCCGATGCGCTCGACGTAAAACCTGCTGGTTTCCCTCCGGTGCCGACTCTCTGCAGACTGCAAGCCTGCCACACGTTTTCACACCATCTGCAAGGGGTTCTGGACGCACCGTCAGGACCCCGCCACAGTATCGCTGGAGGTCAGACGGTAACCCATTCCGTGTCGCCTGCCACCCCGTCGCCGAGCAGGTCTCAACCAACCACGAGGCGCAGGGGATGCTCGAGCAGCGCCAACAGTGCTGCCATCCATTCCGCCGCCTGGGCCCCGTCGACGGCCCGGTGATCGACGGACAGGGTCAGATGCATCATGTTCGCGGGTCGCACCTTCCCTTTGCGAACGGTGACCTCCGGACGGATCGCCCCGACCGCCAGGATGGAGGCCTGCGGCGGATTGATGATCGCGGCGAATTCCTGGACGCCGTAAATTCCGAGGTTGCTCACGGTGATGCTGCCCCCTTCCAACTGGTGCTGACGCAATTGACCGGAGGCGGCCTGACCGACGAACTGCCTGACCGTCGCTCCGATCTCGCGGATCGAGCGGGCGTCTGCGGCACGGACCACCGGAGTGAGCAACCCGGTGGGAGCGGCAATCGCCACCGCAACGTCGACATCGGTGTAATGCCTGATCGTCTCGTCGTGGTAGCTCACGTTCAGCACCGGTACCAGCATGTGCGCCCGAGCCACCGCCTTGATGACGAAATCGTTGACCGAGACACGTCCCGAAACGTCCTGATTGATCTGGGCGCGAAGGTCTAGAAGTGGGGCAAGCCCGTCACCCTGCGGTTCGCGCACGAGATGAACGGCGACTGGTATCCGTGGGACGAGGGCGTCAACGGAAACACGGCCGGGCAGTACGTGCAGGCCTGGCGTCACGTCCACGACCTGTTCGTCAGGGCCAGGGCGACGAACGTCTCGTGGATGTGGAGCCCGAACGTTCCGTACCAGGGTTCGCGTGCGCTCGCCGGCCTCTACCCGGGCGCAGCGTACGTCGACACGGTGGCGCTGGACGGCTACAACTTCGGCACCAGCCAGTCCGGGACGACCTGGATCGAACCCGACACCCTGTTCGCCGGCGGACTGTCCCAGCTGCGGGCGCTCGCGCCGCACAAGCCCATCGTCATCGGGGAGACCGCGTCGGCCGAAGCAGGCGGCGCCAAGAACAACTGGATCTCCAGCCTGGTGCCCTACCTGGCTGCACAATCGGACGTCACGGGCTTCTTCTGGTTCGACCAGAACAAGGAAACCGACTGGCGCATCGACAGTTCCAGCGCCTCGTCGGCCGCTTTCAATGCGGCCTTGGCCGCTCGCCGGCGGTAGTACCGATCACCGGTCACCCGGTCACCGGTCACCGGTCACCGGTCACCGGTCACCGGTCACCGGTCACCCGGTCACCCGGTCACCGGTCGAGCGGTGCGGGGCCAGGCCGGCGACGTAGATGACCTTCAGTCGGTGGGCGGTGGTGGCCCAGTCCGGATCGGTCCCCAGTGGCTGGGCCAGCATCGCAGCGAACATGACGATGTCGACGGTGTCGGCGTCGGTCCGAATGGTGCCGTCATCGTGGCCGCGAGCCACGATCCGCCCCAGCGTGTCGTGGACCTGCCCGCGGAGCGCGAAGGTCTCGGCCGTGGTGATGGCCGGCCCGCCGTGCAGGGGGAGGGCCAGCTCGCCGTGTCTTGCGATCGCACCGTCGAAGAACCGGGTGACGCTGTCGACACCGGACATGCCGGTGGATTCGGCTGTTCTGGCGTTGTCCAGCACCAGGTTGAACGACCGGCGGCTGATCGCATCCAGCAGTGCCTCGCGAGCCGGGTAGGAGCGGTAGAGGGTGCCGATTCCGATCCCGGCATCGGCGGCGATGGTCGCCATCGGAACCCGGACACCCTCACGCAGGACGGCGCTGGTCGCCGCAGCCAGTAACCTCTCCTGGTTGACCAGGGCGTCGGTTCGGTGCTGACGACGGGATTCCAGTGCCGACACCACCCCGCTGCTGTCCACCATGGTGTTCATTTTGCACTGATGGCTGACGCCCGCGTGACGAAACTTGCAGAATGATGACGATTACTGCCTGGCGGGTGTGGCTCAGGGTCCTGAGGTCACCGGGGCCGAAACGGCCGGGGGGATATGGGTGGGCATTGCACCACTGGCAAATGGCGGTGGCGTGATCCGCTGGTGGTCCTCGTGGATGTGAAAGCTCTTCTTCGCACGCGGACCGGTGCCACCGACCGAATAGAGTTCGATGTCCTGGGTGCGATCCCCCTGGTAGCAACCGAGTTCGGAGAGATCCTGGGAGCCGTGCCAGGTGTAGGTCCCGTAGGAGCCCACCAATCCCGGGTTGTCCACCGAGAGAGCGAGACCGGTGGCATTGGCCAGTTCCCAGGAGACGATCAGGTGATAGGTGCCGTCATCAGAGCTCAGGACGCATCCGGCCGACGCCGACACGAAACGTGGATTCGACGAGCTGCCTGATCCGCCGCCCCCTGATCCGCCGCTCGATCCTGAGCCACCGCCGGATCCCCCGCCTGATTGCGAACGACGGGTGGTGGTCACGCCATCGGCAGTCGCCGTGCTCGAGGTCGGCGTGGTCGACGTCTGGGTGGTCGATGTCTCCGTTGTCGAATTCGCCGCGGCGGGAATCATCGTGCTCAGGGCAACGGAAGCAGTTGCGCTGCCCAGGGTCTCACCCGCGGCGGCCCCACTGACCGGCGTCGAGCCAAGTGCGCTCAACGAGGCGGATGCACCGCCGGAAGCGGTGCCGAGCGACTGCTGGCCCGCCACGGTCGTGCCGCAGGCGGCCAGAGCGAGAATGGTCAGGACCCCGATGGTGAGGCCACCGAACGTACGTATCATGCGGTCTGTGCGGTTCATCAATCGCTCCTGGGCTGAAGGGTTGGAGACGGGTCATCAAGGTGTCATCGATGGCAGGGGCAGAAAATGAGTGTGGCAGCGCAACGGTCGTCGGGACGGTGGAACCGTCGTATCCGATGGAACTCCGATGACGTATCGGATGCTGTGTTGATGCACCTCGAGCAGATCCGGCCGGGACCTTTGTTGTGATGGACGCCGCTGGCCGTTGCGGGTTGCGGAGGGGTCGGCAATTTCGGTGGCTCGCGGGACGGCTGGCCCTCGAGGACGGCCGGGATGTCCCTGCTGCTCGTGATGAAGCGTTCGACCATCGCCCCAGGCGTGCCCCAGAACGGGCGGCGCGAAGTCCTACGGTGAAGTGGCCGGCCCGGTGGTACCGCGGACCACCAGCTCGACCGGAATCATGGCCGGCGTGGCAGGAACGGCATCCGGCGTGCCGATCCACGCCAGAAGCGTCCGGGCTGCCGCTGCGCCCATGTCGGTGAGGGGCACGTGCACGGTGGTCAGCGGAGGGCTCAGCTTGCGCATGAACGGGAGGTCGTTGAAGCCGGTGATCGAGTAGTCCGCAGGACAGCGCAGTCCGACCGTCGCCAGGAGATCCATCGCCCCGAGGGCGAGCAGGTCGTTGGCTGCAACGATGGCGGTGAAAGATCTGCGCGCGTCGAGCAGCCGTTGCGCGCCACCGATACCGGCCTCCTCGGAATAGCCAGAGCATTCGATCACGGCGGAGCGTCGGGGCGGTACCTCGTACTCGCGCAGGGCCGACCGGAAAGCGCTGACCCGGGCCCGGCCGGTCGACGTGTCGGACGGGCCGGCCAGGTGCACGATGTCGCGGTGTCCCGAGCGCACCAGGTGCTCGACGCACAGACGTGCGCCGCGCTGGTCGTCCGCGCCGACGAACGGCAACGCGGTGCGGGCCGTCCGACGGTTGACCAGTACCGTCGGAACGCCCGAGACGGCGATCGCGGCAATGGCGGCGATGGCCGGCGCGCAGTTCTCTGCGCCGACGGACGGGGGCCCATCCGAACCTCTCCAGCCGGTGATCGGATCGGCCCCGCCCACCCCGGTGGGGTACACCGACCGGGCTCTGTCCCGTCAACGCCGGATGATGCTGCGCGGCTGTCCACGAGCAAGCAGACGATTCCGCATTTCTACCTGCGTGGGGTCGCCCGCGTCGACAAGCTGCTACTGCAGCGCCGTCGCCCAGGAGTTCAGATGGGAGTCGAGACGCCCGGCGATGATGTTGCGCAGCGCGTACGGCGACTGGTCGGTGGCGCCCCACTTCCACGGTTCCCAGGTGATGACGACCGACTGGCCCCGCTTGCTCATCGCATCCAGGCCCGCGATGGGCGCTGCCTGCACGAAATCGCTGTAGTCCAGCACCATCGACGGGCTCTCGCCGACCGTCTTGGCGAGGGCGTCCAGTTCGGCGGCGCCGCCCAGACCGTTGGGCGTGGTGACGCCGAACCTCAGCCGGGCGGTGCTGATGCGAGCGGGCTGGACCTGTGCGGTCCGGGCCGAGGTCGTCCTGGCGGCCGGCCCCGGCGTGACAGCGGCCGCGGTGCCGGCGATGGTGGACGTCAAACCGACTGCCAGCGCCAGGATCACGAGGGGCTTGAGGAGTGAAATGCGCATGGTTCAAGTATCGCCGAACTGGGCAGATCGCCCAGAGTTAACATTTGGGCCTCTAATGTTGCTCTCCGTCAACAGCGAGCAATGAGAGGCGGCGCGTGCCTCGTCCGGGCGACCGTCATGCCCGCACCGTTACTTTCCGGCATGTCGCGGACCGCACGCGCACGGTCGGCGAGAGGTCTCGAGGCGACCCTGTGCCCGCGGGCGCCGGCCTGATGGACGTGCCGAACTCCGCCGCCGTCGCCCTCCCGCGTCCGGATACGGCAGAATCGTCACCGGATGGGACAGAGCGGTGCGCATCCGATCCACCACAGCCACGACAGCGACGACGGCAATGACAGCCACGAGCGGTGCGTTGCACCACCGGCCCGGGCCTGCACCACCCGCGGCACACACCGCATGTTCGACACGACAAGAGCAGGAGTCCTGTATGAGTGCCGCTCATTCCGAACCCACCCCGCCGATGAACGGTTCCGTCGTCTCCAACGGAGGCCCGGAGCACCGGCCGTCCACCCCGGCGTCGACGGAGACGTCTCCGCGCCGGCCGGCTCCGGGCGTCCGGCTCGTCGTGCAGGTGCCGTGTCTGAACGAAGAGGAAACCATCGGCCTCGTCCTGTCGAGCATCCCCCGGCAGATCGATGGCGTGGCCGAGATCCTGGTGCTGATCATCGACGACGGCTCCACCGATCGGACCGTGGAGGTGGCCAAGTCACACGGGGTGACCCACTTCGTCCGTCACGCGCGCAACCGCGGTCTCGGCCGGTCGTTCCACGACGGTGTCCAGCGTGCGCTGGAGCTGGGTGCCGACATCGTGGTCAACACCGACGGCGACAACCAGTACCCGCAGGAACGCATCGGCGATCTCGTCCAGCCCATCCTGCGCGGTGAGGCAGAGATCGTCATCGCCGACCGTCAGGTGCATCTCGTCGAACATTTCTCCCGGACGAAGAAGGCCCTGCAGAAGTTCGGCAGCGGTGTGGTCAACCGGGCCGCCGGCACGAAGCTCCCCGATGCGGCCAGCGGGTTCCGGGCCTACTCGCGGGACAGCCTGATGTTGCTCAACACGATCACCCGCTTCTCCTACTGCATGGAGACCATCATCCAGGCGGGCAACAAGAAGCTCAAGATCGTCAGCATCCCGATCGTCACCAACCCGAAGACCCGGGAGTCACGACTGTTCGGATCGATGCGCGAGCACATGATGAAGTCGGCCGGCGCGATCATCCGTTCCTACATCATGTACAAGCCGTATGCGATCTTCTCGTTCTTCGCCGCGATCTTCGGCCTGGTCGGGGCGTTCTTCTTCGCGCGCTACGGCATCCTGCTCCTGGCCGGCGACCGTGGCGGGCACCTGCAGTCGATCCTGGTCGGTGCCGTCTCGCTGATCGTGGCCTTCCTGTCGGTGATCATCGGCATCACCGCCGACCTCATCCGCACGAACCGCATGTTGATCGAGGACACCCTCGAACACACGAAGAAGATGCGCTTCGGCCGGATCAACGAGTACGTCCCCCTGGACGAGTCCTACGGCGTCGGCCTGGACGGCGGCGCGGTCCCCCTGGTCACCCAACGCGCGCGCGCCCCACGTTGATTGCCGCAGTACGGCGGACGATCATCGCCCGGGTCACCCCCGGCCGGCCCGTGTGACGGGACCGCTCCCTCTGCACGGCAAGTCCCACCCCTGCGCGACCCGCCTGCGGGCCCGAGGCCACCTTTCGCACACGGAAGGGGAAGGGAGGTCACCCGAAAGGATGGAGTTGGTCCGATTGCGCGAGCGAACCGTTCGAATTGATCACAGCCCGCTATCGTGATGGCACCTGCAGCCTGATCCGACGGTGCAGTACTGGTCCAGCGCGATAGGTGCGCGACGAGTTCGATCGGCCACGGGGCGGGGGTAGCAGTGCATCGGTCCTACCGCTCCGCGTCCCGGCGCCTGGTTGCCACGCTGAGCGCCGTCGCCCTGACGGCCACCGCCCTTGCTTCCTCTTTGGGCACTGCACCAACGGCGGGGGCTGCAGCCACCACCACTTCGGTGGCCCGGACCGCTGCCACGGTGACGGCCGGCCCGGCCGCCGTCAGCCAGGCGTCGCCCACCACCGTGTCGGCGGACGCGCTGCCGACGGTGCAGATCAACGGTGTCGTCTGGACCCAGGCCATCTCGGGGAACACCGTCTACGCCGGTGGCGAGTTCAGTGCGGCCCGCCCGGCCGGCGCGGCCCCGGGCACCGCCCAGACCCGCCGGGACAACCTGCTGTCCTACAATCTGACCACCGGGGTCCTGCTGACCAACTTCGCGCCCGTTCTCAACGGTCGGGTGCTGGCCGTGGCGGTCACCCCGGACGGCAGCACGCTGGTAGTCGCCGGTACGTTCACCAGAGCCAACAGCACTCCGCGCGCGCACCTGGCGGCGTTCAGCACCGCGAACGGCAAGCTCATCAGCACCTTCGCGCCCACCTTCGACGGTGACGTCCGGGCGCTGGCCGTCACCAACACGACGGTGTACGTGGGCGGAAGCTTCCATCGGGTCAGCGGCGTGGCCCGCTCCGCCCTGGCCGCCGTCAGCCTGTCGAAGGGCGCCCTGACCGGGTGGCAGCCGACCGCCGACGCCGGCGTCCGTGCACTGGTCCTCACGCCTGACCGTTCGATGGTCATCGCGGGGGGTTCGTTCACGATCGCCAACGGCAGACCTGCCTACGGTCTCGCCGCCTTCGGTGCGTTCGACGGCAGAACCCGCCCCTGGGCGGCCGGGTCACAGGTCCGCGACGCCGGACCCAATGCGGCGATCACGAGCCTGACCACGGACGGGAAGGCCGTCTACGGAACGGGATACGTCTACTCCCCGTCCGGTGCAGGCAACCTGGAGGGCACCTTCTCGGCGAGCCCGGACTCCGGCGTCCTGAACTGGGTCGAAGACTGTCACGGAGACACCTACGGCGCCTACTCCGACGGCTCCACCGTCTACACGGTGAGCCACGCCCACTACTGCACTCCCGTCGGAGGGTTTCCCCAACCACCGGTCGGATCCGCGAACATGCGGCACGCGTTGGCCTTCACGGCGGCCGCAGCCGGAACCATGGGACACGACGAGTACGCCGGTCCCAAGTATCACGACTGGTTCGGGACCAGGAGTCCGGCGCTGGTCAACTGGTTCCCCGCGCTGGCGCAGGGCACCTACACGGGCGTGGGACAGGCCGCATGGTCGGTCACCGGCAACGGCAGGTACGTGGTCATGGGTGGCGAGTTCCCGTCGGTGAACGGTGTCGGGCAGCAGGGGCTGGTCCGATTCGCGGCCAAGAGCACGACGTCCCGCCAGGGACCCACCTACGCCGGTGCCGCGCTCGCACCGCGACTGCTGTCGGTGCGTGCCGGAACGGTGCGGGTCGCCTTCCAGGCCGACTCGGACCCGGACGACACCCGCCTGACCTACCGGGTGATCCGGGACGGCGACACCGCCCACCCGATCTTCGCCCAGACGCTGACATCGACGTTCTGGAACCGGCCGACCGTTGTGCTCCCCGAGGAGAAACTCGTCCCCGGATCCGTGCACGACTACCAGGTCCTGGCGAACGATCCGTCGGGCAACCTGGCCGTCGGCTCGATCGTGGCGGTGCAGGTGGCGGCCGTCGACGCGCCCAGCCCCTACGCCGCGACGGTGCTCGCCGACGGCGCCTCGAACTTCTGGCGGCTCGGCAGCAACCGCGTGAAGGACTACGCCGGATTCAGCGACCTGGCCATCACCAGCAGCAGCACCGTCGCGGCGGTGGCCGGTCCGTTGGCCGCAGACAGCACCGCGGCCACCACCTTCGATGGCAGCAGCTCGTTGGCCACCACCAGGACCCAGCTCACCAGCCCGACCACCTTCACCGCCGAAGCCTGGTTCTCCACGACCTCGACCGTCGGCGGGAAGATCATCGGATTCAGTGACTCGACCAGCGGCACCAGCACCCGCTACGACCGCCACCTCTTCCTGAACCCCAACGGCATGCTGTCGTTCGGCGTGGCCAGGAACAACGGCCGCGACCAGATCAACACCGTCCGCAGCTACAACGACGGCCAGTGGCACCAGGTCGTCGGCACCCTGTCACCCTCCGGAATGGCCCTGTACGTCGACGGCACCTGGATCGCCAGCATCCACGGCACCGCGCCGGTCAATCCCTACTCCGGTTTCTGGCAGGTCGGCGGCGATCGCAGCTGGATCGCGAGCCTGCACCTGCAGGCCGCCATCGGCGATGTCGCGATCTACCCGACCGCGCTCACCGGCGTGCAGGTCGCCAGCCACTTCATCGCAGCGAGAGCGGTGAACCAGCCTCCGTCGTCCTCGTTCGGCGCGCAGGTCACCGGATCGGACGCCAATTTCGACGCGTCGGCATCGAGCGACCCGAACGGCGCCATCTCCTCCTACGCCTGGAACTTCGGGGACGGCTCGGCGCCGGCCACCACGGTGACCACAACGCACACCTACGCCAGTGCCGGGACCTACCGGGTGACGCTGAAGGTGACCGACAACCAGGGCGCGACAACGTCTTCGACACAGATCCTGGAGGTCAGCGCTCCGGTCACCACGACGCCGCCGCCCACTGCACCCGCCAGCACGACCGATACCACCAGCACGACCTGTACCGCCAGCACGACCGACACCACCGGCACCGGCGCTGTCACCACCACCGACCCGACCACCAGCCTGCCGCCGCCCGGACCGTAGTCCGGTGGACGTGCCCGTCGCCGGAAGGGCGACCCCGGCGCCAGCGGGATACGGTCGCGGGATGCCGAGCGACTTCGCCCTGAAGATGATGAACCTGGTGCACCGGACGGGGATCCGGCTCAGCTTCGGCCGGATCGGCTGGCGCGTGAGGCAGATGCCGGTCGTCGAACTGACCACCGTCGGCCGGCGGACCGGGCTCCCCCGCACCGTGCTGCTGACCTCACCACTGCAACTCGGCGCCACCTATCTCGTGGTGGCCTCCCGTGGCGGCGACGACGAACCACCGTCATGGCTCGGCAACCTGCGGGCTCACCCGAAGGTCTCCGTGTCGGTCGGGGGCGCCCCGAAGGAGGCGATGACCGCCCGGGTGGCCACCCCGCAGGAGCGGGCGGACTTCTGGCCCCGGATCGTCGCTGCACAACCGTTCTACGGGGACTACCAGAAGAGCACGACCAGGCAGATCGCGCTGGTGCTCCTGGAGCCGGACGCCTGAACGAACGGTCGGACGGATCTTCTGCTCAGACAGATCCGCTGCTCTGGCGGATGCGGCGCCACCGGTGCAGGCGGCCGGTGCAACGCGCCCGGAGACCACCCAGCCGAAACGGGTCGGGGAGCTGCGGGATAGGCCTCTGAGCTGCCAGAACAGCATCCGCGACCGCACGGCGGCGGTCGAATTCGGCCAGGCGGGCGTCCAATTCTTCGCGCGTCGTCATCTGGTTCTCTCTTCGTTCGTGCCGGGTCCGGGCGGGCCATCTGGTCGTGAGACGAACGGAGGCGATCCACGTCACGCCGAATCGACATCTTTTTCCGTCAGGGCCGGGAACGACCGCACCGCGTCCCGGCCGCCGGATGTTTCCCGGCGGCCGGGCGTGGGTATCCATTCCTTGCAGCGAACCACCGAGGTCTGCAGTGACGGCGATCCGCCGACGACATACGGGTGGATCAATCGCCGCCCATCGTGCCTCCCACGCTGGTCAAGTCCCACGCGGGTGGAGGACTCATCATGCTCGGATCGAGTGCGCTGTCGGGTTGGCGCGATCCACTGCGCCGCCCGGTGGAGAGCATCGGTCTGGTCGTCGTCATTCCGGTGCGCAACGAGGAGTTGCGACTCCGCCGATGTCTGGCCGCCCTCGACCGGGCACGCCGTCGTGTCCGTTCCCTCCCCGGTGCCGCCGGTCCCGTCCGCGTGGTGCTCGTGCTGGATCGATGCACCGACCGTTCGGCCGAGATCGCCACGACCCGGGACTGGGTCGAGGTCGTGGTCACCGACCACGGGAGGGTCGGGGCCGCCCGCGCCGCCGGCGTCTCCTACGCCCTGGCCACCTCGGAGCACTCCGTGCCGAGCACCTGGATCGCCTGCACCGACGGGGATTCGGCCGTCCCGGCGGACTGGCTCCAGACCCATCGCAGCCATGCCGCGTCGGGTGCCGATCTCCTGCTGGGGACCGTCCGCCCAGATCCTCGCGAACTCGCCCCTTCGGCTCTGCGGCTCTGGAACGCGCAGCACTCGCTGGTCGACGGGCACCGCCATGTGTTCGGCGCGAACCTGGGGATCAATGCCGAGATGTATCTGCGGACAGGTGGTTTCGCGGACGTGAAAGCTCACGAGGACCACCGGCTCGCCCAGGCGGTCCGGCAACTGCACGGCCGGGTCGTCAGCATCTCCTCGTCCCCCGTCCTGACCAGCGGTCGGTTGCTGGGTCGCACCGGGGCCGGGTTCGCGGAGTACCTGGGGGCCATGGGCGGCCCGGTCCGGTCGGTCGGCGCGGACGGCCTGGCCGATCCGGTACCGGTTCAGCCGAGAAGGCCCGCGGCCCCGGCAACCGAGATGGCCGGCGGGCGCACGTAGACCTCCAGCAGGAAGTCCGCCTCCCGATGTTCGGCCAGCACCACCAGTCCCGAATGGGACCGGAGCGCCTCGTGCACGTCGTCGCCGCGCAGGGGATATTCCTGCACCGGATGACGCCAGTGGCAGGCCAGCAGCACCCCGTCGCGGGTGAGCGAGGCCGAGGCCTTCTGCACCAGCGTCCGGAGATCCTCTGCGTCGCAGTAGTAACCGATCTCGGACAGGACGATCAGGTCGAACTGCTCGTCCGGCCACTCCTGCGGCACCCGGCGTTGTTCGAAGCGGGCGCCGGGGGCGCCGGCCAGTCGCCTACGCGCGATCCGCAGCGGGGTGTCCGAGATGTCGGTGGCCAGCAGTCGACCGCACCGCGGCGCCAGGGCGGCGGTGAGCACACCGATCGAGCAACCCGGTTCGTAGGCGCTGGGAAACCTCTCCGCGGGTAGGCAGGCCAGTGTGAGTGCACGCTTTCGTTTTTCGTACCAACGTGTTTCGAAGCCCCAGGGGTCCGTTTCCGCACCGTAGAAGTCGTCGAAGAACTCCATGGTCAGACTGCGGCCACCGTCGCCAGGCTCGGGCGCATCGCTCCGACGCACGGTCGTCGTCACCGCATCGTCGTCCGGAGGTGTTGCGGTGACGAAGATCTCGTAATCACGTTCGAAGTGGGCCGCGAACGCGGGCGGAACGATCGCCTCGTCTCCGGGCAGATCCGACAGCGGGTGCGTCTGGCTTCGATGACAATCGAGCGCTGCTCTCTTGACCCGGACGTCCTGCGGGCCGAGGTCCAGGCGGACCAGGCCTGCCGGCAGCGCCTCGGGCGAGCCCCAGTGCCACATCCAGATCGGGTACTCGAGTGATGTCGCGCCGGCGGCACCCGCCACGTGGGCACTCACCGCGCCGATCGAGTCGTGGTCCGGGTGTCCGTCAGCGACGAACGGAGACACCAGCAGGGTCGAGGGTCCGTCGACGCAGTCGCCGATGGCGGCGAGCAGTTCCTCGCGGTGTCCTGCCAGCTCGCCGTCCGGCAGTCCCAGGATCCGGACCTGCGCGGCCGGGGCCAGCACACCGACGGCCGCAAGGACCTCGGCTCTGCGCAGCAGGGCCAGCTCGGACGGGGTGTGGGTGCTCGACGCCGGGTGCGATTTCTCGCCCAGGGTGGCGATCAGCACCGTCACCGACAGTCCGGAATAGGCGGCGATGGCGAGAAGGCCACCAGCGCCGAGGGTCTCGTCGTCCGGGTGTGCGGCGACGACCACCAGTTGCCGGTACCGGGAGAGCTCGAGGCTCTGCGACTCGGCGGCGGCCAACGCCGGGGACCACTGGTCCTCGGTGGTACCGGAATCACGATGGTCGAACTCCGGAGCCCCGTCGCGCAGGTTCACCACGGCAGACCCCCGGCCAGGATGGCGCGGCCCAGGGCGGCGTCGTCACGTTCGGCGTGATGCTGTCGGACGTAGACCGTGAGATCGGCGACGCGCCGGGCATGTACCTCGTCCTGTGTCAACGGCGCGGGCCCGAGCACGTGACCGACCCGGGTGATGATCTGTTCGGCCGCTCCGGCCACCACGCCACGCACGCGACCGGCCACGACCGAGCCCCAGTCGCCGTCCGCGCGGCCGCTGTCGACGGCCTCCGCTGCGGCTCGCAGCACCTCACGGGCTCCGTGCAGGGCGAGATCGACCGCGCCCAGCTGCATCTGGGCGATCTGATCGGGTTCCCGGGCGGCCAGCGCGCCCCAGAGCGACCGGGCCAGGCCGATGGCGCCGCCGTACCAGCAGGCCGCGACACCGGCACCGCCCCAGCCGAATCCGGGCCGTTCGAGGTACCACTGGTCCTCCCCGACCGGCACCGCGGGAGCGTCGTGGAGTGCGATCGGACCCGACTCGACCGCAGACAACCCACGGGACACCCAGGTCCCGTGCACGATCTCCACCGTCGGGTGCTGCAACGCCACGGCGAACAGGCGCCGACGGCCGGGCGAGGTGTGGGCGGTGATCAGGGCGTGGCTCAGGCGGCCGGCCAGCGAGCACCACGGCTTCGCTCCGTCCAGGACCCAACCGTGCTGGGTGGTGGGCTCCCGGGCCTGCAATCGCACCGCGGGTCCTTCGGCCGCGAACACCCCCCAGGTGGAATCCGGCCCGGCGCCCAGGATCGAGAGGTCACGTCCGGATTCGATCCCGGCCTCGGACAGAATGGCCAGCGCATCCAGATGGCCTTCGGCGACCCTTGCCGCGGTCAGATCGGCCGCCGCCAGGCTGGCCAGCATGGCCCACCGGTCCAACGTCCGACCCAGACCCGGCCGCGGCGCCGAACTCCCGATGGCACGGGCGAGATCGATGGCCGCGTCGGCATTCCCGTCGACCCGCCGGCCCCGGGCGGCGAATTCGTCCCACGTCGATCGGTGCTCGCCGAGAGGTTCCGGCCCGAGATCGACGCCACGGGCGCCGTGGTCCGGCGACAAGACTGGTGGGGACACCTGGAGAACATCTCCTGACGAGGACGACCGGCTCCCCGTGTCGGGAACCCTGCAGACCGGGTACCCGAGGCAGGCCGTGCGAAACCCGCCGGCCCGCGGCGCGGAAGCCGCCGACGGTCCGTGCACGGGGCCACCGACCGGAGGTGCTCAGTCCGGCTGGACCAACATGCCGACCATGGCCAGATCCACACTCCGGCGCATGGCGGCGGCCAGGTCCGACGGACGGCCGGCCGCTACCGGCGAGCCCCACCGGACCAGAGCACCCACCGCGCAGTCGAAGAGCACGAGACCGGCTGTCTCACTGCTGATGTCGGCACGCACCTCACCGGCGAGCTGACCGTCCCGCATGACCTCGCTCAGCAGGTCCGCGGTCGCGGCCGCGTCGGCAAGGTGTGGGCCACCGGCCTGGATCCAGGCCCGCACCAGCGCAACGCCCTTGGCTGCATCGAGCTGGTAGCCGGCGGCCCATCTCTCCAGCGCGTCATCGATCCGGGCCTTCGTGCTCAACGTGCCCCGACTCGACCGCAGCCGATCCGCGACGAGGTCACGACGGCCGGCCAGACCGGCTCGTAGCAATTCGTCCTTGCGGGCGAAGTGGTTGAATACGGTGGTCCGTGCGACGCCGGCCTCGGCAGCGATGATCTCCATGGAGGCCTGGTCGTAACCACGGGTGGCGAAGAGCTCCACGGCGACCGCGATCAACCTCTCGCGGGTGATCTCACGTCGCCGTTGGGTCCGACGTGGGGGAGCTGAATCTGCAGACCCGGCCGGGTGGAGGTCTGTCGCGGTCTCGGTGGTGTGCGCACCGGGACTCTATCCTGTACCTCGGTACGAAGTGTACCGAAGTACAGTTTTCACCCGGTGGAGGCCTCCGCCTTCTCGCTCCGCCGGCGGCGGATGACCAGGAATGCCACCACGGCCACCACCAGGGCCAGGACCACCCAGCTGAATGTGCCCGCGTAACTCTCCAGAGTCGTATAGCTGGCACCGGCCAGGAAGCCCAGGAGCGTGAAGCCGGCGCCCCAGACGAGGCCGCCGGCCGCATTCCAGACCAGGAACTTCCGGTACCGGAGCCCGACGGTGCCCGCCATCCCTGGCATCACCGCACGGAGGAAGGCAGTGAACCGGCCGATGAAGACGGCCCGTCCACCCATCCGGTGCAGCCGTTCCTTGCCACCGTCGATCGCCTTCTGGTGCTTGGCGAAGATTTTCAGAGCGAGCAGTCGACCGCCGAACAGCCGGCCGACCTCGTACCCGACGCTGTCGCCGATGATCGCGGACAGGACCACCACGATGGCCATCAACGGCAACGAGACCGAGTGCCGGTAGGCGAGCACTCCTCCGATGATCACCGCGGTCTCCCCCGGGAGCACGAATCCCACGAACAGGGCCGCCTCTGCGAACACCAGACCGCCGACGACCGCGTAGGCCGGCCAGCCGTGGAAATTCAGGACCGGGTCGATGATCGAACTGACGATGCTCACTTCGATGTCCAAATCTGTGAAAGGTCTGATGAAACCCTCACGGTACGTGGACGCCGGGATCGTGGTGGCCCGACGTCATCAGCTCTACACATAGGGTGATGGGGCCGAGACACGGGTCTTCGTGCTCGACACGTCATGGTTACCCGGAACAAGTCAGCAGAAACTCAGGAGGACATCGGTGTCAGCAGCGCAGCCGTTCGGCGACCTGGCGTGGAGTGCGACGGCAGAGGTCAGGGCGGCCATCGACACCCACCCGTTCCTGCTCGGACTGCGGGACGGAACGCTGCCCAGGGCAACCTTTGTCGGGTATCTGGTCCAGGACGCCCACTACCTCGTCGGATACGCCCGCGCGCTGGCCGCCTGCGCTGCACAGGCCACCGAGATCGATGACATCTCCTTCTGGGCCTGGAGCGCTCACGATGCGATCGTCGTCGAGAGATCACTTCACGAAGCCCAACTGGCAGATGTTCCCGCCGTCGAAGCGTCGCCCACGTGCACCGCGTACCTCTCGTTCCTGGGCGCCACTGCCGGCCGTGGGTGCTACCCGGTGCTGGCGGCCGCCCTGTTGCCCTGCTTCTGGATCTACCAGGACGTCGGGCTGCGCCTGACGGAGGACCTCGCGCCGTCCGGGCATTCCTACCAGGAGTGGATCGCGACCTATGGCGATCCCCTCTTCACCGCGGCCACCGAGCGGGCCAGGAACATCGTGGACAAGGTGGCGGAGGACGTCTCCCCCGACGTCAGGGACGGGATGAAGACTGCATTCGCCACCGCCTGCCGTTACGAGTGGATGTTCTTCGACGCGGCGTGGCGGGGGGAGACCTGGCCCGCCTTCGGACCGACGAACGGCAGGGCCACCACGACTGCGACCACGAACGACGCGATCGAGGCCGACAGCCACGGGTGACCCTGGGTGTGCAATCGCCGGGCGGCCTCGCTCCAGAGGGTGGACCAGCCGGGTATCGCACCGGGATTGATCAACTGGTAGACCACGAAGCCGAGCACCCAGGAGGCCACCAGGCCGGGGCGCAGCGGGGCGTCGGCACCGACGTTCCAGCCGACGCCCCTGGTGCGCCACCAGAGAGTCACGAGCGCACCTGACAGCGGGATGAACACCGCGCCGATCAGGTAGAGGAAATTCTGGTACTGCGCGATGTCGACGGTCAGCGCCAGGATGGTGGTGACCGTCCCGATCAGCAAGGTCAGCACCCGTCGATCCCACCGCGGAGCCATGTTCTGGATGGACACGGCGGTGGAGTAGACGTTGGCGAACGACTGGTCGGTCTCCCGCAGCACCAGCACGGCGAAGGCGGCCGACCCCAGTGGCAGCGAGAGGAACAGGTCGAAGATCTTCTCGGGCTGCTGCTGCAGCTGTGCCAGCGCCACCACTCCGATGAGCAGGCAGGCGATCTGGGTCACGCCGTAGCCCACGAAGCCGCCGGCAAAGGCCGCCCGCGCACTGCGGGAATGCCGCGAGTAGTCGGCCCCGAGCGGGACCCAGGAGATGGTCAGGGCGATGGCGGCGTCCACGGCCGGCCAGAATCCCGACCACGAACCCGTCACCGCTCCCATCGGATGCCGCAGCAGCCCGACGACCAGCACGACCATGGCCAGCACCACCAGGGCCGACACGTACTTGCGCAGCACCCTGATCGCGCCGAGCGGCCTGATCGTCAGCGCCGTCGTCACGAGCCCGGCCACCAGCACGCACACCCACGACGGCAGGTGTCCGCGGGTCGACGCCTGCAGTCCCTGGGAGATGACCACCAGCTCGAAGACGGACCAGCCGAGGCACTGGGCGATGTTGAGCACCGTCGGCACGAAGGACGCCCTGGCCCCCAGCAACCCGCGGAGCAGGACCATCGCCGGTGCGCCGGTGCGGGCCCCGAGAACCAGGGTGGCGCCGAGGACCAGACCGCCGAGGACGGACCCCACCACGATGGCCGTGATGGCGGCCCCCAGGCTCATCGGCCCCGACCCGGACGGGGCCAGGATTGCCAGGGCACCCGCGAACCCGAGCAGACTGACACCGAGATTGCCCCAGAGGCCCAGCTGATCGAACAGGCCGAGCGTGCGGGGTGCGGCTTCCAGGAGGGTGGCCGGGACCTCTCGATCGGCCTTTGGCTGCGATGATCCCTGCGCGCCGGGGGAAACGGAGATGGACACCACTACCTACCCTTCCTGCGCCGGTACTGGCCGGATCAGGTTCAAGCGGTCGGTGGCCTTGACGGGGCGGCACCGACGGTGCCGTCGAATCGGTCCACCCTCTCAGCTCGATCTGCGAGCTCCCGCGGGACGGGCACAGTGTAGGTGCTCGTCCGGCGGTACCCCGGCGCCGGTGCAGGCGCGTCTGGGTGTCGATCGAGGGCGCAGGCCTGCGCCCTCGACCGAGCTGGGCAGAGCTGGTTGACCCGAACGGTTCTCCGGTACACCCGATACGGTGTACTAGAGATCGCTCGGCGGCAGCGCGTCTGCAGAAGCAGCACAATGTGACCAGCGCCCCCAAGGTTGGCTCCCGATTGCATCGTGTGGATTCGCGCATGGTGCGCAAGGGACGGTGGCGGCTTCGGTTCGAAGCCCGTTGCACTGTGATCCAACGTCCGACAGCCATTCCGGCGGTTCGAGTTTCTTCCTCACGAGATCGCCGGGCGATCGATGGGGGCCCCATGCATCCGATTTCGCGGCAACCTCCGCACGAAGAGGTTTTTCATTCCCAGACCAAGGCGAAAATGGCCGACGTGCTGGCCGACTTCGCGCGCACGATGCTGACGGACTTTCCCATCCAGGCCATTCTCGATCAATTGGTCGGGCGAATCGTCGACGTCCTCCCGGTGGCCGCGGCGGGTGTCACCCTCATCTCCGGCGACGAGGCACCGATCTACGTGGCCGGGTCCAACCAGGCCGCCTGGCGCTTCGAACAGCTGCAGACCACCTACGGCGAAGGTCCGTGCCTGACGGCCTACCACCACGGCGCGGCCGTCAGCGTCGCCGATCTCCTGACGGAAGAACGCTTCCCCCGCTTCACCGCCCACGCGCTGACGCTCGGCCTGGCCGCCGTCCTCACGTTCCCCCTTCGTCATGGCGACCATCAACTGGGCGCCCTCGATCTGTACAACGACGTGCCGGGCCCGCTACCGGAAGAGGCGATGACGGCCGCCCAGACCCTGGCCGACGTGGCCAGCGCCTATCTGATCAACGCCCAGGGTCGAGCCGATCTGCAGGAGTCGTGGCAGCGGTCGCGCCAGGCCGCTCTGCACGATCCGCTGACCGGCCTGGCCAACCGGGTCCTGATGCTGGATCGTCTGGAGAACGCGCTCCAGCGGAACCACCGGACCAGCCGACACTGTGCGGCCCTGTTCATCGATCTCGATCGGCTCAAGGCCGTCAACGACAGCTACGGCCACGCGGTGGGTGACGAGCTGCTGGTGGCGGTGGCGCAGCGGTTGAGCCTGCTCATCCGACCCGGTGACA
Organism: Nakamurella sp. PAMC28650; assembly: GCF_014303395.1. Lineage (GTDB taxonomy): Bacteria > Actinomycetota > Actinomycetes > Mycobacteriales > Nakamurellaceae > Nakamurella. The sequence continues at coordinate 5,401,391 of NZ_CP060298.1, forward strand.
CGGTGGCCCGCCTCTCCGGGGACGAGTTCGCGGTGCTGTGCGACTCGCTGAACTCACCGGCCGAGGCCGAGTCGATCGGCGCCCGGCTGACCCACGAGATGGCCAGGACCTTCGAGCTGTCCACCATCCGGCTGGACGTCACCACCAGCATCGGGATCTCCTACAGCGATTCCACCGAGCAGCTGCTCCGGGAGGCCGACGCGGCGATGTACCAGGCGAAGCGCAACGGCGGCAACCAGTACCAGCTCATCGACACCCGGCAGCAGTCCGACGCATACGCCCGTCTCGGCCTGGAGCTGGACCTGAACGGGGTGGTGCTGCGCGGCGAGCTGCACAACGAGTACCAACCCATCGTCGCGGCCGCCGACGGCACGATCAGCGGATTCGAGGCGTTGCTGCGGTGGAAGCACCCGGTCTGGGGCGCCGTGCCGCCCAGCACCCTGGTTCCCATCGCCGAACGCACGGGTCAGATCGCCGAGATCGGCGCGTGGGTGCTCCGACAGGCCTGGACCGACCGGCTGCGGTGGTGCCGACCCGAGGCCGATCAGGATCCGGACATGTCGGTGAACATCTCACCGAACCAGCTGATCGCACCGAATTTCCTGGACATGGTCCAGGCGGTGCTGGTGGCCGGGTCCACCTCGGCGGAGAGGCTGACCCTGGAGATCACCGAGAGCGTGATCATCATCGATGCCCCCCGCGCACTGACCGCCTTGGACGAACTCCGCCGGCTCGGGGTCAGGATCGCGCTGGACGACTTCGGCACCGGCTACTCGTCGTTGAGCTACCTCAAGCGGCTACCGGTCGACATCCTCAAGATCGACCAGAGTTTCATCGCCGACATCCGCGACGAGCCGGCCAGCCGGGCCATCGTCAAGTCGGTGGTCACCTTGGCCCACGACCTCGGCATCAGCGTCATCGCCGAAGGGGTCGAGACCGCGGACCAACACGCCCTGGTCAGCGAACTCGGCTGCGATGCCTGCCAGGGCTATCACTTCGGCCGCCCGATGCGGGCGGCCAAGGTGGACGGGCTGGTGCGTCGGGGTCAACGCCCGGGCATGGCCAGGGCGATCCCCGCGCCCCGTCCACGGTCGGGCTCCGAAGTGTTCGCCGGCCCGCCGAGCCACCCCTAGTGCGGAGCCCGTAACTCTGCAAGAACCCCGCAGGACGGCTGTGCCGGTTTGGGGGTGTGAGAGCCGGGTACCGGTCGAATCATGGGTGACTATGAAAATTCGACGACGGTGGAGCCGGTGCCGCCGCACCGCCCGGCCCACGAGGCTCCCGGGGTCGCCGCCGCGCACCCCGAACATCGGCCTGCGCACCTGCGGGAAGCGCCGGCCCACCTCCGGGTGACCGAGGACCAGGCGGCGAACGGCAGGCCCGGGAACGGCCGTGGACCGGACGAGAGCACCCGTGCCGGGGCCGCCGGACGGGCAGATGAAGATCGGACCGGACCGGAACCGCACAAGTGGTGGACGCTGGTGGCGGTCTGCCTCGGTACGTTCATGCTGCTGCTCGACGTCACGATCGTCAACGTCGCCCTCCCCGACATCCAGAACAACCTGCATGCCTCGTTCTCGGACCTGCAATGGGTGGTCGACGCCTACGCCCTGACCCTGGCCGCCCTGCTCCTGACGGCCGGCAGCCTCGCCGACCTGTTCGGCCGCCGCCGGCTGTACGTCGTCGGACTGGCGTTGTTCACGGTCGCCTCCCTGCTGTGCGGAGTGGCCGGGGACACCCTGCTGCTACAGCTCTCCCGGGGCCTGCAGGGCATCGGTGGCGCCGTGATGTTCTCCGTCTCCCTCGCGCTGTTGGCCGACGCCTTCCGGGGCAAGGACCGCGGCACGGCCTTCGGCATCTGGGGAGCGATCACCGGGTTGGCCGTTGCGATCGGACCACTGCTCGGCGGCGCACTGACCTCCGGCCTCTCCTGGCGGTGGATCTTCTTCGTCAACCTGCCGATCGGCGTGATCGCGGTGCTCATCACGCTGGCCAAGGTCGCCGAGTCGAAGGCCCAGCAGGCCCGCCGGCCCGACTGGGCCGGGGTCGTCGTGTTCACGGTGGCGTTGTCGGCACTGGTCTACGGGCTGATCGAGTCCAACCAGAGATCGTTCTCGGACGGCCTGGTACTGGGCTGCCTGATCGGGGCGGCCGCCCTGCTGATCCTGTTCGTCGTCATCGAACTTCGCGGGAAGGCCCCGATGTTCGACCTCTCGCTGTTCCGTCTGCCCACCTTCACCGGCGGTTCGGTCGCGGCGTTCGGTATGAGCGCGTCGATCTTCGCCGTACTGCTGTACCTGGTGCTCTACATCCAGGACGTGCTGGGCTTCGACGCGCTCGCGACCGGGGTGCGGTTGCTGGTGCTGTCCGGCGGGATCCTGATCACCTCGACCATCGCGGGGAGGCTGACCTCGAAGGTGCCCGTCCGGTTCCTGATCGGTCCCGGACTGCTGCTGGTGGGCGTCGGGTTGCTGCTGATGCGGGGCCTCGACGCGCACTCGACCTGGACCCATCTGATCCCAGGGTTGATCATCACCGGCTTCGGCGTCGGGATGGTGAACCCGCCGCTGGCCTCGACCGCAGTCGGAGTGGTCAAGCCGCAACAGGCGGGCATGGCCTCCGGCATCAGTTCGACCTTCCGGCAGGTGGGGATCGCGACCGGCATCGCGCTGCTCGGGACACTGTTCTCCAGCAAGGTCACCAGCGAGGTGACCTCCGCGGTGTCCGGCATCCCGGGCTTGTCCGGCCAAGCGGGCAGGATCGCGACGGCCGTGCAGTCCGGCGCCGTCGGCCAGACGCTGCAGAACCTGCCGGTCGCAGTGAGGGGGCAGGTCGCCGAGCTCACCAAGACCGCCTTCACCACCGGTCTCGACCGCATCCTGCTGGTCGCGGCCGTCATCGTGCTGGTCGCGGCCGTCATCTCCTTCAGCACCATCCGGACCAAGGATTTCGCACACCAGCAGGGTGCCCACTGACATGCACCGCCGAACTGCCGACACCCTCGGGGCCGTGACCGGATCTGTGGTGGCTTCACTGCGTCCCATGCCCTGGCCGGACTCGCTATCGTGGGGGCCAGGCGCCCATCCGGGCGGAGATCCTGTCGATCGTTTCGGCGTCGGGCGGGCTCCCGGCGCGGGGAAAGTAGATACCTGATGACTCAACCGATCGAAGCGCTCGAACCCATCACCCAGTCCGTACTGGTCGTCGTACCGGCCTACGGCTCCGCCCATCTGACCGACACCGTCGTGACGGACCTGCTGCAGTGCGACGCGCTCGCGTTGCCCCATTTCCGGATCGTCGTCGTCGACAACATGGGCGACTACCGGTCGGCGCACGACGACGAACGGGTGACGATCCACCGTCCGGGTAGCAACACCCGCTGGATCGGGGCCACCAACTGGGGTCTGACCGAGGCGCTGGACCGTCACGACGACATCTTCGTGGTGATCAACAACGACACCCGGCTCTCGCGCGACTTCCTCTACTGGATGGCCCTTTCCATCACCGAGAACACCGACATCGCGATCGCGGCGGCCTGCTACGACGACTTCTGGCTGCACCAGCGGGTCTGGACGCCCCAGAAGAGCGCCGCCGACTTCGTACCCCGCCGTGCCTACCGGGAGGTGCCGTTCTGCGACGGCACCGCACTGGCCTTCCGGATGGAGACCGTTCGCACGATCGGCACCCTGAACATCGAAGCCTTCCCCCGGCACGGCTACGGGGCCGACGTGGACTTCGCCATCCGGGCCCGGGAGCAGGGTCAGCGGTGCCTGGTCACCGAGACGGCCTACCTGACGCACCTCGGCCGCGGCACGATGGACCAGTTCCCCGAGGAGACGCACGACGTGGCCAGGTCCGAGATCGTCGGCGGCCTGAACAAGCTCTGGGGAGATCAGTGGCGCAAGGTCGCCGGGCTCACCGAGTTGGCCTTCGAACCGAACAACACCGGCAGCACCCCTGCCTGGTACACCCGCTGACGTCCTTAACTCCGCGGACGTCCGGAACCCTGCGGACGTCCGGGACCCTGTCGACGTCCTGCACAGTGAGGCCTATTGGCCTCACTCTGCAGGACGTCAGCGAGGTTTGAGCGGGTAGCGGGGTTTTAGCGAGTGGCGAGCTGATCGCGGCCGGCTTGTTTCGCGTCGTACAGGGCGAGGTCGGCGCGCGCGATGCAGGTGGAGATCCCTTCATCGGAGTCCCACTTCGTCTGTCCCACCGAACAAGTCGAGCCGTCGGGCAGGCAGCCGCGCACCCGGTCGAGGATTCTGGCCGCCTGCCCGGGTGAGGTATACGGCAGTGCCACGATGAACTCCTCGCCGCCCCAGCGCGCGAAGACATCACCGGAGCGCAGGCAGCGGCGGGCGGCCTCGGCGAACTCCTGGAGCAGGACGTCACCGGCATTGTGCCCGTGCGCGTCGTTGAACGACTTGAAATGGTCCAGGTCGATCAGGGCGATCGTCAGGGCCCCTCCGGTGGACCTGATCTGCTCCAGGATCGCCCCGAGTTCGATGTCCCAGGCGCGGCGGTTCAGCGAACCGGTGAGGGGATCGGTCAACGCCGAACGCTCCAGCTCGGCCCGCAGCCGCTTCGCATTGAGGGACACGCCGGCCTCGTCGGCGATCACCCGTACCGATCGCACGGCGCGGTCCCCGAAGGCGACGACCCGGTCCCGCCAGGTCACGTTCAGGATCGCCTGGACGGTGCCGTGCACGACCACGGGTTGCCACATCGCGCTGACGGTGTCGTCCAGATCCAGCAGGTCGGAGTTGACCGCAGGGTGGTCCCGGGCCTCGGCCAGGAACACCGACTCGCCGCTCCGCCAGACCTGCGCCGTCATCGATTGCTCCTGCAGCGACAGCTCCAGACCGATGTAGTCACCACCCGCGGCCGCCGTGATCACGAGCGCGTCGGCACCCAGCGGTTCGAGCAGCGCCACCGAGGACGCGCCGGCGAGCTCCAGCACGGAGCGCACCACCACGGGCCGTGGATCCTCGCCGTCCTGCACGCAGCGCGCGACCGCGGCGATTGCGGCCAGGTCGGATTCCGATTCCTGCAGGGCGTTCTCGGCCGCCTTGCGGGCGGTGACGTCCTGGGCGATCGCCAGCGTCCAGGTCTGCCCGGCCGGGCCCGGCGTCGGGGTGATCGTCACCCAGGCCCACCTCATGCCGCCGTCGGGACGCAGGAACCTCATCTCCACCCGGTGCACACCATCGGGACTGTCCTTCTGGCCCTGTTCGGACTGCGCGATCAGGACGTGGTCGTCCGGATGGGCGAAGCGCTGCGCCGAGTGCCCGATCATCTCGGCCGGCTCCACCCCCAGGAGTGCGCCGAAAGCGGCGTTGGCGTCCACCCAGAGGCCCTGCCCGTCCGACAGCGCCATCGCCACCGGACTGCCGTTGAACAGCGCGTGGAAACGGTGCTCGGACTCCCGGAGCGCTTCCTCCGCAGCCGCTTTCACCGTGACGTCCCGCACTTCGACCTGCAGCGCCGGTGCCGCGCGGTAGTTGATCGGAGCAGCGTTGACCTCGACCGTCAGCAGTTCACCGCCCGGCTGGACGAGGTGCCACCGATGGCCGAGCAGGGCCGGCCCGCCCCCGACCAGAGATCCGTACAGGGCGGAGAGCTCCTCGTGTTCACTCGGGTCGACGAAGTCGAGCACCAGACGTTGCTCGATGTGCTCAGGGAAGTCGACACCGAACAGCACCATCGCCGCCGGATTGGCGTAGCGGAACCTCCTGTCCGTCCCGATCACCGCGACGGCGACCGGCGAATGCTCGACAAGCGCCCGCCAGCGGTCCTCCGCCTCCTCGTGCGCGGCGCGGGCCGCCATCAGCTCGGTGACGTCGGTCGACACTCCGGCGATCGCGTAGACCTGGTTGTCCCCGTCCAGGAGCGGGAACTTGGTGGAGCGATACAGGTGTGTCGTGCCGTCGGTGTGGACGATCTCCTCGTCGAAGATCTGGTGGTCGTGCTTGACCAGGATGATCTCGTCGTTCGCCCGGTAGGACGCGGCCAGCTCCGGCGCGAAGAGGTCGACGTCGAATCCGCCGAGCAGCCCACTGTCCAGATCCAGCACGCGCTCGAGCGCCCGGTTGGCCAGGATGTACCGACCCGTCAGATCCTTGGCGTAGACCAGGACATCGGTGTAGCTCAGCACGCCGTCCAGCACCCGCTGGTTCCGACGGAGCGCCTCCTGCGCCTCGGCCCGCGCGTCGATCTGGGCGGCGAGAACCCCTGCGTGGTAGCGCAGTTCGAGCTGGCTGACGACCTCCGCGGCCAGTACGGTCAGGTCTCGCTGCTGGCCCGCCGACAGCTCCCTGGCCACGGTGTCCATGACGCACAGCGTCCCCAGCGCATGTCCGTCCGAGGTGATCAACGGCGCGCCGGCGTAGAAGCGCACGAACGGGTCTGCCGTGACCAGCGGGTTCGCCGTGAACCTTTCGTCGCTGCGGGCGTCGCGGACGATCATGACCTCGGGACCCGCGAGGGCGTGCGAGCACAGCGACCCCTCACGTGGTGTCTCCGTCAGCGCCACCCCGACCCGCGCCTTGAACCACTGCCGGTCGCCGTCGGCCAGACTGACCACCGCCATCGGAGTGGCGCAGAGACGGGCGGCCATCGCGGTGAGGTCGTCGAACAGCGGTTCGGCCGGGGTATCCATCACCTGCAGCCGGGTCAGCGCGCGCAACCGGTCGCTCTCGGAGCCCCCGCCCTCGGTCATGCCGCCGTTGGTCATGCCGCCCGGGGGGCACGGGGCACCTGCGGATCCACCGACACTCCACCCCTGATGTCGATCCTCATCGCCGCGTCACCCCTGCTCCCTGGCCAGAGAGATCCCTCATCCGAGCATCATGTCAGGCTCGACGGGTCCCGGGTGTAAGGGAATGCTCCTCCGGCATGGATCAACTTCCCAGGCATGGACGAAAGTGATGACTCCTGTCACTCCAGCCCCAAATCCGCAAAGTTGATCCATGCAGGCGAAGTTGATCCATGCAGAAGCGGGGGTCCCGGGCGTCTGCACGCGCGATCCGCGGCGGCCTCACCAGCGCACAGTGCGGGCTCGTCCGGCGTACCGGCACCGATCCGTCAGGAGCCTGCTTTCAGCAGATCATCGCGCAGGACCCGCTTGAGCAGCTTTCCACTCTGGTTGCGGGGCAGTTCGGTCACGAGATGCACGTGCTTGGGCACCTTGAACGGTGCCAGCGACAGCCGGGCGTGCGCGATCAGGGCCGCCTCGTCGGCCAGAGCACCCTCGCGCAGCACCACGACGGCCGTGATGGCCTCGATCCACCGCTCGTCCGGTGTGGCGATCACCGCGACCTCGGCCACGTCGGGATGGGTGTAGATGGCATCCTCCACCTCACGCGACGCGACCATCACCCCGCCGGTGTTGATCGCGTCCTTGATGCGGTCGACGACGGTGATGTACCCCTGCGCGTCGCGGCGGACCAGGTCGCCGGAGTGGAACCACCCGTCCCGGAAGGCTTCTGCGGTCGCCTCGGGGCTGTCCCAGTAGCCGGTGCACAGCTGCGGCGACCGGTAGAGCAATTCTCCCGGGACGCCCGGCGGGACGTCGGCGCCGGTCTCGTCGACCACCCTGGCCTCGACGAACAACACCGTCCGGCCGCAGGCCTCCGGACGCTCGTCGTGCTCGGCCGGTTTGAGAACGGTGGCCAGAGGCCCGATCTCGGACTGCCCGAAGCAGTTGTAGAAACCCAGCGCGGGCAGCATCGCCTGCAGTCGCTTCAGGACCGGGACAGGCATGATCGACGCCCCGTAGAACGCCTTGCGCAGCGAACCCAGGTCGCTGGCGGCCAGATCCGGATGATTGGCCAACGGAACCCACACGGTCGGGGCGAGGAACAACGCGCCGATCCGGTCGGAACCGATGCGCCGCAGGATCTCCGGCACGTCCGGACGGGCCATCAGGTGATTGGTGGCCCCGACGGCGAGGTAGGGCATCAGGAACACGTGCATCCCGGCGGAGTGGTACAGCGGCATGCAGTGCAGCGGGTCGTCGTCCTCGGCTGCGTCCAGGGCCAGGATGCTCGAGACGTACTCGTGGACCAGCGCACGGTGCGTCATCATCGCGCCCTTCGGGTTGGACGTGGTACCCGAGGTGTAGAGGAGTTGCACCAGATCGGTGTCGGCGACGTCGTTCGACAGGACCGGAACCGCACCGGAACTCCACAACGGGAGCACCGCGTCGATGGCGCCGTGCAGCACCACGATCTGTTCCAGCGACGTCCCCGAACGCACGGCGGACACCGCCGCGAACAACTCGGAGTCGACCAGGGCGATCCGACTGCCCGACTGCGCCAGGATGTAGGCGAGCTCGCGGCCCGTCAAGGCGTAGTTCACCGGGACGTGCACGAGTCCCGCGCGCGAGCAGCCGAGAAACGCCAGGAGGTAGGCATCGGAGTTCGCGCCGACGGTCGCGACCCGGTCGCCACGCGACAGTCCCATGGCCAGCAGGTAGGCGGCCGCCCGGGAGACAGCGTCGTCCAGCGCGCGATAGGTCCAGTCGCGCCCGGCGAAGATCAGGGCAACGCGGTCGGGCGTACGGACCGCGCTGCGGTGCAGGATGTCGTCGACGGTGCTGGATCGATCTTGGTTCACGCAGTTCTCGCTTTTCGATTGTCCGGGCCGACCTCGGCGGAAGCCGCACCGGGGCGGACGATCCCACCGACCGGCGCCGGTCACCAGGGACCGATGTTGCCCCGGGGTCAGGGCAAAGTCAACGGAACTCCGGCGCCCGCTTCGCCAGGAAGGCCCGCACGCCCTCATGCCCGTCCGGGCTGTTCGCGGCGGCGGAGATGGTCCGTCTCTCGAGGTCCAGATCGTGCTCGGCATCGCCCGTCGCGCGATGGCGGAGCAACCTCTTGGAGGCCACCTGCGCCGACCGGGAACCGGCGGCCAGGGTGTCGATGACGTGTTGGACCTCGGAGTCGAACTCCTCGTCGGGGTAGACCGCCGACACCAATCCGGCCTGATGGGCCTGGGCTGCCGTCATCAGCGGGTTCAGCAGGGCCAGGTACATGGTGCGGTGCAGGCCCAACGTGGAGGTCAGGAGGGAGCTGCCGCCGTCCGGGGTGAGCCCGATCTTGTTGTAGGCCAACGTGAACGTGGCCGAATCACTGGCCAGGACGAGGTCGGCGGCTGCGGCCAGCGGGAAGCCCGCGCCGGCCGCCACGCCCTTGACCAGGCTGACGACGATCGCGTCCATGCCGTGGAGCCGCAGGATCACGTCGTGCAGCGCCTGCGCGAGCTCGTCGATGTAGGCACCCGGATCGGGAGCCGCGGCGAACGCCTTGATGTCGCCGCCGACCGAGAAGGCCCGGCCGGTCGAGGAGATCACCACGATCCGACAGTCCGCGGCTTCGGCGCTGCCGACGCCGTCGGCCAACCGGGCCACCGTCTCCAGACTCAACGGCGACCCTCGGTGCGGCTCCGCGAGCTCGATCCGGGCCACCGGCCCGTCGATCCTCACGATGGATCCATCGGTCATGGTCCTCCCTCGAGTCCTCTCGACCACGCGATCATCGCACCGGTTTTCACTCCGGTCGAAGACGGGGTCCCCGGATCGGCTCGATCGTCCCGGGCTGCGCGGTGCAATCGGCTCAGCCCTTGGGCGCGAACAGTTCCAGGGCGATGTTGTCCGGGTCCCGGAACTCCAGGATGTAGCCGGCGCCGATGTCCTTGACGCCCGCGTGGCTCACCCCTCGCGCGTCCAGCACCGCGACGGCGTCGTCCAGATCGGACCGGGAATCGACCGCGAAGCTGACGTGGTCGAGGCCGGTGCGGTTCTCGAAGAACTCGTCGTCACCGACCGGGCGCAGACCCAGGAGCGAATCACCGAGCTGGTAGATCCCACCGCCGAACAGGAACCACAGCTGTTCCCGGGTGGCCTCGTCCGCATCCGCTGGGAGGGCGAAGGCGACCGGTAGTCCGAAGACGTCGTCGTAGAAGGCCCGGGACCGGTCGATATCGGTGACGGTCAGACGGATGTGGGCGAAGGCGCGGGTGGAGATCGGCATAGGACGATGATGCCTGCCCCTGCAGCAGCCCTGCCACACCGGCCCTGGAGGCGGCCGCGATCGCACCCGAGGTCGCAGGCATCATGAAGTGGTGATCGAACAGAGCGAGAGCGGCATCGTCGTGACGGAAACCGTCGGCGCCTCGGCGGCCACGCTGTTCGCCGTCCTGACGGACCCGCGTCGGCACGTGGAGATCGACGGATCCGGAATGCTCCAGGCCGACGTCACCAGCCGGCCCATCAGCGGCGTCGGGCAGGTCTTCACCATGGCGATGCGGTATCCGTCGCTGGGCGACTACCGCACCGAGAACCACGTCCTCGAGTTCGAGCCGGATCGGCGGATCGTCTGGACCACCGCGCGGGAGGGTCGACCGCCGGCCGGTGTCCAGTGGGGCTGGACCCTGGAGGCCGTGGGTCCGCAGGAGACTCGAGTCGTGCACTCCTACGACTGGTCGAACGTCGTCGATCCGGCCGTACTGGCCAGAGTCAGCTTCCCCCGGGTGAGCGCGGCCGATCTGCAGACCAGTGTCCAGCACCTGGCCGCCGCAGCGGGGGCATGACGGTTCCACACCGCGGGTCGGCGCCACGGACGGAGTCGCCGGCGCACCTTCTTCCGAACGTCCCGGCTGTACATGTCCCTGCGGTACCCCGATCATGAGCCGGTGACCGACTACCGCGCCCACTTCGATGCCACCATCACCTTCCTGAACGGCGGTGGCCTCCAGACCCAGGGCTTCCGGCTGGACGTCCCGGACGAGCACCTCGCCGCACCGGACCTGGCCGCCCTGCTGGTCAGGCACCTCGGACTGCTGATGGTGGAACGGGTCGAGCTCTCGAACGTGACCGTCGTTGCGGCAGCCCATCTCGGCTCGCGTGGGTCGGCGCCCGGACCGGACCGGTCGCCTGAGCTGATCGACCTGTCGCACGTCATCGAGGAGGGCATGGTCACCTACCCGGGGCTGCCGGGACCGCAGTTCCTCCCGCACCTCACGCGGGAGGCCTCCCGGTCGGTGTACGCGCCGGGTACCGAGTTCACCATCGACCGGATCAGCATGCTCGGCAACACCGGCACCTACCTGGACAGCCCGTTCCACCGGTACGCCGGTGGGGTCGATCTGGCCGGTCTGCCGCTGGAGCGACTCGCCGATCTACCGATCACCGTCGGCCGCTTGGACGACAGCAACGAACGCGGCATCGGCGTACTCGCCCTTGCGGCCCTGGACGTCCGTGGCCGGGCCGTCCTGCTGCAGACCGGATGGGACCGCCATTTCGGCACCGCGGCCTATGCCGGTCCGGCCCCGTTCCTGACGCGGGAGGGGGCCACGTACCTGGTCGACCAGGGTGCGGCACTGGTGGGCATCGACTCGGTCAACATCGACGACACGGCATCCGGTGGCGAACGGCCGGCGCATTCGCTCCTGCTGGCAGCCGGCATCCCGGTACTGGAGCATTTGACGCATCTGCCCCAGGTGCCCTCGACGGAGGCCAGGTTGCATGCGGCTCCGCCGAAGATCGCCGGCTTCGGCACCTTCCCGGTCCGCGCCTATGCGGTGGTCACCGCCCGATGACGACGCCCTAGCCGCGCAGGGCGGACGCGAAGATTCCCGGCAGTTTCGCCCATCCCGGGTTCGCCGCGAACTGCGTCAACCGGCGTCCGGTGGTGGCCTGCGTCCGATTGGTGACGAACCACGGCGGCTTCGGGGACAGGGTGAATTCACCGGCGCCCAGGGAGCGATGGGAGGGCCGGAACGGTCCCCGCACGACGGTCCGCTCGGCCCTGTCCAGCAGGAAGGCGTTGTGCACGATTCCGATCCCGCTCTGCACGTCGGACAGGATGTGCCCGGGAAAGGCCCCCCAGGTGGCCCGTGCCGTCAGGAATCCGAAGCCGGTCCAGGCATTGACGGCGACGGCCCCGTAGCGCAGGTCGGCGATGGTCTCGTCGAAGGCGGCGCCGGCCGCGCGCAGCGTGCGGGGATGGGCGATGACGTTGACCCCGAGGGTGCCCACCAGGTCGTCGTTGGCCACCGCAACCGCGGCCCGGAGGAACGCCAGACCCGAGCCCGGGAGCTCCGTGACGGCCAGCACGGGAGCGAAATACTCCGTGTTCAAAGCCTTTTCGCCCGCCGCCGACCGCACGCCGGTGATCAGCAGACGGCCGCCGTCCAGTGCTTCTGCCGCCGGGTAGCCGGCCTTGGCCGCGGCCACCCGCTGGTCGCTACCCGGGTAGTACGGCGCACGGTGGGGCGCACGGGACAGCGCCGAGCGCAACTGGGTCAGGAAGGCCTCCCGCTGCGGCCAGTCCGAGGACAGGATGACCACCTGCCCGGCGATGCAGTTGTAGCCGCCGTTGTGCAGTCGTTGGGTGGCCACGTGTTCCGCCTGGAAACGGAGGTCGGCCTTCGACCATTTCCCGGGAACGATGATCGTCGGCGAGACCCCGCCCAGCTCGCTGGTGATCTCCTTGTGCAACAACGGCTCCGCTGCACCGACGCGCACCGCGGCCCGGCGGGCCTCCCCTTCGATACCGGTGCCGAAGACGATCGCGTCGTGGCTCGCTGCGCTCCCGGTGATGTGCACGTGGGTGACCGACGGGTGATTCACCAGAAATTGGCCGACATCGGCTGCGCCGGTGACGATGCGCAGAAAACCGGCCTCGATCAGCGGGGCGAACGCCTTGTCGAACACGGGCAGGATCGGGGTGGTCACCGGGTTGAGCTTCAGCACCGTCACCCGGTTGTGGGCGAAGAGTTCGTAGACGACGTCGAGCAGCGGGATCGAGGTGATGTTGCCGGCCCCCAGCACCACTCCGACGCCGCCGCCGACCGTGGGATGACGCTGACCCAAACCGGCACCGGAACGGACCTGCTGGGGGCTCACCCCCGGCTGCATCCAGACGTCGGCGGAGAATCCGTTGAGCAACAACACATCGAAGATGTTGTATGGCAGCGCCTTGACGGTGACCCGACCGCCCGGTGCGGTACCCAGTTCCACCCCGTCGACCGGGCTCCCACCGGCTTCCAACGCACGGAGACTCTCGGTCAGGGCCGAGAGCGAGGTCAGCACCGCATAGGGGCCGGACGTCCACTCCTCGCCCAGCAGCGGAGATGTGGCATCCAGGCCCTTGTAGGCGGCCGCCACCGAGACCCATTGCTCTGCGTCGGCCGCGACCGAGACGGACAGCGCCTGCAGCAGCTCCCGGCGGCCGGAGAGCGGCAGGGCCGACCACCGCGCCGCGCCGGCGGTCAGCTCGGCCAACGCGGCGTCCGCCTGCGCGATGCTCTGCTCGAAGATCTGGGCCGTCATCGTCGTCCGCCTCTGCGCGTCGGTGGTACTCCTGGTGGTCCGTCCACCTTGCCACGAGTCCGGACCTCGCCCGACGATCCCCGAACCGTCCGGGTAGCAGGTGGGCCCCGGCCGGGCGCAGCGGGGCCGGGCGCAGCGGGGGGCCGCAGCGGGGCGCCGCGTCCGGGCCTGCGGCGTAGGGTTCCGGTCGGACTTCTTTCGAGCTGACAAGGACGGCATCTCATGAGCGCGCAGACCTCCGGCCGGGAATGGCATCTGACCCGACGCCCCCACGGCACCCCGACCCTCGCCGATTTCCGGATCGCGACGGTCGACGTCCCGGCGCCGGTCGGCGGAGAAGTACTGGTGCGCAATACCTTTCTCTCGGTCGACCCCTACATGCGCGGGAGGATGAACGACGTCCGCTCCTACGTCGAGCCGTTCGAACTCGACCAGGCGATGACCGGCGGCGCGCTCGGCGAGGTGGTCGAATCCGCGTCCGAGTCGCTGCAGCCGGGTGACCTGGTGGTGCACAACTACGGGTGGAGGGAACTGGCCACCGGACCGGCGTCGCACTTCCGCAAGGTGGAGGCCGTCGAGGGTGTGCCGATCAGCGCACACCTTGGCGTGCTGGGCATGATCGGTCTGACCGCCTACGTCGGTCTGCTGGACGTGGCGAAGATGCAGGCCGGCGAGACCGTCTTCGTCTCCGGCGCCGCCGGCGCGGTCGGATCCATGGTCGGCCAGATCGCGAAGCTCAAGGGCGCGGCCAGGGTCGTCGGGTCTGCCGGGACCAGGGAGAAGGTCGACCTGCTGACCTCGAAGTACGGCTACGACGCCGCCTTCGACTACCACGACGGCTCGGTGAACCGACAGTTGCGGGAGGCGGCCCCCGACGGGATCGACGTCTACTTCGACAACGTCGGCGGAGACCACCTCGAAGCAGCCATCTTCGCGTTCAACCGCTTCGGACGGGCCGCGATCTGCGGAGCGATCTCGGCCTACAACAGCACGGAACCGCCGTCGGCACCCCACAATCTCTCGCTGATCATCGGCAAGGGGGTCAGCCTGACCGGCTTCCTGGTCAGCCACCACGCCGACCGCGCCGCTCACGCAGCCGCCGAGATCGGCCCGTGGGTGGCCTCGGGGGCCATCGTCCACCAGGAGACGGTCGTGCACGGCGTCGAGAACACGCCGGCCGCCTTCATCGACCTGCTGGCCGGGGCCAACATCGGCAAGATGATCGTCGCCCTGGACTGAGCCGCGGGTGTGCGGCTTGCACCAGCTTGCCCCATCGTGCACCGGGGCGCGCGGGCACAATCGACAGGGTTGCCGACCGTTCATGCCGAAACACCGCAGGAGTCACCATGAGTGCATCATCCCCCGCCGCTGCCGCCGGGACCTTCTCCTTCGGAGGGGATCTCACCGTTAACCGGCTCGGATACGGGGCGATGAGGCTGTCCGGACCCGGGATCATGGGCCCTCCGAAGGACCGCGACGAGGCCATTGCGGTGCTGCGCGAGGCCGTCGCTCTCGGCGTGAACCACATCGACACCAGCGACTACTACGGGCCCTACCTCGTCAACGAACTGATCAAGGAGGCGCTGTACCCGTATCCGGAGGATCTGGTGCTGGTCACCAAGGTCGGCGCCCGTCGGACGGCGCGGGGGGGCTGGCCGGCTGCCCTTTCCGCCCAGGAATTGACCGACGCCGTCCACGACAACCTGAAACGCCTTGGCATCGAGCAGATCCATGCGGTCAACCTGCGGATGGCAGACGCCAGGGGCGGGGTGATGCGTGAGAACTCGCTGGCCGAGCCGTTCGAGACGATGGCCTGGCTGCAGCAGCAGGGATTGATCCGTCACCTCGGCGTCAGCAACGTCGGACGTGAGGCGATCATCGAGGCACAGAGCATCGCGCCGATCGCCTGCGTGCAGAACCAGTTCAATCTCGTGCAGCGGGACGACGAGGAAATCGTCGATCTGTGTGCTGCCGAGGGAATCGCGTTCGTCCCGTTCTTCCCGCTCGGCGGTTTCAGTCCGCTGGCCGCCGACCGGTTCGCCGCCGTGGCCACCGAGATCGGCGCCACCACCATGCAACTCGCTCTGGCCTGGCTGCTGCAGCGGTCCCCCGCCATTCTCTGCATTCCCGGGACGTCGAGCGTCGCCCACCTGCGCGAGAACATCGCCGCCGGCGAGATCTCCTTGAGCCCGGACCAACTGGACGAGTTGGACAGGCTCGCCCGCTGACAGCGGCTGCGCCTGCGCATCACATCATCCTCACCAGTTGGTTTGACACGATCATCGCGGTGCAACGCCGCAGCAGACCATCCGACCGAGCCTCCCGGAGGACCACCATGTCGTTCAACACCTTGCCCACCGCCGAGATCGCGCCGAGCCCCACATCGGTGTCGCAGACACGCACCTGGCCACGTCGGTCGGTGATCGCCGGCTCCGGAGCGGCCCTGCTGGCCTGCGCCGCCTGCGGCTCGAGCAGCACAGCGGCTGCAGGCTCGGGTGCTGCAGCGGTTTCTTCCCCTCCGCCGGCGGCCGCCGGTTCCTCCGGAGGCCGAACGGCCATCGCGTCGGTGAGCGACATCCCCGCCAACTCCGGACTCGTCGTCAAGGCGCCCGGTGGACAGGTGATCCTGGCCAAGGCCAACGGCAAGGTGGTCGCCCATTCCGCCGTGTGCACGCACCAGGGCGCGATCATCGACGGCACCGGCACCTGCCCCCTGCACGGTTCCCAGTTCAACCCTTCGACCGGGGCGGTGCTGGCCGGGCCGGCGAACCAGCCGTTGGCGGCGGTCCCGGTCACGGAGTCGGGCGGCAAGGTCTACTCGACCTGATCCGGCGCCGGACGGTTCCCGGGTTCGCCGCGGCGCGTCCGGCGGGCGTCCGGGGAAAACACAGCATTGACACAGCCAGGACCTAGGCAAGCCACACCGCGAGCGGCGAGTATCACTCCATGACGAGTTCCCCCTTCGCAACCTTCACCCCGCGCGCCGAGAACGGGCGCGAGACGCTGCGAGGGCCGGAGGGCCGTCCGATCAAGGTATTGGTGGTCGACGACGAGCAGACCCTATCCGAACTGCTGGGGCTGGCGCTGCGCTACGAGGGGTGGGAGGTGCGCACCGCCGGTGACGGCGCCTCCGCCATCGTCGCGGCCAGGGAGATGCGCCCTGACCTGGTGGTCCTGGACGTCATGCTCCCGGACATGGACGGCCTCGAGGTGCTCCGCCGGCTCCGGACCGATTCCGACCGCACACCGGTGCTCTTCCTGACGGCACGCGATGCCGTCGAGGACCGCATCGCAGGTCTGACGGCCGGTGGCGACGACTACGTCACCAAACCGTTCTCGATCGAGGAACTGGTGCTGCGACTGCGAGCGCTGCTGCGTCGGTCGCACACCGCCATCACCGCCGATTCCTCGCTGCTGACCGTCGGCGACCTGAGCCTGGACGAGGACTCCCGCGAGGTGCACCGGTCCGGCGAGCTGATCGCGCTGACCGCCACCGAGTTCGAGCTCCTGCGCTTTCTCATGCGCAACGCCAAGCGGGTGTTGTCCAAGGCGCAGATCCTGGACCGGGTCTGGAACTACGACTTCGGCGGTCAGGCCAACATCGTCGAGCTCTACATCTCCTACCTCCGCAAGAAGATCGACTCCGGGCGTGACCCGATGATCCACACCATGCGCGGCTTCGGCTACGTCCTCAAGCCGGTCGGCTGAACGAGTTGTCCTCTCCTGCAACACCTTCTGCGGTCCTCCCACTGCCGGCCCGCGCCAAGCGGGCCGTGACGCTCCGGACGAAGCTGATCGCCAGCATCGTCGGGCTGATCATCGTGCTCAGCGCGGTGATCGGTGTGACGACCGAACTGTTCCTGAGCAAGTACCTGGTGCAGCAGCTGGACAATCGGCTTGGCACCTTCCAGGAGCATGCGCCGGACATAGTTGCGGCCGCGGGACAATCCAATGGCGAATCGCTCAGACCGTCGGGGATCGCAGGCGTTCCGCCGGATCAGCGCGCGCCGTCATGTCTGTCCAATGCCGGCGGATTCAGACAACAGGACGGGCTGTCGATCTGCATCACCGGATCAACCGTCACCCGAGCCGTGGTGTGGTCGAATTTCACATCCTCCAGCCTCAGTGCGGCCCAGCTGAATGCGGTTCAGTCAGCTCACCTCGGTAATGCCGCGTCCACAGTATTCATCCCAGGACTCGGGAGTTATCGGCTTGTTCTACGGATACCGCCAGGAACGTCGGCAACTGGTCAGACCATCACTTACATCAGTGGCTTGTCACTCGGCGAGGTGACCGACACGCAGAAGCGACTGGCCGAGGTGATGGCGCTGGTCGCCGGGGGCGCGATCATCCTGGGCGGGCTGACCGTGTTCGTCATCGTGCGGCGCTCGGTCCGGCCGCTGGAACGGGTGGCGGCCACGGCCCGCAAGGTGGCCACCCTCCCGCTGGACAAGGGCGAGGTCGACCTGGCCATCCGGGTGCCGATCAAGGACACCGACGCCCGCACCGAGATCGGTTCCGTCGGTGCGGCGATCAACCAGATGCTCGGTCACGTGTCCGGCGCGCTGACCGCCCGGCACGCGTCGGAAACCCGGGTACGGCAGTTCGTCGCCGACGCCTCCCACGAGCTGCGGACGCCGCTGGCCGCGATCCGCGGGTATGCGGAACTTGCCCGCCGCGGGGAGCACGAACCCGGTGCGGTGGCGCATGCGCTCCGACGGGTGGAGTCCGAGTCCGCCCGGATGACCACCCTGGTCGACGACCTGTTGTTGTTGGCGCGCCTTGATTCCGGCAGGCCCCTGGCCACCGAGGAGGTCGATCTGACCATGCTCGTGGTCGATCGGGTCTCCGACGCCAGGGTGGCCGGAACCGATCACAAGTGGCAGCTCGACCTGCCCGACGAACCGGTGACGGTGACCGGCGACGGTGCACGCCTCCACCAGGTCCTGGCCAACCTGCTGGCCAACGCCCGCAACCACACGCCACCCGGCACGGTCGTCGTGACGGGTGTACGCCGGGAGACCGGCGGCGTGGTGATGACTGTGACCGACGACGGGCCGGGCATTCCGGAGGAATTGCAGTCCGAGATCTTCGGCCGTTTCGTCCGCGGTGATTCCTCTCGTTCCCGCGCGGCCGGCTCGACCGGGCTCGGCCTGGCCATCGTTGCCGCAGTCATCGCCGCCCACGGCGGCACCGTCACCGTCGAGAGCCGGCCGGGCCGCACCTGCGCGCGGGTCTGGCTGCCAGATCACGTCGAATCCGCAGTTGCGACAGTCGATCCCCTCCCGGCCTCCTCCGGCTACCCGACCCTGTCCAAAGCCTGAAGGACCTTGCCCAGCGCAGAGAAATTCGTGCCGCGTCGCACCGAAATGCCAGGAAAATCGCTCACAGAAATGCCACAGCCCGACCCGGGAGTACCCACAGCGCGGCGGCCGAGAGTAGATCCCATGACCACCGAAACGTGCGCCACCGATCTCACCGGCTCCCCTCAGGCGGGAACGACCGATGAGCGCCTCGTGAGGGCCGGCAGCGAGACCGCTCCCGGTCACGCCGTCGTCACCACCTCGCTGGACGTCGTCATCCCCGTGCACAACGAGCAGGGGGACCTGGGCCAAGCGGTCCGTCGCCTGCATACCTACCTCTCCACGTCGCTGCCGTACAGCTTCCGCATCACCATCGCCGACAACGCGTCGACCGACGGCACTGCGGCGATCGCCGAAGAACTCGCCGAGCACTATGCGGAGGTCACCGTCCTGCATCTGGGCCTGAAGGGCCGTGGCCGGGCTCTCAAGGCGGCCTGGACCCAGTCGGACGCCAAGGTGCTCGCGTACATGGACGTCGACCTCTCGACCGATCTGGCGGCACTGCTCCCCCTGATCGCCCCCCTGCTGACCGGCCACTCGGACCTGGCCATCGGCAGTCGGCTGGCCCGTGGGTCCCGGGTGGTCCGCGGCACCAAGCGGGAGTTCATCTCCCGCAGCTACAACCAGATCCTGCGGCGAACCCTGTCAGCCCATTTCTCCGACGCCCAGTGTGGTTTCAAGGCGATCAGGTCGGAGGTGGCCAGGCAGCTGCTGCCGCTCGTGCAGGACGACGGCTGGTTCTTCGACACCGAGATGCTGGTCCTGGCCGAACGAACCGGCCTGCGCATCCACGAGGTCCCCGTCGACTGGGTGGACGATCCGAACTCCAGCGTCGACCTCCTCGCCACCGCGATCACCGATCTCAAGGGCGTCTGGCGGGTCGGGCGCGCGCTGGCCACCGGGTCCCTTCCGCTCGCACAGGTCAGGGCGCAGTTGGGTCGCGGCTCGATCGAACCGACAACACCGGGAGTACCAACGGGTATGACGAAACAGGTCGTCAGATTTGCTGCCATCGGGGTCGTCTCCACCTTGGCCTATCTCGTGCTGTTCGTCGTGTTCCACCCCTTCATGGGGGCGCAGGCCGCCAACTTCCTGGCGCTCGCGATCACCGCCGTGGCCAATACCTCGGCCAATCGCCGGTTCACCTTCGGCGTGCGCGAGCGGGCCGGAGCCGGTCGACATCAGTTGCAGGGCTTCGGGATCTTCCTGCTCGGCCTGGCCATCACCAGTGGATCGCTGGCGATCCTGCACAGCTCCGCCCCGAACGCGGGGCGGACGCTCGAGCTCGGCGTGCTGGTGGGAGCGAACCTGCTGGCGACCGTGGTCCGGTTCCTGCTGTTGCGGGGCTGGGTCTTCCGCAAGTCGCGTTCGGCAACGCCATCGGTCTCCACCCCGGTCACCGGTCAGTGACCTCTCCTTCGGAATCTCGACAACGGACAGGGCAACGATGACTTCGACGCAACAAACCACAGCGGGCCAGCTGGATCCGGAAGGATCCGTCCCGGCGACGCAGCCCGGATCCCACCCGACCGGGCCGGTCCGTACGCGGACCGGCCCCGGCCGGGTCTTCCTGGGTCCGCCGCACAGCCCGCCGTGGGCCAGACCGCTGCTGTGGCTCCTACTGGTCGGAACCGGCGTCCTCTACCTGGTCGACCTCTCCAGTTCCGGCTATGCGAACGACTTCTACGCCGCAGCCGTCAAGTCCGGTACCGAGAGCTGGAAGGCCTGGCTGTTCGCCTCCCTGGATTCGGGCAACGCGATCACCGTGGACAAGCCGCCGGGTGCGATGTGGATCATGGGCCTGTCCGGCCGGATCTTCGGGTTCTCCTCGGCCTCGATGCTGGTCCCGGAAGCGCTGATGGGCGTGGCCACCGTCGCGCTCGTGTACGCGAGCGTCAAGCGCTGGTTCGGGCCTGCGGCCGGCCTCATCGCCGGTGCGCTGGTGACGTTCACCCCGGTGGCGGCGCTGATGTTCAGGTTCAACAATCCGGACGCCTTCCTGGTGCTGCTGATGACGGCCGCCGGCTACTGCGTGATCCGTGCCCTCGAGCCGCCGGCCGAAGGGGTCAGATCACGTGCGCTGAGGTGGTTGCTGTTGGCCGGCACCGCCATCGGCTTCGCGTTCCTCACCAAGATGCTGCAGGGACTGATGGTCCTTCCGGGCTTCGCCCTGGCCTACCTGTGGGCGGCTCCGCCGAAACTCTGGACCAGGATCTGGCATCTGCTGGCCGCCCTCGGTGCCGTCATCGTCTCGGCCGGCTGGTTCGTCGTACTGGTCGCGGTGTGGCCGGCCTCTTCCCGGCCGTACATCGGCGGCTCCACTGACAACTCGCTGTGGGAACTGGCCATCGGCTACAACGGCCTCGGGCGGATCTTCGGCGGCGACCGGAACGGCGGCGGCGGCGCCCCCGCCGGTGGCTTCGGCGGGGGTCAGTTCGGTGGTAGCACCGGAATCACCCGGATGTTCGGAAGCTCGTTCGGCTCGCAGATCTCCTGGTTGATCCCGGCCGCCCTGATCGCACTGGTCGGCGGCCTGGTGTTCTCGGCCCGCGCTGCACGGACCGACCGATCCCGTGCCGCCCTGCTGCTCTGGGGTGGCTGGCTCGTGGTCACCGGGCTGGTGTTCTCCTACATGCAGGGCACCATCCACCCCTACTACTCCGTCGCGCTGGCGCCGGCGATCGCCGCCCTGGTGGCCATCGGTGGCCGCGAGCTGTGGCGTGGCCGCGCCAATGCGGTGGTGCGGGCGGTACTGGCCGCGATGATCGCGGTCACCGCCCTCTGGTCGTTCCAGCTGATGAGAACCGATGCGCCTCACTGGAACCCGTGGCTGCGCTACGTCGTCCTGATCGGCGGACCGGTCGGAGCCGTCCTGCTGGCTGTCTCGGCGGCGAAGCTGCAGAAACTCGCCGCGGTCGGGCTGGTGGTCGGCTCGGTCACCGCGCTGGGCGGGATGACCGGATACGCGGTGCAGACCGTCAGCACCGCCCACACCGGTTCGACCCCGACAGCCGGACCGGGGACCGGCGGAGGACTCGGCGGCTTCGGCGGCCGGGTCAGAACCGGTGGCGGCGGCTTCCAGCTACCCTCCGGCGCCCAGCTGCCGTCCGGCGCCCAGCTGCCGTCCGGCGCCCAGCTGCCGTCCGGCGCCCAGCTGCCGGAAGGATTCCAGTTGCCGACGGGCGCCGGCGGGGCGGGTACCGGTCAGACCCCCGGCGGGACCGGTGGTTTCACCGGCGGTGGCTTCGGTGGCGCTGGTGCCGGCGGCCCCGGCGGCGCGGCTTCGGTCGACGCCCAGCTGGTGTCGATGCTGAACGCCACCACCACCCGCTGGGCCGCCGCCACGACCAGCGCCACCGCGGCCTCGCCGTACATCCTGGCGAGCGACAAAGCCGTGATGGCCATCGGCGGATTCACCGGAAGCGATCCCTCCCCGACGCTGGCGCAGTTCCAGCAGTACGTCAGCAGCGGGCAGATCTCCTACTTCATCTCCGGTGGACGCGGAGGTTTCGGCGGCCGCGGCGGTGGTTCGTCGGGCATCAGCACCTGGGTCGAGCAGCACTTCACGGCCAAGACGGTCGGCAGCACCACCGTGTACGACCTCCGCGCACCGATCACCGGGTCCTGAGCAGGGGGTCGGCCCGACCACGACCCGCAGGTGCTTCCGGCGACGGATCTGACGTTTCAACAGGCGCAGAACCCGGCGTCGGACGCACACTGGGCTATGCACAAGCTCTCGCTGCAGGCCCTGGCCAGGGAACAGCTGTCGCTGGCCGCCACCGCCACCAGTGGCCGCAGCGCCCGGACCGTCTACGGCGGTCACGAACACGTGATGCGGCAGACGGTCATCGCGCTGACCGCCGGCCAGTCATTGTCCGAACACGAGAATCCCGGCGACGCCACCATTCTGGTGCTCTCCGGGCGGGTCAGGTTGACCTCCGGCACGGTCGACTGGGAGGCGCGCCAGGGTGACCTGCTGCTCGTACCGTCGGCCCGGCATTCCCTGCTGGCCATCGAGGACGCCACCGTGCTGCTCTCCGCGACACCGGGCAGCTCAGCGCTCTGATCCCCACGGTCCCCCGCAAGGCGCACAGCAAAGGCATAGCCGGCGCTCAGCGTGGGCATGAACAGTAAGCTCACACTGGAGCCATGACCATCACCGCCCCGTTCGCCGGGTTCGTCCCCACCACCGATGCTTCCCGGGAATCCCTGCGGGGACCGGGGAACCGGGCCATCAAGGCCCTCGTCGTGGACGACGAGCAGACGCTGTCAGAACTCGTCGGGCTGGCCCTGCGCTTCGAGGGCTGGGACATCCGGATCGCCGGCGACGGCCAGTCCGCCGTCACGGCGGCCCGGGAGTTCCGGCCCGACCTGGTGATCCTGGACGTCATGCTGCCCGACATGGACGGGATGGAGGTGCTGCGCCGTATCCGCGCCGAGATCGACCACGTACCGGTGCTCTTCCTGACCGCGCGCGATGCCGTGGAGGACCGGATCGCAGGCCTGACGGCGGGCGGCGACGACTACGTCACCAAACCGTTCTCCATCGAGGAGCTGGTGTTGCGGCTGCGTGCCCTGCTGATGCGGTCGAAGCTGAGCGTCAGCACCAACTCCCCCACCCTGTCGGTCGGCGACCTCACACTGGACGAGGAGACCAGGGAGGTATTCCGTGGCGGCGCCGCCATCACGCTGACGGCCACCGAGTTCGAGCTGCTCCGGTTCCTGATGCGGAACGCCAGAAGGGTGCTGAGCAAGGCCCAGATCCTGGACCGGGTGTGGAACTACGATTTCGGCGGCCAGGCCAACATCGTCGAGTTGTACATCTCCTACCTGCGCAAGAAGATCGATGCCGGCCGCGACCCGATGATCCATACGGTTCGCGGGTTCGGCTACGTGATCAAGCCCGCTCCCCCGGTCTGAGCAGATGCCCTTCGGCCGTAGAACTGTCCATGCCGTCGCGCCCGGTCCGTCCAGGGCCAGATCAGCCGTGAGGTTCCGATGACCGTCACCCTGCAGACGTCCACTCCGTCCGAGGATTCGCCCGACAGCGCTGTCTCCGCGACACCGAGACGACGGTGGATCGTCCGGATCTGGCGGGGCGCCGAGGACGACCCGCGATGGGCCAGGCCGGCCCTGTTCGGACTGCTCGCGGTCACCGCTGCGCTGTACCTGATCAACCTGACGTCCTCCGGCTGGGCGAACGCCTTCTACTCAGCGGCCGCGCAGGCCGGATCGGTGTCCTGGAAGGCCTTCTTCTTCGGCTCCTCCGACGCCGCGAACTCGATCACCGTCGACAAGACACCCGGAGCCCTGTGGTTCATGTCCCTGTCGGCCCGCATCTTCGGGGTCAACTCGTTCGCGATCCTGCTCCCCGAAGCGCTGATGGGAGTGGCGTCCGTCGGGCTCCTGTACGCCACGGTGAAGCGGGTGGCCAGCCCCGCGGCCGGCGTGCTGAGCGGTCTCGTCCTGGCCGTCACACCCGTTGCCGCCCTGATGTTCCGGTTCAACAACCCGGATGCGCTGATGGTGCTGGGCCTGGTCGCCGGTGCCTGGGCGATCACCCGCGCCATCGCCGATGGCAAGACCAGGTGGCTGCTGTGGTGCGGCGCCTTCATCGGCGTCGCCTTCCTCGCGAAGATGCTGCAGGCGTTCCTGGTCGTGCCGGGCTTCGGCCTCGCCTATCTCGTCGCCGGCCCCCCGCGGCTGCGCAAGAGGCTCTGGCAACTGGCGGCCGCCCTCGGCTCGATGATCGCGGCCGGCGGCTGGTGGGTGGTCGTCGTCCTGCTGTGGCCGGCCGCCGACCGTCCGTTCATCGGCGGTTCGCAGACCAACTCGGTGCTGGACCTCCTGTTCGGCTACAACGGTTTCGGCCGGCTCACCGGCAACGAGGTCGGCAGCGTCGGCTGGAGCGACCAGAGCTCGGCGACCAAGCTGGTGAACTCGGAGATGGGCGGCCAGATCGCCTGGCTGCTGCCCGCGGCCCTGATCGCGCTGGTGGCCGGGCTGATGATCACCGCCCGCCGCGGCCGGACCGATCCGGTGCGTGCCTCGTTGATCGTCGGGGGCGGCTGGCTCGTCATCACCGGGGTCACCTTCTCGGCCATGCAGGGCATCATCCATCCGTACTACACGGTGGCGTTGGCGCCTGCGATCGGCGCGTTGGTCGGCATCGGGGCCCATCAGCTCTGGAAGTGCCGGAGGTCGCCGGCCGCTCTCGGCACCCTGGCCGGATCCATCGTGCTGACCGGGATCTGGGCAAAAGTGTTGCTGGCGCGCACATCCGACTTCCTACCCTGGCTCGGTCCGACCGTCCTGATCGGAAGCGTCCTGACCGCGGCGGCCGTCATCGCCGCCGCGCTGCTGCCCGTCCACCGGGCCAGGATCGTCACCCCGATCGCCGCCGTCCTGACGGCGGCCGTCCTGCTCGCCGGTCCCACCGCCTACACCGTCGACACCACCTCCACCGGTCACACCGGGGCACTGCCCTCGGCCGGCCCGACCGCGTCCGGCGGGGGCTTCGGCGGTGGCGGTGGCCTACGCGGACGCGGAAACTTCGGTGGTGGCACCTTCCCCGGGGGGACGTTCCCCGGGGGCGCCTCCCCCGGGGGCCAGAACCCGGCCGCCGGGACCACCCGGACGTTCGGTGGCGGAGGCGGTTTCGGCGGAGGCGGAGGCCTGCTCGGGGCACCCACCCCGTCCGCTGAACTGGTCACCACATTGAGCGTCAACGCATCGCACTACACATGGGCCGCAGCAGTTGTCGGGTCCAACAACGCCGCGGGCTACCAGCTCGGCACCGGACTTCCGGTGATGGCCGTGGGCGGATTCAACGGAACCGACCCCGCCCCGACACTGGCTCAGTTCCAGGCGCTCGCCAGGGCCGGCAAGATCCACTACTTCATCGGCGGCACCATCAGCGCCGGCAGGGGCGGCTCGAGTTCCACCTCCGGTTCGCAGGACGCCGACCTGATCAATTCCTGGGTGGCGGCGAACTACACCGCGACCACCGTCGGATCTGTCACCCTCTACGACCTGACCTGACCTGACCTGACCGTCGAGCGGATACTTATAGCGGGCAAATCGCCCGTGAAGCGACGATAAGTATCCGCTCGATGGGGCAAGCGCAGCACAGGAAGTCCAGAGCAAGGGCAACGGGGGGACACAGCGGGATCGGCGAGAGTTGGTCCCATGACCACCGAAAGCCAGGACGTCCCAGAGGTTTCCGTCGATCTCGCCATCGGCTCCACCACGCTACCGGCTCTCACATCCGCCGCGCGAGCCTGCACAGCAGTGGTCGCGGATCCGCTCGCCAATCCCCGCCGCACGCGGTGGAACGGGCGATCCAGCTGCGTCGCCACCGAGGTCCACCGCCGGGTTCCACGACGGCCCGTCGCGCACTGACGCGCTCGCCACCCACCTCCTCTCCAGACCGATTGCCCCGAAAAGGAATCCAGGACGATGACCATGACCTCCGCGTTGACCACTGTCGATCTGCCGGCCGACCCGGCCGTGCGCCCACCAGAAGAACTGCCCACCAACTCCTCCGGCCCGCCCCAGCAACGCAACCGCTGGACCAGGCTGGTCCGCGGCGGTGCCGGTGACCCGCGGTGGGCGCGCCCACTGCTGATCGCACTGCTCCTCGTGACGGCCGGCGCCTACCTCTGGGACCTGTCCATCTCGGGATACGCCAACGACTTCTACGCCGCGGCCGTCAAGTCCGGCACCGAGAGCTGGAAGGCGTGGCTCTTCGGATCGCTGGATTCGGCCAACTCGATCACCGTGGACAAGCCACCCGCCTCGCTGTGGGTGATGGTGCTGTCCGCCAGGATCTTCGGATTCTCGTCGTTCTCGATGCTGTTGCCGCAGGCGCTGATGGGCGTCGGGACCGTCGCCCTGCTGTACTCGGCCGTGAAGCGCACGTCCGCCCATGCCGCCGGACTGGTCGCCGGCGTCCTGGTGGCCCTGACACCTGTTGCCGCACTGATGTTCCGGTTCAACAACCCGGACGCGATGCTGGTGCTGCTGATGACGGCCGGCGCGTACTTCGTCGTCCGGGCGATCGAGAAGGTGCCCGCCGGGAAGAAGTCCCACGCGCTGCGCTGGCTGGTCCTGGCCGGTACCGCGATCGGGTTCGCCTTCCTGACGAAGATGCTGCAGGGCCTGCTGGTTCTGCCCGCCTTCACCGTGGTGTACCTCGTCGCGTCCCCGAACAAGCTGATGACCCGCATCTGGCACCTGCTGGCTGCGCTGGGGGCCGTCATCGTCTCGGCCGGATGGTTCGTGGCCCTGGTCGCGCTGTGGCCCGCCGCGTCCCGCCCCTACATCGGTGGCTCCACCGACAACTCCCTGTGGGAGTTGGCCATCGGCTACAACGGCCTGGGACGCCTGTTCGGCTCGACCGGCAACGGGGGCGGCGGGGGCGGCGGCACCTCCTTCGGCGGGGCCAGCGGCCTCAACCGGATGTTCGGCACGTCGTTCGGCTCGCAGATCTCCTGGCTGATCCCGGCCGCGCTCATCGCCTTCATCGCCGGCGTGTGGTTCACCCGCAGAGCGCCCCGGACGGACACCACCCGCGCGGGCATCCTGCTCTGGGGCGGCTGGATGATCGTCACCGCCGTCGTCCTGTCGTACATGCAGGGCACGGTCCACCCCTACTACGCGATCGCGCTCGCCCCCGGCATCGCCGGGCTCGTCGCCATCGCCGGGCGGGAACTGTGGCGAGGACGGAATTCTCACCTGGCCCGCACTTCGCTCGCGGCGATGATTTCCGTCACCGCCGGCTGGTCGTACCATCTGCTCGATCGTGACGCCCCGACCTTCGCGCCGTGGCTCCGCTGGCTCGTCCTGGTCGGCGGAATGCTCGGCGCGGCACTGCTGGCCGCATCGGCCGGCCGGCTCAAGAAGTACGCCGTGATCGGCCTGCTCGTCGGGTCCATCTCCGCTTTGGGCGGCACCGCCGCGTTCACCATCGACACCCTGGCCACCGCTCACACGGGGTCGACGCCGATCGCCGGCCCCGTCTCCAGCAGCATGGGCGGCTTCGGCGGCGGGAGAGCAGCCGGTGGCTTCACCGGCGCGCGCCCGACCGGCGCCGCCCCGAGTGGCACAGCCCCCAACGGCACCGCTCCGACCGGAACTGTCCCAACGGGTCTCGGCACCGGGTCTGCACCGACCGGCACCACATCGGGGTCGGCAGCAGCAGCAGCGGGCGGCGGCTTCGGCGGTGGGGGTAGCTCGTCCAATGCCGCCCTGACCGCCCTGCTGAACAAGACCACGTCGCGCTGGGCGGCGGCCACCATCGGGTCCCAGTCGGCCGGGACGTACATCCTGGCCACCGACAAGGCGGTGATGGCCATCGGCGGATTCACCGGTTCCGACCCGTCGCCGACGTTGGCCCAGTTCCAGGCCTACGTCGCGGCCGGCGACATCCACTACTTCATCTCCGGTGGCGGGTTCGGCGGCGGCGGCCAGGGTGGCGGGACCTCGACGTCCGGTGCCATCACGGCCTGGGTGACCGCACACTACAGCGCCACCACGGTCGGCGGCGTGACGGTCTACGACCTGACCAAGGCCACCAGCGCCTGATCCACGCCGCGGCTCCTGGCATCGACCGGAATAGGATCCGCACTCCGTGGCCCTGGATCTGCGGATCTCATTCCGGTCGATCGCCCCACCCGGCACTGGCACGTGGCCCCTGTGGAATTGACCTGCCCAGCAGCTTGACCCTGACGTAGCGTCAGAGCGCATCGTCGTTCGTGCAGGGGCCGACCGGCCCCGGCACCACCCGAAGGCGACCCCAGAGGTGTGAGATCAGCAGGGGGAGAACATGAGCTACTCGGTCGGCCAGGTAGCCGATCTGGCGGGTGTGACGATCCGGACGTTGCACCACTACGGTCAGATCGGCCTGCTGGAGCCACAGGACCGCAGCCCCACCGGGTACCGCCAGTACTCCGATGCGGACCTGAATCGGTTGCAGCACATCCTGTTCTATCGGGAGCTCGGATTCCCACTCACCGAGATCGCCGCCATTCTCAGCAAGCCGGGCGCGACGGCCAGAGCTCACCTGCGCAGGCAGCACGAGCTCCTCACCCAGCGGATCGCCCGGCTCACCGACATGGTGGCCGCCGTCGAAAAGGAACTGGAGGCCCACAGCATGGGAATCGCACTGACACCGCAGGAGAAGTTCGAGATCTTCGGACCGAACTACAGCGAGAACTACGAGATGGAGGCGGAAGAGCGCTGGGGGGATACTCCGGCGTGGCAACAGTCGCAGACCCGCACTCAGGCGTTCACGAAGCAGGACTGGGTCAAGGTCAAGCAGGACGAAGACGACCTCAATCGCCGACTGGTGGCGGCCATGACGGCCGGCGCAGCGCCGAACAGCGACGAGGCATTGGATCTCGCCGAGGCGCACCACCGGAGCATCGAGGTGTTCTACGACTGCCCCTACCCCATGCACCGTGGCCTGGGCGACATGTATCTGGCCGACGAGAGGTTCACGCGGACCTACGAGGAGCTGGCACCGGGCCTGGCGCAATGGTTGCGAGATGCTGTCCACGCCAACGCCGACCGTCAGGAGCGCTGACCGCGGACCCTCGGCGAGCACCGGTCACGGGGCGAACCACCACCAGGCAGGAGGTGGCGCGGGATCCCACATCACGGAACCCGCATCACCTCCTGGGTCAGGACCCCCCGGAACCTGCGTGCGACCCGCCGCCGCCGGACAGCGACCCGGTGAGCGCGATGGCGCCCACCGCCGCCGTCGCAACGGCACCGGCCGTGATACCTCTGACCCTGGAACGCATCCGATCGCGGCGCTCTGCCGGTGGACGCCGATCCTGCTGTGTCACTCGCGACCCTTTCCACGCACGTCGAGAGCACCGAGCTTGACCGGTCCGGCTGTGCCGCTGCTGTGACCAGCGTGGGACACGGGGACTACTTCAGCCCGGCGACCAGTTCCCGCTTCAGGATCTTGCCGCTGGGACCCATCGGGAACGAGTCGACGAACTCGACGCGGCGGGGGTACTTGTACCGCCCGAGGTTCTCCCGCGACCACGCGATCAGGCCCGCCTCGTCGAGATCCGCCCCTTCCGGGGACCTGACCACGACGGCGCAGATCTCCTCCCCGTGGACCTCGCTGGGGTAGCCGATCACCGCGACCTGGGCGACCCCGGGATGTCCCGCCAGGACCTCCTCGACCTCACGCGGGTAGACGTTGTAGCCGCCGCGCAGGATCATGTCCTTCTTCCGGTCGACGATCGACAGAAACCCGTCCTCGTCCTTCGTGCCGAGATCCCCGGTGCGGAACCAGCCGCCCACCATCACTGCGGCAGTGGCCTCGGGGTTGCCGAGGTAGCCGGCGAAGACGCAGTGCCCACGGATGACGACCTCACCCATCTCGCCGACCGGCATGAGATCGATGCGACCCTCGACCTCCGCGGCGGCGATCTCGGCCTGCACGCCCCAGATCGCCCGGCCGACGGTGCCGGGCTTGCGGCCGAACACCGGCTGGTTGAAGGTGGCGACCGGCGATGTCTCGGAAAGTCCGTAGCCCTCGTAGATGTCGGCCTTGAAGACCTCGGCGAACTTGTCGATCACGGCGACCGGCAGGCTCGCCCCACCGGACGCCGCCACCCGCAGTTGCGGACGACGCGGGTCGGACCGGGCGGCCGCGAGCAGACCGATGTACATCGTCGGCACGCCCATGAAGACGTTGACCTTCTCGGAGACGATCAGGTCGATGGCCGCAGCGCCGTCGAAACGCGGCAGCAGGACGAGCGTCGAGCCGGCGAAGAAGCCCGCGTTCATCGCGCAGGTCTGCCCGAAGGAATGGAAAAGGGGCAGGCAACCCAGCACGATGTCGGCGCTGGACATCCCCATCACGGTGGTGGCCGAGGTGATCGCGTTCATCGTCATGTTGAGCTGCGTCAGGATTGCACCCCTGGGCGCGCCGGTGGTGCCGGAGGTGTAGAGGATGACGGCCTCGTCGTGGGCGTCGCGTTCCACGTAGGCGGCCAGCGGGGTCGCGTCCTCGGCCATCTCGTCGAGACGGTCGACACCCTCGCCGCCCATCACCGCGAACAGCGGGATCCCGGCTGCGGCGGCGGCCGGTGCGCCCTCGGCCAGGAGGGGTGCACCGACGATCAGCAGCTTGCAGCCGGCGTTCTGGAGAACGTACGTGATCTCCCTGGACACCAGCAGCGCGTGCACCGGTACGACGACCGCGCCGAGCGAGAGCGCCGCGTAGTACGCCCGTGGGAAGTCCGGCACGTTCGGCATCAGCAGGCCGACCTTGTCGCCGGGACCGACACCCGCCTCGGCGAGCACGGCCGCGTAGCGCCTGGCCTGCTCCCATAGTCTGCTGTAGGAGGTTCGCTCGGCGCCCATCACGACGGCGTCCGCGTCGGGATAGCGAAGAGCGGATTCGGCGAGGATGCTGCACAGACTGAGGCTCATCGATGAGTTCCGCTCTTCTTCGTGTCCGATTCTCCGGACGTTCCCTGTGCGGTTCGGCGCAGGTGGTGGACAGGCTGCCCGGATGGACGGACTGGGATCAACGTCACAAGCCGACCATACGCACACCGGGAAATGCTGACCCGGTTGGCTGTGCCGGCTCTTCGAGAAGTAGATTCGCCGGACAAGGAGTTGCACTCCCGCCATCGGTACCGGGCCGACCCGCCTTCCGCCGCTGGATCGGCGAGGTACCGCTGTGGTCAAAAACTGTGAAGAAGCGCAGACGCGCATGCCCGAGGTCGACGAAGCCCCCGTTGTCGCTACGCCCGATGCTGCGGCGCCGGAGGCGGTCCGGAAAACCGAACCGGGATCCGCGACCCTGACCTACGGTCACGCCACACTGGATCTCAAGCTGGTCCCGGCCACCGAAGGTGCCTCCGGTGTGGAGATCGGCAAGCTGCTGGGGACCACCGGGATCGTCACCCTCGATCCCGGGTTCACCAACACCGGCTCGACCACCTCCGCGATCACCTACATCGACGGTGACGCCGGGATCCTGCGCTACCGCGGCTACCCGATCGAGCAGCTGGCCAAGTCCTCGACCTTCATCGAGACCAGCTACCTGCTGATCTACGGCGAACTGCCGACCCCGACCGAGCTGGACAACTTCACCTCCCGGATCAATCGGCACACCCTGCTGCAGGAAGACCTCAAGCGGTTCTTCGACGGGTTCCCTCGCGATGCGCACCCGATGCCGGTGCTCTCCAGCGCCGTCAGCGCGCTGTCGACCTTCTACCAGGACTCGCTCGATCCGTTCAATCCCGAGCACGTCGAACTGTCCACGGTGCGCCTGCTGGCGAAGTTGCCCACCATCGCGGCCTACGCCTACAAGAAGACGGTCGGTCAGCCGCTGCTCTACCCGGACAATTCCCTCGGCCTGGTGGAGAACTTCCTCCGCATGTCCTTCGGCTTTCCCGCCGAGCCCTATGACGTCGACCCGAAGATCGCCAAGGCATTGGACCAGCTGTTCATCCTGCACGCCGACCACGAGCAGAACTGCTCGACCTCCACGGTCCGACTGGTCGGTTCCGCGCATGCCAACCTTTTCGTCTCCGTCGCGGCCGGTATCAATGCCCTCTTCGGCCCGCTGCACGGTGGGGCGAACGAGGCCGTCCTGCAGATGCTCGGGTCCATCCGTGACGACGGCGGCGACATCGCCAAGTTCGTGGACCGCGTCAAGAAGAAGGAGCCGGGCGTCAAGCTGATGGGCTTCGGCCACCGCGTCTACAAGAACTACGACCCGCGCGCGGCGATCGTCAAGCAGACCGCGGACGGAATTCTGGAGTCGCTCGGGGCGAACGACGAGCTGCTGGATCTGGCCAAGCAGCTGGAAGAGGTTGCGCTGCACGACGATTACTTCGTCTCCCGCAAGCTCTACCCGAACGTCGACTTCTACACCGGTCTGATCTACAAGGCGATGGGCTTCCCGACCAAGATGTTCACCGTACTGTTCGCGATCGGCCGGCTGCCCGGCTGGATCGCCCAGTGGCGCGAGATGATCGAGGACCCGGCGACCAAGATCGGCCGCCCGAGGCAGGTCTACACCGGTTACACCGCACGGGATTACGTCCCCGGCGACCACCGCTGACCCTGCTCCATCGCGCTCCTCCGGGTCTGCGGCGCGTCGGAAAGTCTCCGGCGCGTCGGAAAGTCTCCGGCGCGTGGAAAACCCCCCGGCGCGTCGGAAAGTCTCCGGCGCGTGGAAAACTGTGGATTCAGGTCCACTTCCGCTGGCTGCCTTCCTGGCCGGAATCGAGACTTTGCGACGCGCGACAGCGTATGTTTTGCCCACCGACGGGAACTGACCTGACGTGACCTCCCTGCTCTGGTTCCGCCGCGATCTCCGACTCGACGACCACCCGGCTCTGCTGGAGGCGGCCCGATCCGGTGACGTCCTGGGCGTCTTCGTGGCCGACGACAAGCTGCTGAACGGCTCGGGATCGCCCCGACGTCATTTCCTGGCCGGCTGCCTGACGAAACTGTCCGAGTCCATGGGCGGCCGCTTGATGATCGCGCACGGGCGACCGGAGAACGTCATCCCCTCGTTGGCAACGAAAGTCGGGGCCGACACGGTCCATCTGTCCGCGGACTACGGACCCTACGGGCGCAAGCGTGATGCGCGGGTGGAGGATGCCCTGCGGCGCAAGGACATCGAGATGATCGCCACCGGTTCTGCCTATGCCGTCGCCCCCGGTCGGGTCCGCAAACCGGACGGAACTCCGTATGCCGTGTTCACCCCCTTCCACCGTGCCTGGTCAGCACACGGCTGGCGCGGGCCTGCTGGATCCGGGGGCGACGTCGAGTGGCTCGATCCAGAAGACCTCGGCCCCCGGTTCGCCGTCGAAAAACTCTCCGCCGCCATTCCGTCCGACATGACCTTGCCCGCGCCCGGGGAAAAGGCCGCCCAGCAGGTATGGTCCGACTTCCTGGAAAAGGCGGTCGCCGACTACGACGACGAGCGGAACCGGCCGGATCACCCCGGTACCAGCCACATGTCGCCCTATCTCAAATGGGGATGCGTACACCCGCGGACACTGCTGGCCGACCTGTCGAAACGACGATCCGTCGGGGCGGCGTCCTACCAGCGGGAATTGGGTTTCCGGGACTTCTACGGTGACATCCTCTTCCATCGCCCCGAAACGCTGACGGTGTCCGCCGACCCGGTGATCGACGGCCTGGATTGGGACAGCGGGAAAGAGGCGGACACCAGGCTCGAGGCATGGAAGACCGGGCGCACCGGATATCCGTACATCGACGCCGGCTTGCGACAACTGATGGCGGAGGGGTGGATCCACAATCGCGTCCGAATGGGCGTCGCGTCCTTCCTGATCAAAGATCTCCACCTGGCGTGGCAACTGGGGGCGGCGCATTTCATGGATCACCTGGTGGACGGCGACATCGCGTCGAACACCCACGGCTGGCAGTGGGTGGCCGGCGCCGGCGCCCAGGCCTCGCCGTACTACCGCGTCTTCAACCCGATCGCCCAGGGCGAGAAGTTCGACCCGCAGGGCGATTACGTCCGCCGGTACGTCCCGGAGCTGGCCGGCGTCGCCGGCAAGGCCGTGCACCGACCATGGGACCTACCGGACGGAATGCCCAAGGGGTACCCAGCACCGATCGTGGATCATGCCGCCGAGCGGATCGAGACCCTCCGCCGCTGGGAGCAACGTCCGCACAGCCGCTGACGCCCGCCGGTCGACGCGCTCCGCTGGGCGGGGCCTCTGGCGGGCGCGCTCCGCCGGGCGGGGCCTCTGGCGGGCGGGGCCTCTGGCGGGGGCCGCCTCGCATTCAATCGGGCGGGGCCTCTGTCGGGGGCCGCCGCGCAGACAACAGTGCCCGTCCGACGCCTTGCGGGCCACAGTTCAGGCAGATCCGTATGCGCCCGGCAGATCCGTATGCGCCGGACGCACCGAGAACTACTGGAGGTAACCCTCGACGGTCTTCACGGGCCGGGCCGCCGCGTCCTCCGGGTTCCCACCGAACTCCGACTTGGCGCGACGCTGCCGCAGCAGGTCCCAGCACTGGTCGAGGGCTTCCTCCAGGGATTGGAGCTGCGCGCGCTCCTCCTGCGAGTCGATCTCGCCGGCCAGCCGCTTCTGGCGCAATTGGTGCTCCTGGTCCACCAGTGACCGAACGGTCCCGAGGGTGTCGTGCTCTGACACGGTGATCTCCTTTACAACTGCTCGGTGACAACTGCTCGGTCCTATCCCGGACGACGACTGCCTGTTCCTACCATGGACGAACCGTGCTGGGCTCGGAAACCTTCCGGCCGCAGGCCCCACGACGCGGACCACTTCGCACCGGGCTCCAGCCAGAGCAGTCCGTCGCCGGAGTTGAAGGCGTTGACAGCGCACGTCATCGGCTCGACGGCGATCGCGACCCGCTGGTCGGACCGTCCGGGCACCGGGAACCCCGGTGGCGAGAACACCTGCACCCAGCCGAACACCTCGTCCGCCCACAGGACCAGAGCGGTGCCGTCGGGAGCAGCAAGCCGGTGCTCGACGCGGCCGTCGCTCACCGCGAGGTCGGTCAGCGCCACGTCGGCCTTGATCTCACCCACCCTGACGCCACCTCGCAGGTCCACGTGTCTGCCCTCGACCGACTCCTTCGACACCGGGATCATCGCCTCGTCCACCAGCGCGTGGGTGGCACCGGACACCGTGATCGTCAGATCGGCGGCAGCGCACGGGCCGACCCGGAGGTAGGGGTGCGCGCCGATGCCGAACGGCGCGGTACCGGAGCCCACGTTGGCGAGCCGATGGGTGACCTGGAGTCCGGCGTCGGTCAACGTGTACGTCACCGACGTGTCGAGGGTGAACGGGTAACCGTGTTGCGGATAGATCGAAGCGCCCAGGGTGACCGAGTCGCGCGTCTGCTCCAGCAACTCGTAGGCGGTGTTGCGCAGCAGACCGTGGATCGCGTTCCCGCGGGAGGGTTCGGTGATGTCCAGTTGCTGGGTCGTGCCCTGGTGCTCCCACCGACCACCGGCCACCCGGTTGGGCCAGGGCGCGAGCACCATCCCGCAACCCAGCGGAGCCACCAGGTCGTCGGTCCAGGTCTCGGTGAAGTGCACACCGGCCACCGAGAACTCCCGCAGCACCGCCGCCACCTGACCGACCCTGACCAGCGCATCACCATGTCGGATCTCGAATTGATGACCGGAAACAGCACGGGGCGCCAATTTCACGACCGGTATCCGTTCGTGCGGTGCGCGTTCATCGGGCCTGGGCCGTGAACTGCGAGACGGCCCGGCCGAACTGCAGCAGACGCTGCATCTGCGCGAGGCCACCGTCGGTCACCGACTTGGAGAAGCGATAGGTCTCCACGTACTGCACGGTCCGGGTCTCGTTCGCCTCGGTCAGCTCCGTCATCGAGCGTTCGGGTGTCTGCGTCGACAGGTAGAGCATCACCGCATGCATCGTGCGCGAGCCATCTGGCTCGGCCTTGAAACGGTTGCGCAGCCCCTGGTCCACGATCGCCGACAGCGGGATGGTGCGCACCGAGGACGAGAACATCAGGATGTCGGGCCGGTCGTCGTCGGTCTCGTCGTCCCCGTGCCAGAGAATCAGTCGCCGACCGTCGGTGACGGCGACCTCCTGCCAGAGGGACTCGCCCCACGCCTGCGTCGAGGCGACCCGCTCGCAGGTGAAAGCCTTGACCTCACCGGGATCCAGGACGCCGTAAAGGGCTTCCAGGGCAGCATCGGCGTCACGGATGTACGCGCGCACTGCGTCATCGAGACGCGGATACGGCGCCCAGTCCTGCGGGGCGTGCGGTGCGGGGTAGGACATGTATGACGCCTCCTGGGCAGCCACGACAACCTGGAGCGTTGCCGACCTCTGATGGGGAATGGGTTCCGGGCCAAGCATCGGGACCTGACGATCGGACGCACATCGCCACCGAAGGTCCCCTTCCGGCAACCACCGGCGGCACCCTGAATCCTGCCCTATGCAGATGACCGCCGGCGGCGGCCTACCGGACGTCCGCCGGGCTCTTGATCCACGATCTGACGTCCGAGCCCATCGAGAGGGCGATGGCCAGAATCGGCAGGACCGCGTAGATGATCGGCACCCAGACGGCCAGCCCGAAGGCGAAATCGGTCAGTCGGATGACGAAGTACACCGACAGCGCGATGGACAGCAGCCCGCCGACCCCCAACAACGTCGAACGGCGGTTCAGCATGGTCGTACCGCCCGCGATCAACAGGCCTCCGACGACCAGGAGGACGAACCCGATCACGGTGAACTCCGAGCTGTAGCGGTTGCGGTCGCCGTTGGTGGAAAAGCTCGCGCCGCTGAACATGAACACGCTGCCGATCAGCACGAACCCGGCCTGCACGAACGCCAGCACGGCGGCCGCGATGGCGCCGCCGGGTTTGGGTGGCCGCACCGGGACGAGGGGATACATCGGGACGAACTGGTACCCGGGAGGTGGCTGACCCGGGTAGCCGGGAGGTGCATGTCCCGGGTACGTGAGCGGGTAGGCGGGGGGCTGCGGCGCATAGGGGTCGACCGCCGAATAGGCCGGTGGACCCGGCGGCAGCGGCTGACCGGTGACCGGATCGAACGCCGGGGGCATCTGGTAGCCCGGCGGAACCTGAGGGCCCGGCGGAGTCCACGGAGTGGCAGGGCCGAACTGGTTCGCCGGGCCGTACCGGTTCGCCTCGTCATTTCCCTGGCTCATGCTGTGTCCCCATTTCCCGCCCGGCGGCCGCGGTGACGTGCGCCCTCGATGATTCTGCCCGATCCCGCCGACAGCAACAGCTTCCTGGGCAGCGCAGACCCGTGGCGCCGGACGCGCCGGCTCAGGCCGACCTCTCGATCACGCGGCCGGGTTCGTCGTTGGTGGGATGGCGGGAGTCGTAGTCGCGCAGGGAACGGCCGAAATAGCCGGCCACCACCGTCAGGACCACGCACAGCAGGCCACCACCGATGACGGCGAACGTGGTGGAGGTGGCGTCTGCGACCACGCCGTGGACCAGATCTGCCAGTCGCGGGCCGCCCGCGACGACGACGGTGAACACCCCCTGGAGTCGTCCACGCATCTCGTCGGTCGCCGCCACCTGCAACAACGTCGAGCGGTAGACCGAGCTGACCAGGTCCGAGAAGCCGCCGATCGCCAGGTAGATCACCGCGAGCCACAGCACCGAGGTGGTACCGAACAGCGCCATGGAGAAGCCCCACATCACCACGGCCAGCAGGATCGCGATGCCCTGACGGTGCACCCTGGTGATCCAGCCACCGGTGAGCCCGCCCAGCAGCGAGCCGACGGCGAGTCCGGCGTTGAGCACGCCCAGAGCGACCCCACCACCGGGCGGGCCGCCGAACGTGTGCTCGGCCATCGCCGGGAACAGCGCCCTCGGCATGCCGCAGACCATCGCGATGATGTCGATGACGAAGGTCATCAGCAGCAGGGGCCGGGCCTTGAGGTAGATCAGTCCGTCGCTGACCTTGGCCCGCCCGCGGCCGCTCCCGGCACCCGCCGGCGGGATCGGTGGCAGACGGATGACGGCATAGAGGACGCCGGTCAGCGTCAGCGCGTCGATGAAGAACAGCCACGGCAGGCCCGTCAACGGGATCAGCACGCCGACCAGCAGTGGACCGACGATGACGCCGGTGGAGAAGACGGTGATGTTCAGCGCGTTCGCCGACGGCACCAGTTCGGCCGGCACGATCCGGGGGAGGATCGCACTCCTGGTCGGCTGGTTCACGGCGAAGAAGCCCTGCTGGACCGCGAGCAGGGCCATCACGATCCAGATCTGGCGCGTGCCCGACAGGGCCGTCAGCCAGAGGGCGAGACTGGTGACGGCGATTCCGGCGGACGTGATCATCATCAGCTTCCGCCGGTCGAAGCTGTCCGCGACGGCGCCGCCCAGCAGGCCGAAGACCACCAGTGGCACCAATGCCACCAGGGAGGCCAGGCCGACCAGGGCCGAGCTGCCGGTGACGTCGAAGATCTGCTGCTGCACCGCCACGGCGGTCAGCTGGGAGCCGACAACGGTGGCGATCTGCGAGACGAACATCCGGCGGAAGGCCGGGATGCGCAGGGGCCGGGAGTCGGGCACGATGCGGCCGAGGCGACCGGCCCGGCGGGGCGGCACCGTGTCGGCGGCAGGTGATCGGTCGGGCTGGGGCGTGACAGGCGAGGGGGTGACGGGCGAGGGCGTGACGGGCGAGGGCGTGTCTGTCACGGGGCGAGCCGCTCGATCAGCCATCGACCGTCCACGAGCCGGTACCGGAGCCGGTCGTGCATCCGCCCGGTCCGGCCCTGCCAGAACTCGACGGCGACAGGTTCGATCCGCCAGCCTCCCCAGTGCGGCGGCAGCGGCACTTCCTGCTCCTCGCCGAACTGCTCCAGGATGTGCTTCTCGAGCCGGTCCAGTTCGTCCCGGCCCGCGACCACGGCCGACTGCGGGCTCGACCACGCGCCGATCTGGGAACTCCGCGGCCTGGTCTTCCAGTACGTCAGCGATTCAGCTTCGTCGACCCGGTGCACCGGACCGCGGACGTGGATCTGACGCTGGAGCTGAAACCACGGGAAGGTGACCGCAGCCCATGGGTTCTCCTCGAGATCGTGACTCTTGGCGGAGGTGTAGTTGGTGTAGAAGACGACGCCGCGCTCGTCCACCGCCTTCGCCAGCACGGTCCGCGTGGTCGGAGCCCCGGCCCGGCCGGCGGTGGACAGCACCATGGCGTTCGGCTCGGTCACCCCGCCCTGGACCGCCTGGCCCAGCCAACGGTCGAACTGGGTCACCCAATCGCCGGCCAGTTGGGTCTCGTCCAGTCCGGCCATCGTGTAGTTCTCCCGCATTCGCGCAAGGTCGTCCAGTGTCACGCCGCAACCCTTGTCCTCGTCAGGAACCGTCATCGGCAGTCCCGCTCACCGGCGCCCGGATCTCCGAGCGCCAGCCGTTACTTTAGCTAACGTTTACCCCCGGCTGCGATCCCGGCCGACGTCCGGGGCCTTCCGGACGTGACCAACAGCACCGCTCCGAATCATGGCCTGGGCACAGGCCGCCGGGGGACAGTGTCGTCAGGCAGTCCTCCAGAAGGTGAGACCGTCACGTCGCCACCGGAGTTCGATCCCCGACCCATCATCCTCAACGCGGAGGTATCCGAATTGGCAACCAGTGAATTCGTACCCGGACTCGAAGGTGTGGTGGCCTTCCACACGGCCATCGCCGAGCCGGACAAGGACGGAGGAGCGTTGCGCTACCGCGGCGTGAACATCGACGACCTGGTCGGGCGGGTCGGCTTCGAGGACGTCTGGTCGCTGCTGGTGGACGACTCCTTCGGAGCACGTCTCCCGATCGACATCTCGCCGCCCGCCTTCTTCTCCGGTGACGTCAGGGTCGACGTCCAGGCCTCGCTCCCGTTGCTGGCACCGTCGCGAGGCTTCGGGCCGCTGCTGGACATCAGCGACGAACAGGCGCGGGACCAGTTGGCGCAGACGACGTCGGCCACGCTGGCCTATGCGGCCCGGTCGGCCAGGGGCAGCCTTCCCGAAGTGCCACAGTCCCTGCTGGAGGCTGCACCGACGGTGGTCGAGCGGTTCCTGACGATGTGGTTGGGCGAACCGTCGCCGCAACAGGTCAGCGCCATCGACGCCTACTGGGTCTCGGCCGCCGAACACGGGATGAACGCCTCCACCTTCACCGCCCGGGTCGTCGCCTCCACCGGTGCCGACGTGCCGGCGTGCTTCACCGGCGCGGTCGGATCGATGTCGGGGCCACTGCACGGGGGCGCGCCGGCGCGGGTGCTGCCGATGATCGAATCCGTCGAGAAGAGCGGTGATGCAGCCGGTCTCGTCAAGGGGATCCTGGATCGTCACGACCGGCTGATGGGCTTCGGACACCGCGTCTACCGAGCCGAGGACCCACGGGCCAGGGTGTTGCGCCGGACATGCCGGGAGCTCAACGCCCCCCGGTACGAGGCCGCCGCCGCTCTCGAGCAGGCCGCACTGGCCGAACTGCGGGAACGGCGTCCGGACCGTGCGATCGAGACGAACGTGGAGTTCTGGGCGGCCGTCATCCTGGACTTCGCCGGCGTCCCGGCCAGGATGATGCCGGCCATGTTCACCTGCGCGAGGACCACCGGCTGGAGCGCCCACATCCTGGAGCAGAAGCGGCTCGGCCGACTGGTGCGCCCGTCCGCCGTCTACGACGGACACGAAGCCCGCACGCCGGAGATGGTCGACGGCTTCGGCACCCTCGCCCTGTCGGTCTGATCCGGCTGCACGATCCGGCCGTCCGATCCGGCCGTCTGCTCCGGTCGACCGCGTGCGGGACCCGACACTCCTGGTGACAGGATGGACGAGCGGTCCGGTCGCAGACATCGACGACCCCCACCCGCCAACCGCACATCGCTCGCAACGAGGAGAGCCGCCTGTCATGGCCGATCCGACCACCCTGGTGCTGCCCGCAGATCTGATCCCCACCGACGGCCGGTTCGGCTGCGGCCCCTCGAAGGTGCGGCCGGAGGCACTCGCCGCGCTGGCCGCGTCCGGTGCGACCTATCTGGGCACCTCGCACCGTCAGCCGGCGGTGAAAAGCCTGGTCCACCACGTCCGGGCCGGGCTCTCCGACCTGTTCTCCCTCCCAGACGGCTACGAGGTCATCCTGGGCAACGGTGGCACGACGGCGTTCTGGGATGCGGCTGCACTCGGCCTGGTCCGCGAGAAGTCCCAGCACCTCGCCTTCGGCGAGTTCTCCGCCAAATTCGCGGCGGTGACGAGGGCCGCGCCCTTCCTCGGCGAGCCGACCGTCATCAGGGCCGAGGTGGGTGACGCCCCGGATCCCGTCGCACAGGCGGACGTCGACGTCTACGCGTGGGCCCACAACGAGACCTCGACCGGTGTGGCCGTGCCCGTCTCGCGGCCGGCCGGCGCGACCAGCGGGCAGCTCGTGCTGGTCGACGCCACCTCGGGCGCCGGCGGGCTGCCCGTCGACGTCGCCGAGACGGACGTCTACTACTTCGCGCCGCAGAAGGTCTTCGCCTCCGACGGCGGGCTCTGGATCGCGTTGGCCTCACCAGCGGCAGTGGAGCGCATCGGCGAGATCGCCGCGACCGACCGCTGGATCCCGGAGTTCCTGTCCATCGCCACCGCCCTTGACAACTCCACGAAGGACCAGACGCTCAACACCCCGGCCGTGGCGACGCTGTTCCTGCTCGCCGATCAGATCGATTGGATCAACGGCCAGGGCGGGCTGGACTGGGCGACCGCCAGGACGGCCGACTCCTCGTCACGCCTGTACGGGTGGGCCGAGAAGTCATCGTTCGCCACGCCGTTCGTCCAACGCCCGGAATTGCGGTCGCAGGTCGTCGGCACCATCGATTTCGACGACGCCGTCGACGCCGCTTCCGTGGCAAAGGTGCTGCGCGCCAACGGGATCGTCGACACCGAGCCCTACCGCAAGCTCGGCCGCAACCAACTGCGTGTCGGCATGTTCCCGGCCATCGAGCCCGCCGACGTGACGGCACTGACCGCCTGCATCGACTTCGTCGTCGGCAAGCTCTGATTCGCACACGGTTCGATGCGGCGCGCCTGGGCGAGCGTGTCGGACCCCCGGGATAAATTCATCACCGGATAGCCGGAGGAAATCTTCTTCCGGTGCGGGAGGAGTCGCCATGCGTGCGTTGCGGGTACTGGGCCTCGCCGAGGCCCCGGCGAACGGGACGGTCAAGAATCTGGTCTGCGAGGACCCGTTGACCGGCGAGCAGTTCTCCGTCCCGTGCGACGACCGGCTGCGTGCCGGGGCACGCGGCGACCTGAGCCGGTTCGGCCAGCTGGAGATCGAGCTGGAGTCGCAGCTGCGGCCCCGGGAGATCCAGTCGAAGATCCGGGCCGGCGCAACGGTCGAAGAGGTCGCCTCGCTGGCCGGGACCACCACCTCCCGGGTCGAGCGCTTCGCCTACCCTGTCCTGCTCGAGCGCGCCAGCGTCGTGGAGAAGGCCAAGAAGGCGCGACCCGCGATCGACGGCATCACCGCCGGCATCTCGGTGGCCGAGACGGTGGCCGCCACCCTCGCCGCACGGGGCCACGACGCAGACATGAAGTGGGACGCCTTCAAGGACGACGAGGGTT
This sequence comes from Nakamurella sp. PAMC28650, assembly GCF_014303395.1. Classification (GTDB taxonomy): domain Bacteria; phylum Actinomycetota; class Actinomycetes; order Mycobacteriales; family Nakamurellaceae; genus Nakamurella. The sequence continues at coordinate 5,444,189 of NZ_CP060298.1, forward strand.
GGGTGCTGGCCCTGACCTGGAGTGCCGGACGTTCGGAGAACCGGGCCCAGTGGCTGTTCCACCCCGGCCCCGACGGAGGGACGCTCAGCGCACGCGACGAGGCGGCCGCGGAGATCGTCGATCCGGCGCTGCGCATCCTCCGGCCACTGCGCCCGGTCCGGCCGGACACCGTGTCGTCGGTCCTGCTGGACCCCACCATCGCGACCGAACGGCCGGTCAACCGCACCTCCGTCCGCTCCGGCGAGCCCGGCGCGCGGTCTGCGCACCCTGCGGGCAGCAAGCTCCCGGCGGCAGTCTCGTCGCCCATCTCCCGGCCCGGCAGCACGTCGGGCGACCGGTCCGCCGGCCGTGGTCGGGGCTTCCGCGTCCCGGTCGACCAGCTCGAGGGCACCGCCCCGCAGAGCAGTCACCCTCACCCTCACCCCGATCAGGTCAGCGCGCAGCGGATCGTCGAAGACACCGTCACCGACGACCGCACCGGGGTCAACCCGGTCATCACGCGTCGTGAGGTCGCACTGACCGGCACCGAGTCGGCCAGGGCCGTGCCGACCGCTTCCGCGGCGTCCTCGATCTCCCCGTCGAACGCAACGCCAGCGACCGGCATCGCGTCGACCGGCATCGCGTCGACCGGACTGTCCACACCGCCACCCGCTGCCGCCACCCCGCGCACGACGGCACCGGCGATCGCTGCACCCACCGGCGCGGTCAAGGCGCCGCGCAAGGGTCACCGGCCGTCCATGCCCTCGTGGGAGGACGTCCTGCTGGGCACGCGCTCGAACGGTCACTGAGCTGCGGACTCCGCCAACGACCGGGCCACGGATTTTAATGGTTGGAGGCCTGTCGGTGTCCCCACGTAGCCTGGCCGGGTCATGTCCAATACCCCAAAAGGTCCACCTTCCCCATCTGCGAGGCCGCGCACGTCGACCGTGACGTCGCTGCGTCGGCTCCTGCCCTACGCGAAACCGGCCTTCCCCTCGCTGGCCGCCTCCGGGGTCGCCGCCGTACTGGCCTCGCTCTGCGGCCTGACGTTCCCGCTCGTCATCCAAGGGATCATCGACGGGCCGATCGCGCATCGCCGGCTGGCCGACCTGTGGTCGCCGGCCATGTTGCTGATCGGTCTCGGGGTCGCCGAGGCGGTCCTGTTCTGGGCCAGGCGGATGCTCGCCACCCGCCCCACCATGCGAGTGGAGGCGACGATGCGGGCGGCGCTCTACGAACGCCTGCAGCAACTGCCGGTCGCCTTCCACGACCGGTGGCCGGCCGGTCAGCTGCTGTCCCGCGCAGTCTCGGACCTGGGCACCATCCGCCGGTTCCTGTCGTTCGGTCTTGTGTTCCTCGCAGTGAACCTGGCCACCTTCCTGGTCGGTGTCGGCATCCTGATCGCGCTCGCCTGGCAGCTCGGGCTGATCATCGCCGCTCTGGCCATCCCGCTGGTGCTGCTGTCCTTCTTCTACGAGTCGCGCTACCAGATCCTGGCCAGGCGGTCGCAGGACCAGGTCGGCGACCTGGCCACCATCGTCGAGGAGTCGGTGCTGGGGATCAGGATTCTGAAGGCCTTCGGGCGGAGTGCCCACCTCGGCCGGTCCTTCGGCAGACAGGCCCGCGCACTGCGCGAGACCGAACTGTCCAAGGCCAGGGTGATGTCGGTCCTCTGGGCCGTGATCATCGCGCTGCCCGAGATCGCCCTCGGCGTGGCGCTGATCCTCGGCGTCCGGCAGGTGGCCGCCGGCTCGCTCTCGGCCGGCACCCTGGTGGCGTTTTTCGGGACGGCCATGGCTCTTCGCTGGCCGATCGACTCCATCGGCTGGCTGCTGGCCATGGCCAACGACACCGCGGCCGCCTCCGAACGCTACTTCGAGGTGATGGACTCGCCGCTGACCGTCACCTCTCCGGACCTGCCCGTCGCCGCGCCGCGGGTGGCCGGCCATCTGCGACTACGGGGTGTGCACTTCCACTTCGACGATGCGCAGTCCCAGGCGGGCGGACCGAAGGAGACCCTGCGGGGCATCGATCTCGAACTGCAGCCGGGTGAGACCGTCGCCCTGGTCGGGGCGACCGGCTCCGGCAAGACCACCCTGTCGGCCCTGCTCAACCGGCTCTACGACGTCACCGACGGGCAGATCGAGCTGGACGGTGTGGACATCCGTGACTTCGACCTGTCGGAGCTTCGTTCGCGCGTGTCCGTGGCGTTCGAGGACACCACCCTGTTCTCCGCCTCGGTGCGCGAGAACGTGCTGATGGGCAAGCCGGACGGTACCGAGAGCGATGTCCGGTCCGCCCTCGAGGTCGCGCAGGCCGACTTCGTCTACGAGCTGCCCTGGGGTCTGGACACCAGGATCGGCGAACAGGGGATGTCCCTGTCGGGTGGGCAACGCCAACGGCTGGCGCTGGCCAGGGCGGTGGTGGCCCACCCGGAGGTGCTCGTGATGGACGATCCGCTGTCCGCGCTGGACATCCACACGGAGGCCAAGGTCGAACGGGCGCTGCGTTCGGTGCTGGCCGGCACCACCGCGCTGGTGATCGCGCACCGAGCCTCCACGGTCATGCTGGCCGACCGGGTGGCCCTGCTGCAGGACGGCAGGATCACCGCGATCGGGACGCACTCGGAACTGATGGCCGGGGTGCCGGCCTACCGCGACCTGCTCGCCAGCCGCGACGACCGGACCGACACCCAACTGCGCAACACCCAGGAGGCACACGCGTGAACACCACTCCTGCCGTGCCACTGGATCCGGAGGCCGACGACGTCTGGCGAGGCGTCGCCGCGGAAGACTCCGTCGACATCAGCTCGGACGTCGGCATCAAACTGCAGGCCAGGTCGCGCCGTCTGCTCGGCTCCCTGCTGCGTCCGCACCGGCGGCTGACGATCCTCGCCATCGCGATGGTGGTGATCAGCGAGCTGGCCTTCCTGGCCGGCCCTCTGATCGTCGCCTACGGGATCGACTCAGCGGTGCCCGCGCTGACCAGGGGCGACGGCGGCCCGCTGACGTTCACGGCGATCGGCTACCTCGGCGCCGGTCTGGTCAACGCGCTGGCCAGGGGCACCTTCGTCAGGCTGGCCGCCCGCATCTCCCAGACGGTGCTGCTCGACCTGCGGGGCCGGGTGTTCGCCCACTCGCAGTCCCTGAGCCTGTCCTTCCACGAGAAGTACACCTCCGGCCGGGTCATCGCCCGGATGACGAGCGACCTCGACACCCTCTCCGACCTCACCGAACAGGGCCTGGACGGACTCGTCTCGGGGCTCCTGTCGGTCCTCGGCATCAGCATCGCGCTGCTGTTTCTCGACCTGCCGCTCGGGCTGATCGCGTTGGCCGCACTGATCCCGGTCTTCTTCCTGACGCGCTGGTTCCAGAGCACGTCACGGAAGATCTACCGCCGCACCCGGACCGCGATCGCCGCACTCATCGTGCAGTTCACCGAGACGATGAACGGTCTCCGGGCCGTCCTGACCTTCCGGCGCGAGGAGCGCAACGAAGCCATCTTCGCGAAGTTCAACGACGAGAACGCCGAGGCGAACGGCGATGGACTGATCGCGATGGCCAGGTACACGCCGGGCGTCCGGCTGATCGGGAACCTGACCCTGACCGCGGTGATGATCATCGGGGCCGTGCAGGTCATCGACTCCGGTCTCGAGGTCGGCGTGCTCGCGGCCTTCCTGCTCTACGTCCGCCGGATGTACGACCCGCTCGACGAGCTGGCGATGTTCTACAACTCCTACCAGTCGGCGGCCGCTGCGCTGGAGAAGCTGTCCGGCCTGCTGGAGGAGGTGCCCGGGGTTCCGGAGCCGACCGACCCGATCCCGATGCCGGAGATCACCGGGCGGGTGAGCTTCGACCAGGTGCAGTTCTCCTACCACCCACAGGTCGAGGTCCTCCCGACCTTCGACCTGGAGCTGCCGGCCGGTCAGACCCTGGCGGTGGTCGGCGCGACCGGTGCCGGCAAGTCGACGCTGGCCAAGCTGCTGGCCCGGTTCTACGACCCGACGGGTGGCCGGGTGCTGCTCGACGGGGTGGATGTCTCCCACCTCTCCTCCGACGATCTACGGCGCGGCGTCGTGATGGTCACCCAGGAGTCATTCCTGTTCTCCGGTTCGGTGGCAGACAACATCGCACTGGGCAAGCCCTCCGCGAGTCGCGCCGAGATCGAGGCGGCCGCCGACGAGATCGGGGCCGGCGGTTTCATCCGCAAGCTGCCAGAGGGCTTCGACACGGACGTCCGGAAGCGCGGAGGTCGACTCTCCGCCGGGCAGCGGCAGCTCGTCGGGTTCGCCCGTGCGTTCCTGGCCGATCCGGCCGTGCTGATCCTGGACGAGGCCACCGCCTCGCTGGACATCCCGTCGGAACGCGCGGTCCAGGCCGCATTGCGGACGGTGCTGCACAACCGGACCGCGGTGGTCATCGCCCATCGACTGTCCACCGTCGAGATCGCGGACCGGGTCCTGGTGATGGAACACGGACGGATCGTCGAGGACGGCTCTCCCGAAGATCTGATCGGGTCCGGTGGTGGATTCGCCGGCCTGCACTCGGCCTGGCAGGACTCTCTGGTCTGAGCCCCGACCCGGGGTTGAGTCCCCGACGGTCGGCCCGGGAAGATCGGGCCCCGGCAGATCGGCCGGGAAGATCAGGCCAGGAAGATCAGCACCGAGACCCAGGCCACCAGCACCCCGAGCACCGCACCGCCGGCGATCCAGCGCAGCACGGGCAGGGACCTGGACAGCCAGAGCGCCGGACCGAGTCCGCCGGCGACCAGGACGTTGACCCCGATGGCGACGACGGGATTGTTCGACAGACCGGCGGACAGCACGTAGACGGCGCTGGCGACGAGGAACATCGTGAACCCGGCGAGCGCCAGGCCGGGACCCCAGGGCACCGCCTCGCCGCCGGCCCGCCACTCCTCGACCCAGGCCCAGTCGGAGGGCTCGTCCTCCAGGAACGCCTCGTCGTCCGGAGCATTCCCGCTATCGGCCGGTCGTCCGTCCGGAGCCCGATCGTCTTCTCGCTCCGACCGCGATTCCACCGGCGGCCCCCGGTGGTGTCCCGCCTCGGAGGGGTCGCGTTCGGCGCCGGCGGACGTGATGGGGCCGCCAGAACCGGCGTCGTCATCGGGCCCGCTCATCGGGACATCACCCGACGACGGCAGACCTCGACGGCCCGGGTCACCGGGTCGGGCCGGGGAGCAGGCGCACGCATGCGGTCAAGTGTGCCGCACCGACCGCCGCCGCTTCACCGGCCGGCGACGATCTCGGCGAAGGCGATGGCACCGGCGGTGGCCACGTTCAGGGAGTCGACGCCGGGCGCCATCGGGATCCGGACGAGGAGGTCGGCGGCCCCCATCGCTTCGTCGGTGAGTCCTGGTCCCTCCGACCCGAGCAGCACCGCGACCCGCCGCCCGCTGAGATCCGCCTGACGAAGGCTGATCGCGGTCGACCGAGGGGTCAGTGCGACGACGGTGAACCCATTGCGGCGCAACATCTCTGCTGATGCCGGCCAAGAACCGGGCAGCGGCGCGAACGGCACGAGCAACACGGTGCCCATCGACACCCGGATGCTCCGCCGGTAGAGCGGATCCGCGCAGCCGTCGCCGAGCAGGACGGCTCCGATACCCAGGGCGGCGGCGTTCCGGAAGATCGATCCGAGGTTCTCGTGGTCGCCGACGCCCTCCAGCACCACCGCCGAGTTCACCGATTCCAGCAGCTGGGCCGCCGGCGGGAAGGCGATCTTGTCCGCGGTCGCCAGCACACCACGATTCAGATGGAACCCCACCACTGCGGCCATCAGCTCCGGCGTGGCGACGTAGAACGGCGCAGCCTGGCCGGCGAGATCGGCGGCGAGCTCGTCGAACCGGCGCGCCACCCCCAGCAGGGATCGGATCGGGTATCGGGAGGCGATCAGCCGCCGCACCACCACCGTGCCCTCGGCGATCACCAGGCCACGCCCGCCCGGGCGGTCGGGCCTCCGGTCAGCCGTCGTCAGGTCGCGGAAGTCGTCCAGGCGAGGGTCGTCAGGATCGCTGACCAGGATCGGGGTCGGGGTCTGCATCGGGGTCGGGGTCTGCATCGGGGTCGGGCAGTTCACCGGGCCGGGCAGAAGGCCGGACGTCCTGCAAAGTGCGGCCGATAGGCCGCACTTTGCAGGACGTCAGCGCGATTCCGGGGGACGTCAGCGGCCGGCAAGATCATTGAGGATGATCGCGGCGCGGTGCAGGATCTCCCGATCCTTGACCGACAGGCCGACGAGTTGCTGGGCCAGCCAGGCCTCACGGGCCTCGACGTAGCTCTCCATCCGGGCGATGCCTTCCTCGGTGATCTCCACCAGGACCTGACGCCCGTCGGCGGGGTTGTCCTTCCGCACCACGACGCCGGCGTTCTCCAGCCCGTCGACCACCCGCGTGATGGACGGCGGGCGCACCTGTTCGCGCAGTGCGAGATCCCCGGCGGTGATGGGGCCCTCGCGCCAGATGATGGCCAGCGCGGAGATCTGGGTCAGCGTCAGGTCTGCGTTCGGGTGCTGCTGACGGAGGCGCCTGGTCAGGCGGTGAATGGCCAATCGGAGCTCATTGGCGAGAGGCGCAACATCAGGCATGTCTTGAGATTACCTTTACTATTAGACGGGCAAAGGACGGTCGTCATCTCGCCAGATCCTGACACAGCCAGACCCTGTTACTGGCAACACCTTGTCACCTCGGGACCCCGGCCGCCAGCCCTACCAGGGCCGGGCTACCGGCCCGGGCCGCGGACCCCGGCCGCACCGGCCCACCGGGCGGCCTGCGCAGCGCCACCCTCGGCCACCGTTCGCGGGCAGGAGCGCTACTGGACACCGTTCTCGGCCAGGTCCAGCAGATCGCCGTCGGCGGCCACCACCGCCAGGTGTCGATCGCTCCAGCGGCCGGCGACGAAGGCCACCGCCCGTCCGATGCCGGCCGCGGACCCGTCGACGCGAAGCCCATTCGACGACCGGGCGCCGCCCCGGGCGTCGGAGTCATCGGCGTCCGGGCCCCACCAGGTCACCCGCTGGGCAGACCCCGGCCCGGTGCCGACGGACAGGTCAGGAGCAACCAGCAGGGGTCGATCGCCGAACAGCACGGCCAGGTCGACCCCGAGAGCGAGCGCGGCGCGCTGCGCCGCGGCCGTCTCCGGCGGCGACAGGGACCTGGTCGGCCCGGCGACCACCTGCGCCGTGATCGCCTCGGAGACCAGATCCAACTCCAGCGCCCGCGCCACCCTGACGGGTTCGCGGCCACCCGCGACCAGCTCGCCGGCCGACACCAGCTGGGCGAACCACGGCAGATCGAGCACCATCACGTCGCCGGCATCGGCGACCGCACCGGTCAGCGTGCGCACCGACCCCGGCAGCGCGAGACCGCCGTCTGCTTCCAGGGCTTGGACGGCCAGCGCCGTGAGTGCGGGCACGGCGCCGGCCGGGACCTCCCGCTCGGGATCGGCGAGTCTGGCCAGCAGGTCCGACGGGTCTGCCGTGAGGGCGTCGGCCGTCGAACCCAGCACCCCGATGGCCTGGGCCACCGCCCCATCCAGGGACACCGGCAACTCGTCGTACAGACCCGTCAGCCCCAGCGCGCCCGACGTGCGCCAGCGGTGCGGCGGTTCACCCCCGAGTAGGGCGAAACGGCGGATCCACCATCGGGTGTAGGACGGGTCGGGTCCGGACGTCAACGCCCGCAGCGTATCTCGATCCGCTGCAAGCATGGCCAGCAGCTGGGGCCATTTCTCGTCGTCGATCAGGTCGAGATCGGCGACCGCCTCGAAGGTCTCGGGCGGAAGAGAGTCACCGACCACCTCGGACCACCATTGCTGCAGATCCGGTAGGTCCGCTTCGGCGTTCTCCACCGCGACGATTCTCAACCCGGTCCGCACACCGAGGCGAGCGAGCGTCTGCTCCGGGTAGACCGCCCACCGAGATCCCATCAACGGTAGGTCGGCGTCGGATGCGAGCACGGCCGCCAGGGAGGCACCCGGTGCGAGCAGTTCCCCGGCCGGCCAGGCCTCCCCGCTGGAATCGGTGAGCACCACGTCATCCAGAAGGCCGCCGGCCGGCCCACCGGCCTCCACCAGGTCCAGGGCCAGCCGCGCGAGGTCGGCGAGCTCGTCCGGATCAGGATCGTCCTCCTCGAGGTCCTCCCGGAACCGGCGGAAGAGCTGAATCAGCGCGGGGTCGCTCAGCAGGGCCGCCGCGTCGGCGGGCCGGGCGCCGAGCCGGGACAGCAGCGGGTGGGCGGCATCCGGGTGCACCACGCAGAGCTCGGGCGCGAGAGTACCGGCCCGGCGCAGGATGTCGTCATCGAGCGCGTCGGGGCCGGGCAGCAGGGTCCCGGCCGGCCCGATCCGGCGACCACCCCCGGACAGCGGAACGGGCAGGTTCGCAAGGTCTTCGGCGTTCTGGTCGGCGAGCGCCTCGTAGACCTGGTGCCAGAACGCCGGCCGACCGTCGATCCCGGCCAGTGCGCTGGTGGCATCGGCCAGCGGTAGCAGCGCGACCCCCAGCACCCGTAGCGCCTCGAGCTGAGCGGGAGTCCGCGGAGGAAGCAGCAGACCCGGCACCGCGCGGCCCAGCAGGCGCGCGGCCCCGTCGGAGATCCCGGTGATCACACAGGCCGAGGACGGGACGACCGCGTCCCCCAGCACCGCGAGAAGGACCGGCGCCCGCGAGAGTCGCCGGACGATACCGGTCCGCAGCGCGGCGTCCACCGGTCCGAGCGGGAACCCGGCGGCCGGCACCAACGACAGCCGGTGCTCCGGCGGGACAGCGGTGAACAACTCGAGGTACTGCGCCGCCGCCTGGTCCAGGAGATAGGCGGTGAGGGGGCCGGGCGCCAGACGCCGCCGGGTGTCGTCGACCGGGAACGTCCCGACCAACCGGGCCGGCAGAGAGAGGGGCTCGTCGGTGGGCGTCGGTGCGCCCAGGAACACCGGGACCGCGTCCGGCGGCAGCTCGAGCAGATGCAGCGGTGCCGCCGGCCGGTCGTCGGGATCCGGCAGCACCCACGTCAGTTGCCACTGCTCGCGTGCCCGCTCCTCGATCGGCCGATCCGCCAGCAGCGAGGCGGGGATCGTGCCGGCGGCACCGGCGGCCAGGTAGCGGGTGGGCACCCCGTCACGGGTGATGACGGTCAGCCCGTCGTTCAGGTCCTGCCGCTCGATCGTCGTCAGCGGGAGCCCCGGGAGTTCGATCTCCACCCTGAACAGCCCGGGCAGCGCCCAGAGCAGATCATCGCCGACGGCGCGGAGTAGTTCTTCGAGCTCGCCTGCACGACCAGGGCGTAGGGGCAGCCGGACCTGCGCGTCGAAGCCGGCGGGCAGTGGATCAGCTTGCAGCGCAGCCATTTCCATCGACCAGGGTAGTCGCAGAGCCGGAGCCTGGCCGTTCCGGGCGGCCAGCTCCTTGGTCAGCTCGGCCACGCCGAGGGCGGTGACGGCCCCCGCCGTGCGGTCCCGGGAGAACATCACCCCGCCGGTCGTCGACACCACCTGGGGAGCGTCGGAGACCGTCAGGACCGCCGTGAATCCGACGCCGAAATGCCCGACGCTGATCGAGCCGCTGCGCTTGGCCGAGGCCCGGAGGGAGGCGAGGCCGGAAACTCCGGCCGCGGTCAGCGGGGCGCCGACGTTCGCCGCCCGCAGCTGGGCGACCGGGCCCGAGGTGTCGAGGGAGAATCTCACGTGGCCGGGAAGACCGGCGTCGCGGGCGGCGTCGAGTGCGTTGGCGGCCAGTTCGATCAGCAGACGATCGGCGTACCCGCCGGTGGCCAGTGCCTCCTCCGCATTCGCGTCCTCGCGGAAACGTGCGGGGGATTCCGACCACGCGCTGAGCACCGCGGACCGCAGCGCAGCGGTCCGGAAGGGGTCTACCGGCACGGCGTCGACCATCGGAACCCTTCGGTAGAGGCGACTCCCACCCCGGCGATCAGGCCTCCGAGTCGAGCACGGTATCCGAGTCGGGCACGGTGTCCGAGTCGAGCAGGGCCTCCGAGTCGGGCAGGGTGTCCGAGTCGAGCAGGGCCGCTTCGGCCAACTCGACCTCGGCGAGTTCCCGACCGACCGTGTACGGATCCGCCCATTCGTCCATCAGGACCTCGTCGGCGTCCGGGATCGCCTGGTCAGCCGACTCGGGAGCGCCGCCATGAGCAAGTGGCTCGCCGGTCGGGCCCGACTCTTCCGCCGACCGCGCGGGCCGTCGGCGGTGCACCTCCATCGACAGTTCGTCGATGACGGTGTCCGCGGCCGCGGACCTGGCGGGCATCTCGATCACGCTCTCGGAGTGGGCGCCACAGCCGTAGGCGGCGTCGACCACCCGGCCGTCCGCCGGCGCGAGCTCGTTGCCGCACGCTCCGAGCATCTGCCCGAGCGAGCCCGCCAGCGGGAGGTAGAAGGCGCAGCTCACGCAGTGCGCGGGCGCGGCGAGCGCCATCTCGTCGCCCGGTCCGAAGGCCCCGTCGTGCAGCCGCTCGGCAAAGTCGACGCGCCCCTCACGGCTGAGCACCCGCACCCGTCCGATCCCGAGTTCCCGGGCGACCGCCTCGACGGCCGGATCGTCGCTCTGCAGGTAGGCCGGCACCACTCGTGGGTCGTCGGCGATGGGCGGAAGCAGGTCCCCGACGCCCAGATCGCCGGGCCGGATGCGCTGGTCCCACGGAATCCAGGCGGGCGCGAGCAGTGCGCCGTCGCCAGGCAGCAGGACCACCTCGCTGACGGTGGGATGGGCCTGGTCGAGCACGGCCAGGGTGACGGACCAGACCCATCCGAGGTAGCCCGCCTGTCGAGCCGCGAAGGTGGCGGTGATCGCGACGTCGTCCTCGGCCAGCGCCTCCCGGAATTCACCGATGTGATCGTCGCTCCCGGCCTCGACGACGGCTGCGGCCCTGGCCAGGTCGCGCGCACGGTCGTCCAGCACGACGACCACCCGCTCGCGCACTCCGATCGCTGCGTCGTCATGGGCGGCACCGGTGTCCTGGGCGAGACCGGACATCTCGTCCGTGACCTGCGAAGGACCGTCCGGATCTGCACCCGGAACGGGGGCCGGGAGGTCGGCCGTCTGGTCGCCGGCCACGGCAGTTGACGCTGGGTTGGAACTCACCGCTCCATCTTGCCGCATCCGATGGCGGACAACTCACGCGCCATGTTCGACGACGCAGTATGTGGGGGGCCTACGGTGGGGCAGGATGAGGGGGTGAGCGTGTCCGGTTCCGATCCCGGTGCTGCCGGCAACGACCGGCCGCACCGCCCTGGTCCCGGCGTGCCGGTAGGTCCTGAGGACGAGTACGGCGAGGACCAGACCACCACTGCACTCCCCCGCCCGCCGTGCGATGCCGGGCCCGACCGACCTCGGCCCGCCGGACCCCGTCTACCGCCGGTCGATCCGGGTTGGCAGGCCACCACGGCCATCCAACGGCCCCCTCCCGATCAGGCGCATCACACACCCCCGTACCGGACGCCACCGCCGCTCGGACCGAGTTGGGCCGGGCAGGGCCCTTATCAGGCCGACCCCCACCAGCAGGCCGGTGACCACCCACCGGACCGAAACCGTCCACCGTCCTACCCGCCACCGTCCTACCGGCCCGACGTTCGTCAACCCGATGTTCGTCAGCAGGATCTCCGTCAGCAGGATGCGCGGTTCTGGAGTCCGCCCGATCAGGAACGGGGCGGCCCCGTTCACCGCAGCGCTCCCGACGGCTACCGCGAGGGTGACGACCGTCGGGATCGCCGCTACCAGGACCGCGACTACCAGGACCGCGACTACCAGGACCGCGAGGGCCAGGACTACCGGGGCGGGGACCATCCTGAGTTCTACCGCGATGACGGCTACGGCCCCTCGGACGTCCGTCGTCAGCCGCCACCGCGTGGCAGCCACCTCCCGCCCTACCAGGAGCCGCTGGCCGGTCCGGTCACCGGCTCGGCAGGCTGGTCCGTTCCCGGCGGTCCGCAAGGTCCGCGCAGCCCGCGCAAGCTGACCGTGACCAGGGTGGCCGCGCTGCGCAGCCGTGAACTCACCGCGCGCGGCGTGCAGATGTTCCATCGGGCGACGACCGCCGACGGAGCCGACAAGTCAGGTCTGACCGCCCTCACCTATGCCGTGATGGCGAACTACGCCGTCGACGCCGTACTGGCGGTGGCGCTCGCCGGCACGCTGTTCTTCGCCGCGGCCACCGCGGAGTCGACCGGACGCGTGCTGCTCTACCTCGTCATCACCGTCGCGCCGTTCGCCGTCATCGCCCCGTTCATCGGCCCGATGCTCGATCGCTTGCAGAGCGGGCGCCGTCTGGCCCTGGCTCTGTCGAGCTTCGGGCGGGCGCTGCTGGCGATCCTGATGGCGTTCAATTTCAGCCACTTCAATCCCTGGGTGATCTACCCCTGCGCGCTGGGCAACCTGGTGTTGTCGAAAGCTTTCGGCGTGCTGAAGGCGGCGCTGACCCCCCGCGTGCTGCCCGAACAGATCACGCTGGTGAAGACGAACGCACGGCTCACCACCTTCGGCATGATCGCCGGCGGCGTGGCCGGCGCGATCGCCGCGGGACTCTCGAAGATCGCCGGCTCCCCCGGCGCCCTGGTCTTCATGGCCATCTGTGCCGTTGCCGGGGGCGTCCTCTGCCTGCGCATTCCGGCCTGGGTGGAGTCGACCGAGGGCGAGGTACCCGTCAAACAGGCCGAGACGGGTGCGAAGAAGGGCTTCCCGCAGATCGTCGTGGCCACCCTCTGGGCCAACAGCATGATCAGGGTGGAGACCGGGTTCCTGGCCCTGTTCATCGCCTTCGTCGTGAAGAGCCAGTATCCGAAGGAAAGTGCATTCACCCAGTTGCTGCTACTGGGGGTGGTCGGCGCGGCGGCGGGCGTCGGTGGGTTCATCGGGAACACGATGGGAGCCAGGTTCACCCTGTCCGCCCCGGAGACCATCTCGATCTTCGCGCTCGTCGGCGTCGTGGTGTCGACGCTGGTCGCGGTGCTCGTGCCCGGCCTGGCAACCGCTGCCATCGTCGGCTTCGTCGGTTCGACCGCGTCCTCCCTCGCGAAGGTGAGCCTCGATTCCGTGATCCAGAATCACCTCCCGGAGGCGAGCCGCGCGTCCGGCTTCGGCAAGAGCGAGTCGGTACTGCAGCTCGGCTGGGTGTTCGGCGGCGTCGTCGGCCTGCTGCTGGGCGGCGTCTGGACGTTCGGGCACGCCAACGTCTACGCCATCGGATTCGGCACGATCACCCTGATCCTGCTGGTGGGCCTGGCGCAGAGCTGGCTCGTCCGCTCGGGAAAAACCATGCTGCCCAAGCTGTCCGGCCGCAGCGACGGGCGGCCCGGACGTCGCGCCAGGAAGTCCGGCGGCATGCGTGACACCGACCGCCTGACGAGGCCGGGGACGGTGCCGACCACCGAGGTCCGGTACGGCGGCGGACCCGAAGTCCCCCGAACGGCCCCCTACAGTGTCAACAAACCAGACCCGAACGTGGCCGGAACGTCCTCGACGGGTCAGCCCTCGACGGTCCGACGACGCATCCGAAAGGCTGGCAAGTAGATGACCCGACGTTCCCGGCCGGCCCTGCTGGCCGGAGCGCTGGCTGCGGTCGGCCTGCTGCTCTCCAGCTGCACCGTCCCCCGTCCGGTGGTCACCTTCTACGGCAATCGGACGGCCGTCGCCGTGCAGGCCTACCAGTGGTGCGGGCAGGACCTCACCTCCTGCAGTCTGGACAAGAGCAAGGTCGGGCGCATCACCATGCAGGCCGCCCAGCCCTTGCAGATCAGCGTGCCGCCCGAGATCGGCAACACGATCTGGCGGATCATCTGGGTCTTCCAGGATTCCAAGAAGAAGGTCACCACCGGAAGTTCGCCCTACTTCACCGACAAGCGGCTGACCTACCGGATCCCCTCCTTCGGTACCGGGGTGATCCTGCAGACCGTCGAGGTGCAGAGCCTCATCGCCGGCACCGACGCCGCCGGCAACCTGGGTTTCGCCGTCACGAGCTCGTGGGACCTGCTGGTCCTGCCCAAGAAACCGACGACCACCTCGCCCTGACGCCGGGCTCGATCTCCACACGGAAGAGGCCGCGACCCCGGTACGGGAATCGCGGCCTCCTCTGCTGACCTGCCTCTGGTGGCGAGCTGCCGTGCTGCGGTCAGGACTCCAGTTCGGAGGCCACGGCGCGCATGACGGTGGCCATCCGGCCGCCGATCGCGCGGTCGGGATAGCGCCCCCGCCGCAGGTCGGGCAGGGCCTTGGACTCCAACATCTTGATCATGTCGTCCAACAGCCCGTGCAGTTCCTCGGCCGGACGGCGAACCGCCGCGGCCACGGAGGGCGGTGCCTCCAGGATGACGACCTGCAACGCCTGCGGGCCGCGTCTGCCGTCGGCGACGCCGAACTCGACCTTCTGGCCCGGTTTGAGGGCCGCGACACCCGTAGGCAACGCCGATGAACGCACATGGACGTCTTCCCCGCCCTCCTGGGCGATGAAGCCGAAACCTTTCTCCGCGTCGTACCACTTCACCTTGCCGGCCGGCACCAGACTCACCATCTCTCCACTGTCACGACTGTGACGATCAAGCTCTGTGACGGCCCACCTCGGCCGCCGGCCCACACCGCTGTGTGGGCACAACCATCAAGAGTACTGGTGACCGGGAGCACTGCGGGCCGCCGAAAAACCTGCCTCCCGCCGGCCACAGACTATTCTCGGATACGTGTCCAGCCCCTCGCCCTCCGCGACTTCCGATTCCGGCCGCCAGGCCCCGTCCGTCGGCATCCGGACGTCGCCACGTTCGAAATCCAGGCGCAAGGCTGCTCCGTTGGCCAAACTCGGGATGGCGCTGTTCGCGATCGGCCTGCTGGCGATTTTCGCGGACATGATCCTTTTCGCCTCCGGATCCCGGAACCTGCCGCTCTGGGTCAATCTGACCGCGATGCTGGCACCCGTCGGTCTTGGGCTGGGGCTGATCGGAGTCGTCCGGGAGAACCGGGCGGCGAAGTAGTCCTCCCACCGCCCGTAGCCCTCCCACCGCCCGTCGACCTCCCACCGCCCGTCGAGCGGTTAGTTATGGCCCATTTCTGTCTGATTTGCCCGTTTTAATTATCCGCTCGACGGGGGTCGCGGGGACGGGTGCGGGGGTCAGTGAACGGTGGCCAGCAGGTAGGAATCGAGCCAGGCCGGGAACCTCGTCAGGTCCTCCAGCACGACGTCGGCTCCGGCGGCGGCCAGATCGGCGGCGCTGATGGGGCCGGTCGCCACCGCGACGGCCCAGGCGTCCGCCGCGCGTGCGCCGGTGATGTCCCCCAAGTGGTCGCCGACGTAGACCTCGGCGCCGTACTCCTGCAGCGCAACAGCTTTACCCGTACTCCACAGGTCACCCACGACCGCTTCGACGTGGACACCCAGCACATCCAGGTGAGCCCTAGCGGTGGGTTCGTACTTGGCCGTCACGACCACGGCGCGTCCGCCCCGGGCCGTCACCGATTCGAGGGCGTCAACGGCGCCCGGCATCGCGACCGTCTTCGGGATGGCGATCCCGGGATAGATCGCCCGATAGCGGGCGATGATCGCGGCGATGGTGTCGTCGTCCAGGTCGTACCGGGCAAGTTCGTGGCTGAGCGGCGGCCCCAGCCGACTGACGAATCCCACGCCGTCCAGCGGAAGACCGAACTCCTTGGCGAGCACGTCGAATACCTCGACCATGCCTTCGCGGGGGTCGATCAAGGTCATGTCGAGGTCGAAACCAACGGTGAAGCTCACGTATTTCAGGGTAGGCGCGGCTGACGCCCGCGGGACACGACAGCGGCACCTGAGGCCTGAAGGTGACCGCAACGTTACGACTCGTGTGATTTCAGCCACGGATAGTGCTCGATTTGTTCCGGCCGAGCCTGAGAAGTCCCCTCTACGATGGCGTCGGATGACATACGACCGCAGCCTTCCGGTGGCCCCGGCCGGGCCTGCCTCCGTGCCGGGCCGGGCCACGGGCTCAGTCGTCGACGGACGCGACGGCGCCCACGGGGACAACGGCCGGGACCACGGACACCGGCGATCGGATCCCACCCGGCTGGACCGGACGGCCCGGCGCGCCGCAGGCGCGCTCTTGGTGCTGCTGCTTCTCGTGGTCGCGCTGATCGTGTTCTGGCCCGGCCCCCCGGATCCCGGTGGACAGAGTGCGCTCGCGTCCTACCTCAGACACCCGGAGCGCCACGGTCTACCGCGGTGGGTCACGTTCGACCTGGTGCAGAATCTGGCCAACGTGGCGATGTTCGTGCCGTTGGGGCTGCTCGGATCGCTGGCCCTGCGTCGGCACAACTACCTCGTGGTGGTCTACGCGGCCGCCGCCTCCGGTCTGATCGAGTTCGTCCAACTCGTCCTGCTGCCCCACCGGGTGTCCTCGCTGCAGGACGTACTGGCCAACACCGTCGGCGCGTCCCTCGGCCTGCTGCTGGCGGTCCCGGCGTTGCTGCGGCGGCGCAGACGACGACGGCTCTACGCCCTTGGCCGACTGCGCGCGGTCGATTCACCCCGGCGGGCAGCCAGGGCCGCTCGACTCTAGGCGGTGGTGATGGAGGCAGCGGATTCCAGGCCGAGCAGCACGACCGCCTCTTCCCGCATCTGCACCTTGCGCACCTTGCCCGTGACCGTCATCGGGAAGTCCTCGACCAGATGCACGTAGCGGGGGATCTTGAAGTGGGCAAGACGGCCTTCGCAGAATTCCCGGATGTCCTGCGCCGTCAGCGGTGTCGCACCCTCCCTCATCCGTACCCATGCCATCAGCTCCTCGCCGTACCGCTCGTCCGGGACGCCGATCACCTGGGCGTCGATGATGTCCGGATGCGTGTAGAGGAACTCCTCCACCTCACGCGGGTAGACGTTCTCGCCACCGCGGATGACCAGATCCTTGATGCGGCCGGTGATGTTGATGTATCCGGCCCCGTTCATCACCGCCAGATCACCGGTGTGCATCCACCGGGCCGCGTCGATCACCTCGGCCGTCTTTCCCGGTTGGTCCCAGTAGCCGAGCATCACCGAGTAGCCGCGGGTGCACAGTTCCCCGGGCACCCCGCGCGGCACCGCCAGGCCGGTGACCGGGTCGATCACCTTCGACTCCAGATGCGGATGCGTACGGCCGACCGTCGACGTTCGTTCCTCGACGCCGTCGTGCACATCGGTCTGGGTGGATACCGGGGAGGACTCCGTCATCCCGTAGCAGATGGTCACCTCGGCCATTCCGAACTCCGAGATGACCTTCTTCATCACCTCGACCGGGCAGGGCGAACCGGCCATGATCCCCGTGCGGAGACTCGTCAGGTCGTATTCGGCGACGTCAGGCAGGGCCAGTTCGGCGATGAACATCGTCGGTACCCCGTAGAGCGACGTGCATCGGTAGTCCTGTACCGCCTGCAATGTCGCGGCCGGATCGAAACCGGGAGAGGGATAGACGATGCAGCAGCCGTGGGTGGTGGAGGCCAGGTTTCCCATCACCATTCCGAAACAATGGTAGAGCGGCACCGGAGCGCAGATCACGTCCTGCTCGGTGTACCGGCAGCCCTCCCCGACGAAGAAGCCATTGTTGAGGATGTTGTGGTGGGAGAGGGTCGCGCCCTTCGGGAAACCCGTCGTGCCCGAGGTGTACTGGATGTTGATCGGCTGATCGGGACCGATCTCGATGGCCGCCAACCGGTCACGGTCGAGGTGGGCGCCTGCCTCGATCAATTCGTCGAAATCGCCGCCGATGTAGACGATACGACGCAGCGCAGTGCACTGATCGCGGACCTTCGTGATCATCGACGCGTAGTTGCTGGTCTTGAATTCCCGTGCCGATATCAGCACCGAGATTCCGGCCTGCCTGAGGACGAAATCGAGTTCATGGGTCCGATAGGCCGGGTTGATGGTCACCAGGATCGCCCCGATCTTGGCGGTGGCGTACTGGGTGATCATCCATTCCACGCAGTTGGGGGCCCAGATACCGACCCGATCACCGACCTTGACCCCGTCGGCCAGCAGGGAGAGCGCGAGCGAGTCCGTCAGGTCACCGAACTCGGCATAGGTGTACGACTTCCCGGCGGCGACGTCGACGACCGCGGGCCGGTCTGGCCACCTCGCCACGGTCGCGGAAAGGTTCGCCCCGATGGTGTCCCCCAGCAGGGGCTTGTCCGCAGTCGAACCGGTGTAGGACGCAGGTGCTGCCATGGTCATCGATGATCCCTTCTCGCACAACTGGGCCTCCGCGTCGAGGTCCCCCTCATCGTCACCCATCGAGCCGGACGTCCGCCACCCGGGACGACCGGAGTCAGTGCGAGCCGAAAGGATCCTGCGTGTGGCCGACCAGATCCGCCACGCTGTCCACGATCCGCGACGGGCGGAACGGGTACTGCTCGACGGTATCCATGGTGGAGATACCGGTCAGCACAAGGATTGTCGCAAGGCCGGCCTCCAGACCGGCGATGATGTCGGTGTCCATCCGGTCGCCGACCATCAGGGTCGATTCCGAGTGCGCGCCGATCGCCCGCAGCGCCGAGCGCATCATCAGCGGGTTGGGCTTGCCGACGAAGTAGGGCTTCTTGCCGGTCGCCTTCTCGATCAGCGCGGCCACCGCTCCGGCGGCCGGCAGCAGCCCATGACGGCTCGGACCGGTGGCGTCCGGGTTGGTCGAGACGAAACGGGCGCCCTTGTCGATCAAACGGATCGCCGTGGTGATGGCCTCGAACGAGTAGGTCCGGGTCTCCCCGAGCACGACGTAGTCCGGGTTGCGGTCGGTCAACACATACCCCGCCTCGTGCATCGCGGTCGTCAGTCCGACCTCGCCGATGACGTAGGCGGTACCCCCCGGTCGCTGGCTGTGCAGGAACCTGGCGGTGGCTAGGGCCGAGGTCCAGATCCGATCCTCGGCGATGTCCAGCCCGGTGGCCAGCAACCGGGCCCTCAGGTCGCGGCGGGTGTAGATCGGATTGTTCGTCACGACCACGTAGTTGGTCCCGCGATCGTTGAGTTCGGCGATGAACTGATCGGCGCCCGGGATCATGTGTTCCTCGTGGACCAGCACGCCGTCCATGTCCATCAAGTACGACCACTCCGGCGCCTGTGGAGTCGGTTTCTCGCTCGGTTCACTCACCGCCCCATCTTCCCCTACTTCCGTGACCGCAGGTTTCGGGCCTCAGAGCGACACCATGTGTCCATTCCGCTCCCCCGAAGATGATCATGCAGCGGTGATCGAGGACATCTCCGCCTCGGACCGTCCGCCGGTGGCACCTTGCGGGGATGACGTCCACCGACCCGCAGTGGGCCGCGCTGCTGCGGTGCGGGCCGGCTCGGTCAAGATCACCGTCCGGGCAAGCGCCGTGGATCAGCGCCGGTGGATCAGCACCTCGGTCGCCTTGACCGAGAGGAACACGACGCTGCCCGGCGCCAGACCCATTTCGGCCACCGCCGCCGGGGTGACGTCCACGGCCACCGCCGGAGGGCCGTCGGTGCGCAACCTGATGGCCGCTGTCCCCGGTTCCAGGGAGGCGATTCGCGCAGGCCAGTGGTTGCGCGGACTCCCTCCGGGGTCGGTCGGGAACACCGACACCGCAGACGGCCGGAACACGGCAGCCGCGGGGTCGCCCGGCGTCAGGCTGTCCGCGGCGATCCCGATGAGCTGCAGGCCGGCCGATGTCGTCAGCTCGGCACCGTCACCGGACGCCGCCTTCCCGGACACGGTGCCGGGCACCAGGTTCAGACCGGCCAGCGTGGCACCGAAGGACGAACGGGGTGCCGACAACACCGAGGTTGTCGGGCCGTCATCGACGATCCGACCCCGCTCGAGCACGATGACCCGGTCGGCCAGGACTGCCGCGTCCAGGACGTCATGCGTGACGAGCAGGCTGGTGGTGCCGGTCTCGCGCAGGTGGGTGCGCAGCACCTGGCGGATCTCGGGCACGGTCTGCGCATCCAGCGCCCCCAACGGTTCGTCCAGCAGCAGCAGGGCCGGCTCCGCAGCCAGCGCCCTGGCCAGCGCGACCCGCTGCCGCTGGCCGCCGGACATCTCGGCAGGTCGACGAGATTCGAAGTCCGCAAGCCCCATCCGCTCCAACCACTCCTGCGCGAGAGCTCTTGACACCGAACGTGATCGACCCTGGGAGCGAGGCCCGAAGGCCACGTTCTCCAGCGCGGAGAGGTGCGGGAACAGCAGCGGGTCCTGCCCCATCAGACCGACCCGCCGCCGCTCCGGCGGAACGGTCATCGCGCGCCCGTTCCCGTAGCGGGTCAGCTCTCTTCCGTCCAGCACCACCCGTCCGGAGTCCGGCATCAGCAGGCCGGCCACGATGGAGAGGACGGTCGACTTACCTGCACCGTTGGGACCGAGGATCGCCACCGTCTCACCGGCCGGAACGTCGAACGCCGCCTGGACGGTGAAGTCCTGACGGGCCACCGAGACGTCCAGGCGGAGTCCAGCTCCACGCTCCGGACCGGACGCCGTCGGCGGATGGGTCACCGCACACCGCTCATCCGCCACGGCCGGATCAGGATCAGGATGACGGCCGAGACCAGCACGAGGAGCAGGGACATCGCGATCGCCGAATCCTGGTCGACACCGGCGCTGTTGAAGGCCTCGTAGATGGCCAGCGGCATGGTCTGGGTGACGCCCTGGGTGTTGCCGGCGAACAACGCGGTCGCGCCGAACTCGCCCAGTGCCCTGGCGAAACACAGCACGGTGGCCGAGACAAGTCCCGGTCCGACGAGGGGAAGGGTGACCCGGCGGAACACCGTCCATCGGCCGGCGCCCAGCGTGGTCGCCACCACCTCGTACCGTGTGCCCGCCGTCCGGAGCGCGCCCTCGAGGGAGAGCACCAGGAACGGCAGCGAGACGAACGCTTCGGCGATCACCACGGCGCTGGTGGTGAACGGGATCTGCCCGAAGATCGTCTGCACGTACTGGCCGACCAGACCGTGCTTGCCCAGCAGATAGAGCAGGGCGATGCCGCCGACCAAGGGTGGCAGTACCAGTGGCAGCGTGGTCAGGGCGCGCAGGGCCAGGATCCAACGGCCCTCGAACCTGGCCATCATCAGAGCCATCGGCACGCCCAGGATCAGGCAGATCACCGTGGCGGCGAAACCACACCTCAGCGAAAGCCACAACGCCTGCTTCGACGTGTCCGAGGAGATTGCCGCGGGCAGCGCGGGCCAGTTGGCCTTCGCGACCAGGGCGATCAGGGGCAGCAGCAGGAACAGCACACCGACGGCGGCGGGAACGAGCAGGACCCGGGGCACCGACCGGGCGGATGACCCGACCCCCGCCTTCGCCCTCCTGCTCCGGTTCCGTGGCAGCGGTTCTCGCGCAGTCTGCTCCGCCGACCTTCCGGGGATGCCGGGGATGCTCACCGCGTCATCCTCGCGTACCTCCTGAAGATGCCCGCCTCAGGCGCCCGGCGCACCGAAACCGGCAGCAGCGAGGATCTTCTGTCCGGCGGCGCCGGTCACCAACGCGATGAACGCCTTGGCCGCCGTCGGATTCGGAGCAGCATCCAACGCGGCGATCGGGTAGTGGTTGACCGCCTTGGAGGACTCGGCGAAGTCGACGCCGGTCACCTTGCCGGACGCACCGAGCACGTCCGTCTTGTAGACCAGACCTGCGTCTGCGTCACCGGATTCGACCTTGGTGAGCACGGCGGTGACGCTCTGCTCCATGCTGATCGGCTTGACCGTGACTCCGGCCGCCTTCAGAGCGGTCTGCGCAGCGGCACCACACGGCTGCGCGACGGCGCACAGATCCACGTTGAGCCCTGAGGCGGTGAGATCCTTCAGACTCGCGATCTTCCTGGGGTTGCCGGGGGCGACTGCGATCTGCAGCGTGTTGGTCGCGAACTCGATCGGCGTGCTGGTGATCAGCTTCTTGTCGGTCACCTTGGTCATGTTCTTCTTGTCCGCCGAGGCGAACACATCGACCGGCGCGCCGCCGATCAGCTGGGTGGCCAGGACGGCCGACCCGTCGTAGGAGACCGAGACCTTGACGCCGGGGTGCTCCGCCTCGAACTCGGTGGCCAGCTTGTCGAAAGTCTTCTTCAAGGACGCGGCTGCGTCGACCTTGAGGGTGCCCGTCACCTTCGCACCCGCGCTGGACATGGGTGCGAAGGACAGGGGTGCGGACGACAGGGGTGCGGACGACAGCGGTGCGGTCGACAGGGGTGCGGCGGCCGAGGATGCCGCAGAACTCGTGGCGCCGGAACCGGCGGCGGTCGTGCTGGACGTGGAAGAACACGCCGACAACACCAACGCTCCAACAGCAATGGCGGCGAGAACGGGGGTGGACTTCAGACGGATACGGCTCACGATCGTCCTTTCGGGGTTTCGACGATGACAGTGGTGGCTTTGACGACGGCGACGGCGAGCGACCCGACCTCCAGGCCGAGGTCGCGGACTGCCTCGCTGCTCATCAGCGAGACCACCCGGTGCGGTCCGCACTGGATCTCGACCTGCGCCATCACCTTGTCGGTGATCACCGAGGTGACGAGGCCGACGAACTGGTTGCGGGCCGAGCGGCCCACGCCGGACGGGTCGGCGACCGCGTGGGCATGGCTCTGGGCGAAGGCAGCCAGTTCGGCCCCCTCGACCACCGAGCGGCCGGCCAGATCCTTGATGGCGGTCAGGGAGCCGGCGTCGATCCACCGCCTGACGGTGTCATCGCTGACGCCGAGCAGACCGGCTGCCTCGGAGATACGGAATTGCGTCATATCCGCCACCTTAGTACCGCAGCTGCGTGTGCTTGGTGCGGGCGAGGCCGAGGTTGCGGCGACCGCTGGTCTGCCCGTGCTTCGGCGTGGATCAACTTCCCAGGCCTGGCCGAAAGTGACGACTTCTGTCACTCCCGTCCCAAATTGGGGAAGTTGATCCATGCGGTCCGAGGACGCCCGATCCGGCCGCCCAAGGCTCGCCGAACGGTCGGCAGCTGTTACGAGCCCGTCACCTGCATGATTCCTACCGACACCGAAGTGCGCTTTGCTGGGATGGTGGTGTGCAGGGGCGCACCTCGAGGAAGCAGGAGAGCACGCGGGCATGGATCTGAATACGGTCACGCAGTACCGCACTCCGCGGTCCCGCGCCGACCTGGCGCTGAAGCCCGGCGAACGGATCATGGGCGGCGGGACCTGGCTGTTCTCCGAGCCGCAGCTGGACACCACCGGACTCGTCGACCT
This sequence comes from Nakamurella sp. PAMC28650, assembly GCF_014303395.1. Classification (GTDB taxonomy): domain Bacteria; phylum Actinomycetota; class Actinomycetes; order Mycobacteriales; family Nakamurellaceae; genus Nakamurella. Next base: position 5,467,321 of record NZ_CP060298.1, read on the forward strand.
GACGACCATGGGGTGGCCGGCGCTGGAGTACACGCCGCAGGGCCTTCGGATCGGGGCCACCTGCACGATCGCGGAGCTGTCAGGGATTCCCGCCCGGAACGGCTGGCGGTCGCACCCGTTGTTCTTCCAGTGCGCCACGGCCCTGCTGGCGTCGTTCAAGATCTGGAACGTCGCCACCGTCGGGGGCAACATCTGCCAGTCTTTCTCGGCGGCCGGGATGGTCTCGCTCTGCGTCGCTCTCGACGGGGTGGCGCTGGTCTGGCGGCCCGACGGGCAGGACTACCGGGTGCCCGTCGCGGAACTCGTGACCGGCAACGGCACCAACAGCCTGGCTCCCGGCGAGGTACTGCGCTGGGTCGACCTTCCGGAACATGCTCTCCGGGCCCGCACCGCCTATCGCAAGATCGCCCTGGCCTCGCTCGGCCGGTCCGGCGCGGTGCTGACCGGACGGGTCGACGAGGACGGGAGCTCGGTTCTGGGCATCACTGCCGCCACGCTCGCCCCGACGGTGCTGCGCTATCCGTCGTTGCCGGATGCGGACCGTCTGCGGGCCGACGTCGAGAGGGCCGAGGGCTACTACACCGACCCGCTCGGCGTGGCCGACTGGCGACGACAGGTCAGCGCCGTGCTGCTGGAAGAGATCCGTCAGGAGTTGGGCGGGTGAAGTTCCAGCTCAACGGCCGGGAAGCCTTCGGCGAACCCCGCGCTGGCCAGTGCCTGCGCACCTTCCTGCGTGATCAGGCCCATTTCGAGATCAAGAAGGGTTGCGACGCAGGCGATTGCGGTGCGTGCTCGGTCCTCGTCGACGGAGAGCCGCTGCACTCCTGCATCTTTCCGGCACAGCGCATCGAGGGCCGCGAGGTCACCACGGTTTCCGGGCTGGGCACGCCGGAGGCTCTCCATCCGATGCAGCAGGCCTTCGTCGACAACTTCGGGTTCCAGTGCGGCTTCTGCACGGCCGGGATGATCGTGACGGCGTCCACCCTTTGCGAGGACCAGTTGGAAGACCTTCCTCGCATCATGAAGGGAAACCTCTGCCGCTGCACGGGTTATCGATCCATCCGACAGGCCATCACCCAGGGGTTGCAGAATGCGGCCCCGGCCGGGGCAGCGGGTCCCGAGTTCACCGGCCACACGATCGGTCGGTCGATCACTCCGCCGGCGGCCCGGCGGGTGGTCACCGGCGCCGAGCCCTATACCTTCGACACCGACGTACCCGGCGCCCGGTATCTGCGGGCACTGGGCTCACCGCATGCGCACGCGCGCATCCTCTCCATCGACACCGGTGCGGCCGAGGCGATCGCCGGTGTCGTCCTCGTCCTGACGCACCAGAACGTTCCGCAGCAACGCTTCTCGACAGCGCGACACGAACAGCGACTGGACGATCCGGACGACACCAGGATCCTGGACGACGTCATGCGCTTTGTCGGACAGAGGGTGGCGGCCGTGGTCGCCGACACCGCGGCCGCCGCCGAGGAGGCCTGCCGGGCCATCGATGTGGAATGGGAGGTACTGCCGGCCGTTTTCGATCCCCGGGAAGCGCGGCTCCCCGGTGCGCCAATCCTGCACCCCGATCTCACTTCGGCGGACCGGGTCGATGCGGCCGAGCGCAATGTGATTGCCGCGATTCACGATGGGATCGGTGGTGATGTCGATGCGGCCCTGGCCGCTTCGGCCATCGTCGTGTCGGGAACCTGGCAGACCCAACGTATCTCGCACGGGCAGCTGGAGACCCACGGCACCGTGGGCTGGATCGACGACGACGACCGCCTGGTTCTGCGGACCAGTTCGCAGGTGCCGTTCCTGGTCCGCGACGAGCTGTCCGTGATGCTGGGACTGCCCAAGGAGAAGATTCGGGTGTTCACCGCACGGGTCGGGGGTGGTTTCGGCGGAAAGCAGGAGATCCTCACCGAGGACCTGGTCGCTCTGGCCGTGCTGCGCACCGGGGGGCCGGTGAACTTCGAGATGAGCCGTCAGGAGGAGTTCGTCCGGACGACGGTGCGTCATCCGATGCGGGTGCAGGTCAGCCTCGGAGCCGGCCACGACGGCGTGCTGACGGCGATGAAGGTCGACGTCCTGAGCGACACCGGGGCCTACGGCAACCATTCCATCGGCGTGCTCTACCACGGGTGCGCGGAGTCGATCAGTTTGTACAACAGCCCCGTCAAGCGACTGGACGCCGAGGTGGTCTACACGAACAACACGCCCTCGGGCGCCTTCCGCGGCTACGGTCTCGGCCAGGTGATCCTCGGGGTGGAGTCGGCGATGGACGAGTTGGCCGTTCGACTGGACATCGACCCGTTCGAGCTGCGCCGGATCAATGCGGTCCGGCCGGGTGATCCGCTGCTGGTCGTCCATCCGCAGCCCGAGGATGATCTGATCTTCGGGAGCTACGGTCTTGACCAGTGCCTCGACCTGGCCGAGTCGGCGCTGCGGCACGGCAACGGAGTACCGGTGCCGGACGGCCCGCACTGGCGGGTGGGCGAGGGCATGGCGGTGGCGATGATCGCGACAATGGCTCCGCGCGGGCACATCTCGAAGACGACGGTGACCCTGCATCCTGACGGCCGGTACGTGCTCGGCGTCGGTACCAGCGAGTTCGGCAACGGCACCACCACCGTGCACACGCAGATCGTGTCGACCGTGATGTCCACCGGTCCCGAGCGCATCGAGCTGACCAACTCCGACACCGACGGCGCGGTCTACGACACCGGGGCCTTCGCCTCGGCGGGCACCACCGTTGCCGGCAAGGCGCTCCACGGCGCGGCCCTCACCCTGCGCGGGACGCTACTGGCCGCAGCGGCCTCGGTCGCCGGTCTCGCTCCCGCGGACTGCGAGCTGCAGCGGGACGGGGTGCTCGCCGGTGGACGGTTGTTGACGTTCGCGGAGGTGATCGCCGCAGCCCCTGCGGAGTGCCTGATCGGTGACGCGCTGGTCGCCTCCGGCAGTGAGTTCGGCGAGATGCGTTCGTTGGCCTTCAATGTGCAGGCCTTCCGGGTGGCCGTCGACGTGCGGACCGGGGAGGTCAGGATTCTGCAGTCGATCCAGTCCGCCGACGCCGGGACCGTACTCCATCCCGAGCAGTGCCGGGGCCAGGTCGAGGGCGGCACCGCCCAGGCCATCGGGAGCGCGTTGTACGAAGAGGTGATGATCGACGACACCGGCGGCGTGATCAATCCGGTGTTCCGCATGTATCGCATCCCGCAGATGGCCGACATCCCCACGACCGAGGTGTATTTCGCCAAGACCAGCGACGACCTCGGCCCGTTCGGCGCCAAGTCGATGAGCGAGAGCCCCTACAACCCGGTCGCTCCGGCCCTCGGTAACGCGATCCGCCGCGCCGTCGGCGTCCGACCTTTCGAGACACCGTTCTCGCGCGACCGGGTGTGGCGGATGCTCGACGCCGCAGGCGAGGGCAAGGCCGTCGGCGCGGGATCATCTGCATCGTCGCAACGGCGCTGAAACCGCAGCTGCGGAACGATTTCGGCGTCCGTCGACTTGTCCGTAGATTGAAATCCCTTTAGCACTTCATCATGCTTCCCACCAGGAGGATTCCCGTGCGACTGTCCACCCGCAACCAACTGTCCGGCGTTGTCACCGAGGTCAAACTCGGTGCCGTGATGGCCTCCGTCAAGGTCAAGCTCGACGGCGGTGACCAGATCGTCACCGCCTCCATCACCAAGGAGGCCGTCGAGGAGCTCGGCCTGGCCGTCGGCGTCGCGGCCACCGTTCTGGTCAAGTCGACCGAGGTCATGCTCGGCGTCGAGTAAGACCTTCCCCCCGAGATTTCATCGAACCCCGACGGTCATCGGTAGCCGGGTCGGCGGGGTTCTGTTCGGCTGGGTAAATTGTTCGACATGACCTCTACCGAAGCGGCAATGAAATTCGGCACCTTCATCCCCCAGGGCTGGCGCCTGGATCTGGTCGGCATCGAGCCGGCCGACCAGTGGGCCACCATGTCCCGGCTGGCGCAGCGCGCCGACGCGGGCCCATGGGAGTCCATCTGGGTGTACGACCACTTCCACACCGTCCCGATGCCGACGGACCAGGCCACCCACGAGGCCTGGACGCTGATGGCCGCGTTCGCCGCCTCCACGTCCCGTGTCCGTCTGGGCCAGATGTGCACCTGCATGGCCTATCGCAACCCGGCCTACCTGGCCAAGGTGGCGGCCACCGTCGACATCATCTCCGGCGGTCGCACCGAGATGGGCATCGGCGCCGGTTGGTACGAGCACGAATGGCGGGCCTACGGTTACGGTTTTCCCTCGGCCGGAGACCGTCTGCGCGCACTGGACGAGGGGGTCCAGATCATGAAGCAGGCTTGGACGACCGGCACGGCAACCCTGCACGGCAAGCACTTCACCGTGGACGGCGCGATCGTCCGGCCGCTGCCCCTGCAGGAGGGCGGCATCCCGTTCTGGATCGCCGGCGGCGGGGAGAAGGTCACCCTGAGGATCGCCGCCAAATATGCCCAGTACACCAACTTCGACGGCTCACCCGAGGGCTTCGCCGCGAAATCGGCTCTGCTGCAGGGACACTGCAACGACGTCGGCACCGACTATTCCGCGATCACCCGCTCGGCGAACTACAACGTGCTCATCGGGTCGACCCAGGCCGAGCTGGACGAGCGCAAGGCGTGGATGCTGGATCACTACACGAAGCAGATCGGCGCCGAGCGCGCCGAGGCAGCCATTGCGCAGAACGCAGCCGGTGCAGGCGTCGGCACCCCCGAACAGATCGTGGAGAACCTGACGGCGATGAAGAAGCTCGGGATGACCTACGCCATCGTCAACTTCCCGGAGCTCGCCTACGACACCACGGGCCAGGAGCTCTTCGAGAAGGAGGTCATCCCCGCGCTGATCTGACCCTTGCTGCAGCCATGCCCGGCCCCGGTGACGCGGGGGCGCGGGGCGCCGGGTGCGGGGCGCCGGGCGGTGGATGCAGTTGCGCCGCGCTGGGCAGGGGTTTCGCATGGATCAACTTCCCAGGCATGGATCAAGATGGTCTTTTTGGGACTGAAGTGACAGGAGTCATCACTTTCGTCCATGCCTGGGAAGTTGATCCACGCCACAGCCCGGCCCCGCCACAGCCTGGCCCCGCCCCGCCCCGCCACAGCCCGGCCCCGCCCCGCCGAACCCCCGCCCAGGCCCGGGCGCGCTCACAGAACTGCCCGCTTTCGCCCCGCGAGGGGGGAAAACGGGCAGTTCGGTGAGCGCGGGGCAGTTCTGTCTGCGCGGAACGTCAGCCGACGGCGGCCAGGACCGCGCGCTCGGTGAGCACCCTCGCCAGGTGCTCGCGGTAGTCCGCGGCTGCCGACGTGTCGTCGACCGGGGATGTGCCGTCCGCCGCGGAGGCGGCGGCAGCCTTGATCGCGGCCGCGCTGGCCGGTCCGCCGACCAGAGCGGCCTCCACCGACACGGCCCGGATCGGTACCGGGCCCATGTTGGTCAGGCCCACCCTCGCCTCGGCCACGACGCCGTCCACGACCTTGACGGCCGCGGCCACCGAGACGATCGACCACGACTGCGCGACCCTGGTGAACTTCTCGTACCGGGCACCCCAGCCCGCGTAGGACGGGAACCGGATGGACACCAGCAACTCGTCCTCGGCCAACGCGGTGGTGAAGTAGTCCTGGAAGAAGTCGGCCGCCGTCACGGATCTCCGGCCGTCGGGTCCGGCGATCTCGAAGACCGCTTCCAGCGCCACCGCCACCGCCCCGAGGTCACCGGCCGGGTCTGCATGCACCAGGGCACCGCCGAGAGTGCCGCGGTGACGCACCTGCGGATCCGCGACCGTCGCCGAGGTCATGGACAGCAGGGACAGGTGCTCCTTCACGATCGGATCGACCACGACGTCGTGGTGGGTGGTCATCGCTCCGATCACCACGTCGCCACCGTCCAGGCGGACACCGGTCAGCTCGGAGATCTTCCGCAGGTCGATGATCATCCCGGGGCCGGCCAGACGAAGCCGGAGCACGGGCACCAGTGACTGGCCACCGGCCAGGATCTTGCCCTCGTCACCGGCCTCGACGAGCGCCGCGATGGCCTCCTCGACGGTCGCCGGTGCCGTGTAGTCGAACGAGGACGGGATCATGCGGCACCTCCGGTCGGAACACCGGTGGACAGCACGCCGGCGGACGGCCCGGCGGCCACCGGTACCGGTGCCGGGGTGGAAGCCCCCGACCTCGCGTCCTGGATGGCCCGCCACACCCGTTGTGGGGAGCACGGCATCTCCACGTCCTTCACGCCCAGGTGTCGGATCGCGTCGATCACCGCATTGACCACGGCCGGCGTCGAGGCGATGGTGCCGGCCTCGCCGACTCCCTTGGCCCCCAGGGGGTTCGTCGTCGCGGGCGTGACGGTCCGGCCCAGCGTGAAGTTGGGCAGATCCATCGCGCTGGGCAACAGGTAGTCCACGAAGGTGCCCGAGGTGAGCTGGCCGTCCTCGGAGTACTGGGCCTCCTCGTAGAGGGCCTGGGCGATCCCCTGGGCCAGGCCCCCGTGCATCTGGCCGTCGGCGATCAACGGGTTGACCACGACCCCGATGTCGTCGACGCAGACGTACGAGCGGATGGTCACCTTGCCGGTCTCGGTGTCGACCTCCATCGCGCACAGGTGGGTGCCGTGCGGGTAGGAGAAGTTGTCCGGGTCGAAGGTGGCCTCGGAGTCCAGGTTCGCCTCCACACCGTCGGGCAGGTTGTGCGCCGCGAAGGCCGCCCAGGCGATCTCGCCGATCCCCATCGATGTGTCGGTGCCCTTCACGGTGAACCTGCCGGCCGCGAATTCGATGTCGTCCTCGGACGCCTCCATCAGATGGGCGGCGATGATCTTGGCCTTGGCCACGACCTTCTGGGCCGCCTTGACCACGGCCACCCCACCGACGACCAGCGAACGGGACCCGTAGGTGTCCATCCCTCGGGGAGAGGACTGGGTGTCGCCGTGGATGACCTCGACACTCTCGAACGGCACCCCGAGCTGATCGGCGACGATCTGCGACCACGCGGTCTCGTGCCCCTGCCCGTGGGCCGTGGCGCCGGTGATCACCTCGACACCGCCGGTCGGCAGCATCCGGATCGATGCGGATTCCCAGCCGCCGGCGGCGTAGGACAGCGATCCGAGCACCCGCGACGGAGCCAGACCGCACATCTCGGTGAAGGTCGAGATCCCGATTCCCAGCTGCACCGGATCGCCGGAGTCCCTGCGCCGCTTCTGTTCGGCGCGCAACCCGTCGTAGTCGAACATCTCCATCGCCTGTGCGGTGGCCGCCTCGTAGTTGCCAGAGTCGTACGTCAGGCCCGCGATGGTGGTGAACGGGAACTCCTCGTGGGTGATCCAGTTCTTCTTGCGCAGTTCCATCGGTTCCATGCCGAGCTCCACGGCGAGTTCGTCCATGATCCGTTCGACGCCGAACGTCGCCTCCGGACGGCCGGCACCGCGGTAGGCGTCGGTGAGGGTCTTGTTCGTGAAGACGTTGGTGCAGGTGAACCGGTAGGCCGGGATCTTGTAGATGGCGTTGAACATGAACGCGCCAAGGATGGGCACGCCGGGCCCGACGGTACCGAGGTAGGCGCCCATGTCGGCGAGCAGGTTCACGTCGAACCCGGTGATGGTGCCGTCACGGCGGGCGGAGATCCTCAGTCGTTGGATCTGGTCGCGGCCGTGGTGCGCCGACATCAGCGACTCGGAACGGGTTTCGGTGTATTTCACCGGCTTGTTCATCTTGCGCGCGACCATCAGCGTGATGATCTCCTCGGGCGTGGTCTGCAGCTTGCCGCCGAACCCGCCGCCGACGTCCGGCGCGATCACCCGGAGCTTGTGCTCGGGAATACCCTGCGACAGAGCGATGAGAACCCGGAGTACGTGCGGGATCTGGGTGGCGGACCACATGGTGATCTGTTCGGACGTCGGGTCGACGACCGTCGAGCGGGGCTCCATGAAGGCCGGGATCAGCCGCTGCTGGCGGAAGACCCGCTCGACCACGACCTGGTCGGGATCGGACTCGGCCGCCGCGAGGGCGGCGACCACGTCACCGCCGGTACCGGCACCGGCCGAATCGAAGGCCCAGACGGCGTTCTGGTTGGTGCCGAGCTCGGGATGGACCAGCACGGAGCCTTCGGCCAGCGCCGCCTCCATGTCCAGCACGACCTCGAGCGGTTCGTAGTCGACCTCGATGGCCTCGAGGGCGTCGACCGCCTCGGCCTTGGTCCGGGCGGCGACGACGGCGACCACCTCACCGGCGAACTTGACCGCGTCGACGGCGACCGGCAGGCGGACAGGCGATTTCATGTCAGGCGTGATCGGCCAGGCGCACGGCAGACCGCCCTGCTCCGGGAAGTCGGCTCCGCTCCAGGCCCCGAGAACTCCCGGGGCGTCCAGGGCGCCGGCCACCGAGATCGAGGTGATCCTGGCGTGCGCATAGGGCGAACGCAGCAGGGCGAGGTGGACCATGCCGTTCAGCACGATGTTGTCGGTCCAACGGGTCCGGCCGGTGATCAGGTGCGCGTCCTCCTTGCGGCGCCGCTCCCTCCCGACCTCCATCGTCGGAACCTCGGTCGTCGGGTCCAGGGTGGCGGTCATCGGAGGGATCCCGTCTCGTCGGCCGGTGCAGCGCCGGCGGTGGCCAGCGACTTCCCGGACATCTCGGCCGCCGCGCTCTGTACGGCAGCGACGATGTTCTGGTAGCCGGTACAGCGGCAGAGGTTGCCCTCCAGACCTTCTCGGATCTCGTGCTCGGTCGGGTTCGGGTTCTCCGACAGCAGCGAGACCGACTGCATGATCATTCCGGGGGTGCAGTACCCGCACTGCAGGGCGTGGCATTCGTGGAAGGCCTTCTGCACCGGGTGCAGTTCGCTCCCGTTCGCCAGACCTTCGATGGTCCTGACCTCACCGCCATCGGCCTGGACCGCGAGGACGGCGCAGGACTTGACGCTCGTCCCGTCCAGGTGGACGGTGCAGGCACCGCAGTTGCTGGTGTCGCAGCCGATGACGGTTCCCACCTTCCCGAGCTTCTCGCGCAGATACTGGACCAGCAGCATCCGGGGTTCGACATCATCGGAGTACTTGACTCCGTCCACCTTGACCGACAGGGCCGTCATGGGCATTCCCTCTTCTTTGGGGGCAATCGTGGGCGTGTGCACTGCTTCTCGAATAGTGACCGTCATCACGACGATGCACGCAAGATCTACTCCGCGCAACTGTTGACGGCTCGGAGCCGCAAGTTCGGCCAGCACGTCACCCGAATGCCGTACATGCGGTAAAAGTGAGACAACCCCGACCGAAGCACGAGCGTCAGGCGCTCTGCCCGTCGAGCCTGCCCCTGGCCAGGACGGCCCGGTCCGCCGCTGCCCGGCCGGCCTGCCAGCCGCGCGCGTCCACCCGCTTGGAACCGGACGTGGTCGTGTGCGGGAAGAGCCGGTCGAACTCCTTCTCCACCGCCGCCGACTGCCTGGCCAGGACCGGCAGGAGGTTGACCCCGCGCTGGACCGACTCCTCCTGCTGGGCATAGGTTCCCGCGTCGCTGAGGCGCTCACCGATCCGGTGGGCGTAGGACAGCAGGAAGGCCCGGCGGAATGCCGGCGACCGGTCCAGCCGGTGGCCACCCTGCGAGACCGCACCCGCCTCCGTCATCGCCTTCGTCGCCTGTACCAGCAGCGAGGTGAACAGCATCTCCGCAAGGTCGAGGTCCACCGGCATCCCCACGACGGTGGCGATGCCGTGCCGGTCGTCCCAGATCGTCTTGACCCGGTTGACCTTCCCGACGGTGGCCAGCAGCTGCGCCTTGGTGGCGGCGTAGGGGTTGTCCACCCGCACCCGGCGGGACACCACACCGGTCGCGTCGTCGGTCTCGTCCGACAGCAGCGCCTCGTCGATGGCGTACCGGGTCATCAGGTCCTGGGCCTTCGCGGTGAACGCCTCCGCCTCCTCGGTGAACTCGGTCGCCTCCGCCTTCGCCAGCAGCGCCCGGATGGTGGTCAGCTTCTTCGGATCGTGTCCGGACGGCTTCCGCGCGCCGGCCGGTGCCGCGGTCGCCTTCCCCCACGACGACGGCGGCGGCACCAGCCTCTGCAGCGGGACGATGTCCGCCCAGTGCCCGACCAGGGCCAGGATGTCGTGCCAGCTGTCCCAGACCGCGGCCCGGGAACCCAGGTGCGCCAGGACATTCCAGCCCGGTTCGGCGACGAGACCGGCGAGCGGTACCTCGGACATGCCCTCCAGCTGATCGACCCAGTCCTGGCCGGCCCGCGACGGCGCGCGCCCGGCGAGCCCGTGCGCCACGACGACGGCACCCGCGAGCCTGGCCACCCGCACGCTCTGCTCCCGGCGGACGACGTGCAGGAGGTCGGCCGGCTGCCAGCCATGTTCGTAGGCGGTGTCGATCTGCTCGAAGAGCAGGACCGTCGCCTCCCGGGAGGCCAGCAGTTCCTCCCCACGACCGTCGGCCCCACCGAAGACGACCAGGTCACGGACGGCGTCGTCCAGCGCCGACGGGATCCCGACGACCTTCGCCCCCGTGATGATCAACGTTCTGGCCTGGTCGGCGCGGCTGTGCTGGTGGACCTGGTGAGCCGTCCCCGCCATCAGCTCCTCGATCAGCTGGGCCGCACTTCCCGCCTCTCCCGCCGCTGCTCCCCCGGCCGGTCGCGCCGACGCCGCCTGCGCGGCCACCCGCGCCTTCCGCTTCGCGGCCCGGCGTTGCTGGTTGTTCTTGCCCATGCGCCCAGTCTCCGGCATGACGGCACGACGCCCACCATCGATCCACCATCGGCGGCTCACGAGGGATCCAGGAGAATTTCACGAGGGATCGAGCAGGGTCGGCGGCCGGGCGCAGCGCCTGGAACATCAGTCTCGCCGCAACACCGTGCTCAGCCCCCGACCGCCTGCGCGATCGGTTCCCGGTGGATGGCGCCTGCGAGTTTCGCCAATGGCCGTCCGCCTCCGTCCCATCGTCGGGCGATGATCTCGGCGGCGATCGAGATCGCCGTCTCCTCGGGTGTCCTGGCCCCCAGATCCAGGCCGATCGGCGACGACAGCCGGGCCAACTGCTCGGGCGTCACCCCGGCCTCGACCAGCTTCCCGGTCCGGTCGTCGTGGGTCTGGCGCGACCCCATCGCACCCACGTAGGCCACCGGTAGCGACAGCGCGGTGGCAAGCACCGGGATGTCGAACTTGGGGTCGTGCGTGAGTACGCAGATCACCGTCCGGCCGTCCAGCGAATCGGCCTGGGACTGCAGGTAGCGGTGCGGCCAGTCGACCACCACCTCGTCGGCATCCGGGAAACGCCGGACGGTCGCGAAGACCGGGCGGGCATCGCAGACCGTCACCCGATAGCCGAGGAAGCTGCCCACCCTGGCGACCGCGGCGGCGAAGTCGATCGCGCCGAAGACCAACATCCGGGGAGCCGGAGCGAAGCTGGACACGAAGATCTGCAGCCCCTCGCCGAGGCGCTCGCCGTCCGGCCCGTACGTCAGGATCGCTGTGCGGCCGGAGGCCAGCAGCCCACGGGCGTCGTCGGTCAGCGCGTCGTCCACCCGATCCGAGCCGAGGCTCCCGCTGCGATCGTCCGGCCAGATGACCAGATGCCGCCCCAGTTGGTCGGCTGAACCGGCGATGACGGTGGCCAGCGCCACCGGGACGCCGCCCTCGATCGCCTCGGCCAGGGCGCCGAACTCGGGGAACGATCGCTGCGAGATCTCCTCCGTGAAGATGTCGATGATCCCGCCGCAGGTCAGGCCGACCGCGAAGGCGTCGTCGTCGGAGACCCCGTAACGCTGCAGGACCGGCTCGCCACCGTCGCGCACGGTGGTGGCCAATTCGTAGACGGCCCCTTCGACGCACCCGCCGGAGACCGATCCGACCGCCGTCCCATCCGGTCCCACCAGCATCGACGCACCGGCCGGCCGCGGGGCCGAACGGTAGGTTCCGACCACGGTGCCCACCCCGACCCGATCGCCCGCGGCCCACCAACGGCGCAGATCTGCCATCACGTCACGCATCGCGAATGACCTCCAAGAGCTCGTCCAGTGCGGCCAACGAGTGCCCGGCGACGAAAGCATCGAGGTGGGGCAGCACTGCCACGATTCCAGTCTGCACCGGAAGATAACCATTGCGGCCCTTGTGCGGGTTGACCCAGACCAATTGTCGTGACAACCGGCGCAGCCGCTGCACCTGCTCGGCGAGCAGATCCGGCGCCCCGCGCTCCCAGCCGTCCGAGAACAGCACCACGACCGCGCCCCTGGCCGTCCCGCGCTGCCCCCACCGGTCGGTGAACGCCTGCAGCACCTCGCCCAGCCGGGTGCCGCCGGAGTAGTCCGGGATGACCTCGCCCGCGGCCCGCAGCGCCACATCGACGTCGGCCGCCCGTAGCGCCCGGGTGATCCGGGACAGACGCGTGCCGATGGTGAACACCTCGGTGGCGGCCGGCTGCGCCCGGGTGATCACGTGGGCGAACCGGAGCAGCGCGTCGGCGTAGGGAGCCATCGAGCCGGAGACGTCGATCAGGAGTACCAGTCGGCGCGGTCGCAGGCCGCTGCGACGATGCAGCAGCAGGCCGGGCTCGCCGCCGGTCCTGAGCATCGCCCTGACGGTGGCGCGGACGTCGACCGGACCCCGGGACGCCGGTCGCCGCCGACGGGAAAGACGTTGCGGTAGTCCCGGTCTCAACAATGCCAGCATGGCGGCCAGTTCACGGCGATCGGCCGGCGACATCTCGCCGAAGTCGCGGTGACGCAGCACCTCGGTGGCGGCCGCGTTCGCCCGGACCGGGGGTGGCCCATCGTCCCCGTCGTCGCCCGCTGCGCCGTCCTCCTGCTGCAGCGCCGACATCAGCTGCAGGTTCATCGGTCTCGGTCGGCGTGGCCCGACCGGCGCGGTGCGGTTGGTGAAGTAGGCATCGAAAACGCTGTCGTAGACGCCGATGTCGTCCGGGCCAGTGGTCATGGTCATCCGTCCGGCCCAGTAGACGCTGCGCGGGTCGGCCGCGGACAAGGCGGCCGCCGCCGACAGGAAGGTCGCCGCCCGCTCCGGTCCCACGACCAGGCCGGCGGCGCCCAGGGCCCAAGTGAAGGCCGTCAGGATCACCGTCCCGTCCCGGCCCTGGACCGCCGTCCCGGACAGCGCCGTCCGGTCGAACCCCGTGGTCACGCCGAATTCCTCAGGAGGCCAGGAGCGCCGAGAGCCCGGACGCGACCACCCGGTCGGTGTCCTCGCGATACTTCAGCACGGCACCGAGGGTCAACGCCGCCGACTGCGGGTCGAGTTCACGGCAGCCGAGCGCATTCAGGGCCATCGCCCAGTCGATGGACTCCGCGACACCCGGCGGCTTGAGCAGGTCGGCCTCGCGGAGCCGGCCGACTGCGGTCGCGACCTGGACGGCCAGCGTCCCGGTCACCTCCGGCAGCCGCCGCCGCAGGATGGCGACCTCGCGTTCGAGCGACGGATGTTCGACCCAGTGGTAAAGGCAGCGACGTTTCAGGGCGTCGTGCACCTCGCGGGTTCGATTCGAGGTGAGAATGACGAGCGGAGGGTCGATGGCGCGAATGCGGCCTAATTCCGGGATCGTCACCGCGAAATCGGAAAGAGCTTCCAGCAGAAAAGCCTCGAATTCGTCGTCGGCCCGATCTATCTCGTCGATCAGCAGTACCGATCCCGGGGTGCGCAGCGCAGCGAGAATGGGTCGCTCGATCAGGAATCGCTCGCTGTAGAGCTCGTTCTCGACGCGTTGCAGATCGAACTCCGCCCCTGCGGCGGCACCGACCTCCGCGGCCCGCAGGTGCAGGACCTGGCGGGGAAAGTCCCAGTCGTACAGCGCTTGAGCTGCATCGATGCCCTCGTAGCACTGCAGGCGGATCAGCTCGGTGCCGCGGATCTGCGCGAGCGCCGTGGCCAGCGCGGTCTTCCCGACGCCCGCCTCGCCCTCGAGCAGCAGTGGCCTGCGCAGGGCCCCGGCCAGGAACGCGGCAGTGGCTATTCCGGTGTCCGGCAGATATCCGGTGGCTTCCAGCGCCGACGCAACGCTCTCCGGGTCGGGAAATGCCGGGACAAGGGGGTCACCGGGGCCGGCCGGGGCAGCGCTGTCCGTCATCGCACCACTATGAACCATCGAAGTGCCGCGAACCATCGCACTGCCGCCGCCATTGAACTGCGCGAGGCTCCCCGGCCCGGCGGGAAGGCAGGGCCCGCCGCCCGGACGGTTACGCTGACCACATGACGACGACGGCCCTGGGCATCCCCCTGTTCGGGACGCGCGGTCGTGCCGCCGAATCCACCGGGCTCGATACCGGGGACGCCGGCGAACGGGCCGCACGTGGTTCCTCCCCGTTCCTGCTCGATTCGCACGGCCGGCGGGCGATCGACCTCCGGGTCTCGCTGACCGACAAGTGCAACCTGCGGTGCACCTACTGCATGCCCGCAGAGGGGCTGGACTGGCTGCCGGGACAGGAACTGCTGACCGACGAGGAACTGCTCCGCCTGATCGGCATCGCGGTCGACCGACTGGGCGTCAGCGAGATTCGTTTCACCGGCGGCGAACCGCTGTTGCGCAAGGGCATTCTCGTCCTGGTCCAGGAGGTCTCGCGACTGAAGGCCAGGCCGGAGATCTCGTTGACCACCAACGGCATCGGGTTCGCGCGCCGGGCGGCCGATTTCGCGGCCGCCGGACTGGACCGGGTCAACATCTCGCTGGACACCCTCGACCGCGACGTGTTCGCCCGCCTGACCCGGCGGGACCGGCACTCCGACGTGATCGCCGCTCTCGACGGCGCGGTCGCGGCCGGCCTGACGCCGGTGAAGATCAACGCGGTGCTGCTGCGCGGCGTCAACGACCACGAGGCCGGCGATCTGCTCGCCTTCGCCGTCGAGCGCGGCTATCACCTGAGGTTCATCGAACAGATGCCGCTGGACGCCGGCCACGAGTGGAACCGCGCCTCGATGGTGACCGCGGACGAGATCCAGGAGTCCCTCTCGCGGCGTTTCGCCCTCACCCCCCATCGGGAGGCCAGGGCGGGGGCCCCCGCCGAGCTGTTCGACGTGGACGGTGGCCCGGCGACCGTGGGGATCATCGCGTCGGTGACCCGGCCGTTCTGCGGCGACTGCGACCGGACCCGGCTGACGGCCGACGGCCAGATCCGCAACTGCCTGTTCTCGCAGATCGAGACCGACCTGCGTGCGATGCTGCGGGGCACCGGGACGGACGACGAGATCGCCGACGCCTGGCGGATGGCCATGTGGCGCAAGCTACCCGGTCATGGCATCAACGACCCGTCGTTCCTGCAGCCCGACCGCCCGATGAGTGCGATCGGTGGCTGAGCGGGCCGACCACGCCATCCGGGTCCGGATCCGCTATTTCGCCGCGGCGAAGGCGGCCGCCGGCCTGGAGTCGGAGGCCGTGGAACTGGCCGGTCCGGCCACCGTGCGGGACGTCCTGCAGGCCGGGATCGAGCGACACGGGTCCCGACTGGCCGAGGTCCTGCGCAGATGCTCTTTCCTGCTGGGGGAAATCGCCGTGCACGGTGAGGACTCGGTCGTCACCGATGGTGACGTCCTGGACGTCCTTCCTCCTTTCGCCGGAGGCTGATGGATCCGTTCGGGTGAAGCCGGTATCAGGAAGCCCGTACCGACGCTCCTGCGAGCGAGCAGCATCCTCGACGGCCCGAACATGATCACGAGCGTGTCCACTTCCGGTGGCTCGCCCGGGGCGCTACCGTTCGGTCGTCAGGTTGCTGCCCCGTCGAGGTCCCACGCACGGTTCCATCGCACGATCGTCGCTGTCGGTTTCATGCATTGGCTCGACCAACTCGGATCCACCGAGCGAAACAGCGGGTACACCCGGTATCCGCGACCCAACTGGAGGTTCCCGTGACCCAGCCCCCTGCCGGAGGGTATCCGCCTCCGGACCCGTCCTCACCGGGCGGATATCCGCCACCTGCACAACCTGGTGGTTACCCGCCACCGGCCCCGGGCTACTCGCCCCCGCCGAACACACCACCCACCTACGTCCCACCAGGGCCCCCACCGGGTGGATACACGCCACCTCCGTCCCCCGGTTACGCCCCCCCTCCCGGCTACGCCCCTCCGCCGGCCGGTGGCTACGCACCACCGCCCGCCCCCGGTGGCTACCCGCCGCCGACTGCCGGTGGCTACCCGCCGCAGGCTCCGGGTTATCCGCCGCAGGCGGGCTACGGCGGCCCGGTGGCTCCGACCGGCGGTGGCGTACCGGCCATCGACATCTCCAAGATCACCGTTGTCGGCTGGGGTGTCATCGGCGCCGCGTTCCTGACCCTGATCGCCAGCTTCTTCAACTTCTGGTCGGTCAGCGCATCGAGTTCTGCGCTGGGCTACAGCTACAGCATCGGACTCAGCGGTTGGAACAGCTGGTGGTGGATCCCGGTGCTGCTGGCCGTCGCGGTCGGCGTCGTCTACGCCCTGACGATCTTCGGGATCATCAAGCCCGGCCCGATCAAACCGGAATTCCTGTTCTACGGTGCCGCGGCCTCCTTCGTGCTCATGGTCCTGGTACTCATCCTGACGTTCTCCTACGGTGGCGGATACGGTGACCTCGGCCCCGGCATCTCGGCCGGACCGTCGTTCGGCGTGTTCCTCGCCGTCATCACCACGCTCGCGCTGGCCTACTTCACCGCACTGTCGGTGCAGTCCAAGGGCGGAAAGCTCCCGTTCAAGGTGCCCGGTCCGACGGCCTGATTCGCGTCCCAGGACACCCGTTCGTCAGAAGGGGCCGTGACCAGCAACGGTCACGGCCCCTTCTCCCGTCGTCGTCCAGCGGTGACCCCTCAGGCTCAGGCCGACCCGACCCACTCGTCCGCACCGTCGGCGAAGACCTGGCGCTTCCAGACCGGAAGCCGCCGTTTCACCTCGTCGACCAGTTCCGCGCAGGCGTCGAAGGCCTCGCGGCGGTGGGCCGCCGACACCGCTGCCGCGAGCGCCACGTCGCCGATGCCCAGCAGACCGTACCGGTGGGTCACGGCGACGGCGATGACACCGTCCCGGGCAGCGATGTCGGCCGCGACCTCCGCCACCACCGATCCCGCGGTCGGGTGGACCTGGTACTCCAACTCCGTCACCGACCGGCCGTCGTCGTGGTCGCGGACGACCCCGACGAATCCCACCGTGGCGCCCGCGGCGGCCTCCTGGACCGACGCGGTGTGGGCGGCCAGGTCGAGCACGTCCAGGGTGACGCCGGCGATGGCAACCCTTCCGACCATCAGACGCCGCCGCCAGGCCGATGGTCCCCACCCGAGATCTGTTCCAGTGCATGGGCCATCACCCGGTAGAGCACGCCGAGACCGTCCTTGACGCCGTTCGTGGAGCCGGGCAGGTTGACGATCAGGGTGCGGGTGGCGACCCCGACGATGCCGCGGGAGAGCATCGCGGTCGGTACCGCGTCCCCGCCGGCTCGGCGGATGGCATCGGCCAGTCCGGGTACCTCGTAGTCGACGACCGCGGCGGTCGCCTGCGGCGTGCGGTCGGTCGGCGACAGACCGGTACCACCGGAGGTGATCACCAGGTCGGCGCCGACGGCATCCCGCAGAGCCGCCTCGACGCCAGGGCCATCGGCGACGACGATCGGTCCTTGGACGGCAAAACCCTTGTCCGCTAACCACTGCGTGATCACCGGGCCGGTCCGGTCGGCGTAGACGCCGGCGGCCGCTCTGGTGGAGGCGATGATGACGACAGCAGATCTCTTCACGTGCTCGTTCCTTCCGGCCGGAGCCAGGTTCCGGTCTTGCCGCCGTCTTTGCGTTCGACCTGGACTGCGTCGAGCACTGCCGCCGGGTCAACCGCTTTGATCATGTCGTGCAGGGTCAGGCCGGCCACCGCCACCGCGGTGAGGGCTTCCATCTCGACGCCGGTACGGTCGGTGGTGCGGACGGTGGCGGTGATCGAGACGGCGTCGCCGACGAGCTCGAGATCGATGACCACGCCGGACAACGCGATCGGGTGACACAGCGGGATCAGCTCCGGTGTTCTCTTGGCCGCCATGATGCCGGCGATCCGCGCCGAGGCCAACGCATCTCCCTTGGGCAGACCGTCGCGCCGCAGCAGTTCGACGACCTCGGCCGTGGTGCGCACCCAACCGGTGGCGACCGCCGACCTGGCCGTCGCCTCCTTGCCTCCGACGTCGACCATCCGGGCCGCACCGTGCTCGTCGGTGTGGGAGAAGGACGGGCCGCTCATCTCGTCTCCCTGTCGAAGCCGTTGGTGCTCGACATGTGTGCTGGCATCATGCGCCGGCCGCGGCCGACTCCTTCGCTCCGCCGGCCATGTGGTGGCCGTCCCGGGCCGCTGCGACCACGGCCCGCGCGACTGCTTTGGCGACCTTCTCGTCGAAGACGCTGGGCACGATGTAGGAAGCGTTGAGCTGGTCCGGGGCGACGACGTCGGCGATCGCCTCGGCGGCGGCGGAGAGCATCTCGTCGGTGATCATCCGTGCCTGCGCGTCCAGCAGCCCACGAAAGACACCGGGGAAGGCCAGCACGTTGTTGATCTGGTTGGGGAAGTCCGAGCGGCCGGTGGCCACCACGGCGGCGTGCTGCTGCGCCTCCAGCGGATCGATCTCGGGATCCGGGTTGGCCAGCGCGAAGACGATGGCGTCGCTGTTCATCCGCTCGATGTCGGCCGCGGTGAGGATGTTCGGTGCGGACACCCCGATGAAGACGTCGGCGCCGACCATGGCGTCGTGGATCGTGCCGGAAAGCGCCGACGAGTTGGTCTTGCCGGCCACCTCGGCCAGGTTGGGATCCATCCCCTCGCGGCCGCGGTAGACGATGCCCCTGATGTCGACGGCGATGATGTCGGCCGGAACCTGGTGCAGCAGAAGGCGGATGATGGCGTTGCCGGCCGCACCCACACCGGAGACGACGATCCGGCAGTCACGGATGTCCTTGTGCACCACCCGCAGAGCGTTGCGCAGCGCCGCGACGACGACGATGGCGGTGCCGTGCTGGTCGTCGTGGAACACCGGGATGTCGAGCAGTTCCCTCAGCCGTCGTTCGATCTCGAAACACCTTGGCGCGGCGATGTCCTCGAGATTGATGCCGCCGTAGACCGGGGCGATCAGCTGCACCGTGCGGATGATCTCCTCGGTATCGGTGGAGTCGATGCACACCGGCCAGGCGTCCACCCCGCCGAACTTCTTGAACAGGGCGGCCTTGCCCTCCATCACCGGCAGCGCGGCCGCCGGACCGATGTTGCCCAGGCCCAGCACCGCGGTGCCGTCGGTGACGACGGCGACGGTGTTCCGCTTGATCGTCAGCCGTCGGGCGTCGTCCGGATTCTTCGCGATCGCCATGCACACCCGGGCGACACCGGGCGTGTAGGCGCGGGACAGGTCGTCGCGGTTGCGCAACGGGACCTTGGAGGTCACCTCGATCTTGCCGCCGAGGTGGACCAGGAACGTCCGGTCGGACACCTTGCGCACCTCGACACCGGGCAGGGCGTTGACCGCCTCGGTGATCTCGTCGGCGTGATCGGCCGACAGGGCATTGGCCGACAGGTCGACCACCATCAGGCCGGCTGCGGACTCGACGACGTCGAATGCGGTGATCACTCCTCCGGCGCGGCCGACTGCGCTGGTCAGGTCGCCCGC
Organism: Nakamurella sp. PAMC28650; assembly: GCF_014303395.1. Taxonomy (GTDB): domain Bacteria; phylum Actinomycetota; class Actinomycetes; order Mycobacteriales; family Nakamurellaceae; genus Nakamurella. The sequence goes on from NZ_CP060298.1 coordinate 5,486,920, forward strand.
GGCCGAGGCAGACGGTGGAGCGGCGATGCGCATCGTGATCGAATAACCGGGGCCAGGTACGGCCATCTTGTTCCTTTCGGTGAACTGCACACTGCGAGCGATGCTTCCGGCGGCCGGGGACGTTCCGAGAACGTCCGGGGGTGCCGCGACCGGGCCGGCTCCTGTGGCTCAGGGTAGCCCGGTCACCGAGACCCGTTCGACCTGCGCCGGTGCTGCCGACGGCGCTCGATTCAGAGCTGCTCCGGGGTGTCGACGTCGCGTCCGCCCCCGATGTCCCCGCACTCGACCAGCAGCACCGGGTGATCGGCCAGGTAGTCCCTGGCCCCGGAGTCGCCGTCCGCCCCGGCGATCACCCCGGCGAAGTGGTCGCGGCCGATCAACACCGGATGTCCGGGTCGACCGTCGTAGGCGGCGCGGATCAGCAGCCCGGCCGGCCGGCCGGCGCTGGACGCCGCTGCGGCGACTCGATCGAGCACCGCTCCCGTGACGTCGGGAAGGTCGACCAGCATGACCAGGGCGGCGTCGGCGCCCGAGTCGGCCACCGTCGACAGGCCGAGCGCCAGACTCGAACCCATGCCGGTCAGGTGGTTCTCGTTCTTCAGGACCCGTAGGTTCCGCGTTCCGCGCGGTAGTACCGCTGCCACCCTGTCCGCCTGCGCCCCGAGCACCACCACGATCTCGTCGCAGCCGGACATCCTGGCCAGCGTGGTCAGCACCCATGGACCGCCGCCGGAGTCGACGAGCGCTTTCGGCGTACCGAAGCGGCGCCCGGAACCGGCGGCCAGCAGCACGCCGGCGACCAGCACGCGCGCGGGTCCGGCGATCTGTCCTGCGGCCCCGCTGTCGATGTCTGGGATCAGCGATTGATGACGGTGACCGGATGGATGTAGGGGATCTGCTCACCCGTCAACGGGAAGTCGAGTTCCCCGAACGGCGAGAGTGCGCCCTGACGGTCGGCGTTGAACTCGCTGACGGCGTGGCCGCCTTCCTCGACGACCGGCCAGGTCGGATCGATGCCCTTGGTCTTCTTGGCCATCGGAACTCCTCTTGCCCTGCGGATCCGGGTCGACGACCCACCGCGGTTGCCGGGCCGCCACGCGGCGGTCCGGTGGGCGACGACGCCGCCCATGCGTCATTGTTCCGCATCCACCACCGGTCGACAACCATTGCACCCAGGGCACAGTTCGGGCCCACCGGACGCACAGGCGGAACGGGCCGCTGCCGGACCAGTAACGTTGTGCGTGATGCCCTCCACCCTGGACTGGCTGCGCGCACGCGACGACGCAGCCCTGGTCACGCTGTTGCGTGCCCGTCCCGACCTGACGGTTCCTGCGCCGACCGACCTCTCGGTCCTTGCGCGGCGGTTGGACAGCCCGCCGTCGGTGTGGCGCGCGTTGGAGACCCTGGACCGGTTCGCGGTGCAGGTCCTGGAATGTGTCGTGCTCCTGGGCGAGAACCGGCACCAGGTCACGCCGTCCGAGGTGAGCTCGTTCCTCGGACGCGATGCGCCGGTCAAGCAGGTGAAGCGGGTCTTCGGTGATCTGGAGTCCCTCGCCCTGATCAGGGGCGGTGACGCAGTGCGGCCCTCTGGCGCGGTCCCGGCCGCGATGGGTGAGTTCCCCGGCGGGTTCGGCCCTGGTGGCAGGCTCACCGACGACCAGGTCGCGAAGGCTGTGGCCCGGACCACCGAGGAGGGACGCGCCCTGCTGGCCCGGCTCGCCCAGGGCCGCCCGAAGGGTTCCGTCGGCACTAGCGGCCCGCTGGTCGCCCTGGTCGGATCGCTGGTCGAGGCGGGCCTCCTGCTCCAGATGGAGCCCGGCACCGTCGTGCTTCCGCGGGAGGTCGGTCTCGCGCTGCGGGAGGGGCAACCGCTCGGGCCGGTCAGTGTGTCGACCCCGCCGGTCACGTTGAGCCGGAAGGGCCGCGAGACGGTCGACGGCACCGCGGCCGGCCAGGCGGTCGCCGCGGTGGCCATCACCCATCGCCTGCTGGACGTGCTCGGCCAACTGCCCGCCCCGGTCCTCAAGTCCGGCGGCATGGGCGTCCGCGAGATGCGCCGGCTGGCCAAGGAACTCGACCTGGATCCGGCCCTGATCGCGCTGCACCTGGAGATCCTCGCGGCGTCCGGGCTGATCTCCACCAGCGAACCCCGGGCCAGGACCGCTCTGAACTCCTGGACGCCGACCAAGTCCGCCGACGACTTCGCCGACGAGGACGACGAGACGGCGTGGGCCCATCTCGCGGCCACCTGGCTCGAACTCCGCCGGGATCCGGCCAGGACCGGTCAGCGTGACGCCGCCGGCAAGGTGCTGGCGGCGCTCTCGGCGGAACTGACCTGGGTCCGCGGACCGGTCGACCGCAGATTCGTCCTTGGTGCACTGGCCGAGCTCCCACCCGGCACCGGTCTCGACCCGGCCTCGCTGTCGACCCGACTGGCCTGGGCCGCCCCGCTGCGCAACCCGGAACGGCGGGACCCGATGGCGGCCACCGTCATCGTCGAGGCCACCGCCCTGGGCATCGTGGCCTTCGACGCCCTGTCCACCGCGGGCCGTTCGATCCTGAGCGGCGATCAGGAGGGCGCCGCAAACGCCCTGCGGGGAGCCCTGCCCGAGCCGGTCGACAAGGTGATGGTCCAGGCGGACCTGACCGTCGTGGCTCCGGGACGACTGCAACCGGAACTGGCGGCGCGCCTGGCCGTTGCCGCCGATGTGGAATCCGCCGGCAGCGCGACCGTGTACCGGGTGACCCCCGACAGCCTCCGCCGGGCGTTCGACGGGGGGGCGTCGACCGCGGACCTGCACAGCCTGTTCGAGAAGCATTCCCTCACCGGCGTTCCGCAGGCCCTGACCTATCTGATCGACGACGTGGCACGACGGCACGGGGTGCTGCGGGTCGGCGCGGCCGCCTCCTACCTGCGGAGCGAGGATCCGGCGCTGATCGACCAGGCGATCGCCCAGGCCACCGCATCCGGGATGTCGGTGCGACGTCTCGCGCCGACCGTCGCCATCTCCACCAGCCGTCTGGAGGATCTGCTGGCCCCGCTCCGGCTGGCCGGCCTGGTGCCGGCTGCCGAGAACAATGCCGGCGCGGTGATCGACCTCCGCGCCGCACCGCAGCGGACCACCACCGCGGTGCTCACCCCGGCCCGCCGGCGGGAACCGCCGTTGCCGTCCGACGAGCAGCTCGCCGGCCTCGTGCAGCGGATGCGCAGCGCCGACGGGAACGTCGACGCCGCGAACTCACAGTCCCCCCAGGAGAACCTGGCCGTCCTGCGGCAGGCCGTGGACCACCACCAGGCCGTGTGGATCGGCTACGTGGACTCCGAGGGTGGAACCACCCGCCGGATGATCGAGCCGGTAGCTGTCTCCGGTGGATCGGTCGCGGCCTTCGACCGGCTGCGGGAGACGATGCGAACCTTTGCCCTGCACCGCATCACCGGTGTTCAGGCGGTACCGCCGGGCGGTAACGGCGCGACCCGACCGGGCGCCGACTGATCGAGCGTCTTTCCCACACATACTCCTACCTGCGGCGACACGCCGTTACCCCGGTTGTCCGAAAGGCAACCTCCCTGTGACCTCGGCCGTCTAGGCTGTTGACAATCCGAAGATCTGCGGCGACGTCGACGACGGGTCAGGGCGGGGCCATCACGGTGGTGGCAGCGATTCGAGCAACACCCACATGAGCAGGACGGGCCTTCCATGCGCGGAACCTCCATCAAGTTCGCCGTTGCCGCCGCCCTCGCAGCGGTCGTGTTGGCCGCGTGCACAGCCGGTCGGACGACGGCCGCGCCGGCCGCCGGTGCGGGTTCGTCGACCACCGGCTCACCGACCGCCTCGAGTTCGCCCGTGGTGACCGTGCCACCGGTGCCGGCGGTGACCTCCGCCACGTCGTCGATGACGCCCGCCACCAGCACCCCGGACCTGACCACCAGCAGCGCCCCGGCCACCACCTCGAGCCCGAAGCCACCGCCGGTCGTCATTCCGGCGGCAACCTTCTCGGCCAGCCCCAGGATCGGCAGCACCGGCCTTCCCCCGCGCACCGCGATCAGCCTGAAGGCCGCGCACGGCACCCTGGCCGGCGTCACGATGAAGGGATCGGACGGCACGGTCGTCAAGGGCATGCTGAGCGCCGACCGGACCACCTGGACGCTCGCCGAGCCGCTCGGCTACAGCAGCACCTACACCCTGTCCGGCAAAGCGGTCGGTGCCACCGGCAAGGCGGTACCGATCGCCGGCACCTACGGCACGGTCAGCCCGGACAACGTCATCAGCGCCAACATCTCGCCGGGTGACGCGGACACGGTCGGCATCGCGGCCCCGATCCTGATCAGCATCGGCACCGACATCATGAACACCGTCGGCCGGCAGAACATCGAGAAGGCCATCACCATCGACACCGTGCCGAAGACGCAGGGTTCGTTCGCCTGGATCCAGCACGATGACGGCTGGGGACTCGACTGGCGGCCGAAGGTCTACTGGGCGCCCGGCACCAAGGTGAGCGTCAAGGCCAACCTGTACGGCGTGAGCTACGGCGAGAACCTCTGGGGCAAGCAGGATCTGACGTCGAGCTTCGTCATCGGCCGCTCCGAGATCACGAAGGGCGACATCAACACCCATCACCTCAAGGTCTACCGCGATGGCAAGCTGGTCTTCGACTTCCCGACGTCGTTCGGGCTGGAGTCCGATCCCGGCCGGGTGACCCACGGCGGCACCTACATCGTGATGAGCAAGGAATACCTGCATCTGATGTCGAACCCGGCGTACCACTACTTCAACTTCAAGGCCTACTACGCGGTCCGCATCTCCAACAACGGCACCTTCATCCACGCCAACGACGGGACCGCCGACGTCCAGGGCTACGACAACGTCACCCACGGCTGCGCGAACCTGACGACGAGCAACGCGAAAGCGTTCTACGACCAGACCATGTACGGCGACCCGGTCGAGATCACCAACTCGTCGATCCCGATGTCCCAGTCCGACGGCGACGTCTACGACTGGTCCATCCCGTGGGACAAGTGGCAGACCTTGTCAGCTCTGAGCAAGTCCTACGTCGGCTGAGTCGGCCGTTCGTCATCGGCGCTGGTCGTCCGGCGCTGGTTCGTCAGGCGCTGGTCGTCCGCGCGGATCAGTGGGAGCCGAGGCAGATGACCTGCGAGTTGTAGCGGTGGACCAGGCTGTGCCGCGTACCCGCCGGGCAGGCCGCCGGATTGATGCTGTTCGGCAGCACCGCCAGCACCCGCAGGACACCCGGGTCGGCGGTGCTGCAGTCGACCTTGCCGACTCCGGTGGTCTGGTCCCCCGCGAACAGGCACTGCCCCACGGCGGCAACGTAGTCGAGGCACAGCACCGTCGGCCCGGACGCCACCACCACCACGTCCGAGGGCGAGGCACTGCAGTCGGAGGCGGCAGAACTCTTCGGCGAGACGCCGACCACGGCGAAATCGGCAGCGGCACTGGAGCAGTCGACCTGCCCGACGATGCGCTGACTCGTCGCGGACAGGCACTGTCCGACGGTGATCTTCGAGGCGTCGGTCCCCGATCCGGCAGCCGTCAGCGGGCGATTCGAGTTCGCCCACAGGGCCAGGGCGACGACGATTGCGAATGCGATCAGCCCGACCAGCACCCTGACCACGGCCCTGCTCGGCAACGGAGATCCGATCGACTGCCCACCCGCCGCCGCGAGACCCCACTTGTTCCGGGTGCGGAACGCGCTGCTCGTCCCAGGCAATTGCGTGTCCGCCGCTCGCGTGGCCGCCGGTCCGGTGGGCCACGCTCCGGTGGGCCACGCTCCGGTGACCGCCGCCCGTCCGGAGTCGGACGTCGACCAGCGGGTCGGCGCAGGGGCGGACGGTCGTTGGGTCGGCGCTCCCGGGCCGCTGGGCCGCACCTGCTCGGCCGGCAAACCGCCGGGTCCGATCCTCAAGACCTGCGGCCGCGGGCGGGGGTCGGGTCCGGTCACCGGTTCAGCGTGCCACGCGCGGGGGTTCAGCCGGTCAGCGGACCGACCTCCACAATGCGCAGGACGGGCTCGCCCAGCTCGTCGGAAGCCCCGACGGCCACCTCGGCGCTGATCCCCCAGTCGCGATCACCGGCCGGATCGTCGAAGGTCTGCCGCACCGTCCAGTGGTCCGGACCCGGCGTGATGGCCACCAGAGCGGCGGATCTGGCGGTCGGACCGACCGCCAGATCGTCGTACTCGTCCCAGTAGGGATCGACGGCTTCCTGCCACCGCTGGGCGTCCCATCCGCCCTCGCCGTCCATCTCCCCGAGCGTGTCGAACCGGACGAGCGAGATCAGCTCGACCCGACGGAACAACGCGTTGCGCACCATGATGGTGAACGCCCTGACGTTGGCGGTGACCCCTCGGGAGGCGGTCGGCGGACGGATCGAGACCGCGCCGATCTCGTCGTTGTCCGGATGTGCCAACGCCTCCCACTCGTCGAGCAGGCTCGAATCGACGCCACGGACCAGCTCGCCGAGCCAGGAGATCAGGTCGGACAGCTCGTCGGTGCGCGCATCCTGGGGCACGGTGCGGCGCATCGCCCGGTAGGCGTCGGCCAGATACCGCAGCACCACCCCCTCGGAGCGCTGCAGCTGGTAGAACGCCACGTATTCGGAGAAGTTCATCGCCCGTTCGTACAGGTCGCGGACCACCGCCTTGGGCTCCGGCTGGTACTCGGTGACCCACGGGTGCCCGGCCCGGTAGGACTCGAACGCCACCTCCACCAGGTCGGCCAGCGGCTTCGGGTAGTCGACCGTCTCGAGCAGGGCCATCCGTTCCTCGTACTCGATGCCATCGGACTTCATGGCCTGCACCGCCTCGCCCCTGGCCTTGAAGCGCTGCGCGGACAACACCGGGCCGGGCCCCTCCAGCGTGGCCTCGATCAACGACACCACGTCCAGTGCGTAGTCGGGCGACTCCTCGTCCAGCAGGTCGAGAGCCGCCAGCGCCAGCGGCGACAACGGCTGGTCCAGGGCGAAGTCCAGTTGGAGGTCGGCCGTCATGTGATAGAGTCGGCCCTGCTCGTCCGGCACGTCGAGCTTGATCACGATGCCCGCCGCCAGCAGGGCCTTGCCGATGGCCAGCGCGCGCAGAGCGTGCTGGAGTTGGCGGTTCCGCGGGTCGTGGCTGGTCTCGATCAACCGGCGCATCCCGCGGAAGGCGTCGCCCGGGCGCGACAGCACGCCGAGCAACATCGAGTGGCTGACCCGGAAATGGGAGCTCAGCGGTTCGGGGTCGGCGGAGACCAATCGGTCGTAGGTCGCCTCGCTCCACCCGACGAATCCGTCCGGCGGCTTGCGCTTCACGACCTTCTTCTTCTTCGGGTCCAGGGCCGCCTTCGCAGCCGTCTTGAAGTTCTCGATCACATGTTCCGGGGCCAGAACGACGACGTCCCCGGCCACGTCGAATCCGGCCCGCCCTGCGCGGCCCGCGATCTGGTGGAACTCACGGGCCGAGAGCAGCCGGGTGCGGTGACCGTCGTACTTGGCCAGACCGGTGAACAGGACCGTCCTGATCGGGACGTTGATGCCCACCCCGAGCGTGTCGGTTCCGCAGATCACCTTGAGCAGCCCGGACTGGGCGAGCTTCTCCACCAGTCGTCGGTACTTCGGCAGCATGCCGGCGTGGTGCACGCCGATCCCATGCCGCACCAGACGGGCCAGCGTGCGCCCGAATCCCGGCGAGAATCTGAAATCGCCGATCAGTTCGGCGATCTGGTCGCGTTCGGCCCGGGTGGCGACGGTGATGCTGGTGAGGGCCTGGGCCCGTTCCAACGCGGCCTGCTGGGTGAAGTGGACGATGTACACCGGCGCGCGACCGGTGGCCAGAAGATCTTCGAGGGTCTCCTGGAGCGGAACCAGGACGTAGGAGAAATGCAGTGGGACCGGGCGTTCCACCCCGTCGATCAGGGTGGTCGGGCGGCCAGTTCTCTCGGTCAGGTCCCGGGCGAAGAAGCGAACGTCGCCCAGGGTGGCGGACATCAGGATGAATTGGGCGTGCGGAAGTTCCAGCAGCGGCACCTGCCATGCCCAGCCCCGCTGACGGTCCCCGTAGTAGTGGAACTCGTCCATCACGACCATGCCGGGATCGGCGTCCGCGCCGCCGCGCAGCGCGACGGACGCCAGGATCTCCGCAGTGCAGCAGATGATCGGCGCCGACGAGTTCACCGACGAGTCCCCGGTGATCATGCCGACGTTGGCCGGACCGAAGATCTCCGTCAGATCGAAGAATTTCTCCGAGACCAGAGCCTTGATCGGGGCCGTGTAGTAGCTCCGGCGACCGGTCGCGAGCCCGGTGAACAGTGCCGCAGTGGCGACCAGGCTCTTGCCGGAGCCGGTCGGCGTGGCGACGATGACGTTCGCGTCGGAGACGATCTCCAGGAGTGACTCCTCCTGGTGCGGGTACAGCGTGATGCCGCGGCCGACCACCCACTCGGAGAAGCGGTCGAACAGGGACCCGGGGTCGGTCTGAGCCGGTGGGGTCAGCACCTGTGGGGTGCTCGTTGCGCCGGTCGTCATACCCGGCAGCCTTTCACGGTTGCCGGTGCACCGACCCCAGGCAGTGCGCGCACTTCGTGGGGTAGCCCGGCCACCCCTGCGCGATGAGCACTTCGGCCACCTCCATCGCCACCGCACACGACTCCTGCGTGACCTCGTGCCAACCGAACCGTAGTGAAGGCGCTCCGGTCCGGGTGTGCACGTTGTCACGCCGACGGTCGCGCAACCGACCGACGTGCCCGATGCGCCCGTCCAGCTCCACCACCAGCGCGAACTCGGCGTAGAGGACATCGATGAACTCGTGGCGACTCGGACGGGAGGCTTGCCGGGCCCCCTTGGGCAGACCGTGCGCCCGTTCCACGTCGCTCAGATATCGATGTTCCAGAGTGCTGTGAACGCCCGATGCAGCATCGGCGATCAGGCCGGTGATCAGTTTCCGGTGCCGCATGCGGGTGCGGCGCTGCAAAGCGCGGGAGAGGTCAGCGCCCGTGGTCAGCCGTCGCTGGACCGCAGTGGTGATCCAGTCGATGCAGGCGGCCGGTGTCCCGGCGGCGCAGAGGTCGAGCACCGTGTCCTCGATGCGGGTGCACGGCGGGTCGGTGCGGGTGGAGATCGAGCGGACCCCCGGGCGCTCCTGCCGGAACACCACCCAGTCCCGGGCGGCCAGGCGGGTCCCGGCCGGGACGAGGATGTCGATGGGCAGCTCTCGACCTTCGGTCAGTCCCTGCAGCGCCGCCGCGGTCGACCCGCCGGCCCGGGCGTCGACCCCGCCGACGAGAAGTCCCGCCCACACCCGGGTCAACCACATGGGCTCGACATCGGGGACCAAGTAGATTCCCATCTCCAGCCGCCGCCAGATCCCCTGGCTGATCAGACGCTCCGTCGCTCTGTCCGGCAGCCCGAAACCGAGGACCTGGGTGCGGCAAACGACGCCGGCCTGGACCGCGGCCAGCCGGATCAGCTCTGACGGGACCGTTTTACGTGCGTGCACCGAGCCACAGTGGCTCATTTGAGGAAATGCCCGCCGGGGTTGTCCACAATCGTCGATACCGAAGGTCTGAGTAGCCCGACTACGGGGACTCAGACCTTCGGTATCCACCTCGAACGCAATGGCGCCGGGGAGCCCGCCAGATGCAGCCTGACCGATCACCTTCGGGCTGCGGGCCGAGTCGCTCAGCGGCCGTTTGGGCGCGTCGGCAGTTTTAAATGGCTGCGGGGGTCCGACTCGACTCGTAGGAACGCAGAGGTCAGACGCGCTCGGACATCCGGAGATCCTCCGGGCGCAGGTTTCCGGTCATCCGCAGGCCACTCTCCAGCAGGTACTTCACATATCCGTACTGGGTGAAGAAACCAGGCATGGTCTCCCCCAGGGCGGCATAGGAGAAGATGACCGCCGCTGCCTCGAACCGCTGCTCGCCGACGGCATCGGCCGACCGGTTCAGCCGGGCCAGTTCGTCGGCGACCAGACGACGGACGAGTTCGACGGTCACCGTCGGGCCCTCGGCCAGCTTGACGCCGTTGTGAATCCACTGCCAGACCTGGGCCCGCGATATCTCCACCGTGGCAGCGTCTTCCATCAGGTTGTCGATCGACACCGCACCAGAGCCGCCGACCCACGCCGCGAGGTAGCGCAGCGCGACGGAGATGTTGGTCAGCAGACCCTCCATCGTGACATCGCCCCGCGCAGAGCCGGCCGCCAGCAGGTCGGCCGCCTGGACCCTGACCTCTGGGCGCTGGCGCGTGATCTGATGCGGGCGCTCCCCCAGGACCGCATCGAAAGCGGCCGCCGCCACCGGCACCAAAGCGGGGTGTGCGACCCAGGAACCGTCGAATCCGTCGCTTGCTTCCCGCTGCTTGTCAGCCCTGACCCGAGCGAGCGCGTTCTTCGTCGCGCCGTCGTCCTGACGATTCGGGATGAAGGCGGCCATCCCGCCGATCGCGTGGGCGCCACGACGGTGGCAGGTGGCCACCAGCAGTTCGGTGTAGGCCCGCATGAACGGGGTCGTCATCGTGATCTGCGAACGGTCGGGCAGGACGAAATCCGGTCCGCGATGGGCGAAAGTCCTGATGTAGGAGAAGATGTAGTCCCACCGACCGGCATTGAGCCCGGCCGAGTGGTCCCGCAGTTCGTAGAGCATCTCCTCCATCTCGAAGGCCGCCGGAAGCGTCTCGACGAGCACCGTCGCCCTGATCGTCCCCTGGGGGATGTCCAGCAGATCCTGGGCCAGCACGAAGACGTCGTTCCAGAGCCTGGCCTCCAGCTGGGATTCCAGTTTCGGCAGATAGAAGTACGGACCGGCTCCGTTGTCGATCAGCGTCTGGGCGTTGTGCCAGAAGTACAACCCGAAGTCCACCAACGAGGCGGGAAGCGGGCGACCGTCGATGGTCAGGTGCTTCTCGCAGAGGTGCCAGCCGCGTGGGCGCATCATCACGGTCGGCGTGGTCTCGCCGATCGTGTACTGCTTGCCGTCCTCCTCGAACCCGAGGTCCAGACGCAGCGCATCACGCAGGTTGAGCTGCCCGGTGACGATGTTGTCCCAGGTGGGGCTGAGGGCATCTTCGAAGTCTGCCATCCAGACGTTCGCACCCGAGTTGAGTGCGTTGACCGTCATCCTGCGGGTCGGCGGGCCGGTGATCTCCACCCGCCGATCCACCAGACCCGGAGCCGGAGGCGCGACCTGCCAGGTGGTGTCGGCCCGCACCGAGCGGGAGGTGCCGAGAAAGCCGGGGGTCTCACCGGCGGAGATCCGTTTGGCCCGAGCACGTCTCTGCGCGAGCAGTTCAGCGCGGCGACCGGCGAAGGCGCCGTCCAGCGCGGCCACGAAGGCCAGGGCGTCGGGCGTCAGGATTTCCTCGGCGCGCTCGATGTGCGGGCCGCGGACCACTGGGGTCCGCGCGATGGTGGAAGTCATCTCAATTGTCCTTTCGTGCTTGGCAGCGCGCTGATCAGTGGAACTGCTGGGCTTCGGTGGAACCGGCCAGCGCGAGGGTGCCGCTGGACGGATTGATCGCGGTGGAGACCTTGTCGAAGTAGCCTGTGCCGACCTCGGCCTGGTGCTTGATCGCGGTGTAGCCGGCACTCTCGGCGGCGAACTCGGCCTCCTGGAGTTCCACGTATGCGGACATGCCATGTTCGGCGTAGCCGCTGGCCAGGTGGAACATCCCGTGGTTCAGCGCGTGGAACCCGGCCAGCGTGATGAACTGGAACGCATAACCGAGGTCGCCCAACTCGTCCTGGAAACCGGCGATCTCGGAATCCGACAGCGCCGCCTTCCAGTTGAACGACGGCGAACAGTTGTAGGCGAGCTTCTTGCCGGGGAACTCCCGGCGCAATTCGGTGGCGAACTCCCGGGCCAGACCCAGGTCCGGCGTGCCGGTCTCGACCCAGATCATGTCGCAGTACGGGGCGTAGGCCTTCGCCCGCGCCAGCACCGGCTCGATTCCGTTGCGGACCCGGAAGAACCCTTCGCTGGTCCGCTCCCCGGTGGTGAACGGAGCATCGATCGGATCGACGTCGCTGGTCAGCAGATCGGCCGCGAGAGCGTCGGTCCGGGCGATGACGAGGGTGGGGATGCCGAGGATGTCTGCGGCGAGCCGGGCGGCGTTCAACGTCCGGATGTGCTGCGCCGTGGGGATCAGGACCTTGCCGCCGAGGTGGCCACACTTCTTCTCCGATGCCAGCTGGTCCTCCCAGTGCACACCGGCGGCGCCGGAGACGATCATCGACTTCATCAATTCGAAGGCGTTGAGCGGTCCACCGAACCCGGCCTCGGCATCGGCGACGATCGGCACCAGGAAATCGATGTCGGCCTTGCCGCTGGAGTGGTCGATCTGGTCGGCGCGCATCAGGGCGTTGTTGATCCGGCGCACCACGGCCGGGACCGAGTTGGCCGGATAGAGGCTCTGGTCCGGGTAGGTCTGGCCGGACAGGTTCGCATCGGCCGCCACCTGCCAGCCGGACAGGTAGATCGACTCGAGACCGCCGCGGACCATCTGGACGGCCTGGTTACCGGTCAATGCACCGAGGGCCCTGGTGAACTTCGTCGTCTGGATCAGGTTCCAGAGCTTCTCCGCTCCCAGCCGTGCCAGCGTGTGCTCCTCGACGACGCTGCCGCGCAGGTTGACCACGTCGGCGGCGCTGAAGGTGCGGTCGATACCGGCCCAGCGCTCGGCCGTGGCCCACTCGTGCTCCAGGAGTGCCACCGCGTCCTTCCGGTCGCTCGTCCTGGTGGACGAAACTACCTGTGCAGCAGTGGAAGTGGCCTCGGTGGTCGGACTGGCTGTCATCGTGGGTTCCTCTCGAATCGCTTCTGTTTCGCTGCCCTTCGTCGGGCTTGATGCCTACTTTGGCGTCAAGAACAAGAGCGCAACAGGGAATTGTGACGTCAAGAAACGCGGTTCTTGCGATATCGTGCAGAGATGGCCAACGCTGCTGACGACACCGACCTCCTGACGATCGGACGGCGCCTGCGACACCTGCGCCGGACCAGGGGTCTGACGCTGGACGAGGCAGGCACGGCCGCCGGACTGTCCGCGTCGGCGATCTCGTTGATCGAGAACGGCAAGCGCGAGCCCAAGCTCTCCGTGCTGACGGCCCTGGCCGCGGCGATGGGTACCGATCTCGCCGACCTGCTGGCGTCGAAGGCGCCCAGTCGGCGGGCGGCCATGGAGATCGAACTCGAGCGGGCCCAGCGGGCCGACTCGTTCAAGGCGCTGGGCATCCCGGCGGTCCGGCCGGGGCCCCGGCTGCCGACCGAGGCGCTGGAGGCACTCGTCGGGATGCATCGGGCGATCGCCGCCGTCCAGGCCGAGCGGGCTGCCACCCCGGAACAGGCCAGACGGGCGAACGCGGGCCTGCGGGACCGGATGCGCAATCAGAACAACTACTTCGGCGAGATCGAGAAGACGGCGGACGAACTCCTGACCCGGACCGGCTACCGGTCGGGGCCGATCACGAGGACGGGCGTCGACAAGATCGCCGGACACCTCGGCTTCGAACTGGTGCACACCGGCGACCTGCCGTCCTCGACCAGGACGGTGACCGACCTGGCCCACCGCAAGGTTTTCCTCCCCACCCCACAGCTGGGTCAGCACGACTCGAGAACCCTGGCGCTGCAGGCTCTGGGGCACGTCGTCCTGGGGCACCGGGTGCCCGCCGACTACGGCGAATTCCTGACCCAACGGGTCGAGATCAACTACTTCGCGGCGGCCCTGCTGATCCCGCAACGCACGGCAGTGCCGATGCTGGCCACCGCGAAGGCAGCGAAGGACATCGCGATCGAGGATCTACGCGACGCGTACGCAGTGTCCTACGAGACCGCCGCCCACCGGTTCACCAACCTGGCCACCGAGCACTTCGACCTGCCGGTGCACTTCATGCGGATCTCGTCGTCCGGCCTGATCTACAAGGCGTACGAGAACGACGGTGTGCATTTCCCGACCGACCCGGTCGGAGCGATCGAGGGCCAGCGGGTCTGCAAGTACTGGACGGCGCGGGTGGTCTTCGACCAGCGCGACGTGTCGGCCGCGTACCGCCAGTACACCGACACCGGCTCCGGCACCTACTGGTGCACGGCGGTGGTCGACCGGACCAGCGCCGGCGACTTCTCGGTCAGTGTCGGAATGCCGTACGCGCAGGCCAAGTGGATGCGCGGCCGGGAGACCACCGAACGATCGAGGTCACGCTGCCCGGACCCGTCCTGCTGCTCCCGGCCGCCGGCCGACCTGGCTGCCCGGTGGGGTGATCAGGTCTGGCCGAGCGCGCGGGTCCACTCGCATCTGCTGGCCGCCATGCCGCCCGGGGTGTTCCCTGGCGTCGACGACACCGAGGTGCTCAACTTCCTCGAGCGGCACACCGTCTGACCGCAGACGCGTCACGTGGTGGAAACCTTTGCCTGGGCGCGGGGTTTCGATCTGCGCGCTGACCGCAGGCGCCGTCGGGGCGTGCGGAGCAGGTCAGGAGCTCGCGCCGAAGCAGTACAAGATGTTGCGCTTGACCAGGGGAAGGCCCTTGGTTCCGCCGGTGCACTGGGTCTCGTCGGAGGAATTCGTCCTCAGGGACACCAGCTTGACCGTGCTGGACGAGGTCGACGCCGAGCAGGTCACCTTCTTGGGAACGGAGGAGCTCAGGACGCCGAGGTCGATGCACTCCCCGACCTTGAGGTTGTACCGGAGACACACCCTCGAACTCGGATTGTTCTTGTCCGTCCCCTGCACGTAGGAGGCTTCGTTGTCGTCGCACTTCACGTCGCTGCCTCCGGTCTCGGTGACGACGAAGATGGCCGCCTGACTGGAGCAGTCCTCCTGCGAGGTCTCGGGGTTGATCACCGTCGCGCTGGTGATCTTGATGCACGACCCGACGCCGGCCGCAGTGGTGTCCGTCTTCTGCTGGACAAACACGGTGATTCCCACGATCGCGATCACCACCACGGCCACGATGCCGATGATCAGGCCCTTCTTCGACTTCTTGGCCGGCACCACGGGAGGTGGCGGGAAACCGGCCGCCGGGTATCCGGCCGGGGCGCCGGGTGGCGGGTAGGCGTTCGGGTCCCCGGAGGGCGGCAGTTGACCGGTCGGGCCGGGCATGCCATAGGTCGGCGGGGCCCCGTACACCGGACCCGCCGGCGGTGACCCGTACGCCGGACCGGCAGGCGGGGCCCCGTACACCGGGCCGGCCGGCGGCGGGTACACGCCGGGCAGTTGGTTCGGGTCCGGGTTTCCTGGTGTGGTCATGTTTGTTCCTCCCCCGATCCGTCCGGCCGCAGAGGAAGCCCCCCTCCGGCGACCAGCGGATGCAAGTCCGTCGAATCCTGCTGAGCCTGCTCACCCTAGCTGTCGACCCCGGCCGATCGGGGAACTTTCCTACGATGCGCCACCCGGAGAGCCGTCCAGGCCGTCGTTCTGGTGAGACGCCGATTCAGACGGGGGACACACCGAGCCGGGCCGGGCGCAGGGAGAGCGCGATGACGGTGCCGATCAGCATCGCCCCAGCGGACACCGTGAAGGCGGCGGACGGCGAGGACGAGTCGGCCAGCGACCCGCCGACGGCCGAGCCGACGGCGTATCCGACCACCAGACCGCTGGACAGCAGCGTCATCACCCCCGCCGCCTTCTGGGCACTGACTTCGCGCTCGGCCATCGAGAACAAGGTGATGATGTAGGGCCCGACGGCACATCCGAGCGGCGCCATCACCACGATCATGGCGGGCACACCGCTGATCAGCAGCAACGGGAGCGACAGCATCGCGATGGCGGCTGCGAAGAGCACCAGCCGATCGTGCAGGGCGAAGCGGGCCGGTAGAGCGGCGCAGGCCAGTCCGGCGATCGCGCTGCCGATACCCATGATCGCGTAGAGGCCGCCGGCCGCGCCCGCCATCCCGGCCGCCGTGGCCATGCCCGTGACGCCGGTCTGCATTCCTCCGAAGAAGCAGCCGATCGCCATGCTTCCGAGGACCAGGGCGATCACTCTGGGGTTGCGCCAGATCGGGTCGGCCGGCCGCGCGGGGTGATCGGAGGCGGCCGTTGCCGTCGGGTGCAGGGCGACCAGCGAGCCGAAGACACCGACCAACAGCGCCGCGGTGATCATCGCGAGAGCAGGGGAGGCCAGCGCCGTCATCAGGCTGACCGCAGCGGGCCCGAGCACGAACGCCGTCTCGTCGGCAGCTCCCTCGTAGGACATCGCATAGCCCAGACGGGGTCCGCCGTCGGTCATCCGGACCCAACGCGCCCTGACCATCGAACCGATCTGCGGCGTCGACGCACCCGAGATCATCGCGACCGCGTAGACGACCGCCGTCGGGGAGCGGGAGAGCACGAGCCCCACCAGACCGAGGGTCGCCACGGCGTTGAGCAGGGACGCGGTCAGCATGATGCTGCGCTGACCGAACCGATCGGCGAGTCGGCCGATCGCGGGGCCGCCGACGGCAGTTCCGGCGGCCAGGAAACCGGCCGCGATACCGCCGGCGGCGATCGACCCGTAGGTGGTGGAAACCAGCACGACGGTGCCGATCTGCGTCATCGAGATGGGCAGCCGGGCCAGGAAGGCCAGCGGCAGGAAGCTGCGTCCGGCCAGGCGGGGCAGTACGCCGTACTGCGCCAAGATGGCTCTCAGGGGCGCCGCGCCGGCTCGGGGCGGGCGCAGGCGGGGCAGGGTCATGAGGTAACTCCAGGTTGGTCGGACCAGGCCCCGTCCCACCCCCGGCGCCGCAAACCCTGTGCTCACAGGATCATTCCGGAGGTTGTCCGGCCGCAAGCAAGCTCCGCCGCCGATTCGTCGGCTGTGACCACACCCTCACCGCAGGCCATCCCCGGACGGGCAGAATGGACAGGTTGCACCCGCTGTGATCGCACCCCCTCCTGCAACACCCCCGCACGCCGGGCGCCAGCCCACCGACCTACCCGAAGGACCCACGTGACCGACGGACCGTTGATCGTCCAGTCCGACAAGACCCTCCTGCTCGAGATCGGCCATCCTGACGCTCCGGCGGCCAGGGCGAACATCGCTCCGTTCGCGGAACTGGAGCGCTCGCCCGAGCACATCCACACCTACCGGATCACTCCGCTCGCCCTCTGGAACGCCCGCGCCGCCGGGCACGACGCCGAGCAGGTCGTCGACGCGCTCGTCCGTTGGTCACGATTCCCGGTCCCGCAGGCACTGCTGGTCGACGTGGTGGACACGATGGCCCGCTATGGACGTCTGGTGCTGCAGACCCATCCCACGCACGGGCTGATCATGGTCAGCCGGGACAAGGCCGTCCTGGCCGAGATCCTGCGCAACAAGAAGGTGGCGCCCATGCTCGGCGCCCGGATCGACGACGACACCGTCCTGGTCCACCCCTCGGAGCGTGGCCGACTCAAGCAGGTGCTGCTCAAGGTCGGCTGGCCGGCCGAGGACGAGGCGGGCTACGTCGACGGTGAAGCGCACCCGATCGAGCTCGACAACGCCAACTGGACGCTCCGCGGCTACCAGTCAGACGCGGTGGAGGGCTTCTGGGCGGGCGGGTCCGGCGTCGTCGTGCTGCCGTGTGGTGCCGGCAAGACGCTGGTCGGCGCAGCGGCGATGGCCAAGGCCGGCGCCACCACCCTGATCCTGGTCACCAACACCGTTTCCGGGCGCCAGTGGCGGCGGGAGCTGTTGGCCCGCACCACGTTGACCGAGGAGGAGATCGGCGAGTACTCGGGTGAGCGCAAGGAGATCCGTCCCGTCACCATCGCCACCTACCAGGTGATGACCCGCAAGTCCGGGGGCGTCTACCGGCATCTGGACCTGTTCGACTCCCGCGACTGGGGCCTGGTGATCTACGACGAGGTGCATCTGCTGCCGGCACCGGTCTTCCGGATGACGGCGGATCTGCAATCACGCCGCCGGCTGGGCCTGACGGCGACCCTGGTGCGCGAGGACGGCCGTGAGGGTGACGTCTTCTCGCTCATCGGCCCGAAGAGATTCGACGCCCCGTGGAAGGACATCGAGGCCCAGGGCTGGATCGCGCCGGCCGAGTGCATCGAGGTGCGGGTCACCCTGACCGACGCCGAGCGTCTGGCCTACGCCGTGGCCGAGCCGGAGGAGCGGTACAAGATCGCAGCCACCGCCCGGACGAAAATGCCGGTGGTACAGGCGATCCTGGACAAGCACAAGGGTGAGCCGACGCTGGTCATCGGGGCCTACCTCGACCAGCTGGAGGAACTCGGTGCTGCACTGGATGCGCCGATCATCCAGGGATCGACCAAGAACGTGGAGCGGGAGCGGCTTTTCGATGCTTTCCGTTCCGGCGAGCTGACCACGCTGGTGGTCTCGAAGGTCGCCAACTTCTCCATCGACCTGCCGGAGGCGACCATCGCGGTCCAGGTCTCCGGCACCTTCGGTTCCCGGCAGGAGGAGGCCCAGCGCCTCGGCCGCCTGCTCCGGCCGAAGGGTGACGGGCGCACGGCGCACTTCTACTCGGTCGTGGCGCGTGACACGCTGGACACCGACTACGCCGCGCACCGCCAGCGTTTCCTGGCCGAGCAGGGATACGCCTACAAGATCGTGGATGCCGACGACCTGCTCGGGCCCGCCGTCCCCGGCGGCGAGTAGCTCCCGGCCGTCAGGATGACGACGACGTCGGTGGCCGTGCCGCCTCCGCACGTGTGCCCGAAGAACATGGTGTACGGGCCCTGCGGCGGAGTAGGCCACGACGGGTCGTGCGAGGTGGCCGACCACGCATGTGTCTTCCTGGGCAACGATCTCCGGCTCTGGCCGACCTCCCCGGCGGGAGAACCGGAAGGGCCGGTGCGAACCACCGGCGGCTCGGCGATGCTGTCCCGATTGGCCAGGGGCCGGATGGTGGTCGCCGATTTTCCGGCCAGGGCCATGGATGTCGTGTCGCTGACGGCCTGCGCACGAATCCTCGCCGGCCGGGTGGACGCGGTGCTCGTCGGTGATTCAGGGGGCGCACGAGTGCAGTTCCCACCGGCCTACCGCGCGCATCTGATCCAGGATTCAGGGCTTCCTGTGTGGGCGGGCCTCAACTGCCGGGACCGCAACCGCGTGGCCCTGGAGGGCGAGATGGCGGCGCTGGCGAGCGTGTCGCTGGCCGGGCACCCGAGTTCCGTCGCCGCCGTGCACTGCGTCACCGGCGACCACACCGAAACCGGCCATCGACCTGATGCTGCGCCGGTGTTCGACCTTGACTCGACCCGGCTGGCCGCACTCGCCCGCAGTCGCGGGCATCTGGTGTCGGTCGGCGAGTCGCCGGCCACTCCCCCGGTCGATCAGCGCGCCGCCCGGCTCGCCGAAAAAGTCAGGGCCGGAGCAGATGTCGCGTTCATCAACCATTGCGGTCCGGCCACCGCGGTGGCGACCTTCGTCGATCAGCTGGCCCCCGGGCAACGTCCGGGGGCATTGATCGCCTGCATTCCGGTGGTGGTCGATGCCGGAAGTGCCGCTCTGCTTCGATCGTTCACTTCGCTGGTGCTGCCCCCCGGCTATCTCGACCGCATTCTCGCCGCCGGGAATCCCCTCACCGAAGGCATTCTCGCCGCGGTCGAGCTGGCCGAACAGATGCTGGCCGTCGACGGCATCGCCGGGGTCAACCTGTCCGGTGGACCTGCCGGCGGCCAGGAGGAGCAGTTCGCGACCGCCCTCGCGGAAATAGCGCGGGCGCTGAGCACGACCTGAACGGTCAGCCAGGGTGGTGCGCCCCCGACCAGTCCGGACCGGACCTCGTGTACTCGATCCGGTGGCTGGGGCCCCGGGTGTCGGCCTGCCAGAAGGTGATCCGATGCGGTCGCACCAGAAAACCGGCCCACTCTGTGGGTGGCTCCAGGGTGCCGTCGGGATGGGCTTCCGAGAATTCGGCCCATCTCCGATGACGCTCGTCCTCGGGCAGCGCTGATATCTCCGCCGTGTTCATCCAGGCCAGCAGTTGCAGGTAGCGGGAGCGATTCCGGTAGGCGGCGTGCACCTCCGGTCCGTCCAGTGACGCCGCTGTCCCACGGACGACGATCTGCTGCGCCTGTTCCGGAATGGTCAGCAGCAGGGCGACCGAGGGATCGGCCCGCACCTGCATCACCTTTCGAGAGTTCACATCGGTGTGGAACGTCAGTCCCTGTGCGGTGATCTCGCTCAGCAGCACGGTCCGGACGTCTGGGCCACCGTCGAGATCGATCGTGGCCAGGGACATCAGGGGGAAGTACCCGTCGCGGCCGGGCACGCCGGGAAGCCGGCTCGCGAGCTCGGTGATCGGGTCGGTCGTCATGCGCGGTAGACCTTCACGACAGGATCGCAGTCACGATACGGCCGCGGTCACGGTGCGACTGGTCGAGGCCGACACGATCTGGCCGCGGTGCAGGACCACCCGATCCCTCGGCCCACGCGCGACCACGTCGCTGAGAGATGTTCCCTTGCAGAGCAACAGATCCGCAGCACCACCGACGAACGGTCCCGCGACCGGCAGGCCCATCACCGCCCGACCTCCCGCCGTCACCGCCGCCACCGCCTCCTCGATGCTCAGGTGACCGGCGACCACGAGCAGGGTGGCCGTCTCCAGTGGGTCGGCCCGGCCGACCGGGTTGAACGGGTCACGGATGTTGTCCCCACCCGCGGCGAGCACGACCCCGGCGTCCAGCAGGGCGCGGACGGCGGTGAGCCCGCGCGGCGTGGCGACCGGATGTTCCCAGCCCTGCAGGTACAGGTTCGTGATCGGCAACGTGACCACCCCGACACCGGCGGCCGCCAGTTCCGTCACGACCTGCGTCAGCATGGGATCGGCGAGCACACCGAGACTGACACAGTGCCCGGCCGTCACCGTCCCGGCGAAAGGGCGGGAAAGGGCATGTCGTGCCAGGGATCTCACCGACAGCATGGTCGGGGTGAGCTGTTCGTCGGCGTGGATGTCGATGCCGACCCCGAAGTGGTGGGCCAACTCGACCAGGCGGTCCAGTTCGGCTTCCGGGTCTTCCGCGAGATGTGGGCACCCGCCGATGATGTCGGCACCGAGCTCGATCGCACCGGCGATGTCCGCCGTCGGCGACCATGGCGCCGGCTGCACTGCGATCTCGATGTCCATCAAGGGGGCCAACTCGTCACGGACCCTGATCAGCGCCGTCAAACCGACGAACGGTTCGTCGCCATCGTTCAGGTTGCAATGCGATCGAACCGCCGTCACGCCGTTGCTCAGCAGTTCCAACGCGGTGGCTTTGGCGCGCCGGTGGTAGTCGGCCTCGTCCGCGGCTTCACTGATCAGTCTCCACTGCTCGATGGCGTGATGCAGATCGCCGTAGCCGGGGGTCATTCCGCTGTCGCCGATACCGTCGACGCTCATCGCCTTGTCCAGGTGCGCATGGGCCTCGGACCCGGCCCCCATCACGACGTGACCGTCGAGGTCGAAAACGCCCGGGGCGTCCGGGATGGTCTGCGATGGCAGGACTTCCGCCACCAACGCGTCCACGATGACCAGGTCGTGCACGGATCCGTCCGGTAGTTGCACCCCGCGAAGACCCGTCACGGCCAGCGGGCCGGCCGTGAGCTCATCCAGCACGGCGCGGCCCTACCGGGGCAGGCCCGGCCGGATCGAACACGGCCACCTCGGCCAGCGCCGCGGCGCAGCGGTGCACGGCCGTCTCGAACAGTTCCTCGCCCCGCTCCGCAGACGCCCCCGTCGGGTCGCCGATCACACCACTGGGACCGAAGTCGTTGCTCAGCCAACCGAAGCTGACCGCTTTGCCGAAACCGACGTACTGGTAGTCGGTCAGGTGCTCCGGGACACTTCGCACCGCCAGTGACAGGTCGACCAGCTCAGGTCGCAGGTGCAGGATCATCGACGTCTCCTGCAACCCACCGTGCACCCCGAGGCCCAGCTCGCCGGCAGCGGACGGGCCGCCCTGGTCGGGCGGCACCGCTGCGTGCAGCACGAAGGTCTGCAGACCGTGGAGTCGCCTGATCTCGCGGCAGGCCACCTGCAGCAGCGCACTCATTCCGCCGTGGCCGTTGAGGAAGGCCAACCGGCGGGCCGGCGTGGCGGCCACCGATCGGCCGATCTCCACGAGCGTCGACATCATGGTGTCCCAACCCAGCCAGAACGTGCCGGACGCCCAGTGGTGCTCGTCGGACTTGGTGTAGGCCAGGCCGGGGAGACGCCAGACGTCGACGCCGGACGCTGCGGCCGAGTCGACCGCCGCCGCGGCGACCGCGTCGGCGATCAGTTGGTCGGTCGACAGCGGAAGATGCGGACCATGATGCTCGATCGCACCGGTGGGCAGCACGATCACCGAATCCTCGGACAACGCGGAAGTTGCTGCCACCGATGACATCTCGGCCAGATTCCTCACACCAACTTCCCCGGGTTCAGCAGTCCGTCCGGATCGTTGACCGCGGCGAGGTCGCGGGCGGCATCCACCTTGTAGTCCACGTAGTACTGATGCGGACTGTGCACGCCGACGCCGATCGCCCGGAGCCGCTCGATGCCGGCGTAGACCTGCTCCGGGCTCTCGTAGAGCGCATTGAGCATCCCGATCGGCACGGTGTGGGCAGCCTCGATGTGCAGCATCGATCCGGGGAATACCGCGTGCACGGCGTCGATGTCGTCGAACAGGACCTCGCCCCCGACCTCGAGGTGGAAATACCGGTCCGGGTCCGACTTCTGCAGATGGTAGGTGGGATGGTTGTAGGAGAGCATGCTCAGTTTGACGCTGCCGCGGAAGCCCTCGCGGATCGACTCGACGCGCCCGCCGCCGGCCACGACCGCGGCGGTGGCGTCCGCTGCCGTCGTCGGGTCGATGATGGCACGCAGACTGGCCCGGCCCTTCGGAATGGCGGGGTCCTCGGGCAGAACGCCGGCCACGAACGGCACGTCGGCCGACACCAGACGAGGAAACGGCTTGGATCGGCCCAGGCTGCGGACCACCGGCAGGGCGTCGGCGAAGGTGTCGAAACTTGCGTACAGCGACGACCATTCCTGTGCCGGCTCGAGTTTCACGGTGGCACGCACGATGATGCCGGTGACACCGTAGGCGTGGACATAGCCACCGGCAGCCTCGCCCTCGACATGGATCAGCTGTGGATCCTCCCAGCCGTGCACGACGTCCAGCGCGACGACGAACCCGGAGTCGTTGTTGCCGTGCGCAATCGAACCGGTACCGCCCGAGCCGCCGCCGAGAAACCCGCCGATCGAACTACCGGTGGTCGAGGGGTACATCCACAACTGCTGACCGGTCTTCCGTGCGGCCCGCTCGAGCGCGATCATCGTCGCGCCGGCCTCCGCGGTGATGAATCCGTGGCCGACCTCGATGATCCTGGCGGCCCTGGACATGTCCAGCACCATGCCGCCTCTGAGCGGAATGCCCTGCCCGTAGTTGCCCGTGCCCTTGCCCCGCGGGGTGATCGGGACGCCATGCCGGACGGCGAGCGCGACGATCCCGGGAACCGAGTCCGGATCCCGGACGTAGACGACCAGATCGGCCAGGCCGAGCGGCAGCTGGGCGGCCAGGATCGGCGACATCGGAGCGCCGTCGACCGACGCCTGCTCGCGCGCCGTCAGGTCGGTGCTGACGGCATCGTCGCCGAGCAGTGCGCGCAAGGCCACGACCAACTCGCCGAGCGACGCGGCGTCGTCAGGGGCCGCGGACGCCTCGGACGTAGACCCATCGACTGCCTGCGAGACAACGGAGGTCGTCATTTCCATCTCTACTCCATCCTGGTGGTACGAATTCCCGGCCGGGCCCCGCTCGATCGGCATTGCTCAGTGCATGATCATCCCGCCGGTCACGTTGATCGACTGGCCGGTCAGGTAGTCGCCGTCGTGACTGGCCAGGAACAGCGCCACACCGGCCACGTCCTGCGGCTGGGCCAACCGCCCCAGCGGCGAGAACGTGGACCAGGTGTCGATGTCCGCCTGGGTGCGGGTGGCCGCCCCCATCTCGGTGAGCACGTAACCCGGGCACAGGCAGTTGACGGTGATGCCGAACTCCCCCAGTTCCAGTGCGCTGCAGCGCGTCAGCGCCGACACGGCCGCCTTCGACGCCGCATAGTGACCCTGGCCGGCCCCGCCGGCCTTGGCCGCCATGCTGGACATGTTGATGATCTTGCCGCCGGATCCCGCCGCGATCATCGCTCGGGCTGCCACCTGGGTGGTGACGAGCATCGACGTGGTGTTCACCCGGAACATCGATTCCCAATCGGCGACGGAGATGTCCAGCAGCGCAGCGAACCTCAGTATGCCGCCGTTGTTGACCACGACGTCGATCCCGCCGAGTCCGGCGATGGCGGTCTCGACGGCCCGCCGCGTGTTCTGCGGGTCCGCCAGGTCCACCGGCACGAAGATGCCGCCGGCCTCCTCGGCGACGGCGCGGCCCTGCTCGACCAGGCGGTCGAGCACCGCCACCGTCGCGCCCTCCTGTGCGCAACGGGCCGCGATGCAGGCACCGATCCCCCGGGCGGCACCGGTGACGAGCACCCGACGACCGCTCAGACGCATGGAAACTCCTTCGAGGACCGCATGGATCAACTTTGCCTTTTTGGGACTGGAGGGACAGAAGTCGTCAAGTTCGTCCATGCGTGGGATGTTGATCCATGCCTCAGCCCTTGGGGAGGCCGATCGACATGTCGATGAATTCGTTGGTGGCAAGTTTCGCCGGGGTCAGGCCGGCCAGCGGGGCGGTCTTCTGCTTGGCGAAGATCGGGGTGTCGATGGTCAGCACCTTCTGGATGCGGGTCAGGTCGAAGTCACCCAGGGTGGTGTTGCTGCCGTTGCTGACCAGGCCGAGGGCGAGCTGCTGCTTGACGGCGAAGTCGGCGACACCCTGGTCGTACTGCCATCCGGTGTTGAACTGCTTCACCAACTGCAGGATGAGAGCGTCAGCGGCGGCGGGCTTCTCGACGTAGTCGACCTGGGCGTGCTGGAAGATCGGCACGAGGAGCTTGAGGCAGGGCGTCATCGAGGCGAGGTCGGCGGTCCGCACCGAGTAGGCGGCGGCGTAGATCGGGTAGCCGGCGTCGTGGACCAGCTGGAAATTCACCGGCTTGTTCCAGGCCTTGATCTCGTGCGAGTAGATGTAGGGCTCGGCGCTCGCGAACCCCTGCTGGGCGTCCTTGCCCTGGGCTGCGACGAAGTTGGCCGGCGTGCCGTCGTAGCTGCCGTCGGTCTGCGATGCGTTCAGCACGCCCGCACCGATCAGGTACGCCATGTAGGCCGCACCGCTGAAGTATCGGACCTTGACGTTCTTGGCCTTGAGGTCTGCGATCGTCTTGACGTCGGGGTAGGTGGCCGGGTCCCACATGATCATCTACGGGTTCTTCTCCAGCGGCGCGAACACCGCGATGGTCGGCTGCTTGGCCGAGAGCTGGATCGCCTCGTCGGTGTTGACGTAGCCCATGGTCAGGCCTTTGTCGCTGTAGAGCTGCGAGGTGACGGTCTGGAAGCCGATGGCGGGGCCGCCGGAACGGACCTCGAACTTGATGCCCATGTCCTTCCCCTGCGAGTAGAGCTCGCCGGAGACCCGCTTCTTGTCGGAGTCGATGGTCGGGTTCGGACCGATCAGCTGATAGAGGCCGCCGTGCTCGGACTCCGGGTTCCAGTCGGTCTGGATCGAGACCGTGTCCGGGCAGACGCCCTTCAGGGTGGCCGGGGTGGCGCTCGCACTCGAAGCGGTACCGCTGGACGCAGCACCACTGGAGGCCGTGCCGCTGGAGGCAGCACCGCTGGAGGGAGCAACACTGGGGGGAGCGGACGACAGTGGGCTCGGGGACGGAGCCGCCGCGACGCTGGAGGCGGACGAACCGGACGCAGCGGTGGCGGTGGAGCTGGTCGAGCTGCAGCCGGTCAACGCGACACCGGCGGCGAGGACGGCGGCCAGGGCTGCAGCCGTACGGCGGGGGAGATGATTCACGGGGCTCCTGTTCGGGTGGCACGGGGACATGGCGAGACCGGGGACGAAGGTGCGGAGCTGGGTGGGCGGGTCGAGCTAGGGCGTGTCTTCCAATAGTCGGTTCCAGACGATGCACGCCGAAAGCACCACTGCCGCGCGGTAGGTGATGGCGAGCTTGTCGTAGCGGGTGGCCAGCCCCCGCCATTGCTTGATCAGAGCGAAGGAACGCTCGACAACGTTGCGTTCCCGGTACATCTGGCGGTCCAGCGCAGGTGGACGGCCACCCTTGCTGCCCTTACGTTTGCGGGCGGCGATCTGGTCGCTCTTGAGCGGAATGACCACCTTGATCCCGCGGCGCTGCAGCATCCTGCGGGTGATCCCGGCGGCGTAGGCCTTGTCCGCCAGGACGGCATCGGGTCGGGTCCGTGGTCGCCCCCGACCTCGGCGCGGAACCCGGATGTCGGCCAGTACCTGTTCCAGGACGGCACCGTCGTTGCGTTGCCCACCGGTGATGACGATCGCCAGTGGCCGGCCCTTGCCATCGACCGCGTGGTGGATCTTCGTGGTCAACCCGCCCCGGGACCTGCCAATGCCGTGACCTGCAGGTTCAGCATCGACCAGTGGCAGATTCTTGTAGTTCGATACTGCCCCCTGTGTCCTGCTCGGGCCGTGTCGTGTTTGTCGCGTGCTGGTGGGCGCGGTTGATGGTGGCATCCACCGACACGGTCCAGTCGATCTGACCGGCAGCGTCAGCGTCGGTCAACAACGCCGCGAGCACCCGGTCCCAGGTGCCGTCTCCGGCGTACCGGCGGTGCCGCTTCCACACGGTCTGCCACGGTCCGAACACGTCCCGAGGCAAGTCCCGCCAGGGGATCCCGGCCCGGTACCGGTAGGCGATGCCTTCCACCACCCGCCGGTGCTCACCGAACGGATGACCCCGCCGGCCAACATTTGTCGGCAACAACCGCTCGATCCGTTGCCACTGCTCGTCACTGAAGACGCGGTACCGCGACGAAGGAGAACTCATTCAGTGAGCATCCCGCCACACCTACCCAACTTTTGGGAGACACGCCCTAGTTGCCGTCGGCCGAGACGTCGTACCAGCGGCCGACCACCATGGTCCGGAGCCGGCCGAAGATCCAGAAGATGACGAACCCGAGCACGGCCGCCACGATGATGGCGGCGAACAACTGCGGGCCCTGCAGCCTCGAGGTGTAGTTCGAGATCAGGATCCCGATGCCGGCCTGACCCTGGCGGAAGGAGAAGTCCGCCACGATCGCGCCGACGACCGAGAGCCCGGCGGAGATCCGCATGCCGGCGAAGATGGCCGGCAGGGCGGCCGGGAACTGCAGCTTGAACAGGACCGTCAGGCGATCGGCCTTCTGCAGCTTGAAGAGTTCGAGCTGACCGCGATCGACGGACTGCAGGCCGAACAAGGTATTGGACACCATCGGGAACAGGGCGATCAGCACGCAGACGACCACCCTGGAGAAGAAGCCGAATCCGAACCAGAAGCCCATCAGCGGTACCAGCGCCAGGATCGGGACGCACTGCAGCAGAACGGCATATGGGAACAGCGCCCGCTCCGCCCAGGTGGCCACCGACATCAGGACCCCCCAGCCGACCCCGATCACGATGGCGCAGGCGAGCCCGGTCAACGCGACCTGCGTCGTCAGGCCCAGCGCCTTCAACAGCTCCTGCCGGACATCGGGGTCCAGGAACGCCTGCGTGACGATCTGGTGCGGGGGCGGCAGCAGGAATTGCAGATCGGTGCTCAGTACGACATCGCTGATGTAGTACCAGATGCCGATGATGACGGCGAACACCAGGATCGGGGCGAGCCAGGACGCGACGCTCCTTTTCCTCCTGGACTTCGGCTGGTTCACCTTGGGGGTGCCGCCCTGCGCGAGTTTCCCCCTTGCCGACGCGAGCCTCCCCCTTGCCGACCCGTCCGGCGCCGACTCGGTCTTCTGCAGCCCGGTGACGCTCATGAGTGGCCCGCCCGCAGGGCGTGCGAGACCTGGCCGGCCAGCGCCGCGAACTCGGCGGTGAACCGGATCTCCGGATCTCGCGGCAGATCGAAGGGGACGTCGAAGGTCTCGACGATCCGACCTGGTCGTCCGGACATCACCAGCACCCTGGTGGACAAGTACACCGCTTCGCTGACGGAGTGGGTGATGAACAGAGCGCCGAACCGCTGGGTGGCGAACAGCCGGATCAGTTCGTCGTTCAGTCGCTCCCTGGTGATCTCGTCCAGGGCACCGAACGGCTCGTCGAACAGGAACAGGTCGGGATCCAGGGTCAGCGACCTGGCCAACGAC
Organism: Nakamurella sp. PAMC28650; assembly: GCF_014303395.1. GTDB lineage: Bacteria > Actinomycetota > Actinomycetes > Mycobacteriales > Nakamurellaceae > Nakamurella. Next base: position 5,515,082 of record NZ_CP060298.1, read on the forward strand.
GTCCGCATCCGCATGCCGCCGGAAAGTGTGCGCGGCAGATGGTTCTCGAAACCGCTGAGCCCGACCAGGTCGATGGCCGCCTGCGCGTCGGCGCTGCGTCTCGCCTTCTTCACACCGGCCAGTTCCGACAGCAGTTCCACGTTGCGCCGCACCGTCCGCCACGGCAGGAGGGTCGCGTCCTGGAAGACGTAGCCCACGCGCTCGGCCGAGACGTCCGCGGTACCGCTGCTGATACCGGTCAGGCCCGAGGCGATCCGCAGCAAAGTGCTCTTGCCGCAGCCGGAGGGTCCGACCACCGTGACGAACTCGCCGCGCGAGACGGCCAGATCCACATCGGTCAACGCGACGGTGCCGTTCGGAAACGTCTTGGTGACGCCCGTGAAGTCCAGCAGGTCACCGGGCCCGGCGTCGGCCCCGGCCGCAGCGTCACGCCCGACTCCGGTTGCTGAGGAGCGCATCTCGTCGCCCTGCTCGGGTACCGGCGAAGATCCCGGCGCAGACTCGGAGGTGGACACGGCAGACATGGGGCCTCACCTTCCGCCCGTGGACGGGCCGTCGGCGGGCGACCGAGCCGCCCGGTGGAATCGATGTTGACCTCATCAACATCGCCAAGGTAGATCCGCTACATTTCCAGCAGGTCTCCCGCGGGTTCGCAATTGTTAACACCGATGATCCGTGTTGGCACCCGCGCCCGACGAAAGGACCCACGGAGTGCAGGATGACGCGGGCGACCAGGACGCCAGGCTCGGACAGGAGATCCGGCGGCTGCGCCACCAGCACGGACTGACCCTGGTCAGCCTGGCCGCGCGGACCAGCCTGTCCCACCCGTTCCTGAGCCAGCTCGAGCGCGGCCTCGCCCGGCCGAGCATGGCCAGTCTGGAGCGCATCGCCAGGGCGCTCGGCAGCAGCCAGTCGGAACTGATGGCCAGAGCCGCCGACGACGGTGATCTCGGCGGGGATCGTTCCAGCGGAGGAGCTTTCACCCTCGTCCGGGCCGGGGATGGCACGGTGGTGCAGGCCCAGGGCGGAACGGTCCGGCTGCTGGTGCGAGGGCAGGCGAGGTTCCACCCGATGCTCTACACGGGGACCAACCCCGACTTCGAGGAGTACTACCAGCACCCCGAGGATGAATTCGTCCACGTCATCGCAGGTGCCGTCGAGGTCGACCTCGGCGAGTCCGGACCTGTCGTCCTGGCGCCGGGCGATTCGCTCTACTACCCGGGCGGGACAAGGCACCGCTGGCGGACGCTGGGCGACTCGGGGTACCGGCTGCTCGCCGTCAAGGATCTCCCCGCGCCGGGTGGATGACCTCGCGATGGTGCGGTCAGCAGTCGAATTCAGCTGCTGACCGCACACTCGCGCGGCCGGGGTGCTACACATCGGCGATGCTGACGTTCTCCGGTGCCAGAGCCCTGATGATCGACCAGCAGACCGTCCGGACGGGCGATCTGCACTGCCGCGACGGCCGCGTCGTCGCCCACCCGAGGGCGATCCGTCAGCATGGCGCCGATGATCAGCCCTCGGGCGAAGTCGTGGACGTCTCGGACTGCGTCATCACCCCTGGCCTGGTCAACGCCCACCACCACCTGCTGCAGACCGCGTTCCGCACCCTCCCCGGCACCAGGGACGTCCCGATGGCGACCTGGCTGCCGACGATGGCGGAGGCCTACCGCTCGGTCGGGGTGGACCCGGAACTCGCCGGGGCCGCAGCAGCGGTCGGGATCGCCGAGAGCCTGCTGTGCGGGGTCACCACCGTCGCCGACCATCACCTGACCTGGCCGAGGGGCGTCGGCATCGAAGGACTCACGGACATCGCGGTGGCGATCGCCGGCGCGGCAGGCGTGCTCGGTGCGCGACTGGTGTTCGTCAGGGGAAGTGCCGGTGACGATCCGGAGCAGGCCGCACTCTCGGCGGAAAGCATCGTGCAGCAACTGGTTCCCTCCGGCGGCGGGGTGACGGGCGACGGAATGCTGCAGGTGGCGGTCGGGCCCGCCGGGGTGCACAGCGACGGGCGGGCCACCTTCGATGCACTGGCGCAGGTGGCGGCCCGCCACGGGCTGCGGCGCCGGACCCAGGCCAACGAGGTGGTCGACGTCGTCATCGCGGCGCAGCGCTACGGGCGCCGTCCACTGGACTTGCTCGACGACTGGGGTTGGCTGGCACCGGATGTCACGCTGGCGCACCTGTGCGGCGTGACGCCCGCGGAGATCGGCCTGCTGGCGGAGCGGGGGGTCGGCGCCACCCACGCCCCCGGTTGCGATCTGCCGATGGGTTGGGGCGTGGCGCCGGTGGCCGCGTTGCTGGAGGCCGGGGTGACGGTCGGGCTCGGTACCAGTGGTGGAGGCAGCAACGACGCGTCGCATCTGCTGGCCGACGCCCGGTTGGCCCTGCAGATCGCTCCGGCGGCCGGCCGTCCACTGGCCGCCCTCGAAGTGCTCGGTGCGGCCACCGCGGGGTCGGCCACCGGGCTCGGCCGGCACGAGCTGGGGCACCTGGGGGTCGGAGCGGCGGCTGATCTCTGCGTGTGGGATGTCGGCGGCGTGGCCGACGCCGGCGTCGCCGACCCGGTCGCGGGCCTGCTCTGGGCGGCGCCGGGCCGACGCCCGAGACATGTGGTGGTGGGCGGGAAATGGGTGGTCCGCGACGGCGCCCTGGTGCGGGGGGACGAACACGACATCGCCCGACGCCTGACCCGGTTGCTGGCCCGGCGGAGCGCGGTCTGAGATCAGGAGCGCCCTGGGTTCGCCCCCCCTCCGGATCCGGCGGCCTCAGCGCAGCCCCTGACGGAACGAGGCCACCGAGAGCCTGGCCCGCAACCTGCTGCGGCGGCCCAGTCCGTGCAGCAGCTCGGCGATCCGCTCGGAAGCCGACTCCCACTGCTCGCCTGCCTGTTTCTCCTCCAGCACCAGCGGAGAGAATTCGGCGGCGTCGGCCACCCGGGCCATCGATCCGGAGTCGACCGCGAGGGTACCGGCCATCTCCGTTGCGATCTCGCTACGGGTCTGCCCCTTTCCCGGGCGGAAGCCGGCATCGACCGCCACGTCCAGCAGCTCGCGCCACGCCGCCCTGGCCCGTGCCGACGGTGACGGGGCGGCGCGACGGCGCTTGCGGCGCAACGTCTTCAGCCCGAGGATCAGCGCGATCGGCACCGCCGTCAGGAGGGCGGTCGCACCCAGTGCGAGCAGCGACCACACCCACCAGCGGACCGGAGCCGCAGCGGCCGGGGCAGCGACCGGCGAGGGCGGCGAGACGTTCTTCGGCTGCTGGCTCCCGCCGGACTGCACCGTCGCCGAGTCGGCACCGGCGATGGCCGGCGGCGGGCGGTTGTCCGCGACGTGACGGCCGGCCTGGGCCTGCGGTGTCTTGTCGACCGTGGTCCTGGACCGCTGCGGGGTCGGGTCGAACGCCACCCACCCCCACCCCTGGAAGGGAGCCTCGACCCAGGCCGTCATGTCCCGGCCGGTGATGGGCACCGTTCCGGACGCGCCGGCCGCCACCTGGTAGCCGACGGCCACCCGGGCCGGGATGCCGAGAGATCTGGCCAGCACGGCCATCAGGGCGGCGTACTGCTCCTGATCGCCGATCATCGCCGCGCCGGAGACCATGCCCAGCAACCGATCCAGCCCGTGACCGGACGGTGACCGGAGCTGACCGGTCCTCCCGTCACTGAAATATCCCTCCGCCGCAAGACTTTCCGCGATCGCGGTCAGCTGCGCACCGGGCGCGGTCCGGCCGCCGGCGTATTTCGCTGCGGCCACCCGCAGGGCATCCGGGATGGGCGGTGTCGCGGACATCGGCTCCGGAGCCAGCGGTGCCACCGCTAGTTGGGCGGGCGTCGGGAGCGCGGGCACCGTCACCGACTCGCTGACGGAGTCGCCCGATCTCCACCCGTCGGGCAGCAGGCCCGTGGAAGCCGTGGCCGAATAGCGGAAGCCGTCGGTCAGCTCGCCGGCCCTGGCGCCCCCGAAGGTCACCGAGTCCAGCTCGCCGAGCACCGGCGTGTACGGCCCGGTGTTGCCGGCGAACTGCACCTGCAACGAGCGCGCCGCGCCGGCCGGGACCGTCCCGGCGTCCTGCGCGGACCGCCGGTCGACCTGCGCGCCGACCCGTGCGAACGGGCCCTCATCCGCAGTGGCACTGAAGATCTGGCCGTCGTAGGCGTCCAGGGAGGCCAGTCGCAGTCGATCACCGGGGCGTACGCCCGTGACCCGGAAGGCGATCGTGGTGAAGTCGTCCGCGACCGCGGCCCTGAACCCGGTCAGCGGACTCGGCAGCGAACGCGGGTCGACCGGGACCGCCAGGCCGGTGCGCAGGGCGAGCCGATCCTGGCGATGGCCGACGGCGCCACCACCCGAGCCTCCCACGGAGGCCGCCACCAGGCCGCCGCAGATCAGCAGCACCCCGGCCATCGCCGGCCGCCGCCACCGTGCGGACGCCGGGCCGATCACCTTGACCCTGGAGGCTCGCCGCACACTCAGCCAGCCGAGCCCGACGACCAGGCTCACACCCGCCAGGACCGCGACCGCGGTGTCCGCCCCGGCGCGCTGCCCGAGGAGAGCGACCCCGAGGAAGGCCAGGGCGACCGGGAGCAGCGCCAGTGAGTGGCGACGCCCGGACGCGAGCAGTCCCGCGGCCGTCATGGCTATCGCCCCGATCAGCAGCGGCGGCACCAGCAGGTCGCCGGTCCCGCCGATCGGGGTGGCCACCGTGAGCATGTCCCGCCAGCCGGTGACGCAGCCGCGCAGCAACCGCGAGACCGTCGAGGCCGACACCCAGGCGCCGCCGTCGCCGACACCGACACCGGCGGCGACGGGTCCCAGCAGGACCAGTACGAGTGCGGCCGCCGGCACCGCGACCGGCGACGGCACCCGGAACGCATCGGCGGCGAGCAGGACGAGTGCCACGAGTAGCGCACCGGCCGCCATCGCCCGGAGCGGGGCGTACCCCCCGTACACCGGGACCAACTGGAACGCCGGCACGACGACGAGCAGGAACAGCACTGCGAGATCCGCCGCGCGCCTGAGGTGGTCGCCCCGCACCGTCACGGGCGCGCCTGGCGGAGGGCGATCGGAAGGGCGTCGAGTTCGGGCACCGTCACGGTGTTCCGGGCCAGCCAGCCACCGGGCCGATCGGAGGCGGGCACCCGTACGCGGACGCCGAACACCGACGACCCGGGCGGCCTCGTGTCGTAGGCGGCCCTGACCTGTGCCGCCGGGATCGCCGAGCCGAAGATCGGGATCATCAACGACAGGTTTGCGTGCCGGCGGGCGGCCGTCCTGGCACTCGGGGCCAGCGCCCCCGCACCGGGCGTCGGCAGCAACCCCGCGTACCGGTCCAGCACGGCGGGCACGTCGACCCCGGCGATGTCGCCGGCCGGGACGCAGCAGGCGACCTGACGCCCGGCCCGGATCAGATCGCCGTTGATGGAGGCGGCACAGCTGACCGCCAGTTCGAACTCCTCGTCGTCGAAGTAGTCCAGGGGGTCGGTGGACAGGACGATGGTCACCATCGACCGCCGCGTCTCCAGGAACTCCCTGACCAGCAGCGTCCCGGTCCGGGCCGTCTTCTTCCAGTGGATGTGCCGCCGGTCGTCCCCCGGCACGTACTCGCGTAGCGAATGGAACGAGAGATCGCTGGCGGTCCGCAGTGTCGACTCCTCACCTTCGAGATCCCGGACGAAGCCGGTCAGCGCCGACGACGATCGCACGGTTCGCGGATGGACGTAGACCTTCTCGGCCAGCGGCCAGTCGACCACCCGCCGGATCAGGCCGAGCGCATCGCCCCGAATCGCGCGGACCGGCCCGATGTGCAGCACCGCCCGGTGGTCGGTGGGCACCGGCAGGAGGACGTCCTGTGCGGCGCCACCGGGCAGGGACGAGATGGTGACGGCGAACGTCTGCTCCGAGACCATCAACTCCATCGCGGCGGGCAGCAACCGACGGCGGGAGGTGTTCTGGACCATGATCCCGACGCGGCCGGGTTCACCGACCACCAGTCGACGGTCCGACACGCGCAACTGCAGGGCGTACGCGAAGCGCCCCAACGACATCAGCACCGCAACCAGGAAGATGAGCCCGAGCCCGACACCGATGCCGGTCCACTCGGCCCAGCCGGTCGTCAGGCCGACGGCCACGGCCACCGCGGCGGTGTCGACCACACCCCAACCCAGTGGCGTGACGACGTCAAGAGCGCTGCGCCGGCCGCCGCCGTCGACCCCCATCCGGGGGGCGTCGGCCACCGCCTCCTGCGAACGGCCGGACTGATCCCCGCCTTCGCGACCCGGCCCACCCCGCCGGCGCGGGAGGCCCAGGCGACCTCCGCTCCCATGACGGGTGCTGCTCCCGTGACGACTGCTGCGATGACGACTGCCCTGCTGACGACTGGGCTGCTGACGACGTCGGGCACCCATCAGAGATCGGTCCGCGGCGGCGGGACCTCGAGCAGCACCAGGGTGATGACGTCGTCGGGTGTGACACCGTTGAACTCGGCCTCGCCGTGCAGCGCGATCCGGTGGGTGAGCACCGGACGCGCGAGAAACTTGACGTCGTCGGGGATCACGTAGTTGCGACCCAGCGACGCGGCTCTGGTCTTGGCGGTGCGGAGCAGGGCGATGGCACCGCGCTGGGACACCCCGAGCACCACATCGGCCACCGACCGGGTGGCCTCCACCAGTGAGGTGATGTAGCGCAGCACGGCCGGATCGACGTAGACCCTGGCGGCGTCGGCGGTCATCCCGGTGATCATGGCCGCACTGGTCAGTGGACCGAGGACGAGCCGACTGGACCTGGTCCCGACCCCGGCGAGGATGGCCAGTGCGGCGTCGGTGGGCGGATGACCGAGCCCGGTGCGCATCAGGAACCGGTCGAGTTGGGCCTCGGGCAGCCGATAGGTGCCCGCCTGCTCGATCGGGTTCTGGGTTCCGATCACCATGAACGGCTCACCCACCTCCCTGGTGATCCCGTCGACGGTGACGGCGGACTCCTCCATCACCTCCAGCAGCGCCGACTGGGTCTTCGGCGACGCGCGGTTGATCTCGTCGGCCAGCACGATCGACGCGAAGATCGGGCCGGGGTGAAACTCGAAGCCGCCCTTGGCCTGGTCGTAGATGGTCACACCGGTGAGGTCGGACGGCAGTAGATCAGGGGTGAACTGGATGCGCGAGCTGGTCACCGAGATACTGGCGGCCAGGGCCTTGGCCAGCGTCGTCTTGCCGGTACCGGGGACATCCTCCAGCAGCAGATGCCCCTCGGAGAGCAGCGTGAGGAAGGCGAGACGGATCGCCTCCGCCTTGCCGACCACCACCTGCCCGACGTGCGCGACCAGCAGTTCGAAGTGGTCGCGGAAGGCACCGGCCTCTTCGATGGTGAGAATGGGGGCCACCACTGCGGTCACGGTCGGTTCCTCCTGCTGGACAGCACTTCCGGGCGGGTGGGCGACGGTCGGGTGGGTGGCAGGCGGGTGGGTGGCAGGCGGATGGGTGGCTGGCGGATGGGCCGCGGACATCTCGGGGATCAGCATCCCGGAGCCCCGTTGCCGACGAGCGACGGCACCCGGAACCACCGGCGCTCGACGTCCTGGTACCACCGTGAGTCCGTCAGCACCGGCGGCGGGGTCGTGGTCGTCGTCGGCGGGTCGGTCGACGGGGTCGTGGTCGGCGGGTCGGTCGGCGGGGTCGTGGTCGGGGGGGTCGTGGTCGGCGGGGTCGTGGTCGGCGGGGGTGACACCCCGGGCGGTTGCTGCGGGTAGCTCGTGGCCGCGACGCAGCTGAGAACCATGACCGTGACGCCGTTCTGGAGCCATGTCGCGGTCCCACTGCAGGCCGCTTCGTCCAGCCAGTCGCCGCCGTACGGGCCCTTCCCGGCGCAGGTTCCGGTCATCGGCGGCGGCCCGATCACCTGGTACGCGGAGGCGGTGGGCGTCGTGTAGGTCCGCTGGTCGGCGCTCGCGCACTGGCCGGGCCCGGTCAGGCACTCCGTGGCATCGATCACCAGGGTGGCACCGGTACCGACGTCCTTCGTCCACGTCCGGGAGGCAGCGTCGACGGAAGCCTGCAGGACGCCGTCGACCTTGATCGTCACGACCTGGCTCGCCACGGCCCGACCGGCGGGGTCCGGCCAGGTCCAGGTGACGGTGACGGTGGTGACCGGCGTCCCGGCGGTGACCTCTCCGATGGTCGGCCTGGCCAGCGGCCCGACCGGCGTCGTCGAGGCCGGCGGTGACGCCGGTGAGCAGGTGAGGACGACCGGGCCGGACTCGGTGTTGCAGACGCGGATCGTGACCGAGTAGGACTGGCGGTCGGTCAACCCCGAGATCACCGCGGTGTGGCCGCTTCCGGTGGCGACCCAGCCGCCGGTGCCGCCGATCTGGTACTCGTAGTGGCCCAGGCCACTACCGGGGGTGAGGCCTCCGGACCAGGCCATGCCGATGGTCGTGTCGCCGGGCGTCAGGATGGGCGCGCCGGGGGCGGTGGGTCTGATCCACGGGTTCACGGTGGCGGCGGGGGTGGCGGCCGAGGGCGGGCCGGGCCCCCGACCGTTGCGGGCCACTACCGTGAAGGCCACCGTTGCGGTGCCCCGCACCGTGCGGGTCTCCGGGCTGGTCGCGTCCGGGTCGACCACGGCACCGTTCTGCAGGAGCTGGTACCCGGAGATCGCCTCCCCCCCGGTGTCGGTCGGCGGCCGCCAGGTCACCGTCACCGACTGCGTGACCCCGTCGTACCCGTAGGTGGCCGACACCGCCACCGGCGCCTGGGGTGCGCCGGACGGCACGACGGTGGCGCTGAGGTCGGACCACGCACTGCCGGAGAAGGCGTTGACCGCCTCCACCTGGAACGCGAAGGCCTGGTGGGAGGGCAGGTCCGACAGCGTCAGGGGGGAGGACACGTCGGGATAGGTCTGCACCACCACGCCGTCGAGGACCCGGCGCAGGGTCATCGAGGTGACCGGGCTGAAGTCTCCGGTCGGGATCTGCCAGTCCAGGAGGACCTGGCCCCGCTGCAGGTAGAGCACCTGGGGCGGCGAGGGCCGGGTAGGGGCCGCGTCCGGAACGATGGGTGCGGACCGCGGCGACGGGCGCGAGTCGCCGACCGCACTGTGGGCCACCACGGCGAACTGGTAGGTGGTGCCGGCGGTCAGGCCGTCGATCCGGCAGCCGGTCCCCGGGCCGGGGCACGCCTGCACGACCCCACCACCGGAAACGGTATAACCGGTGACCACCGAGCCGTGCGAATTCGATGGCGCCCAGATGATCTCGACGCTCCCGGCGGTCAGCGTCCCGGCCACCGCCGCCGGCATGCCGGGGGCGGACGGCACGTCCTGGGTGGTGATCGTGAGCGTCCCGTCGACCGTTCGATCTGGATCCCTGGTGCCGTCGCCCACCTGGAAGGACACCACGATGTCGCCGACGAAGCCGGCGGCGGGGGTCACGCTGATGGTGGAGCCGGTCAGGGTCGGGCCCGAGCGCACACCGGTCGCGCCGGCGGTGACCCGTACCCGTCCGACGGTCAGTCCGAGGCCGATGGGGTCGGAACTACCGACGAGCACGTCGGCACGGACGGCGACACCGGGCCGGGAACTCGTCAGGTGGGCGTCGACGATCACCGGCCGCGGCTTGCGGGACCCGGTGACGCGCACCGTCATCACGGCTGCGCCGGTCCGGCCCTGCCCGTCGACCACCGTCACCGGCACCGAGTACTCCGTCCCGCGGACGGTTCCCTGCCTGACCGAGACGGTCAGCAGCGCGCCGGTGATGGCGACCGTGAGGTCCGACGCGCCGCTCGGGCCCGTCACCGATCCCAGCCGATAGGTCAACGAGGCGGCCTGCGAGGCGTCGAACGTCGTGGTCAGCGGACCGAGGTCGACGCCGGCCGAGCCGCCCACCTCGACCGGCACGTCGGTGCGCTCGAGCTGTGGCGCCGGCACGACCTTCGGCGTGATCTGGACGCCGAACCCGAGCACGGTCGGCGCAGTCCCGCCCGGCGACACGATCGGCACGTACACGACGGCGGCGCCCCCCGCCGTCGACGGACTGACGAAACCGAACGTGCCGGCGGAGAGCCGGGTGGCCGTCCCCTGCGTGGCACCGAGCGGGGAGTCTGCGGCGATCTGCGGGGAACCGGCGGCCACGCTCACGTAGTCTGCGACCGAGACCTGAACGGTGGCACCGGCTTCGACCTGGATCGGTGCCCGACCCGGGATCAGTTCCGGTGGAACCGGCTGCGCGCGTCCGGGCACCACCACGAAAGCGGTCGCCACCCCGCCGTCCGCGTTCCTGGCCCGGTAGGCGATCACCTGACGACGTTCGGCCAGCGTGATCCGCAGCGTCATCGGGGCGGCCATGGTGGCGACCGCGGCCGAGACCGGATCGACCGAGATGTTCAACTGGTCACGGCGTCCGCTGCGGTTCGTGACGTGGGCGGAGACGTCGACCTCGACGGCGGGTGCTGCGCTGCGCAACGCGGACGGCGGGACGAAGACGTCGGTGGCCTCCGGGAGCGGCACCGGCGCGTCCTTGCTCACCGTCAGGCTGATCGCACCCGTGGCACCCAGTCGCTGCGTGTTGATCACGTTGTAGCGCAGGCTGAACCTGGTCGCGACGTTCGGGGCGGTGACCACCAGGCCCTTGTCGTCCTGTACCACCAGGAGCCCGGGTGGAGCGTCGAACGCCGGATTGCCGAGGGTGACCGTCCGGCCCCCGGGATCGACGACGTCCTGCAGCGGATCGATCCGGATGCTCCGTCCCGGGCGCACCGAGGCGGTCAGGTCGGGCGCGATCGGCGGGCCGGCGGCATCGACCGGTGGAACGACCAGCACGGTCGCGGTGCCGACCGCGCTCTTCCCGTAGGGGTCGGTCACCAGATAGCTGATCACGTCCACGCCGGGCTTGGAGAAGGCTTGGTAGGAAAGGGCGTTCGAGCCGAGCAGCGACACGGATCCCAGCGGGGCGACCGGCTGCCGCAGCGAGGAGGTGACCACCCAGTCCCCGTCGGGGTCGATCCCGTCCAGCGGTAGCGCGACGCTGATCGAGCCACCGGCGAACACCCGGGCGACCACCGGAGCGGGAGCACCGGGAGCCCGGTCCTGCGAGGCGTCGGCACCGACCACCGTGATGGTCACGGTGGAACTCGCCTGCACCGGATCAGCCGGTGTACTGCTCGCCGCGACCGCGGTGTAGACGAAGGTGATCGGGGTACTCGGCGCGAGAGCCGGTGCCAGGTAGCGAATCTCGAATCCCGTGGAGAAGACCCGGCCGGGGACGGAGCTCACCGCACCGGCATCGAGCACCGCGGTGACGGCCGAACCATCCTGCGAGTAGGCGTGATCGGCGACCGGGATGGTCACCGCGTCCCCGGCCCGCACGGTCACCGAGATGGGCGTGGCCACCGGCGGCGGTACCTGCCGGATGGCCGGCACCGGCACCACCCTGATCTGCCCGGTCTGGCTGGTCCGTCCGTCATAGAGGCTGTAGGACAGCGAGATCGGGCCGTCCGGCGGGCGGGGTGCCTCGATCTTGACCAGGTGCAGGTCGACCACGGCAGCGGTCAGGCTCACGCCGTCCGGCACCTGCACCTGGCGCACGGCCAGCCCGCGCCCGGCCGGGTCCGAGTCGTTGGCCAGCGGGTCGAGGACCGTCGACCCGCCGGCCGGGAGGTAGGCGACGTCGACCATCGGCACCGGCGTCCCCGCGCTGCTGCCGTCGATGAAGTCGGCACGCAGGATGCCGGTCGTCGAGTGGTCGCCGGTGGCCGCATCGAAGGTGAAGTAGAAGCTGCCGGCGGACGAGGCGGTCACCGAGATCAACCGTCCCCCCGGAGCGAGGGTGGCGGACGCGGCGGAGTCACCGGCCATGGCCGTCAGCTTCCCGATCACCACCGGCCGGGCAGAGGCGGTGGTCAGGGTCCGCGTCGGGTCGATCGAGAGGGTCGACCCGAGGAAACCGGTGGCGTGCACCGGTAACGAGACCGGCGTGCTGGAACCGGCCTCGGCGATGGTCACCGTCATCACCCCGGCGCTCTGCTGGGTCCCGTCCGAGACGATGAACTGGACCTTGCGGTCGGTCCCGGCCCCGGTCCCGGTGCTGCGGTAGGTGATCGACCCGTCGGAACGGTAGGAGGCGGCATCCCCGCCGTCGGTCGAGGCGGACAGGAGATAGAGGTCGTCGCCGGTCGGCGAGTAGTAGTCCTGCAGGACGTTGTAGATCACGGTGGCGCCGGCTTCGACCTCGAGCGCGGGCCGCCGGATCTTGGCGGGTGGCCGTTGCACCGACGGCGGCTCGACCGTCACCAGCACCACGGCTGCGGCGGTCTGGCCCCTGCCGTTGGTGACCTCGTAACGGATCGGCGGCAGCGTCCCGGTCGCTCCCGCGGCGGCGGTCACCTGGATCGCGCCGCCTCCGTCGACGATCGCGACCGTCCCGGACGCGACCGGGAGCGCCGAGACGCGGTCGATCACCACCGAGGTGCAGTCGGTGCCCTGGTCGTTGTCGAGCACGCGCAGCACCGTCGCCCGCTCGGCCCGTACCCCGAAGGCGTCGTCCCTGGCGTGCGGTCTGCCGATCTGCGCCGCCGCGCAACTCGGTGGCGGGGGCGGTGTCCGGTCCGAGACGTCAGGGTTCTGCACACGGTTCTGATCGGTGTTCGCAGACTCCGTCGGAGTGACGTCCAACCAGTTGTCCACCACCCTGAAACCGTCCGCGGCCAGAAAACTCCGCCCCGAGGTGCTGTCGTTCACCGCCACCGCATCACCGTTGGCACCGATCCGCAGGACGGAAGAGGCGGTCGTGCCCGGCAGTGCCTGCGGCGTTCCGGTGGCCCCGGGGCAGGCCCGTACGGCTACCGCCGTTGCGCCGGTCCAGACCGCGTAGGTGCAGCCGCCGGCCTGGATCGGCGGGAGCGCTCCGGTCGAGGCGATCCCGGAAGCGGAGACCTCGGTGACCGTCCCGGTGGCGAGGGCGACCCGCAGCAGAGCCGTCGTGGTGATCAGGTAGATCGCGTCGGAGGCCGGACCCGGGAGCTGCAGCAGCGAGGTCTGCAGTCCAAGGCCGTTCGGCAGGGCCAGTCGTCGATCACCGACCCGCAGATCCGGACCCGATCGGTCCAGGACGACGGGTATCTCCCCGACGGCCGAGATCTGCACGTCGTGGCCGGCCTCATTCGCCTGGCCGGACTGGGCCGGCGCCGGGCGTTGACCCGGCAGGGCGGGCTGCGGGACACTGCGGCCGGGCAGTCGGCCACCCGGCACCGCCTGGGTCGTCAGCGTTCCATCCGCGTGGCCGACGGTGATCGTGGAGCTGCCGGCCGCGGTGGCGAAGACCGTCCCGCTGGTGGAGACCGCAACCGCGGGATCTGCGCCGAGGGTGGCCTGCTGCTTCACCAGGTGGGCATCGACCGACCCGATCGCAACCGTGGAGCCGAACCACAGTCGTCCGTCGGACCGGTCCGCCACCGCGACGGTCCCCGCGCCGATCGCGACCGCCGCGTCGGTCGGGACCGCGACCCTGGCGCCGAGGGTGACCGTCGTCGGGTCGATCAGCTGCAATTCGTGCGCGGACCGGTCCAGCATGGCCGGCGTGCCCAGCGCCGGGTCCTGGATCACCTCGACGGAGCCCTTGACGGTCAACGCGGAGTCCAGTTGGCCCGCGGCCGGGTTGATCCGTCCGACCAGCGACCTGTCGGCGTCGGCGACCCAGATCGACCGGTTCACCGGTACCGGCGGCTGCTGCGGGAATCCCGGCTGGTGGGCGGCCACGACGCCGACGGCGATCAGGCCGAGGACAGACAGGGCCGCCACCGATTGCCCGATCCGGCCGCGGGCAAGACCCGGCGGCCGCGGACCGGACGCGGGCACGGGCCTACGTGGAGTGCCCGCCATGCCCTCACCTCTGTCGATTCTGCCGTCCCGTCAGGCTGCCGCCCGTCCGGCAGGGGCCGGGCGGTTGCGACCCCGCACCCGCGTCCTGCCGCACCGGCAAAATAACTGAATCACATCGGGCATCGGTTGACGACCGTTGATCGGCAATCCGGCGTAAATCTCCGGCCGGACGGTGACTCTGCGCTGATCGTGGTCGTCGGCCTTCACCCGATCGGCGACGCAGGTAGCGTGATGCACCGTGCCCCGCCGATCATCGCTGCTCACCGCCGTTCTCGGCGGGCTGATGGGTGGCGTCGTGCTCCTGGTCGGTTGTACCTCGGGTACCACGCTGGGTTCCTCGGGGACGGTCCGGCTGACGACGCCGACGCACGGGGCCACCGCCGGGAAGCCACCGCCGCCGACCTCCACGTCGGTCACCCCCGTCACCCCGAACGGCCTCGTCACCGGGGCCGGTGTCGACGACACCACGATCTCGCTCGGGCTGCTGACGGACCGCACCGCCGACCGCGGCTTCTCGGCCGGGGTGGCGCTGTGGCAGCAGACCGTCGACAGCACCGGCGGCATCTGTGGCCGGTCCGTCACCCTCGTCCCGAACGCCACCGGTGAGTCACCCGCCACCGGCTACACCAGGATCGCCGGCTCGGTGCTCGGTCTGATCACCATGCCCTCGCAGGCGGATTCGGCGACCCTGAGTGCGATGTCGGGCGCAGATCAGATTCCGACGCTGACGCTGGCCGGCACTTCGTCCAAACTCACCAGGGACGGTCCGGTGGTGATCGGGGCGACCGAGGACATCAAGGCCATCAACGCATTCGCCTACCTGCGCTCGGTCGGCAAGCTGCCGGCCGGCAGCGACGTCGGGGTACTGACCGACTCGTCCCCCGACGCCGCCAATGCCCTCGCCGGCGCCAGGTGGTGGGCGGCCCGCAACGGCGTCTCGATCAACTCGCAGACGGTCGGCTCGGAGGCGCCGTCGGACTGGGGCCAGGTCTCGACGATCCTGGTGATGGCGGCCCCGGCGGTGGTGGAGGCGACGCTGCGGGCCACCGCGTCGAAGGTCGACGTGATCACCAACCTGGACGGGTACGACCCCGCGGTGGTCCTGGCCCCGGCCGGCCGTCTGCTGGTGACCCTCGCCGCCCCGGCCTACGGTTCCGACAACCCCGGCGCCGCAGCCGTGGCGAAGGCGTTCGTCGCCTCCGGGCGGACGGACCCTGGGCCGGATCTGATCTCGGGGTACGGGGTCGGTGCGGCCTGGGGGCGGCTGCTGGGCCAGGCCTGCACCGACCGGGTCCTGACGCACGCGGGGGTCACCGCAGCGATGACGACCGTCGGGCCGGCCTCGGTGGATTCGCTCTTCGGACCGTCCGACCCCGGTCTGGTCGCCGGATCAGCGCTACCCGCCACGCGGGTCTCGTCGCTGGCGCTGGCAGATCCGAGGGCACCGGCCGGTCTGCGCCCGCTCATCTGGCTGCAGACCGCCCCCGGGATCGCCGACTACGTACCCCAACAGCCGTAGCGTCCTGCACAGTGACGGCTATTGCCGTCACTGTGCAGGACGTCCGGCAGGTCTGAGAGCGTCACCGGAACTGCGATCGGCGCGGAACGACTCGACGACGGGGACCAGCGTCAGGAGCGCGACGACGAAGAACGCGATCCGGTAGGGCCCGATCGGACCGGTCAGGTGCACCACGCCGGCCAGCGGTTCACCGGCCCGTACGGCGACGGCCCCGACCGCCACGCCGAATCCGATCGCCACCTGCTGGACCGAGGAGGACAACGTGTTCGCGCCGGGCAGGTCGGCCGGGACCACGTCGGCGAACGCAATGGTGTTGTAGACGGTGAAACCGACGGATCTGGCCATCCCGCCGAAGATCATCACCGCGCCGGTCAGCAGGATCGGGGTGGCCGGGGTGAGCAGGGAGTTCATCACCATGCTGGCCGCAGCGCAGATGCTGGCGGCGACCATCACCGATCGGAATCCGAAACGCATCAACAAGGGCGTGGTGGCCGGTTTGATCGCCAGATTCCCGACGAAGACGAACAGGACCACCGCCCCGGCCTTGACGGGCGACCACCCGAAGCCGTCCTGGAACATCAGAGGCAGCAGGAACGGAACCGCGTTCACCGTCACCCGGAAGATCGCCCCGCCGCGGTGCGAGACCAGGAAGGTCGGCACCCGCAGGATGCGCAGTTGCAACAGTGGATGGGCCGTACGCAGGAGGTGACGAACGGCCGCGATCACGCCGACGATCGACAGCACACCGGCGACCGCGACCGGGATCCATCGCACCACCGCGCTGGCCAAGAGGTCTGACAGCACGACCAGTGCGGCGACCGCCAGGCAGGTGAGTGCCAGTCCGCCCCAATCCAGTCCGGGCGGCCGCTCCTGGGAGGCCGGCGGGATCAGGCGCATCGCCACGACGAAGGCCACCACGCCGAGCGGCACGTTGACCAGGAAGATCCAGTGCCAGCTGAGGTAGGTGGTGAACAGGCCCCCGAGGAGCGGGGCGACGACGGGGGCGGCGAGGGCCGGCCAGGTGAGCAGGGCGACGGCCCTGATGACGTCCTGCTTGGCGGTCCCGCGGAGGACGGCGAGGCGGCCGACCGGGACCATCATCGAGCCGCCGACGCCCTGCAGCACCCGGAACGCGGTCAGCTCGACGACGCTCGTGCTGATCGCGCACAGGATCGACGCGATCGAGAACAGCGCGATGGCGAGGAGGTAGATCCGGCGCACCCCCCAGCGCTGCGTCACCCACCCGCTCAGCGGGATCAGCACGGCCAGCGTCAGCAGGTAGGCGGTGATCGTCACGCCGATGTCGGCGGAGGTGACACCGAGCGATCTGGCCATGCTCGGAGCGGCGGTCGCGACGATGGTGCCGTCCAGCTGCTCCATGAAGTACGTTCCGGCGACGAGCAGGGCGACACTGCGCTGCCGTCGATCCATCACCAGGCGATCATTTCAAACGATTCGACCCGCCGGAACCACGACGCTCCCCGGTCCGAGCCCGACCAATCAGGGCCCGCCCTACAACCTGGCGCTTCGCAAGACCCCGAGCAGCTCTTCGTAGGGCTCGACCAGGTAGACAAGATCACCCGCCTGGAAACGGGTCCCACGGCGCGGCGGGTGCTCCATCACGCCACTGTCGGCCCTGGTCAGCGCGATCACCCTGGTGTTGGCCGACAGTTCGTTCATGGACAGCCATTCCAGTGGGCTGCCCGCCTCGACCGTCAGGCGACTGACCATGAAGGTCTGCTGTGCCACCGAGAACGACCCGAGCACCTCGAGACCGAGCGAGGCGCCGACGAAGTAGGGCGCGGTCAACTCCTCGGTGGACTGGACGTTCTCGAATCCGAAACGGCGGGCGATGGTCCGGCCCAGGGATCGGTCGAACACCCTGGTCACCACCGGGACCGCCCCGGAATCGGCCCAGTCCGCGCTGAACAGATCCCGGACGGCGATGGCCGTCTCGATGTTCACCATGTCGTTGCTCGTCATCACCGCGACCGCCGAGGACTCCGACACGCGGGCGGCGTCGAGGGTCGACCGCAGTGTCGCGTCGCCGAAGATCACCGGCACGCCGAGTTGCTGGGCATCGCCGAGGAATCGGTTGTCCGAGTCGCGTTCCACGACCACGACGTGCTTGCCCGCGCTGACCAGAGCCGCCGCGACCCGCACCCCGAACGAGCCCAGCCCGACGACGACCACGTGCCCGGAGAGCCCGCGCGCCCGACGACGACCGATCGCGTGGTTGAGCCGCCGGCTGACCAGCATGTCGGTGAGGAACGCCATCAGGACGGCCGTGCAGGTGATGCCGGCGCACATCAGGAAGATCGCCCACAGCCGGAGCCACGGCGCCTGGTCCACGAAGCTGAAGTCGCCGTACCCGACGGTGGCCACGGTTTCGGTGCTGAAGTACCACGCGTCGAGCACGCTCATCCTGGGCGATTTGTAACCGATCGACAGCACGATGCTGGAGACGACGACGAGACCGCCGAGCACCGCGACCGCCTTGTAGAGGCCGCGGTCGAAATCGCGCATCACCCCGGACACGGCCTCGACCGCCCGCCGGAGGATCGTCGGACCCGCCCCGGCCGCGGTCACCACCGGACGGTCGAGGTCGACGTCCTGGTGGGCGTAGTCGGCTGCCGTCCCGAGCATCACCGCGATGTCGCCCGGCTGGACCTGGAAGTCGCGGCCAGGGCAGTCGATGACGGTGGCGCCCAGGTTGCCCGCCGCGGGTCGCTGCACCGCGATCGGGGCCAGATCACCGAAGAGACCGCGGAGGGTGGAGGCCCGTTCGATCGGCAGGCGGGCGATCAGGAAGGTCTCCTCCCCGATCTCGATCTCGTGGATGCGCCGGCTCAGACAGGCCTCGACGATGCCGGGCGCGGCCAGTTCGGCCACGTCCAGGACCCCTCCGGGGCCGTTGCCGTCAGCCACCGCTCGTCCGATGGCCTGGTTGCCCAGCTGGGCCACGACGCGTACGTCGTCACGCAGTTCCCATGCCACCAGGGAGATCTCGAGATTGGCGAGCTCGCTGTCGACGACGCAGACGACGGCTCGCGCGCGCTGGATGCCGGCCGCCGTCAGGGTGGCCGCCGAATTCCCCCTCGGCGAGACGGTGTGCACCCCCCAGGCGGCCACCAGGTCCAGCTGGGCCCGGTCGGCGAACTCGGCCAGCACGCTGACCTGCTCGCCGGAGCGGTGCAGCTGCTCGACGATGCGCATGCCGATGCCGCGCAAACCGCAGACGATCACGTGCCCGACGAGTGCGTCCACCCCGGCCGGCACGCTCACCTGCGACTCTGCGAGTTCGGTCACCCCGATAGAGATCGGACATTTCCTACAGGTGTCGCTCAGGATCCCGAATCCCGTCGAGCGGTCCCTTAGAACGGGCAAATCGGGCAACATTTGCCCAAAGATCACCGCTCGATGCGCTCCCCGGGATCGGATGCGGCATGGTGATCAACAACAGCCGCACCAGCCGGTCCGGTGGAGGACGAGCGTCTTCGAGAAGGACCACCATGTCGCAGTACCCAGGCCCGAGCGAAGTTCCACCCCCCGGCCAGCTCGGTCAACCGCCCCAGGGTGAACCCACGTACGGGCAACCCGCGTACGGGCAACCCGCGTACGTACAACCTCCGTACGGACAACCCGCGTACGGACAACCCGCGTACGGACAGCCTGCTGACGGACAGCCCGCGTATGGCCAATCTGCCTACGGGCAACCCGCGTATGGCCAACCTGCTTTCGGGCAACCCGCGCCCCAGTACGGGCAGGCCCCCTACAACCCGGCCGCCTTTCCGCCACCCGGATACCCACCAGCGGGGTATGCACAGCCGGGGTACGGGCAGCCGGCGTACCTGGCGCCGCCCGTCGCGAAGCCGACCGGATGGTTCATCGTCAACTGGCTCTTCTTCTGGCCGACGGCGATCTATTCGCTGGTGTCCCACTGGAACAAGATCGACCCGGCGGCCTACGCCGGTGACCTGGCGACGGCCCAGTTGCATGCGTCCAAGGTCAAGAAGCAGGGAATCATCGCGCTGTGCATCTTCGGCGGCCTCATGGTGTTCTACGTGATCCTGCTCGTGACCGTCCTGAGCGCTCTTCCGGTCGTGGTCAACAGCGTTCCGACTTCCTGACGTTTTGCCCCCACCGAGCACCCGCTGTCGCCACCGAGCACTCGCTGTCCCCACCGAGCACCTCCCCGATCACAACGAACAGGTGCGGCGCGGCGACCGGAGGTGCGGCGCGGCGACAACAGGTGCGGCGCGGCGACAACAGGTGTGGCGTGACGAGAGGGACGCACCCCGGAACGCCGCAAGGGCGGCCCCACCGGAGTGGGACCGCCCTTGCGATCTGGAACAGGTAGCGCAGAGCAGGACTCAGAAGTCCATGTCCCCGCCGCCCGGCATTCCGGCCGGAGCGGAGGACTTCTCCGGCTTGTCCGCGACGACCGCTTCGGTCGTCAGGAACAGGGCGGCGATGGACGCAGCGTTCTGCAGGGCGGACCGGGTGACCTTGGCGGGATCGATGATCCCGGCCGCGATCAGGTCCTTGTACTCGCCGGTGGCCGCATCGAGACCGTGACCGGAAGGCAGGTTGCGTACCTTCTCCGCCACGACTCCGCCTTCGAGACCGGCGTTGATCGCGATCTGCTTGAGCGGGGCCTCGACCGCAACGCGGACGATGTTGGCACCGGTGGCCTCGTCACCGACGAGGTCCAGGGTGGCCAGAGCCTTGGTGGCGGCCTGCAGCAGTCCGACCCCACCGCCCGCGACGATGCCCTCTTCGACGGCGGCCTTGGCGTTGCGCACGGCATCTTCGATGCGGTGCTTGCGCTCCTTCAGCTCGACCTCGGTGGCGGCACCGGCCTTGATGACCGCAACGCCGCCGGCCAGCTTGGCCAACCGCTCCTGCAGCTTCTCGCGGTCGTAGTCCGAGTCGGACTTGTCGATCTCGGCGCGGATCTGGGAGACACGACCGGCGATCTGCTCGGCGTCGCCGCCGCCGTCGACGATGGTGGTCTCGTCCTTGGTGACGACGACCTTGCGGGCGGTGCCGAGCAGGGCGACATCGACCGAGTCGAGCTTGAGCCCGACGTCCTCGGAGATGACCTGGCCACCGGTCAGGATCGCGATGTCCTGCAGCATGGCCTTGCGACGGTCACCGAAGCCAGGAGCCTTGACGGCGACGGACTTGAAGGTGCCGCGGATCTTGTTGACGACCAGGGTCGCGAGGGCTTCGCCGTCGACGTCCTCGGCGATGATCAGCAGCGGCTTGCCGGACTGCATGATCTTCTCGAGGATCGGCAGCAGGTCCTTGACGGCCGAGATCTTGGAGCCGTACAGGAGGATGTAGGGGTCCTCGAGAACGGCTTCCTGACGCTCGGCGTCGGTGGCGAAGTACAGCGAGACGTAGCCCTTGTCGAAGCGCATGCCCTCGGTGAGCTCCAGCTCGAGGCCGAAGGTGTTGCTCTCCTCGACGGTGATGACGCCTTCCTTGCCGACCTTGTCCATGGCCTCGGCGATGAGCTCGCCGATCACGGGGTCAGCGGCAGAGATCGAGGCGGTGGCAGCGATCTGCTCCTTGGTCTCGACCTCCTTGGCGTCGGCCAGCAGCTGGGCCGAGATGGCCTCCACTGCCTTCTCGATGCCGCGCTTCAGACCGAGCGGGTTCGCGCCGGCAGCGACGTTGCGCAGGCCTTCGCGGACGAGCGCCTGGGCCAGAACGGTGGCCGTCGTGGTGCCGTCACCGGCGACGTCGTCGGTCTTCTTGGCAACTTCCTTGACGAGCTCGGCACCGATCTTCTCGTACGGGTCCTCGAGCTCGATTTCCTTGGCGATGGAGACGCCATCATTGGTGATGGTGGGCGCGCCCCACTTCTTCTCCAGGACGACGTTGCGGCCGCGCGGCCCCAAGGTCACCTTCACGGCGTCGGCGAGGATGTTCATCCCGCGCTCGAGCCCGCGACGCGCTTCCTCGTTGAAAGCGATCAGCTTGGACATGAGGTGTAGATCCTCCAGATCGGCCGGCCTCGACCGAGCGCCACAGGGGTGCTCTTCCGGGTCGGTAAGCATTGGCGTGTGGTGGTGGTCGAGACGATGCCCGCGACGGACGCATCCTCGCGGCCCCGGGCCATGGAGACCCAGAGATCGAGGGAATGCTCACCGGTTCGACCTGGCACTCGGTGACCCCGAGTGCCAATTTCATACTGGCACTCTCCGGGGTCGAGTGCAAGCAAGTCCTCGGGACCGACCTGCTCAGGTCGTCACCCGAGCCCTCTGGGTGCCCGCCGGACCGTCAGCCGCTGCTGGTGAACGGGGTCCGGGAGTCCACTGACCGAGCGGAGTCCGGTCGGGAGCACCGAGGGCTGCAGCAGGGTGCGCCTGGTCCCGACGGTCGGGGTCGGCGCCGTGGTCCTGGCCGTCGCGGGCGCGCCCGTCGTTGCCGATGACGACGAACGGCTGACCGCTGGGGCGATCACCGGGGCGCTGGGACCTCCACCGGCGCCGGATCCCCCGGCCACCACGACGATGACTGCGACGGCCACGATCAGCAGAGCGCCGACCAGGACGATCCACGGCCACTTCTTGGCCAGGACGGGTTCGATCCGGTGACTGGCCGGGCGGCGGCCGGTGCTGTCCGGCCCGAAATCCATCGGCCGGACCTGGGTGGGGGGCGGGCCCGGCGGCGGGTAGATCGGCTGCCGGGGGTAGGAGGGCACCGGTTGGTAGGCCGGTTGCTGCACCGTCGGGTGAGCCGGTGACCCGGCGGGGGCGGTAGCGGGAGCCGGCGGGTGGGCCCGGTCCTGGGCGGCGGCCACCTGCGTCCAGGTCGGGTGCGGCGCCGACGGCACCCCGGGAGCGGGAGCGGCAGCGGGAGCGGCAGCAGGGGTGAATGCAGGGGCGCGACCGGCGGCGGGGTCGTCGTCCATAGAGGCGATCGCCCGCCGGGCCGCAGCGAGGAGGTCAGAGCTGCTGGGGTAGCGCAGTTCCGGGTCACCGGCCATCCCGCGCGCGATCACCCGGTCGATGGCCGGGGGCAGGTTGGTCAGCGCCGACAGGGATGGGACCACACCGGAGAGATGCCCGGTGATGACGGCCCGGACGTCCCCGACGAACGGCGCCCGGCCGGCCAGCGCGGTGAACAACATGCACGTCAGGGAGTACTCGTCGGATCGTGGGACCACCTCCTGCCCCCGCAGGTGCTCGGGCGACGCGTGGGTCGGTGAGCCCAGGAAATCGCCGGACGCCGTCTGATGACCGGTCGTGCCGCGCCTGGTCAGGCCGAAGTCGGCGAGGTAGACGTGCTCTTTGCCGACCGATTCGTTCCGGGTGACGAGTACGTTGGCCGGCTTGACATCCAGATGCACCAAGCCCCTTTCGTGCAGCATGTCCAGCGCGGCCCCGACCTGGCCCAGCAGATTCATCACCCGCCGGACCGACATCGGTCCGGCGGCCAGTTCGCGGGCGAGGTCGGTGCCGTCCACGAGTCGCATGGCGATGAACAGGGCACCACCCTGCTCGCCGAAGTCGTAGAGCGGAACCACGTTGACGTGGTCGATGGCCGAGGCGGCCCTGGCCTCCTCGAGGAACCGGGCTCTGAACTCCGGATCGGTGGAGAGATTTTCGCTCATCACCTTGAGCGCCACCGCACGTTGCAGACGTTCGTCGACGGCGCGGTAGACCACGCTCATGCCGCCCCGGCCGATGACCTCGTGCACCACGTAGTGGCCCAGGCGTTGCCCGGTGAGGTCGACCGACACAGCCCAACCCTAGAGGTCGCAGTCCTTCCGAAGGGCGGCTTCGCGAACGCGACCCGCCTTCGGCTCGCCGGGTGCCGTGTTCAACGGGTGCCGTGTCCACCGGGTGCCTTGCTCACCGGGTGCCTCGTACGGCGCGCGCTCCAGGGGCCAGGACCGGCCAGGCCCCGCCGGCCGCGGTCGTAGGGTTCATTTCATGGACGAACCGCTCACCGTTCCCCTGGAACTCCGGGTGCTCACCGGACCGAATCTCTACTTCCCGCGGCCGGCCGTGAAGCTCACTCTCGACGCTCGCGGGGTGATGGAGGCCGACCCCGCCACCGTCGTGGGATGGCAACGGGCGCTGCGTGTGCGGAGCACCTCGGTCGGGATGGCGGATTCTCCGGCCCGCTCCGAAGCGGCCGCCGAACTGGCCGCGGCGGTGGTGCGGCGCAGCGGCGGTGCGATCAACACCCGGGTGCCCGCCGTGGCGCGCGGTGGTGACGACCGGACGGTGGTGGTGGCCTTCCCCTTCCGCCGCCGCGGCGTCGCCGAACACTTCGGGGACGCGGTGGCGGTCGCCTTCGAGCGGATCACCCGCGAGGGCGCCGACCCGGCGGAGGCCATCGCCGAGGTCGGCTCGGCCATGGTCGGCGTCGAGCCGGGCGAGATCGTCCGGCCGTTGCGTCCCGGCGTACCGGTCATCGCCGTCACCGGTACGAACGGCAAGACGACCACCACGCGGCTGATCTCCCATCTGATGCAGGCCGACGGACGGGTCCCCGGTTGGTCGTCGACCGACGGCATCGTCATCGACGGGGTCGAGGTCGAAACGGGTGACTGGTCCGGTCCCGGGGGCGCGGCGCGCGTGTTGGCGGACCCCTCCGTGACGGTGGCCGTCACCGAGACGGCCCGCGGCGGAATCCTTCTGCGCGGGGTCGGCACCGCGGCGAACGACGTGTCGGTGGTGACGAACATCAGCGCCGATCATCTCGGACTGCTCGGCGTGCACACCGTGGAGCAGCTCGCCGAGGTGAAGTCGGTCGTCGCCAGGATCACCAAGCCCAGCGGCTGGACGGTGCTCAACGCGGACGACCCGTTGGTCCGGCAGATGCGGCTGGTGTCGAGGGCGCGGCCGTGGTTCTACTCCCCGGACCCTGAGAACCCCTATCTGGACGAGGCTCTCGAAGCCGGCGGCAAGGCGATCACCGTCATCGACGGTGAGATCGTGGTGCTGAGCCGCGGTCTCGACCCGACCAGGGTCCTCCCGGTCGCGCAGGTGCCGCTGACCCTGGCCGGGACGTCCCGGGTGAACGTCTCCAACGTGCTGGCCGCCACGGCGGCCGCCCTTGGCGTCGGCGCCTCCCTCGACGCGGTGCGGGCGGGCTTGCGGTCGTTCACCTCGGGGGCGCAGCACAACGCCGGGCGGCTCAACGTGTATCTGGTCGACAACCTCGCCGTGGTATTGGATCTCGCGCACAACGAGGCGTCTCTGGAATCCTTGCTGGAGGTGGCGTCCGCGCTGCGGCTTCCCGGTGGCTCGCTGTCCGTCGTGGTGGGCACGGCTGGTGACCGCACCGACGAGGCCATCCACGCCATGGGCGAGATGGCTGCCGTCGCCTCCGACCTCGTGGTGATCGCGGGCCGGACCAAGTACCTGCGCGGGCGGGAACCCGGCGAGATGGAGGAGCTCTGGCGTACCGGCGCGGCGGAGGCGGGTGTGCTGGCGGTCATCGAGAGGCCCGATGAGCTCGCCTCTCTCGTCTACCTGCTGGATCTGGGACTGGTGGACGGGTCGTCGATCGCGGTGTGCGCACTGGAACAGCGGGCCGAGATGGCGGCCGAGATCCTGGACCGGGGCGGCAGCCCGGCGACTGCCGACCAGATCGCCACCCGGGTCGCCGCCTCCGCCTGACCCCCGCCTGCCCCCCGCCTTACCTCCGCCCGCCCCCGCCTGCCCCCCGCCTGCCCCCGCCTGTTCTTCCCGGCGTCCTACCTCCGGCGCATACCACTCTTCCCGGCGCGTCCACCGGTGCCCATCCAGCTCCGAAATGGTCGCAGAACGGTCACTTCCGTATGCGCGGCGCGGTGTTCGTACCGGACTGGGCGGGAAGAACACCGGGATCGGGCAGGATGGGGCGATGCGCTCCGTCGAAGAACACGCCAAGGTCGTCAGCGGTCTCCTGTCCCCCAGCCCGGCCGTCGTCGTCGACCTCTCGGAAGCGGCGGGCCTGGTCCTCGCGCACGACCTGATCGCGCCCATCGATCTGCCACCGTTCCCCAACTCCGCCATGGACGGGTACGCGGTCCGCGCCGCGGACCTCACCCGGTTCCCGATCACCCTGCCGGTCTCGCAGGACATCCCGGCCGGCCGCCAGGACACCGGCCCGCTCGCCCCGGGTACCGCCGCGCGGATCATGACCGGGGCCCCGATGCCGTCCGGCGCCGACACCATCGTCCAGGTCGAGAAGACCGACGGTGGAACCGAAACCGTGCGGATCGACGACGCCCCACCGGCGGGTGTGCACGTCCGCACCACCGGTGAGGACGTGCGGAACGGCGCCGTCGTGCTGAAGGCCGGCACCGTCATCGCCGGCCCGCAGATCGGGGTGGCCGCCGCCCTCGGGTTCGCCTCGCTCCCGGTCCGCAGGCCACTGGAGGTGCTGGTGCTCTCCACCGGTAGCGAACTCGTCACCCCGGGGCTGCCCCTGGGTCCCGGCCAGATCTACGAGTCCAACTCCTACATGCTGGCCTCGGCCATCACCGCCGCCGGCGCCCACGCGACGATCGCCCACTTCGTCGCGGACGACGTCGCGGAATTCCGCGCGCGGCTGTCGGCCGCCACGGCAGGAATCGATCTGATCGTCACCTCCGGTGGGGTCTCCGCCGGTGCCTACGAAGTGGTCAAGGATGCACTGACCGGCCAGGGCGTCGAGTTCGCCAAGGTCGCCATGCAGCCGGGAATGCCCCAGGGCGCAGGGCATTTCGGCTCGATCCCGATGGTCACGCTGCCCGGCAACCCGGTCAGTTCCTACGTGTCGTTCGAGGTGTTCCTTCGCCCGGCCATCCGGGCCGCCATGGGCTATCACCAGCTGACCCGGCCCGCTCTGCGGCTGCCGTTGTCCCGCCCGGTCGAGTCGCCGGCCGGCAAGCGCCAGTTCCGGCGTGGGGTGCTCGACGCGGGAGCCGGGACCGTGGCGCCGTGGGGCGGCCCCGGCTCCCATCTGCTGTCCTGGCTGGCCGGAGCGGACGCGATGATCGTCATCGAACCCGACGTGACATCGCTCGCCGCGGGTGACCACGTCGAGGTCTGGCTCCTCGGCTGATCCTGGGGGCCCGCACGCGCGGGGGGTCGACTAGCTTGAAACCCATGAGCACTCTCGAGGACTGGCTGACCGATGCCTCCGCAGCACTCTCGCTACCACCCGGCCTGGTCACCGAACAGGTCCGTGACGACCTGCTGGACCTGACCAGGGACATCGCGCACAACGTCGCCCGCATCGCCGGGCCACTGACCTGCTACCTGGTCGGCATGGCCGTCGTGAACGGGGCCGACCCGGCGGCCGCGGTGGCGCAGCTGAAGCGACTCATCGAGCAACGGGAGCCGTCGCCGGAGGCGAAACCGACCGCCTGACATCCCGGCCCGTCATCCCGGCCGAGCGATCAGTCCCGGGTGAACTCCTCCTCCGCGCCGGCCTGGGCCACGTTGCCGATGGTCTGCAACTGATCCCAGACCGCGCGGGCCCGGTCGACGCACAGGACGACCAGGTCGCCGGCGTTGGCGCGCTCGATACCCACGGTGGTGGCATCGATCTCGTCCAGCACCACCTCGATCTCCTTGACCCGCGCACCTTCGGCCTGTGATTGCTGCGCTCCCTCGACGATCAGCGCGGCGGTCTCGCCGGGCGAGCGTCCGCGGAGCCGCTCGTCCTCGCGGACGATGATGCGGTCGAAGTGCTTCCCGGCCTGGTACCCGAGGTCGACCATGTCCTGATCACGGCGGTCGCCGGCGGTGGCGACCACGCCGATCCGTTGCGGCCGTTCGATGTTCGACAACCCGCCGCCGGTGGCGTCCTCGAAGAAGCGATCCACGAAGGCGCCCAGCGCGATCATCGCCGGAGCGTTGTGGCAGTAGTCGACGATCACCTTCACGCCGCGCACCTCGGTCAGATTCATCCGGCCGGGAGCCTGGTAGAAGGACGAGGTGAAAGATCGCAGTCCGGCCCGGATGTCGTGCAGGTGTGCCCCCGCACAGTAGGCTGCGGCCGCGGCGGCCATGGCATTCTGGACGTTGAAGATCGCCTTGCCGCCGAAGGTGACCGGCAGCAGATGCGTGTAGGCCAGGGGCATCCGGCGACGGCCGTGCACCAGCACGATCTGGTCGCCCAGCTCCCCCTTCTCCAGGATGATCGCCTTGCCGCCGCGGCGGCAGTGATCGGCGATCATCCGATTGTTCGGCCTGATGGAGAACCAGACGATCTCCCCGGAGCAGGCCCTGCGCATCTGGGCCACCAGTTCGTCGTCGGCGTTCAGCACCGCTGCCCCGTTCTTCGGCACCGCCTCGACGATCACCTGCTTGACCTTGGCGAGCTGCTCGACCGAGTTGATGCCGCGCAGACCGAGGTGGTCGGGCGCGACGTTCAGTACCACGGCAACGTCATTGCGGGTGTACCCCAGGCCTTCCCGGAGGATGCCACCGCGTGCCACCTCGAACACCGCGAAGTCCACACGGGGATTCTGCAGCACCATCCTGGCCGAGCGGGGCCCGGAGGCGTCCGAGCGGATCACCAGTCGGTCGTCGATGACCACGCCGTCGGTGGAGGTCATCCCGACCTTCCGGCCGATGCCCTTGAAGATGTGCGCGATCATCCGGCTCGTGGTGGTCTTGCCGTTGGTGCCGGTGACCGCGACGATCGGGATCCGTGATGCGGTCCCCGGTGGGAACAGCAGGTCCACCACCGGTTTTGCCACGTACTGGGGCTCGCCGATGGTGGGGTGCGTGTGCATCCGGAACCCCGGCGCCGCGTTGACCTCGCAGATGGCACCGCCGGTCTCGCGGACCGGTTGGGTGATGTCAGGGCAGAGGAAGTCGATGCCGGCGATGTCCAGGCCGACGACACGCGCTGCCTCCTCTGCGATGTCGACGTTGTCCGGATGCGCCTCGAAGGTCCGGTCGATCGAGATGCCGCCGGTGGACATGTTTCCGGTCAGGGCCAGCTTGACCATCTCACCCGGGGGCGGGACGTCGTCCATCTCGAACCCCTGGGCCCGGACGAGTTCCACCGCCGAATCGGTGACTTCGATGCGGGTCAGCACCTTCTCGTGGCCGACCCCGCGGCGCGGGTCCGAGTTGGTGATCGCCACGAGTTCGGCCACGCTGTTCTTCCCGTCGCCGAGGACGTGGGCCGGCATCCGTTCGGCGATGGCGACCATGTTGCCGCCGACCACGAGCACCCGGTAGTCCTTGCCGGTGATGAACGACTCGACCAGGACGTCGCCGCGCCGGGACTGGTCGTAGGCCTCCTCGAACGCCGCGCGCACCTCCTCCTCGGAGTTCAGGTTGATCGCCACGCCGCGGCCGTGGTTGCCATCGAGCGGCTTGAGCACCACCGGGTACCCGATCCGTTTCGCCATCCGGACCGCGTCGTCCGCGCGGCCGACCACCTCGGAGGTGGGGACCGGGAGACCGGCAGCGGCCAGCAGCCGGTTCGTCAGTTCCTTGTCGGAGGCGATGTCCACCGCCAGCGAACCCGTCATCGATGTCATCGTGGCTCGAATCCGTTGCTGCAGCACGCCGTGTCCGAGCTGGACCAGTGAGCCGGAATTGAGCCGCTGCCAGGGGATGTCGCGGCTGATGGCCTCCTCCAGGATGGCCTGGGTCGATGGCCCGAACGCCACCCGCTGGCTGGTCCGCAGGAAGGCCTCGTGCGCGGTGGTGAAGTCGAATTCGGTGTCGACGGGCGACCGCCCCTGCACCTCGGAATCCGCGTCGCTGACGCTGATCAGGTGGTTGACGAGCTTGACGGCCAGCCGGCCGGCCATCGTCGCGACCGTCTCGTCCAGGTACCCGAAGATGACGTTGTAGATCCCCCGCTCGCCGGTCGAGCGGGTCTTGCCGCGCGTCATCTCCTGACCTGCTGTGCGTTGCAGTTCCAGGGCGACGTGTTCGGTGACGTGACCGGTCCAGGTTCCCTCCACCAGCCGCTCCACGAAGCCGCCGTCGTGTCCTCGCGAGCACTGGTGGTCGTGCAGGCCGGGCAGCAGCGCCATCAACTGCTCGGTGAACCCCGGCAGCATGTCGGTCGGCGCGTCCTCGAGAGCTCCGATGTCCACGACCATGTGGATCGACGGCTCGTAGGAGTAGTAGTTGGGGCCCCGGTAGACCCGCAACTCCTTGATCGTGATCGCACGCTGCTGCTCGTGGGGAGGCTGGTCGGGGGAGGCGGATTCGGGCGATGAGGACGTGGTCATCTGGAGCCTTTCGCAGTGCGGCCGCGCCGGCGGGAGATCCCATGATCATGGCCTACCCGGTCACCCGCGGTGAAGGGCCCCGCGGCCAGGTCATGTCCGCTACGTGGAGGCCGGACGCCGGCGCAACTCTGCCGTGGTGGTGTGCGCCCCCTCTGCCGCGATTCGCCTGGTCCGGGGTCTCGAGTCCTGCGGCACGTCGGCCAGGGTGGCGATCCTCGGAGGTTCCAGCTCCGGGGTCAGTCCCGGCGCCGACAGCAGCACCCGTTCGTTCAGGTCGAAGACCGCGCCGCGGGGCAGGGTGTGCAGCTTCAGCCCGGACATCATCAGGGGTTGCGTCCCGGTCGCGGTGTAGGCCGTGGTGACCACGTCGGCCCCGTCGACGATGGTGACCACCCCCCTGCCCTTGACCTTCAGCCGCCCGGCCGCCGAGACGATGGCCGCGGTGTCCTCGTCGATCCCCACCCCCAGCTGCGCCGGATTCGCCGCGACCAGGGCCAGCAGGCGTCCGAACCTGTTGCGCTGGGTGAAGTGCTGGTCGACGATGATCCCGGACAGCAGCCCCAGACCCTGCGAGACCTGGCCGACCCGGAACTTCGGGGTCGAGCCGCCACTGCCGAACGAAACCATGTGCTCCGAGCAGATGCTGGCACCGGCCGACGTCCCCGCGACGACCGCTCCGCGCGCGTGGGCCGTCCGGATGGCCTCGCCCAGTGGCGTGCCGACGATGACGGTGGCCAGCTTCGTCTGGTTGCCGCCCGTCATGAAGACGGCCGTCGCACGGTCGACCGCGGCCGCCAGCGCCCCGTCGCCAGCCTGCTCGCGGTTCTCCGGGCGGATGCCGACGACATCGGAGACACCGAGGCCGGCGAACAGCTGGAGGTAGGCGTGCGTGATCTCGTCGCCCAGCGAGGACGCGGTGGAGATGACCACCACCCGCGCCGCGCTCCCGCCGGCCAGCCGGATCACCTCGCGCAGGATCGTCATGCGCCCGATCTTGTCCTCGGCGCCGCCGATGGGCATGACGATGCCCGGTCCGGGAGACTGATCCGACCGTGCCTGATTCATGAAGTGAACGGTATAGGCCACACCCGCGCGCCTCCGAATTCGGCGGTCGGCCCCGAGCAGGCCACGGTGATGTCCACCGGCCGGGGCGCACAGCCCGAGGCGCACAGCCCGAGGCGCACGGACGAATTCGCCGGGCAACTCCGATAACGTGTCACGGTATCGATCGCACTGATCGGCGCGTGCCCTGCGCGCCACGGGGACAGCGGTGTCGTGCGTGCCCCGCAGCGAACCCGGGACGAGTCCGTGCAACCGCAGAAAGAGCAGGCGAACAACTCGATGGCCTCCGGCCCCGTCCACCGTGACGCCGCTGCGCCCGGGTCACCCGCGCCCCGCTCACCGGCGCCCGGATCACAGACCTCCCGCCCGCCGGCCCCCCGATCGCACGCCCCCCGATCACACCTGGTCCAGCTGATCCGCAGCTCCGTGCCCCCGATTCATCGTGGTGGCCGGCCCATCGTGCTGGGCGCGCTGGCCGGTTCGCTCGGACTCAGGCTCGTGTTGCGGACGGTCGGGCTCCGGCGGTTCGGCTCGCTGATCGGACGCATCGGGCTCACCGGCACCGCTGCGTCCGCCCTGTTCTTCCGCGCGCCCCACCGGGTCACCCCGACGGATACGTCCCTGGTGATGGCTCCGGCGGACGGTCTGATCTCGCTGATCGAGCCGGCCGTGCCCCCGGCGGAGCTGGGCCTGAGCGACGAACCCCGACTCCGGGTGTCGATCTTCCTGTCCGTCCTCGACGTCCACGTCCAGCGGATCCCGGTGGGCGGCGTCATCACCAGAGCGGCGTACCGGGCCGGCAAATTCCTCTCCGCCGACCTCGACAAGGCCTCCGAGGTGAACGAGCGGAACTCGCTGGTGATCTCCAGCACGCACGGCGAGCAGGTGATCGTCACCCAGATCGCCGGCTTGATCGCGCGCCGGATCGTCTGCGATCTCGGGGCCGGTGCGCCGGTCCTCGCCGGTGCCACCTACGGCCTGATCCGCTTCGGGTCCCGCGTCGACACCTACCTGCCACCGGGATCCACCCTGGAAGTTCTCCTCGGGCAGCGGACCATCGGCGGTGAGACGGTGCTGGCGAAGCTGCCCACCGTCGCTTCCTGATGCTCACCACCGGCGCGGATCGGACCTGATGGCCACCGTCCCGGGTGTGCGCTTCCTGCCGAACGCGATCACCGTGCTCGCGCTGTGCTCGGGCCTGTCCAGCGTAGCCTTCGCCCTCCGCGGACCGCCGCAGTGGTTCCCGGCCATCGTCGCGATCGGCATCGCCGCGATCCTGGATTCACTCGACGGGCCGGCCGCCCGGCTGCTCAATTCGACCAGCCGGATCGGGGCTGAGCTGGATTCGCTGTCGGACCTGGTGTCGTTCGGTGTGGCACCGGCGATGGTGCTCTACGTGTGGAAGTTCAAGAACGAACACTCCATCGGCTACGAGTGGGTGATCTGCCTGCTCTTCGTGGTCTGCATGGCACTGCGGCTGGCCAGGTTCAACTCGGTGCTGGAGGACAGCACACCCAAGCCCTACGCGAAGGAATTCTTCACCGGGATCCCAGCCCCCGCCGGTGGTCTGCTGGCCCTGGTCCCGCTGCTGCTGTTCATCCGGCTCGACGACGGGTTCTGGACCGAGCAGTGGGTGGTGTCCGCCTGGGTGGTGCTGATCGCCTCCCTGGCCGTCTCGAGACTCCCGTCGCTGGCACTGAAGTCGATGCGGGTACCGCAGCGGTTGATCGTTCCACTGCTGGTGCTGCTGGTGGTGGTGGTCGCGCTGGAGTTCTACGAGCCGCAGCTCGTGCTGGCCATCGGCCTCGGGCTGTACCTGCTCCATCTGCCCTACGCGAGCTGGAAGTTCCAGTACCTCAAACGTCATCCGGAGCTCTGGATGGACGAGCGGTCGGCCCGCATCTCCCGCTCCTCGAGCCGGCGGATCCGGCTGTCGGTCCGCATGCCCCGACGTCGCCGGGTCGCCGGCCGTGCTCCTGACGGGACCCCGTTGCCGCCGGCCAGGCGCCGGGGCGCGATCAACCAGGTGCGGGGCCGTGTACAGGAGCGCCGCCGACTCCGCTGACGACCTCGGTCAGGCGTCGAACCCGAGACGGCGTGCGGAGCGGGTCTTCTGGCGGGTGGAACGCAGCCGCCGCAGGCGCCGGACCAGCAGCGGATCCTCGGCCAGCGCGTCCGGATTGTCGATGACGTTGTTCAGCACCTGGTAGTAGCGGGTGGGCGACAGATCGAACATCTCCTTGATCGCCTGCTCCTTGAGGCCGGCGTACTGCCACCACTGCCGTTCGAAGGACAGGATGTCGCGATCCCGGCGGGAGAGCCCGTGCGCTTCGACGGCCCCGTCGTCCGCGGCACGGTCGCCGTGCGCGGGCTGCGCGGCTGCGTTCTCCATCAGGTCCTCCCGGTAGGACTCCCGGCGATGCAGACCGGGAATCACACGCTTGTCATTCGGTCTCCCATGGTGGCACGCCCTGCGCAGTCGGGTCCAGCGCATCCGGCGTGTCAGCCGGTCGGCTCGCCGCAGCGCGGTGGACAGCTACCTCACCAGTAGCCATTCGTCACACACACCACAGCCGTACCAGAGTCGGTGCGCTCCGGTCGCTGGCCCCAACCGGGTCGGCCGCCACGACCGGCGACGGGTCCCGTCCGGGCGACCGGGCACGGGGCCGCCCGCGACGGGCAGCGGCGCGATCCCCGGCCGGGCGGGCAGGGCGCCGTGCGGACGGGGCGCCGGGCGGGCAGGGCACCGGGCGGGGCAGGGCGCCGTGCGGACGGGGCGATCCCCTGGAACCATGGGCGCATGGTGGGCTGCGACACGATGTCCCCGAGGCGCGATGGAGGGTTCAGATGAGCGCAGCACTGTTCGCCGGCGATGCAGCGCTGGTCCGCCAACCGGGAGTTGCTGTGCACCAACAGATCGAACGGTGGTTCCTGGACGCTCTCGGTGCGCATCAGCTGGCCCCCGGGGATCGGCTGCCCCCGGAGACCGAAGTGGCCAGATACTTCGGCGTGAGCCGGATGACGTTGCGGCAGGCCCTGTCCCGCCTGTCCTCCCGAGGTGTCCTGGAACGGATCCCCGGACGGTCCGGCGGCACGTTCATCGTCGAACCCACCATCGAGTGCGATGTCACCGGACTGACCGGGTTCACCGAGCAGCTGCGGCGCGCCGACATCAAGGCCAGCGCGAGGGTGATCCTCGCGCGGACCGTGCCGGCCCCCCGTCAGGTGGCTGCTGCGCTCGCGGTCGACCGGCAGTCCCCGGTGCACGAGGTCGTCCGGGTCAGACTGGCCGGCCGGGTTCCGCTCGCGCTCGAACGGTCCTGGTTCCCGTCGGCCGTGTTTCCGGACCTGCTGCGGCAGCGGCTCACCGGCTCGCTGTACCAACTGCTCGCCCGGCGTTACCAGCAGCGCCCGACCACCGCCCTGGAATACCTGGAACCGGCCTCGGCCACCATCGAGCAGGCGGGCCTGCTGGACGTTTCCCCCGGTGCTGCGGTGATGCGGATCGAACGCACCGCGCACACGGCCACCGGGCTGGCCGTCGAATACGCGACGGACCTGTTCCGCCCCGACCGGATCCGCATCTCCGTGCGCAGCAACTGGCATCAGGACCCGGCGGGTTGAGCAAGCCGTCCCCGAGTCAGCCATCCTCGAGTCAGCCGTCCCCGACCACGAAAAGGCGTGGCCGGCGGATCGAACGGTGACTCACGCCCTGATCTGCGCGCCCGACGGGTCGTAGAGGACGTCATCGGCGACCAGTCCGCCGACCCACTCGCCGAAGATGTCCACCTCGAGCTGCGTGCCGGGTGCCCAGGCCCCGCTCGGGAGGTAGGCGAAGGCGATCGACTTCCCGACCGTGTAGCCGAAGCCGCCGGAGGTGACCCGGCCGACCAGGTGGCCGGCGACCCGCACCGGCTCGCCACCGAGCACCACCATGGCCGGGTCGTCGAGCGTGAGGCAGCAGAGCTTCCGCGTCAGACCCGCATCCCGGCGGACCGACAGCGCCTCGAGGCCGAGAAATCCGCCGGGCTTGTCCCAGTCGATGCAGAAGCCGAGGCCCGCGGCCAGCGGGTCGGTCTCTCCGGTGACGTCGGAACCCCAGACGCGGTAGGCCTTCTCCAGTCGCAGACTCTCGATCGCCCGATACCCGGCGGCCACCACGCCGAATTGCTCGCCCGCCGCCCAGAGCAGCTCCCAGAGTGCTGCGCCGTATTCCACGGGTGCGTACAGCTCCCAGCCCAGCTCACCGACGAACGTGACGCGCTGGGCACGCAGCGGGATGTCGCCCACCGGTATCTCCTGCGACGTCATGAAGCCGAAGGCCCGACCGCTCAGATCCGCGGGTGTCAGCTGGGCGAGCAGGTCCCGGGCACGTGGGCCCCAGACGGCGAAACACACGTACTGGCCGGTCACGTCGGTGACCTGCACGTCGTAGCCGCCGGCCCTGGCCTGCCGCCGCAGCCAGGCCCCGTCGCGCGAGCCGAAGGCGGTGCCGGTCACCACCCAGAACGACTCGGGGCCGAGCCTGGTCACCGTGACGTCCGCCTCGATACCACCACGACGATTCAGCATCTGGGTGTAGGTGACGCGTCCGACCCCTCGGGCGACCTTGTTGTCGCACACCCACTCCAGGAATCCGGCGGCATCGGGGCCGGTGACGCTGATCTTGGCGAACGAGGACTCGTCGAACATCGCCACCGCCTCGCGGGCCGCGCGGTGTTCGACCGACACCGCGGGCGAGAAGTGGTGGCCGGCCCACCCGTTCGGCTTCGTCCCGGGGTCACCGCCGGCGGCGTTTCCACCGTAGAAGTTCACTCTCTCCCAGCCGCTCTTCTCGCCGAAGACGGCGCCGTGCTCCGTGTGCCACCCGAAGGCAGGCGATCTGCGCAGGGGACGTGCCGCGAGCCGCTCGTCGCCGGGATACTTGATGTCGTAGTAGGTCTGGTAGTTCTCCAGCACCCGCTTCAGCGTGTACGACGGTGAGCTGTACTGACGTCCGAAACGGTTGATGTCCATGTGGGCCACCTCCATGGACGGCTCCCCGGAGACGATCCATTCGGCCATCAACCTGCCGACCCCACCGGCGCCGGCGATGCCGTGGGCGCAGAATCCGGCCGAGACGAAGAACCCGTCGATCTCCGTCTGACCGAGACAGAATTCGTTGTCAGGGGTGAACGCCTCCGGTCCGTTGATCAGCCGCCTGATCCGGGCATCGGCCATGGCCGGCACCCGGATCGCCGAGTTGTCGGCGATCTCGGCGAATCTCTCCCAGTCGTCCGGCAGCAGTTTGGCGTTGAAATCCGAGGGAACCGCGTCGTAGTGCGTGAGGTCCGCGGTGAAGGGCAACGCATTCCGTTCGTACCCGCCCATCAGGAGCCCGCGGCCCTCCTGCCGGTAGTAGACCAGCAGATCCGGGTCGCGCAGGCTCGGCAGGATCTGCCCGCCAGGTTCGGGCATTCCGGCCATCGGCTCGGTCACGACGTACTGGTGGGACATCGGCACCAGCGGGATCCTGATCCCGGCGAGCCGACCGATCTCGGCCGCATGGATACCGCCGCAGTTGACGACGATCTCGGCCTCGATGCTCCCCCGGTCGGTGCGCACCCCGGTCACCCTGCCCCGATCGACGTCGATGCCCAGGACCCGGGTGTGCTGGGCGATCACGACGCCGCCGGCCCTGGCCCCCGCCGCCAGCGAGTAGCAGAGCTGGGAGGGATCGATCTGGCCGTCGGAGGGCAGGTAGACACCACCGAGCACACCCTCCGCGCTCATCAGCGGGAACATCTCGAGCGCCTTGGCGGTCGAGATCTCCTCCATCGGCAACCCGAAGACTCTGGCCCAGGCCAACTGTCGACGTAGCTCCTGGAGCCGTGCGGGGCTGGAGGCCAGCCGGATGCTCCCACTCTCCACCCAGCTCGGCGGTGCCTGCGACCGCTGCAGCTCGCGGTAGAGGTCGACGGAGTACATGTTCATCCGGGTCAGGGTCGGGTCCGAGCGCAACTGACCGACCAGGCCGGCGGAATGGAACGTGGAGCCGCTGGTCAGTTCGTCACGATCCAGCAGGACCACTTCATGCTCACCCATCCCGGCCAGGTGATAGGCGATGCTGGCGCCACCGATGCCACCGCCGATGATCACTATCCTGGCTCGCGACGGCACGCCGTCGCCCGCCGGCTCGGCACTCACCCTGATCGTCCTCCCACTCTGCCCGACCGCCGTGTCCAGACGTGCCCACGCTAGCGCCACGGCGCCAAACGGTCTAGACCTTTCCTACCGCACACCACGACGAAATCCGTCGCGAGCAGCTGACGGACCACTCGCGGCCCACGGCAGCCAGGCTGCTATGCATGAATCGCAACGGCCGCGCTGCATCGGGTCTGCGGATTTCGTCGTCCGCCGGACGCACCACCCACGGGGCTCCGGTCTAGACCGTACGGCCCCTTCTGTCCTACCATCTCGATCTGAGTTGCCCGTGATCCGGAGGTGTCCGCTTGCTCAGTGAGTCCTCGGACATCTTCGCGTTGACCGTCAGCGAGCGCCTTGACATGGTCGCCGCCCTGCGGGATCCGAACCGTCTCGTCGAACCGCTGCCGGGCGGCCTGACCAACGAGAACTTCAAGGTCACCACGGCCACCGGCACCTACGTCGCACGCCTTTCCCGCCCGTCGTCGCATCTGCTGGGCATCGATCGGGACGGCGAGTACCGGAACTCTCTGGCCGCGGCCGATTCCGGGGTCGCACCGGCCGTCGTGGCCTATGCCCCGGAGGCCGCGGTGCTGAGCATCGAGTGGCTGGAAGGGCGGACGCTCACCGCCGCGGATCTCGGCTCGACGGAGGTTCTGCGCTCGGTCGCGGAGTCCTGCCGGGCGTTGCACTCCGGGCCGAGTTTCAGTGCGGATTTCGACATGTTCGACGTCTCGAACCGATACCTGGACACGATCATGGCCCGCGGCTTCCGGTTACCAGATCGCTACCTCGATTTCACGCCGGCGTGGGATCGGATCCGTACGGTGCTCTCCATGGACGCTCCCGCTGCCGTACCGTGCCACAACGACCTGCTGGCTGCGAACTTCATCGACGACGGCGCGCGCCTGTGGTTGATCGACTACGAGTACGCCGGCAACAACGACCCCTGTTTCGAACTCGGCAACATGTGGAGCGAAGCCAATCTCGGGGACGCCGAACTCGTTGTGCTGGTGGACTTCTACTACGGCGAGCACCGACCGGACATGGTCGCGCGAGCGCGGCTGCAGGCGCTGGTCTCCCAGTACGGCTGGACGCTGTGGGGCGCCATCCAGCAGTCGGTGAGCAGCCTGGATTTCGACTTCTGGGCGTGGTCCATGGAGAAGTACGAACGCGCCGTGAGCACCTTCGAAGGACCGCATTTCGCGGATCTGCTCGGCGCCGTGGCCACCGGCCCGCGAACCGCACCGACCGCCACCGAATTCCGCTCCACCACCGAGAAGGAGAAAAGCCAGTGACAGCTACACCCGAACTGAGTGACGACGAGAAACAACTCGCCGAACTCGGCTACACCCAGGAGCTGAACAGATCCTGGTCCGGCTTCTCCAACTTCGCGATCTCGTTCTCCATCATCTCGATCCTGGCGGGGTGTTTCACCTCCTTCGGCCTGGGCTGGAACGACGGTGGCCCGGCGGCCATCGCCTGGGGCTGGCCGATCGTCGCGGCGTTCATCCTGATCATCGGCGTCTGCATGTCCGAGTTGGTCTCGGCCTACCCGACGTCCGGCGGCATCTACTGGTGGGCCAGCAAACTCGGTGGACCGAAGGCGGGTTACTACACCGGCTGGCTCAACCTGATCGGTCTGATCGCGATCGTCGCCTCCGTCGCCTACGGCTGCGCCACCTTCCTCGACCTGACGCTGGGGACCTTCAGCGCCAGTTGGCTGGCCGGCTACAGCCTCACCAGGGTGTTCATCATCTTCCTGATCATCCTGGCGGTCTCGGCCCTGATCAACATCTTCTCGAGTCACCTGCTGGCCGTGATCAACAACGTCTCGGTGTGGTGGCACGTGTTCGGCGCGGCCGCGGTGGTGCTGATTCTGATCATCGTGCCCAAGCAGCATGCCAGCCTGCACGACGTCTTCGCCAAGACGATCAACAACACCGGCATCTTCTCCGGCGCGACCAGCGGAGTCAGCTGGCTGTTCTTCGTCCTGCCGATCTCGGCGATCCTGACGCAGTACACGATCACCGGGTACGACGCCTCGGCCCACCTGTCCGAGGAGACGAAAGGCGCCTCCAACGCCGCCGCCAAGGGCATCTGGCAGTCGATCCTCTACTCGGCCATCGGCGGCTGGGTGCTCCTGGTGGTCTTCCTGTTCGCCGTCCCGTCGACGTCGCCGGACGGAAAGATGTCCGGCAGCGATTTCGTATCTGCCAACGGTGGCGGTGTCTACAACATCTTCATCCAGGCCATGAGCTCCAACTGGGTCGGCATCGTGCTGATCGTCTCGACCGCCGGTCAGTTCTTCTGCGGTGTGGCCTGTCTGACGAGTTCTTCCCGAATGCTTTTCGCCTTCAGCCGTGACCGGGCGGTCCCCGGCTGGAAGCTCTGGTCGAAGCTGAACAAGAATCGGGTCCCCGCGAACGGTGTCATCCTCTCGGCCGTGATCGCTGCGCTCATCACGCTTCCGGCCCTGGTGACGGTCCTCATCCCGATCAACGGAGCCGACGTGCCGACGCCCATCGCCTTCTTCGCCGTGGTCTCGATCGGGGTGGTCGGCCTCTACCTCGCCTTCGCCATTCCGATCTACTACCGCTGGAAACAGGGTGCGGCCTTCAAGGTGGGCTCCTGGAACCTCGGGAAGAAATACAAATGGCTGGCTCCGATCGCACTGATCGAGATCGTCCTCACTTCGATCATTGCGCTCTTCCCGACATCCCTCGGCGGGATGCCGTGGGATCCGAGCTTCGCCTGGAAATTCGTCAACTACACGCCGCTACTGGTGGGTGGGGTGCTGATCCTGCTGTGGATCTTCTGGCACGCGAGCGTGAAGAAGTGGTTCACCGGGCCGATCAGGCAGATCGAATCCCCGGTGGAGTTGACGAAGCAGCCCTAGCTGCGGCCGGCGGGTGCCGATCCCACCTGGATCCGCACCCGCCGCCGTCACGAGCGTGCGGCGGACTTTGTAGGCTCTGCACCGAAGCGGAGAGCGCGGATCCGCACGCAGCGCGAACGCCGGAATTCTCGGGCCAACGAAGGGGCACCAGCCATGACGGACCATCCCCGCAATCCGCGACTGCTGAGCCTGGACACGCTCGAGCAACTCATCGTCAGCGGCGACGTCGACACCGTCGTGGTGGCGTTCACCGACATGCAGGGACGGCTGCAGGGCAAACGACTGCACGCACCGTTCTTCCTGTCCGAAGCGCTGGAGCACGGAACGGAGGGTTGCAACTACCTGCTGTCGGTCGACGCGGACATGAACACCGTGTCCGGCTACGCGATGTCGTCCTGGGAGAAGGGCTACGGCGACATGATCTTCGCCCTCGACCTCGACACCATCCGGCTGCTCCCCCACCTCCCCGGCTCGGTGATGATCCAGACCGACCTGACCTGGCTCGACGGCGAACTCGTGAAGGAGTCGCCCCGGTCGATCCTCAAGGCGCAGCAGGCCCGCGCCGCCGCCGCCGGTTTCACCGCCTTCGCGGGCACCGAACTCGAATTCATCCTGTTCAACGACACCTATGAAGAGGCCTGGGATGCGTTGTACCGGAACCTGACTCCGGCCAACCAGTACAACGTCGACTACTCGATCCTGGGCACCACCCGCGTCGAGCCCCTGCTGCGGGACATCCGCAACACCATGTACGCCGCCGGCCTGACGGTCGAGTCGGCCAAGGGCGAGTGCAACCTCGGTCAACACGAGATCGCCTTCCGCTTCGAGGAGGTGCTGGCCACGGCGGACAACCACACCGTCTACAAGAACACCGCCAAGGAGATCGCCGAACAGCACGGCCGGTCGCTGACGTTCATGGCGAAGTTCAACGAGCGGGAGGGCAACTCCTGCCACATCCACCTGTCGCTGCGGGGGACCGACGGCAGCCTGGTCTTCTGGGATCCGTCGAGCAATCAGCGCACCCTGCTGTACGACCACTTCATCGCCGGGATCCTGGCCACCATGCGCGAATTCACCCTGCTGTACGCGCCGAACATCAACTCCTACAAGCGGTTCGCCGCGGGTTCGTTCGCCCCGACGACGGTCGCCTGGGGGCTGGACAACCGCACCTGCTCGATCCGGCTGGTCGGTACCGGCAATTCCGCCCGGCTGGAGAACCGTTTGCCCGGTGGGGATGTCAACCCCTACATGGCGATCGCCGCGATGATGGCCGGCGGCCTGTACGGCGTCGAGAACGAACTGCCGCTGGAGGACGCCCTGGTCGGCAACGCGTACACCTCGGGCAAGCCGACGGTGCCGACCAACCTGCGCGCCGCCCGGGACCTGTTCGCGGGCTCGTCGATCGCCCGGGCCGCCTTCGGCGATGATGTCGTCGACCACTACGTGCACGCCGCGGACACGGAGTTGGCCGCCTTCGAGTCGGCGATCACCGACTGGGAACTCCGCCGCGGATTCGAAAGGTTCTGACAGGACGTGTTGAACGTGATGAACTTGGACTACGGCGGGATCCTCTCCGGGGAGGGCGGCAGCACCACCCTGATCGATCCGGCCAGCGCGCTGGCACTGACCACCCTGCCCCGCGCCTCGCTGGCCGAGACCGACCGCGCGATCGAGCGGGCCCATGCTGCCTTTCCGGCCTGGCGCGCGGTGTCACCGGGCGACCGGGCCCGGCTGCTCCGCCGGTTCGCCACGGTGGTCGACGAGCACCTGGCCGAACTGGCCATCCTCGAGGTCCGCAACTCCGGCCACACCATCGGCAACGCCACCTGGGAGGCGGGCAACGTCCGGGACGTGCTGGATTACTATTCCGCCGCCCCCGAGCGGCAGTTCGGCCGGCAGATCCCGGTGGCCGGTGGCATCGACATCACCTTCTACGAACCGCTCGGTGTGGTCGGCATCATCGTGCCCTGGAACTTTCCGATGCCCATCGCCGGGTGGGGATTCGGCCCGGCCCTGGCCGCCGGCAACACCGTCGTGCTCAAGCCTGCCGAAGTCACCCCGCTGACGGCGATCCGGCTGGCCGAGCTCGCACTGGAGGCCGGAATCCCGGAGGGCGTCCTCACCGTCATCCCCGGCAAGGGCTCGCTGGTCGGGGAGCGGTTCGTCACGCATCCGCTGGTCCGGAAGGTCTGCTTCACCGGATCCACCGAGGTCGGCAAGGGCGTCATGCGCGGCGCGGCGGACCAGGTCAAGGCCGTCACGCTCGAACTCGGCGGCAAGAGCGCGAACATCATCTTCGCCGACGCCGATCTGGAGGTCGCAGCAAGAGCGGCTCCTTCGGCCGTCTTCGACAACGCCGGCCAGGACTGCTGTGCACGCTCCCGGATCCTCGTGCAGCGCAGCGTGTACGACAAGTTCATGGCGTTGCTGGAGCCGGCCGTCAAAGGTTTCCGGGTCCGGCAGCCGGCCGACGCCGATGCCGAGATGGGACCCCTGATCACCGCGGGGCAACTGGCGTCCGTCTCGGCCTACGTCGACGGCGCCGACGTGGCCTTCACCGGCAGCACGCCGGGTGGGCAGGGCTTCTGGTACCCACCGACGGTCGTCATCCCGGCGTCAGCGGCGGACCGCATCTGGCGGGAGGAGGTCTTCGGACCGGTGGTCGCAGTGCTCCCGTTCGGTGACGAGTCGGAGGCCGTCGCGATGGCGAACGACAGCGACTTCGGCCTGTCCGGTTCGATCTTCACCTCCGACGTCGGGCGGGCGATCCGGGTCGCCCGGGGGGTCGAGGCCGGCAACCTGTCGGTCAACTCGCACTCCTCGGTGCGCTACTGGACACCCTTCGGCGGTTTCAAGCAGTCGGGCCTGGGCCGCGAACTGGGGCCGGACGCCCCGGACGCCTTCTCCGAGGTCAAGAACGTCTTCATCGCCACCTGATTCCAGGTCCGCGACCGGCACCCGGCCTGCGCGTCGGAAAGTCCGGTGCGCGTCGCAGAGCCTCCCGCGCGTCGCAGAGGATCACACCGAACGACAGTTTCCGACGCGCAGCCCCGCTCCAGCCCAACAACGCCCCACTCAACAGTTCGAAAGGTCGAAATCTCACCATGACTGATCGCCTCGCCGGCAAGGTCGCCGTCATCACCGGAGGTTGTTCCGGTCTGGGTCTGGCCACGGCCAGGAAGTTCGTCGCCGAGGGCGCCAAGGTGGTCATCGGGGACATCGACGACGTCCGCGGACCGGGAATCGCCCAGGAACTGGACGGCGCCTACCTGCCCACGGACGTCACCGATCCCGACAACGTGGATGCGCTCTTCGCACTGGCGAAGAACAGCTACGGGAGCGTCGACATCGCCTTCAACAACGCGGGAATC
Organism: Nakamurella sp. PAMC28650; assembly: GCF_014303395.1. Lineage (GTDB taxonomy): Bacteria > Actinomycetota > Actinomycetes > Mycobacteriales > Nakamurellaceae > Nakamurella. The sequence goes on from NZ_CP060298.1 coordinate 5,558,187, forward strand.
TCGCCACCGGAGGACGACTCGATCCTGACCACCGACCTGGCCGCCTGGCGCAGGGTCCAGGAGGTCAACCTGACCAGCGTCTACCTGTGCTGCAAAGCGGCGCTGCCGTACATGATCGAGCAGGGCAGGGGCTCCATCATCAACACCGCCTCCTTCGTCGCGGTCCTCGGCGCGGCCACGAGCCAGATCTCCTACACCGCCTCCAAGGGCGGTGTGCTCTCGATGAGCCGCGAGCTCGGGGTCCAGTTCGCCCGCAAGGGAATCCGGGTCAACGCACTGTGTCCCGGGCCGGTCAACACGCCCTTGCTCCAGGAACTGTTCGCCAAGGATCCGGAGCGTGCCGCGCGCCGCCTGGTCCACATCCCGATGGGCCGTTTCGGCGAGCCGGACGAGATCGCCAACGCCGTCCTGTTCCTGGCCTCCGACGAGTCCAGCTTCATCACCGCCTCGCAGTTCCTGGTCGACGGCGGCATCTCCGGTGCCTACGTCACGCCGCTGGACTGATACCCCATGACGAACCCCGTCATCGGGATCAGCACCTATCGGGAGCCGGCCAGCTGGGGGCAGTGGGATGCGGTCCCGGCCGTGCTCCTGCCGGCCAGATATGTGGACGCGGTCAGGGCCGGCGGCGGCACACCGGTGCTCCTGCCGCCGCTCGGACCGGCCGACGACGCGGCGAGGGTGCTCAGCCGCCTCGACGCCCTGGTGATCGCCGGTGGGGCCGACGTCAACCCGTCCCGCTACGGCGAGCACCCCGACGAACACACCTCCGGCTGGCGCGACGACCGGGACGTCTCCGAGTACGCGCTGCTCGATGCCGCCGACGATCTCGGACTGCCGGTGCTGGGCATCTGCCGCGGCATGCAGGTGATGGCCTCCCGCGCCGGCGGACGACTGCATCAACACGTCCCCGACCTGGTCGGCGACGACCGGCACTCCCCCGGACCCGGTGTCTACGGACCGGTGGCGGTGACGACGATCGCCGGATCGCGGCTGGCGCAGATCCTCGGACCGGGCCTGAGCGTGCCATGCCATCACCACCAGAGCGTTGCGCAGGCACCGGGTTTCACGTTCAGCGCCTTCGCCGACGACGGGGTCCCCGAGGCGATGGAAGCAGCCGGCGAGCGGTTCGTGCTGGCCGTTCAGTGGCACCCGGAGACGGCCACCGACATGCGGCTGTTCACGGCCCTGGCGCAGGCGGCCGGCTGACCGGACCCAGCACGTCCAGCACGGTCACGTCCGGATCGCCGACCGCCCAACGGAAACGGACCGCAGCCCGCGCCCCCGGCCCGAGCCGGCCCCTCCCGAGCACCCCGGCGGCCGCGAGTACCCGGCCGGGCACCTCGGTGGCCATCCTGACCGCCCGGCGCAACGAGAGATCCGTCAGGCCGGGCAGTCTGGCCAGACCGGTGGCCAGATCGACCGCTGCGCCGGCCAGGTAGTCCTGACCGGCCACCCGGAGCCGACCGTCTGCATCCAGTTCCACCGCACCGCCCACCGGCGTCCGGTAGTGGCCCGGGGAGCACCCGGCGAGGGCCACTGCATCGCTGACCAGGAACGAGCCGCCGGAACCCTTGGCCAGGACCATGGCCCGCAGGGTCGCTCCGTCCAGGTGGAAACCGTCGGAGATCAGCCCGGCGGTGAGCTCCGGCGCCGCCAGTTGCGCCCAGATCAGGTTGGGGTGACGAGGTTGCGTCAGGCCGGCGCCGTTGCCCAGGTGTGTCGACAGCGTCGCCCCGGCGGCCACCGCCGCCGCGATCTGCTGCGCATCGGCGACGCTGTGCCCGAGCGAGATGGTGACGCCGAGGGCCACCGCGGTTCGGATGAACTCGACGGCGCCGGGCCACTCGGGCGCGACCGTGACGAACAGCGGCAGTGGCGCGCAGATCTCCTGCCAGGAAAGAAGTTCGGCAGGATCGGGCGCACGGATGTGATCGATGTCGTGCGCGCCCCTGGCACCGTCGACGGGTGACAGGAACGGCCCCTCGACGTGCACCGCCGGAACGGCCGCCTCCACCAGCGGATCGGCCCGCCGAGCCACCATCACGGCCGCCAGCCTGTCCCGCAGGTCTGCGGGCGAAGCGCTGATGATCGTCGGCACCACGGTGGTGGTCCCTCGCGCCACCAGTGCCGCCACGGCGCCGGACACCTGCGCGGCCTCGCCCAGGTTGAAGTCGAAACCGCCGTAGCCGTTCACCTGGAGGTCGACGAGCCCAGGGGCCAGCCAGATGTCGGGATCGCCGTCGTGCGGGGCCGGTGCGGTCGCCAGGACCACGCCGTCCTCCACCCGGAGGGCCATCGAAAGACCGGTGCGCGGAGACCGCCCTTCGAGGAGCACGGCTCAGCCCCCGTAGGCGGCGAGATCGGTGTACAGCGTCACGTTCTCGTGCAGGCGGAGCGCGGTGGCCGGACAGGAAGGGTCCACCGGGCCCGCCACGGTCCGCTGCAACGCCACCGCCTTGTTCGGCCCGCAGGCCACCCCGACGATGCGGGCGCTGCGCATCAGACGCGGGATCGTCAGCGTCAGCGCCCGGGTCGGCACGTCCCCGATGGCCGGGAACAGGCCGTCGTGCACCTGCTGCATCCGGCTGCTCAGGTCGAGGTCCACCACCCGCAGGTCCTGCTCGTCGTCGAACCTGGCCACCGGCGGATCGTTGAACGCCAGGTGACCGTTCTCGCCGATGCCGAGGCAGACCAGGTCCACCGGGGCCGGATCGAGGTAGCCGCCTTCGGTGTCGAGTGGGTGGAACGTCAGCGGGACATGGTCGAACAGGTTGCGTCGCAACCAGTTCCCAAATCGCTGGGGCGCATCGGAGGGCAACCCGAGGTACTCGTCCATCTGATAGGCCCGGACGCGCATCCAGTCGATTCCGGGCGCCCGCACCAGTGCGGCCAGCATGACCGACTGCGAAGGCGCCGCGGCGAAGACGACCCGCACGGACTCCCGCACGGCCGTGAGCGATCGCAGGGACCCGGCGACGTCGGCGGCCGCCAGCCGTCCGGCCTCCCGGGAGTCGCCGGCGACCGTGACCTCGAGCCGGTCGATTGCGAAAGTGCTTGCTCTGCCTGCCATCTGTGTCCTCTGGTCGTTCCCGGCGAGGTCGGTCCCGACCCCGGTGCCCAGAGGGCTGCCGAGAACGGTCAGTATCCACCCATGGATTTCGACGCTCTCAAGGCCGCCGCCCGAGCCGCCCTTCCCGCGCCGTCGTGGGAGTACTACCAGGGTGTGGCCGACGGCCGACCGGACGCAGAGCCCGACCACGAGGCCTGGGAACGGATCGGCATCGTGCCCCGGGTGATGCAGAGCCTGACCGGCGTCGACAGCACCCTGGAGCTGGGCGGCGCAGCGTTGCGGACGCCGGTGATGGTGGCCGCCACAGCCGCGCACGGTCTCGCACACCCCGAGGGGGAGGTCGCCAGCTCGCGGGGCGCGGCGGCCGCCGGCGCCCTCCTGGTCTACTCCAGTTCGGCGGCCGTCGAGGTCGGCGTGTTCGGTGCGGCCGGCCCCGGCCCGTGGTGGGCACAGGTCTACCTGATGAGAGATCGTGCACTGAGCGACGACTACGTGGCCCGCTGCGTCGCGGCCGGCGCCCAGGCCCTGGTCCTGACGGTGGACCTGTCCGGCGGACTTGCCGAGGCACCGTTCCGGGAGGACGCCCGGGCCCGGCTGTCGGCGCTGCCCGCCAATTTTCCCGGGCTCGGCTGGGCCCGGATGACGGCCGGCATCGACTCCGACCTCCGGCCGGAACACATCTCGGACCTGGCGGAGGCGGCCGGACTTCCGGTCTACGTCAAGGGCATCCTGCACCCCGATGACGCCACCTCTGCGGTCGATGCCGGCGCCGCTGGCATCATCGTGTCCAACCACGGTCGGCGGCAGGTGGCCGGCGTGATCCCCACCGCCGTCGCCCTCGCCGGTGTGGCGAAAGCGGTCGAGAAACGCGTTCCGGTCCTGGTGGACGGCGGAATTCGTTCAGGTGGCGACGTTCTCAGAGCCCTGGCCCTCGGAGCCACCGCGGTCGGCGTCGGGCGACCGGTCCTCTGGGCACTGGCCACGGCCGGGGCCGCCGGGGTGGGCAGTGTGCTGGAAGGCCTCACCGCGGAGCTCCGGCAGGCCATGGCGGCGACGGGCGCCGGGTCGCTGACGTCGATCAACCGGAGCATGGTCCGGGTGCCCGTCGGATGAGCCGTCGGACGAGCCGTCGATGAACCCTGCGATGAGCTGGACTGCGGTGTCACGCCTTGCCTGGCAGCGCAACCACCGTGGCTGTGCCACGCTTGCCGCGTGCGTATGCAATTCGCGACCGGACCGGACCCCACCGACCTGTTGACCCTGCCCTGGTCGACCCCGCTGGAGGAGTGGCCGAAGGAGAAGCTGGTCAGTCTCCCCCGCGGTATCTCACGGCACGTCGTAAGGTTCGTCAGGATGGGCGGGATCGTCTACGCCATCAAGGAAATCAGCCAGGGGCTGGCCGAGCACGAGTACGAGTTGCTCCGCGACCTGGCCAAGGCCGGCATCCCGGTGGTGCAGGCGGTCGGCGTCGTCGCCAACCGGACCAACCCGGACGGCGAGCCGTTGGACGCCGCGCTCGTGACGAAACATCTGCGCTTCTCGTTGCCCTATCGCGCCCTGTTCTCCCGGCGGCTCGACGCGGACCTGGAACCCAAACTGCTGGATGCGCTGGCCGAACTGCTGGTCCGGTTGCATCTCGTCGGGTTCGCGTGGAAGGACTGCTCGCTCTCGAACACCCTGTTCCGCCGGGACGCCGGTGCGCTGGCCGCGTACCTGGTGGACGCCGAGACCGGCGAGATGCGGCCGACGCTGTCGGACGGGCAGCGTCAGCAGGACCTGGACATCGCCGAGACCAACCTGGCCGGCGAACTCCTGGATCTGCAGATGTCCGGGCTGCTGTCCGACCAGGTCGACCCTCTGGCGACCGCGGTGTCGGTGATCGAGAAGTACGAGCAGCTGTGGGCCGAACTCACCCAACCGCAGACCATGGGCGACGACGAGTGGTGGCGCATCGAGCAGCGCCTGCGGCGACTCAACAAGCTCGGGTACGACGTCGCCCAAATCCAGATCAACGAGAAGGACGGCGACCCACACGTCCTGGTGCAGACGCAGGTCGTCGAGGCCGGTCACCACCGCCGGCGGATGCTCAACCTGACCGGCCTCGACATGCAGGAGAACCAGGCCCGCCGGGTGCTCAACGACCTCGACACCTACCGGTCGCAGGCCGTGATGCCGGAGAGCGAGGTGGACGAGGACACCGTCGCCCGTCACTGGGTCAGTGACGTCTTCGAACCGGTGATGGAGGCCATCCCGGACGACCTGGCGGCCAAGCTGGAGCCGGCCGAGATCTTCCACGAGGTGCTCGAACACCGTTGGTTCCTATCCGAGGCGGCCGGTCACGAGGTGTCGATCGAGGAGGCCGTGCAGTCCTACATCGACACCGTGCTGCGCTTCCGGCCAGACGAGCAGGCCCTGCTCGACCCGGACCTGATGGGCAACGGGATGATGAACCCCGATGACGAGGAGTTCGACGACGACGGTGAGGTCATCGTGCGCGACCCGGAGGCCGACGCCGCCTGGGAAGCCGCCGCGATGAAGTACGGCGGCTGATCCGCGGCCTGACGCGTCTGCCTCCGTGGCCGGTCATCCGACCAGGGCGGTCGTCCGACCAGGGCGGTCAACCGAGCAGGGCCTCGATGTCGGCGCGGATCTCGGGAGCGTCGGGTTCGGTGCCTGGACGGTAACGTCCGATCACCGACCCGTCGGCGGCGACCAGGAACTTCTCGAAATTCCACTGCACGTCACCGGTCTCGCCCTTCGCGTCCTGGGCCTGGGTCAGCGCGGCGTAGATCGGGTCGCGCCCGTCGCCGTTGACCTCCACCTTGTCCGACATCGGGAAGGTGACCCCGTAGGTGGCCGAGCAGAACTCGGCGATCTCCTCCGCCGTCCCCGGTTCCTGCCCGGCGAACTGGTTGCTGGGGAATCCGATCACGGTGAGTCCCTTCGCCTCGAACTCCTCGTGCAGGGCCTCGAGCTTGCCGTACTGAGGCGTCAGGCCGCAGCGGCTGGCGACGTTGACGACCAGGGCGGCCCGCCCCGCGGTCAGCGCTCCGAACGTGGTCGGTTCTCCGGCGAGGGTGGTGACGGGAAGGTCCAAGAGATTGCTCATCGGGTCTGGCTCCTCGTGGTAGCGGTTTCTTCGGACAACGATCTGCGGGTATCACCGATTCCCGCACCGCAGTAGCGTGACGGCCGTGACCCCACCTCCCGCCGTCCGGCCGGAACGTCTCGGTGCCGCGGAACTGATCGAAGTCGTGCTGGACGCCGGCTCGTTCGTCAGCTGGGACTCACCGGTGATCCGGCCCGACGATCTGAGCCAGTCCTACGCGGCCGAACTGGTGGCCGCCGAGCTCAGGTCCGGTGCGGACGAGTCGGTACTGACCGGGGCCGGGACCATCAGGGGGCGCCGGGTCGCCCTGCTGGTCAACGAGTTCCGCTTCCTGGGCGGCTCGATCGGCCTCGCTGCCGCCGACCGTCTCGACCTGGCCATCCGCCGTGCCACGCAGGAAGGTCTGCCTCTGCTGGCCGCGACCTCCTCCGGCGGCACCAGGATGCAGGAGGGCACGCTCGCGTTCGTCCAGATGGTCCGCATCACCGAGGTGATCGTCGCCCACAAGGCCGCCGGGCTGCCGTATCTGGTCTACCTGCGTCATCCCACCACCGGAGGAGTCTTCGCGTCCTGGGGTTCGCTCGGTCACGTCTCGGTGGGCGAACCCGTTGCGCTGATCGGCTTTCTCGGTCCGAAGGTCTACCGGGCGCTCTACGGAGCCGAATTTCCGGCTGACGTGCAGACGAGCGAGAACCTGCTCGCCCACGGCCTGCTGGACGCGGTCCTTCCGCCGCACCGGTTCGCCGACATCAGCTCACGTGCGCTGAACGTCCTGATGCCCGGACCGCTGCCGACCCGGCCAGAGCCCACAGCCGTCGCCGATCAGCCCGAATGTTCGGCGTGGGAGTCGATCGAGTTCACCCGGCGGCCGGATCGCCCGGGTGTCCGCGAGTTGCTGCGGTTCGCCGCGACCGACGTGGTGCCGCTCTCGGGCACCGGTCAGGGCGAGCAGCAATCTGGCCTGCAACTGGTGCTCGCCCGCTTCTCCGGTCTGTCCTGCGTGCTGCTCGGCCAGGACCACGCGCTGCAGTCCGGCGACACCCTCCTCGGGCCGGCGGCGCTACGGGTGGCCCGGCGCGGCATGCGACTGGCGGCCGAGCTCGACCTGCCGTTGGTCTCCGTCATCGACACTCCGGGTGCGGCTCTGTCGAAGGAGGCGGAGGAGGGTGGCCTGGCCGGCGAGATCGCCCGCTGCCTGGCTGATCTCGTCGAGCTGGAGGCACCGACGGTGTGTGTCCTGCTGGGGCAGGGATCAGGTGGTGCAGCGTTGGCGTTGCTCCCGGCCGACCGGGTGATCGCGGCCCGTCATGCCTGGCTCTCCCCGCTGCCGCCGGAGGGGGCCAGCGCCATCGTCCACGACGGGGACATCTCGTTCGCTGCGGAGATGGCCGGCGCCCAGGGCGTCAGAGCCGTCGATCTGCTCCGCCGCGGAATCGTCGACGCGATGGTTCCGGAGTTCGAGCACGCCGGCCAGGAGCCGGCGCCGTTCAGCCGACGGATGGGTGCGGCACTGGCGACGGAACTCGCCGGCGTGCAGTTGCTGCCTGCTCAGCAGCGTGGCCTCCGGCGGGCCGGGCGCTACCGCTGAGCCTGCCTTCCAGGGGCCCCGTTGACGTCCTGCACAGTGCGGCCTGTCGGCCGCACCGTGCAGGACGTCCCTGGCCTGGCTGGGGTGGACCGTCAGAAGGCTCCCGGATAGAAGCCGAGCACTCCCGTCGGGCTGGGGCCGGTGACATCGCCGACGTAGAGCTGGATCCGGGCCTTGAAACGGTCCAGCGACTCGCGGTCGGACAGGAATCTGCGCAGGGCGGTCGGGTCGGTGTTCGGGTAGGCGAAGATCGAGCGGTATCCCGGCGGCACCGGGATGTCCGCTCGGGGGCTCCAGGTCGCGCCACTACTCTGCACCGGAGTCGACAGCAACCAGCTGATGTAGAGCTTGGCGGCAGCCGGGTGCGGCGACTTCTTCAATATGGCGGCGGTCTGGGCCCACGAGACGAACGGGCTGTGCACCGGGAGGGTGAACCTGGCCGGGTCGGTCGGAGCGGACTGCAGTCCCGAGAAGGTGGCGAAGGTGGCCTCGGCGTAGCCGCCGTAGACCGCGCCGGCCGACGCCGCCGTCCCGCGCACGAAGGTCGGGTTCTGCGCCATCAGCTTCTCCAGGTAACCCCAGCCGTACTTCTCGACGAGTTGGCGGAAGAAGAAGAGCACCGCATCGTCGTCGTTCGGATAGGTGAAGATCAGCTTGCCCTTGAACTCCGGCTTCAGGAAGTCCGAGGCCTCGACCGGTGCCGCGCTTCCCAGCGAGGTGGACGTGACGTTGGCGAAGGCCAGCACGACAACGCCGGTGTAGTAACCGTCCTCGTCCTTGAACTGCGGGCGGACCTTCTCGAAGGCCAGCGGCCTGTACTGGCGCAGTGCGCCCTCGCGCTTCCACCGGGGAAAGTCGTCCAGGGTCTGCAGCTCGACGACATCGGCGATCACCCGGCCGCTGGACAGCTGCGCGTCGACCCGGGCGTCCTGCACCTTGCTCAGGTCGACGACCATGTTCAGGTCCATCTTCGGGAACTGCGCCAGGAACCCGTACCTGGCCTGATCCTGCTGGGTCGGGGTGTCGCCGCCGGCGTAGACGGTGAGCTTGCCACCCTCGGCGAGCGCGGCCCTGTACAACACGGCCAGTTGGTGCTGCTCGTTCGAGATCGAGGCGGGGGCCTTCGCCAACCCGGAGCCGGTGGCGGCGAAGGAGTTCGTCGGAATGGCGGCGGCCGCTGCCGCCAGCGCACCTGCCCCGCCCAGTAGCACCGCACGACGGCCGAACTGCGGGGTCATGCCGACACCTTGGTGAAGGTCGTAGAGACGGTCAGCGCCAGCCGGCGGCCGGCCATGCCCTTCATCTTGACCAGACCGTGGGCGTAGCGATCGATGGAACCGGTCGCGGTGACGATCACGGTCGTGCCCTCCAGACGGGTCCCCGTGACGGTCAGTCCCAGCGGAGCAGTCACGCCGGCCGCCGTCAGAGTGCCGACCGCCAGCCAGATGTCGCCGTCCCTGGTCAGCTCGGTCCCCTGGAATTCGAGGGTAGGGTTCTTCTCGGCGTCCAGGAACGCGGCCGACAGGACGTGTTCGTCCCGCTTGGGATTGCCGGTCGAGAATGACACTGCCGGGGCGTGCGCGGACACTGCGCTTCCGGTCGCGGGTGAAGCCACCACGAGCTGACCGGTGGCCAGCCGTAGGGTCCCGTTCACGCCGGCGAGCCCGAACATGTGCCTGGTGGTGAAGGACACGCTGGAGCGGCCCGTCTCGAGCTGATAGGTGCCGGTGGGAATCGCTTCGACTGCCGTACCGGCGACTGCTGCACTACTCATCACATGCCAGCTTTCGTATCTGGGTGCTCGTCCTGGTCGGGCGGCACCGGCGGGTGCGCGACCTGCGGACTACAGGTCGTTCAATACTGAACAACAATCTACCGCAGTAGTTCAGTTCTGCACAAGTGAGTAGGATGGATCACATGAACCCGGCCGAATGGATCTCTGGAGACGAGGGCGCCGTGTGGGTGGCCTACCAGCGCGGAAGCCAGCTCCTGGAGCGCGTGATCGATCAGCACCTGCGGGAATCAGCGGACCTGAGCCATCCCGAGTTCGAGATCCTGTCGCGGCTGGCCGCAGCGCCGGACGGCCGACTGCGCATGGGAGCCCTTGCCGCCCTGCTGGTCTCCCCCAAGACGCGGTTGAACTACCAGATCAACCAGCTGGTGGCCCGCGGGCTGGTCACCAGGGAGCCGCACCCCACCGACCGCCGCGGCCTCAACACGGTGATCACCGGCGAGGGAACGCGGGTGTTCCTGCTCGCGGTGCCCGGACTGGTCCAGACGGTACGCGCGCACGTGTTCGGCATCCTGACCCCCGGCGAGCGGAGCAGTCTGCACACGATCATGGCGCGCATCGCCGACAACATCGACCCCGGCGCCTGCCTCTGACAGTGTTCCCGGCAACGTCCCGACAGTGTTCCCGGCAACGTCCTGACAGTGTTCCCGGCAACGTCCTGCAGAGTGCGGCCAATAGGCCGCACTCTGCAGGACGTCCGGGGGCGGTGGAGCCCGGGGGTAGTGTCGCAGGATCATCTTAAGTTGACGCATCATCCAAGGACGGCGACATGACCGACTACGGCCACCCCCTGCTGTTCGGGTCCTTCGTGTCCTCTGGGTCCGCCCGTCCGGAGGAAGCCGTTGCGCTGTCAGTGGTCTCGGAGCATTCCGGCCTGGATCTGGTGACCTTCCAGGACCATCCCTACCAGCCGGCCATGCTCGACACCTGGACCCTGATGTCCTACGTCGCCGCCCGCACCGAACGGGTCCACCTGTCGGCCAACGTCATCAACCTGCCGTTGCGACCACCGGCGGTGCTGGCCAGGGCGGCCGCGACCCTGGACCGGCTGTCCGGCGGACGGGTGGATCTCGGACTCGGCGCCGGTGCGTTCTGGGACGCCATCGAGGCGATGGGCGGAACGCGTTTGACCGCAGGTGATTCGGTCGAAGCCCTGGCCGAGGCGATCGCCGTCATCCGGGCGATCTGGGACACGTCAGAGAAGGGCGGGGTCTTCCTGGCGGGCCAGCACTACCCGATCCACGGCGCCAAACGCGGACCGGCTCCGCTGCACGAAATACCCATCTGGCTCGGGGCCTACAAGCCGCGGATGCTCGGCCTGGTCGGCACTCTGGCCGACGGGTGGTTGCCGTCGATGGGGTACCTGCCATCGACGTCCGCGCTGGCCGAGGGCAACGCCCGGATCGATGACGCAGCCGCTGCGGCCGGCCGTGATCCACACGACATCCGCCGCCTTCTCAATCTCCGGCCCGAAGATCTCGACGTCGACCGGCTGGCCGAACTGGCCCTGGAGTACGGGATCAGTGTTTTCATCGCCCCGGGCGACCATGCCGCGGACATCGAACGATTCGGCGCCGAGACGATGCCGGCTGTCCTGGAGATCGTCGAGAACGACAGTAGAACGGCTCGGATCGGTTCCCCCACAGTCGCTGTGCACACCGCCACAGTGTCGATCGCGCCGCCGGTCGATCACGTTCCGGACGCGCTGGGCGTCCGCCCCACCCCGGACACCGGCGAGCGCCTGCTGGCGTCATCGCCCTGGCAGGAGTCGGAAAGGCCATACCCGCCGGTTCCGGACGACGTCGTGTACACCGACATGGGGCGAGCGGTCGCCGGTCACCTCATCGACGTGCACGACCACCTGCGGAAGGAACTCGAGCAGGTGCGTGATGTCATCAGGCAGGTCACCGCCGGCCTGATGGACGCCGGCGCTGCCCGCTCGGAGATCAATGCGATGACGATGCGCCAGAACGAGTGGACGGTCGGCGCGTACTGCGCGTCGTATTGCCGGCTGGTCACCGCGCACCATTCGTTGGAGGACCGGAGCATCTTCGTGCACCTGCGGAGGTCGGACGCCACCCTGGTGCCGACCGTCGACCGACTGCAGGCCGAGCACATCGTCATCCACGAGGTGCTCGAGGACGTCGACGCGGCGCTCGTCGCTTTCATCAGGGATCCCACCGGTCGTCGTGGGCTGCAGCATGCCGTCGATGCCCTGACGGATACCCTGCTGTCCCACCTGTCCTACGAGGAGCGGGCACTGGTCGAACCGCTGGCCAGGTACGGCATGGTCCCCGGCCAGGTCTGACCGCGCGAAGCTTCGAATATCGCCTGGATCCGGAGTAGCGTCTGGTCCAAAGACCGTCGGATTTCAGATGACCGAGGGAGGCGACGTGCGCGGTTGGCTTGAAACCGTCTGTGGGCTCGTGCTTCTTCTCCTCGTTCTCCCCTCGGCCGACGCCGGGAGTGGGCAATTGGCGTTGACTGCGGCGATCGCCGCCCTCGCCATCATGGCCACGGTGCTCGTCTGCGCCGCCCGGGAGCCCGCCGGCCGGCGACAGGCCGCAGCCGGGGTCGCACCGCTGGATGCCAGCGAACGCCGCCTGCACGGCGCTTTCCGCAGGCTCAGCAGCCCGGACACGCCCGGTCGTCCGCGATCTCGTGCACCCGGATCCGGTCCACGACCGACCTGAGCCTGCGCGACAACCACTTCCACGCCTCAGGTCCCGGTCACTCCTACCCATCCGACCGGATCCCCGTGCTCTGCCGCGCCTCTCGTACGGCTGCGCCGCATCGAGCACGCCCAGCAGTGAGGCCCCTTCCATGCTCGACTTCATCTATTTCCCGGTGTCCGCCCTCTTGTGGGCCTGGCACCAGATCTTCGCCCTTGTCCTGGGATCGGCCGACGGTATTGCGTGGACGCTGTCTGTCGTCTTCCTCGTCCTGACCCTTCGCGCGGCGCTGTTCCTACCGTTCCTCCGGCAGGCCCGTCGCCAACGGGTCGTGCAACGGTTGCAGCCACAGATCAAAACGCTGCAACGCCACCATGCGGGTGATCGCATCGCCCTCGCCAAAGCGACCCAGGATCTGCACAAGGCCAACGGGATCAGTCCGCTCGGCGGATGCCTTCCCGGCATCGCCCAGGCACTGATGTTCCTCGGCCTCTACCACGTGCTGCGGTCGTTCAACCGCACCGGAGCGCCGCTGCGACTGAGCATTGCGGACAACGCCACGACGCCGAACTACGTCTTCGGCCTACCCGACGTGCAGAATTTTCTCGGCGCCAAGCTGGCCGGGTCGCCACTCTCGGCGGCGATCAGATCGACCACATCCCAGCTGGCCGCCTACAGCGATCACGTGACGAGGTTCGACGTCGTCCTCGTCGCGCTGCCGCTGATGCTCATCGCTGCGTTGGCAACGTATTTCACCGCCCGGGCGGCCGTGAAGAGACAGTCCACCCCGGGGCCGATCAACCCGCAGGCATCGATCATGAACAAGCTGACCATCTGGGTCCTTCCCCTCGGCGTCCTGCTCGGTGGTGCATTCCTCCCGGTGGCGATTCTGATCTATTGGCTGACCAACAATGCCTGCACCCTCGCACTGCAGCATTTCGTCAACCGCAGACTCGATCACGAGCAGTCGGGGTAGCAGAGACCCGCTGACGTCCTGCAGAGTGCTGGCTATAGCCACCACTCTGCAGGACGTCAGCGGGTGCGGCACGTCAGCGGGCGTGGGGCAGGTCTCTACAGAGCGATCCCGACGTACTTGGTCTCCAGGTATTCCTCGATGCCCTCGTTGCCGCCTTCTCGCCCGAGACCGGAGGCCTTGACGCCGCCGAACGGCGCGGCCGGGTTGGACACGATGCCCTGGTTGATCCCGACCATGCCGGTCTCCAGCCGTTCGGCCACCGTCAGCGCCCGGGTCAGGCTCTCGGTGAAGGCGTAGGCGACGAGGCCGAACTCGGTGTCGTTGGCCAGTGCGATGCCCTCGTCGTCACTGCCGAAGGTGGTGATCGGGGCGACCGGGCCGAAGATCTCGTTGCTGAACATCCTGGCCGTTCGTGGCACACCTGTCAGCACCGTCGGGGCGTAGAAATAGCCCCTGTCCCCCACCTTGTCGCCGCCGGTGAGCACCTTCGCGCCATGATCGAGCGCATCGGCGACAAGCTCCGAGACCTTCTCCACCGCAGCATCATTGATGAGCGGCCCGACCTGCACACCGTCGTCGATACCCCGCCCGACGACCATCGCCCCCATCCGGGCGGCCAGCCGCTGGGAGAACTCTTCCGCGACCGATTCGTGCACGATGAACCGGTTGGCCGCGGTGCACGCCTCACCGATGTTGCGCATCTTGGCCAGCATCGCCCCGTCGACCGCGCGGTCGAGATTCGCATCGGCGAAGACGACGAACGGCGCATTGCCGCCGAGTTCCATGCTGACCTTGAGCACCTGCTGCGCCGACTGCTCGATCAGCTTGCGGCCCACCGGGGTCGACCCGGTGAAGGTCAGCTTGCGCAGCCGGGGGTCGCGGATGATCGGTTCGGACAACGCACCGGCGCGCGAAGTGGTGACGACGTTGACCACCCCGGCGGGCAGTCCCGCCTCGGTCAGCAACGAGGCCAGGGCCAGGGTCGTCAACGGCGTCAGCTCGGCCGGTTTGATCACGACGGTGCAGCCGGCAGCGAGCGCCGGCCCGATCTTGCGCGTGCCCATGGCCAGCGGGAAGTTCCAGGGCGTGATCGCGAACACCGGCCCGACCGGCTGTTTCATCGTCAACAACCGGGTACCGCCGGACGGCGCGGTGGCGTAACGGCCGGCGATCCGCACGGCCTCCTCGGAGAACCAGCGGAAGAACTCGGCGCCGTAGACGACCTCGCCGCGGGCCTCCGCCAGGGGTTTGCCCATCTCCAGCGTCATCAGCAGGGCGAAATCCTCGGTGCGGGCGATCAGCAGCTCGAAGGCCCTGCGCAGAATCTCGCCGCGGACCCGTGGATGCGTGGCCGCCCAATCCTTCTGGGCCGCGACGGCTGCGTCGAGGGCGAGCATCCCCTGCGCCGGCGACGCGTCGGCGACCTCGCTCAGGGTTTCACCGTTCGACGGGTCCTCGACCGCGACCTTCCCGTCACCGGCGGTCCAGTCCCCGCCGATGAACAGACCCGTCGGGACCGCTCCGATGACCTCGGAGATACGGGCTGCGGTGATGCCGGCCATGGATGCCTCTTCCTCGTTGGCGTACTGCGCGTCGCGGCCGCGCTGCCGGACCGGGTCGATCCTAGTTCCGGCTATCACCAGGCTCGAACCCAGACCACGTGGCGCGGAGACTCAGCCGTGCAGGAGCCGGAGCAGCATCGCCACCTCGGCGGCCACGGCGTCCCGTCCGGGGCCGAGGTACTTCCGCGGATCGGTGACCTTCGGATCAGCGTGCAGCACCTGCCGGACCACCGCGGTCATCACCTGGTTCAGCCTGGTCGCGATGTTCACCTTCGCCATGCCCACCTTGACCGCAGCGACCAGCCCGGGGTCGTCGACGCCCGAGGAGCCATGCAGCACAAGCGGAACCGGCACACTCTGGTGGAGCCACCTGACCAGTTCCAGATCGACCTGGGCCGATCGGTCGGCCATCGCGTGGGAGGTCCCCACCGCTACCGCGAGGCTGTCCACCCCGGTCGCGGCGACGAAAGCCGCCGCCTCGGTCGGGTCCGTCCGCACCCCGGGGGCGTGCGCACCGTCCTTGCCGCCGACCTCGCCGAGCTCGGCTTCGACGGCGACGCCGGCGGAATGGCAGCGAGCCACCACCGCGGCCGTACGGACCTGATTCTGCTCGTAGGGCAGCTTGGCACCGTCGAACATCACGGAGGTGAAGCCGAGGGCGACGGCCTGGTCGATCAGATCTTCGCTCTCAGCGTGGTCGAGGTGGACCACCACCGGAACGGTTGCCTGTGCGGCGATCGCCAGACTGGCCGCCCCGATCCCGGCCAGCCCACGGTGGAATGCGGCCGTGTTCTCCGAGACCTGCAGTACTACCGGCAGTCCGGCTCGCTCGGCACCGGCGACGATGGCTTCGGCGTGCTCGATCTGGATCACGTTGAACGCACCGACGGCGTAGCCGCCCGCGCTGGCACCGGCCAGCAGCGGGCGGGGGTCTGACAAGGTCACTGGGTCTCCCTGGGTCGTGAGTGCGGACGAATGGCCGGTTGCGCAGACAGAAGTGCCCGTTTCAAGGTCTGCGCGCCCCGATGCGGGCCGAAGCGGGCGCGGCGGGAGTTCTTGTATGCGCCGAGGGGGCCGTCACCGCGCCTCGACCGACTGCAGGGCCGCCACGGTGGCCGACCAGATGCGGTAGCGACTGTCCAGCAGCGGCTTGCGCTCCGGACGGGGGTGCTGGGTCCGGACGACCGTGACGCAGGCCTGCGCCGCCTGGTCGATGTCGGCGAACACACCGGCTCCGACGCCGGCCAGCATGGCCGATCCCCGGGCACCCGCCTCGACCGCGTCGGTCACCTCCACCGACAGCCCGGTGGCGTCGGCGAACAGCTGGGTCCATGCGGCGCTACGACTTCCACCTCCCGCAAGACGGACGGGGCGGGTGTCGATGGGCCCGGCGTTCTCCAGCGCCTCGAGGTGATAGCGGTGGGTGAAGACGACACCCTCGAGGCCGGCCCGCAGCATGTCGGCCGGTCCGTGCCAACTACCGAGACCGGTGAAGGCACCTCGGATCGCCGGCGTCAGCATGGTGCCGTAGACGAACGGCAGGAAGAACGGGTCGTCCGGGGCCACCGCCCCGCCGCCGCGGTCGGCCAGAGCCGCCGCGACCGCCTCGCCGACGAAGTCGGACGGCTGGACGGTGACCTGCCGAACCCAGTCGACCGCCGTCGCCCCGGCCGGCGAGGTGGACATCAGCAGGAACCGTCCGTCGGTCAGGGAACCCCGCGCCTGCCACTGCCACGAGGGCAGCGCGTCCGGCCCGACCAACTGGTTGATGTTGAAGGTGCCCATGATCGCGCTGACGCTTCCCAGCGTCAGCGCTCCGATGCCCAGAGCGGCGGCGTGGACGTCATGACTGCCGGTGATGACCGGCGTGCCCACCCGCAGACCCGTTGCAGCGGATGCTTTCTCCGTGACCCGGCCGGCCACCGCCGCGCTCGGCAGGATCGGCGGCAGCAGGTGCGCCGCGTCGGTCAGCCCGCAGAGCTCGATCGCCTCCGGGGACCACTGACGGGCCCGGACGTCGCAGAGCCCGGCAGCCGCCTCCGTGGGGTCGGTGGCCACCTCGCCGGTCAGTTGCAGACGGAGCCAGTCCTTGCAGAAGAGCATGTGCGCGGCCCGCTCGAAAGATTCGGGCTCGTGGTCCCGCAGCCACGACAGCGTGGCGGGGGGGGTGTAGGGCGCCGGGACCTGCCCGGTGATGGCCATCAGCCGCTCGGACACCGCGCCGGTGTTCCAGCGGTCGCAGTAGGACGCCGCCCGGGAGTCGGTGGCCAGGATCGCCGCCCTGACCGGACGGAGACCGGCGTCGACCAGGTAGAGACCGTCGCCGTGCGCACCGATCCCGACGCTGACCACCTCCGAGGCGTCGATGCCCGCGTCGGCCAGTGCGTCGGCAACGGCGCCGGCCGCGGATGTCCAGACGACGTCCATGTCCCTCTCCTGCCAACGCGGGTGCAGGCTGAAGGTTGCAGTAGGCCTTGCGCCACGGCCGATCTCGGCGCCACGATCGTCGAAGACGGCCGCTTTGATGACGGTGTGGCCCGCGTCGACGCCGACCAGGTAGCCGCCGCTCACCGCCAACCCAGTTCCTTCGCGTTGACCGCCTCGAACACCCTGCCGGTGGCGGCGAATTCGGCTGCGGCGGCGACCACCATCCGGGCGGAGGTGATGTTGGTGCCGGCCGTGTCACCGCCGAAATGGGTGGTCATGGTGACGTTGTCCAGCTTCCGCCAGCGTGAGTCGGGTGGCAGTGGCTCGTCGTCGAAGACATCCAGCGCCGCACCGGAGATGCCGCCGGCTGCCAGTACCTCGTAGAGGGCGTCGTAGTCGACCAGCCGGGAGCGGGCACCGTTGATGAAGTAGGCGCCCGCCTTCATGGCGGCGAACTGCTCCCTGCCGATGAAGCGGGAGGTCTCCGGCGACAACCTGGCCAGGACCAGGATGAAGTCCGACTGCTCGAAGACGTCGATCAGGCTGTCCACCTTGGTGACACCGGACTCGGCGAGCGACTCGGCCGAGGCGTAAGGGTCGTAGGCGATCAGTTTCGGGCCGAATCCGGAGACCCGCTGCGAGAACACCCTCCCGACGTGGCCGAACCCGACCATACCGACGGTGGAATGGGCGATCTCGACCCGGCTCCCCGGGAAGTCCTTGCGCCATCCGCCGGATTTGATCGACTGGTCGGCGCGGGAGATGTTGCGGGTCTCGGACAGCATCAGACCGATCTGCAGTTCGGCGACCGCGCCGGCGTTCCGCCCCATCGCCGGGACGACACCGATACCGCGGGCCGTGGCGGCGGCCACGTCGATGTTCTCCAGGCCCGCTCTGGCGACCGAGATCAGCTTGAGATCGGCGCCGGCCGCGATGACGTCGGCCCCGACCGGCGCGAAGTGCAGGCCGAGCACGGCGGCACCTGCGACGGCGGCCAGGATCTCGGGTGACGCGGGCACCTGGTTCGGTCCTCTGACTTCCATGATGGCCTGCGCCGCATGATGTTCGGACTTGTTACCGGTCAGCGCAACACCCCGTAGGGACAACCGGCCGGCTCGATCGGGCGGCAGATGACCGAGAGCGTCGGCATAGTCGTCGACCGTGATGAACCCGTCGCCGACCACCAGGAGATCGAGCGGCGTCACGGGCGGGAGGATGGGGCTGTCGGTGGGCGTCGGGCTGTCGGCGGTCATGGAGGTCCTTCTACTGGGCGGGTCGGAATGGTCAGGACAGGGCGGTGATGCGGACGGCGGTGACGTCGGCCCCGCCCGCCACGTCACCGGAGGTGCTCTGCATCGCGCAGGCGGCGGTCCCCCAGGCCACCGCGGTGGCGAGCGCACCGCCGGGCGCTGGGATCTCGCCCGGATTCGCCGAGCCCGCGACCGACAGGAAGCCCGCCAGCAGCGCATCACCGGCACCGACGGTGTTGACCGGCACGATGGCCGGCGCGACGGCGTGCCAACAGCCGCGGCCGTCGGCGTAGACCGCGCCGCCGGCACCCAGCGTCGCCAGCACGGCGCCACCGGTGCGCGCCGAGAGTTGTTGCGCCCAGCCGGAAGCCAGCTCGACCAGGGATGTTCCGGCGGAATCGCGACCGTCGGGATCGAGGGTGTGCACGTCGACCCCGATCAGCTCGGCCAGTTCGAGGTGGTTGGGGGCGATCAGATCGGGCCGGGCCGCCAGCGCCGCATCCAGCGCCGCGCCGGAGGAGTCGACCGCGCTGCGCGCACCGAGCCGCCGGGCCAACTCGACCAGTTGCGCCGGCAACTGATCAGCGCCGGCCGGGACAGACCCGGAACACAGCACC
The DNA here is from genome assembly GCF_014303395.1 of Nakamurella sp. PAMC28650. Lineage (GTDB taxonomy): Bacteria > Actinomycetota > Actinomycetes > Mycobacteriales > Nakamurellaceae > Nakamurella. Next base: position 5,577,253 of record NZ_CP060298.1, read on the forward strand.
CAGGCGCCCGGGTGCTGCAGCAGCAGGTCCTCGACGATCCGCTTCACGTCGTCCCAGACCGATTCCGGCAAGCCCGGGGAGGGCGCATTCATCTTCGTGGTGGAGTGGCCGACAACGGCCAGCGTGGTATTGGTCCTGGTGGGTATCGATGTCTGCACGGCCAGGAACGGCACCGCATCCGCGGTCAGCAGTTCGGCCAGATGACGACCCTCCGGGCCGCCGAGGGGGAGAACGGCGACGGTGGCGGCCCCGGCGGCAGCCAGCGCCCTGGACACGTTGACGCCCTTGCCGCTTGCCTCGACCTCGCTCGAGATCGCCCTGTTGACACGACCTTCGAGCATCTGCGCGGCCCGGTACGTCCGATCGAGGCCCGGTGCCGGCGTGACGGTCAGGATCATGTGAGGACCACTTGAACCCCCTGCTTGCGAATGGCTTCGACGACCCCTCCGGGCGCGGAGGTCTCGGTGACGATCAGATCCATGTCGGTGACCCTGGCGAATCTGGCGAACGCGTCGTGGCCGAACTTGGTGGCGTCCGCCAGCAGCACCCGACGACGAGAAGCAGCCACCGCAGCCGTCTTCACCGTCGCGACGGCCAGATCGGGACAGCTCAGACCGTGCCGGGCGGTCACCCCGTTCGCCCCGAGGAAGGCGACGTCGATCGCGAACTCCGACAGCATGCCGGCCGGCAGGGCACCCGCTGCGGCCAGCGAACCGGATCGGACCGGGCCGCCCAGCAGGATCAACGAGATGCGGGGGTGGGCGTTGAGGACGGTGACCACCGGGATCGAGCCGGTGACGACGGTCAGCGGGCGTTCCGGGTCCAGCGTCAGGGCCACCATCACGGCCGTCGAGCCCTCGTCCAGGAAGATCACCTCGGCGTCACGGATCTCGGCCCGGGCGCGCGCGGCGATACGCGTCTTCTCCGGCTGGTTGCGTGCGGATCGGCTGCTGACGGTCCCCTCGAAACCGATCCGGTCGGCCGGCAGCGCACCTCCGTGCACCCGGTTGACCAGACCCTGCTTCGCCAGGTCCGCCAGATCCCGGCGAACCGTCTCCGGCGCCACCAGGAAGCTGCCGGCGAGGTCGTTGACGGCGACCCGACCGTCACGCCGCGCGATGGCCAGGATCTGCTGGCGACGCTCCACCGCGTACATGGCGCCGTCGCCTCCCTCGCTGATCCCGCATCTCCTCGCATCCACGACCTGCGTCGGCCCGGTTCTTCACCGGCTTGCCTGCCCGTTTCGGTGGGCACCGGTTTGTTCCTGGCCGTTTGAGCTTGACCCACCTCACCCTCCCGCGCAAGCTGTCCCTGGAACGGACGCGAACTTCGGCCAGGTGGTTCAGGTCGGGCAGGTCCGGGCACGCACACGATTGCTCCAACCCGACCGCCCAAGGATGACGATGTCCCAGAACGGCAACAACAGCACCCCGGTCACCGAGCCGACCGCGCCCACCGCCGACCGGTTCGACGCGCTCGTCGCCGGCCTCCCGCTGGAGCGCAGGGTCACCCTGCTGACCGGCCACACTGCGTTCACGATGACTCCGGAACCGTCGATCGGACTCGGCGAGATCGCCCTGTCCGACGGGCCGACCGGTGTCCGCGGCCTGAAGTTCACCGGGGGACGGCAGGTCTCGCTGTTTCCCAACGCCACCCTCCTGGCCTCGGCCTGGAGCCAGGACAACGCCGAACTCGTCGGTGGCCTCCTCGCCGAGGAGGCCATGGCCCAGGAGATCCACGTGGTCCTGGGCCCGACCATCAACCTGCACCGCTCCCTGCTGGGAGGACGGCTTTTCGAGGCCTACTCCGAGGACCCGCTGCTGACCGGCCGACTCGCCGCCGCCTACGTCCGGGGTCTGCAGCGGCACGGCGTGGGCGCCTGCCTGAAGCACCTGGTGGCCAACGAGTCCGAGACCCAGCGCAACTCGATGAACAGCCGGCTGGACGAGGCGACGCTGCGGGAGCTCTACCTGCTGCCGTTCGAGATCGCCGTGCAGGAGTCGCAGCCCTGGTCGGTGATGGCCGCCTACAACGACGTCAACGGTGTCGCCGCGACCGAACAGGACCACGTCATCAACCGAATCCTCAAGGGCGAGTGGAGTTTCGACGGCCTGGTGATGTCCGACTGGTTCGCCACCAAGACCGCGGCCGCAGCGGCCAACGGAGGGCTCGACCTGGTCATGCCGGGTCCGGCCGGGCCGTGGGGCGACGCACTCGTCGCCGCAGTACGGGCCGGCGAGGTGGACGAAACCACCATCGACGACCACCTCCGCCGGATCCTGTTGCTGGCCGAGCGGGTCGGTGCCCTCGGCGGGCCGCGGGTCTTCCCGACGGACCTGCCCGCACCGGACAGCAGCATCCGCCGCGAACAGCTCACCCGACTGGCCGCCGACGGTATCACCGTGCTGACCAACTCCGGAGTCCTCCCGTTGGCCCCCCACAGCTCGGTCGCCCTGATCGGCCGGCATGCGATCGAGACGATCGACATGGGCGGCGGTTCGGCCCAGGTCAACCCGCCCTACCAGGTCAGCGTCGCCCAGGGTCTGCTCGAGTTGCTCGGACGACGGCTGACCATCACCGACGGGGTCGAGGTCCGCACCAGGCCGGTGGTCGCCCGCCCGGACTTCGTCACCGATCCGCGGACCGGGGGCCGGCGGGACGTTGATGCGCTACGGCACCCCGATGATCATGGTCGGTTTCGACGACGATCTCCCCAGACCCGCTGCCACCGCGGTCTTCCGGGCCCGGATCACCGCCCACGGACCCGTCGAGCTCGGCTTCGTGGGGCTCGGCCGCTGGCAACTCGATGCTGGAACCGAACGCCTCACGGCGACCATCACCCCGACGTCCGCCGACCCCGGGGAGGCCGTGCTGCGGCCACCGTCCAAGGTCTTCACCGTCGACGTGGACGGCGAACTCGACGTCGTCGCCACGGTGGACCTTCGCCCGGGGCCCGATGCCGGTGCCGCCGGTGGCCTCGGGATGGTCGGTCTGCTCGGGCTGGTCGCCCGCCCGGCGGCGCCTCCGGTCGAGCAGGTCCTGGCGGCTGCCGTCGCTGCCGCTGCCGCAGCCGATGTCGCGGTGGTCGTCGTCGGGCTGACCGAGGAGCAGGAGACCGAGTCGGTCGACAAGGACACTCTCGCGCTTCCCGGCGCGCAGGATGCGCTCGTCATTGCCGTGGCGACGGTGGCCAGGCAGACCGTCGTCGTGGTCAATGCGGCCACACCGATCCTGATGCCGTGGCTGGACGCGGTCGACGCCGTGCTCTGGGTCGGTCTGCCCGGGCAGGAGGGCGGGCACGCGGTGGCGGCCACCCTGGTCGGTGACATCGAACCGGCCGGCCGGCTCGTCACCACGTTCCCGGTCGCGGACGACGCCGCTCCCGCCTGGTCGGTGACCCCGACGGACGGGACCCTGGAATACACGGAGGGAACCTTCATCGGCTACCGCGGCCACGCCGCCGGACACGCTCCGGCACCGGCCTTCTGGCTCGGCCATGGCCTCGGCTACAGCACCTGGGAGTACGCCGAACCGGCGCTGGTGCCCGGCGGCTCCACCTCGCCGACGGTCGAGGTGTGCATCACCAACTCCGGTGCACGGGACAGCCGGGAGGTCGTGCAGGTCTACTTCCAGCCGGTCGAGGCCGACCAACCGGTCCGCCTGGTCGGCTGGCAGGCCGCCCGGGTGGCCGGCGGTCTGAGCAGTACCGTCACCGTCGCGACCGACGCGAGGCTGTGGCGGCGGTGGGACACCTCGGTCGATCGCTGGACCGCACTGACCCCCGGCGGGAAACTGCTGATCGCCCGCGGGCTCGGTGACGTCCGCGGAACCATCCAGCTGTGAGCCGGGATCGCCGGCTGTCGGGGTGAGTTGACGTCGGGGTCGCTCTGAGTGGTCCCTGGCTCGTCAGATGGTGGTGGTGTGCACTCCGACCAGGGGATACCGGATCGGCAGCCGACCACGGAGAATGACCCTCAAATGATCACTCGACCATGGCGCGGATGGATCGGGACGCTGCTCGTCGCGGCCTGCCTGCTGGCGAACGCACCGCGCCCGGCCTTGGCGGCCCAGGTCCCGGCGGGCCAGCTCTCGGCCGGCCGGATCCAGGCGGCCCCGACGCCGATGGTGTCCGGGAACCACCTGCTGGACACCAGATCCGGTGCCGTATGGATTCCGCACGGGGTGAACTGGCCCAGCTTCGAGTACGCCTGTGCGCAGGGCTGGGGGTACTCCCGGGACAGTGCGGGTGCAGCCACGGCGACGGCCATCGCCTCGTGGAAGGCCGACACCGTCCGTCTGCCTCTGAACCAGGACTGCTGGCTCGGCACGAACGGGTCGCCGGCCGGTCCAGGAGCAACCGCCGCCGGTTACCGCGCCGCGGTGCAGTCGTTCGTCGGCTGAACGCGGCCGGCTTGGTGGTCATCCTGGACCTGCACTCCTCGACCACCGGCGGACCCGCCGTGTTCGGCCAGCGAGCGACGCCGGATGGCAATTCGCTGTTGTTCTGGCCCTCCGTCGCCGCCGCCTTCAGGTCGAACCACTCGGTGATGTTCGACGCCTACAACGAGCCCTACTCGCGCTGGAACGCCGCCACCGGCAGTTGGGCATTCCAGCTGAGCTGGAGCTGCTGGAAATCCGGCGGCTGCCAGGCGCCGATCGAGGACGACTACACGGCCGCCCTTTCCGGCCGGACCTACACCGCGACCGGTATGGCGGCCATCGTGGCGGCCATCCGCGCAACCGGTGCAGCGCAACCGATCCTGCTGGGCGGACTCGACTACTCCAACGACCTCACCGGCTGGCTGGCGAACCGACCGGCCGACGGCCAACTGGTGGCGTCCTTCCACAACTACACGGGACAACACTGTTCCACCGTCGTCTGCTGGAATTCCACGGTCGCGCCGGTGGCCGCCGTCGTCCCGGTGATCACCGGCGAATTCGGTGAGGAGGACGGCACCGCCGATTTCATCAATTCCTACATGGTCTGGGCCGACGCCCACGGCATCGGCTACCTGCCCTGGGCCTGGTGGACCGAGGCGAGCCTGACTCTGGCACTGCTGTCCGATGACGCCGGCACCCCACGCGCCCCACTGGGTACCGCGTTCAAGGCGCATCTGGCCACGTTGGTGGCGCCACGCCCGCCACCCCCACCACCCCCACCGCCGCCACCGCCACCGCCACCGGGCGTGCAGCCAGCGCCGGGCAGTTTCGTGCCGGTCACTCCGGTGCGGCTGCTGGACACCCGCTCGGGGCTCGGCGCCCTACCACCGGGCGGTACGGCCTCCGTCCAGATCGCCGGCCGCGGCGGTGTATCGGCTACCGTGTCCGCCTTGGCGGTCAACGTCACCGTCACGGCGCCGACGGCCGCCGGCTACGTCACCGTCTACCCGTCGGGGGCGCCCCGGCCGGTGGCCTCGATCCTCGACTTCACACCACGGGAGACGACCGCGGGCCTCACCGTCATGCCCATCGGTATGGATGGAAAAATACTGCCGTACAACGGCTCTCGGGGAACCGCCCAGCTGCTCGTCGACATCGCCGGCTACTACCGCTCCGGGACACCGACGGCGGCGGGTACCTTCGTGCCGGTGGTGCCGGCCCGGCTGCTGGACACCAGGACCGGCTGGGGTGCTCCGATCGGACCGCTGGCCGACCACGGCAGCCTGACCCTGCAGGTCGACGGCAGCGCCCACGTACCGGCCACCGGAGTTGCCGCAGCCGCGCTGACCGTCACGGTGACCGCACCGACCGCACCCGGCTACCTGACCGTCTTCACCGGCGGTCCACCGGGGACCTCCAACGTCGGATTCCGGGCCGGACAGACGGTGGCGAACTTCGCGATCGCGCCGACGACGAGGTCCGGAACCACCCGGCTCTTCAACGGATCGGCGGGGAGAACGCAACTGGTGGCCGACGTGTCGGGTTACTTCCTGGCCGGTGCCCCGGTGGTGTCGGGGGCCTTCCGGACGCTCACGCCGGCCCGACTGCTGGATACGCGCGTGCGCACCGGGCCGATCGGTCCGGGCGGGACGCTCCCGGTCCAGGTGACCGGCATCGCCGGGGTCCCCACCGCCGGCGTCGCAGCCGTCGTGCTGAACGTGACCGTGACGTCGCCCACCTCGGTCGGGTATCTGACGGCCTTCCCGTCCGGTACGACGCGTCCCGGGACTTCGACTCTCGACTTCACCGCCGGGCGCACGGTGGCGAACGTGGTCGTGGTCCCGGTCGGATCGGACGGAAAGGTCAAGCTCTACAACGGTTCCGGCGGATCGACGCCTGTCATCGCCGATGTCCAGGGTTACTACCTGGCCTGACGGGCAGGCCGGGCCCGACCCGATCGCCCCGGAAGCCCGACGGCCGCCGATCGAGAAACTTCCACACTGATGCAACAAACGACCCGCCGGCTGCGTGGGAGGGTCGGGGCGGGTGCGCCCGCACGTCCCCGGAGTAAGTCTCGGCACGGAGAAGGGAGGGTCCCCGCGGTGGCAGGAGCAGCGTCGTTCGAGGACTTCTTCCAACTCCAGCAGGCCGGGCTGGTCCGCTATGCGGCGCTATTGGCCGGATCGACCGCCCAGGGCGAGGATCTGGCCCAGGACGTGCTGGTCCGGATGTACCTGCGCTGGGACCGGTTGTCGACCGGTGAGGGCAACCTGCTGGCCTACGCGCGGCGGGCCATCACGAACGAGCACGTCTCCTGGCGCCGCCGCTGGAGCACCAGGCATGTACAGGCCGTCGGCGATCGACTGCCGGACACCCCGGTGAATCCTTGGACCGAAGGACCCGACGAAGAACTGTGGCGGCGCCTGCACGCTCTGCCCGCCCGCCCGAGGGCGGCCCTGATCATGCGCTTCTACCAGGACCTCACCGACGCCGAGATCGCCGACGCACTGGACTGCCGCGTAGGCACCGTGCGCTCGCACATCAGTCGCGGACTGGCCGCACTCCGCATCGACGCCCTGGCTCCGTCGGGGTCTTCGTCCGGCCCCCGCGACGCACCGGCCGTCTTCGCCGTCCGAGACGAGAAGGAACCACGAGATGAACGATAGCCAGGAACAGCTCCGCGAGATGCTCGTGCGTCGCGGCGATCGCGTCCATTCGAGCCTGACGGTCTCCGACATCAGGGATGCCGGGCTGCGCACGCACCGGCATCCGATGCGGCTGGCGGCGCCGCTACTGGTGGCGGCGTCCGTGGCCATCGTCGTCGTGGTGATCGCGTTCACCGGAGGGCAGAGCGCGCCCACCGTCCCGCCGGCAGGCCCGGGGCCGGGCAACAGCGTGACCAGCCCGAGCCACCCGGCCCGACCGACGACCACTGCGCCCGCGACAACCATCCCGACCAAGACCATCCCGACCAAGACCATCCCGACCACGGAGGCACCGACCCCGACCACCGCCGCGGTCCAGGTACCGGCCACGATCACCGTCACAGCGAGCAGACCTGCCGGGACGTCGACCGTCCGGGCCACCCCCTGAGGATCCACCCGAGATCGTGTCCGTGGCCACCCCCGCAACTCCCCAGGGCTGCAACAGAACCGGGCCGGGGGGCGTGTAGTCGGCAGGGGTCGCACCGGGCGAGTCCGCATCGCGCATTCATCACATCGAGCATCCATCACAGGGAGAGATCACCATGATCACCACGAGAACCAAGCTTGCCGCCGGCGGGGCCGCCCTGGTCGCCGGGGCAGGTCTGACCCTGGTCCTGTGGGCCGGGAACGCCGGAGCCACGGCGCCCGGTCACGCGCCGAACACCACCCCGGCCGGCGTCGTGGTGACCAGGTCGGCGGTGCCGGGGGCGGTGCCGAACAAGGTGGACCCGAAGGCGCCGCGCCCGACCGCGACGATCACCGCAACACCCGGCCCCGCGGTCCCGGGCGGTCCGGTGGTGACCAAATCGATCGCGCCGGGCGGGGTGGCGAGCAAGGTGGACCCGAAGGCGCCACGCCCGACCGCGACGATCACCGCAACACCCGGCCCCGCCGCACCGGGCGGTCAAAAGGCTGCGCCGGGCGGGAATTCCGGTGTCCAGACGATCATCGCGAAGGACGGGAGCAAGGTCACCGTTCCCCTCGAACAGGGGCCGCCCACCACCGTCTACCCGACCCCGGTGGCGCCCGCCACCAGATAAGGACGGCTTTCCGGCCAGGTCGGCGGCGACGGGGCGACTCGCCGCCGCCGGCGACCTACCGGTCGGAACCCGGTGCCGGCACCGGCACCGGCACCGGTGAACAACGTCGGATCGATGCGGCCCTGGTGCGGGCGGCGGCATCGGCGGCGGCCGCGAAGGAGTCCGGGTCGGTCTGCTCCAGCAGGTCGTCGGCCGGCCGGTAGGCCCTCCAGCACAGGGTCCATCGGATCGAGTCCCGTTCGCGCGAGCATCGCGTCGGCTTCCACCGGGGCGGGCCGGTCCATCAACAGATCCTGGGTAGTTGCTCGCCGATCGGCAGATCCACCACCCGGTTGCCGCCCAGGGCCGTGCGCGCGACCACCATGCCGGCGTGTGCCGAACCGCACCGACCGATGACGGTGGCCTCCTTGCCGTTCTCGTGGGCCTGCATCGCCGACAGCACCCTCTCGGCGTCGGGCTGGGCGACGATCGCGATCAACTTGCCCTCGTTCGCCACCTGCAGAGGGTCAAGGCCCAGCAGGCTGCAGGCGTTCGCCACCAGCTCCGGAATGGGCAGATCCTTTTCCACCAGGTCGATTCCGACGCCGGAGGCCCTGGCGATCTCGTTGAGCGAGGCCGACACCCCGCCGCGGGTCGGATCACGCAGGACGTGGATGTCCGCACCGGTCGCGATCATCGCTGCCACCATCCCGTGCAACGGGGCACTGTCGGTCTCGATGCTGGTGCCGAACTCCAGCCCTTCCCGGCAACTCATGATCGCCACCCCGTGCAGCCCGATCGGCCCGCTGATCAGCACCACGTCGCCGACCGCGGCCCGGGTGGGCCGGATGTCGACGCCGTCGTCGATCACCCCGATTCCCGCGGTATTGATGAAGACGCCGTCCCCGTTTCCGGTGTCGACCACCTTGGTGTCGCCGGTGACCAGTTGCACGCCCGCTACCGCGGCGGCGTTGCCCATCGCCGTGGCGATCCGATTGATGTCGGTCAGCGCGGTGCCCTCCTCCAGGATGAAGGCGGTCGAGAGATAGAGAGGCCGGGCACCGGACATGGCCAGGTCGTTGACCGTTCCGTTGACGGCCAGGTCGCCGATGTTCCCCCCGGGGAAGAACATCGGCTTGACCACGTAGGAGTCGGTGGAGAACGCCAGCCGCCCGGCCGGGCGCGGCAGCACCGCGGAGTCGGCGAGCTCGGCGGCGGCAGCCGCACCGAAGGCCGGCAGGAACAGGTGCTCGATCAGCTCGCCGGACATCGCGCCACCGCCACCGTGCCCCATCACGATGTGCGGTGAGTCCCGGAGCGGGACCGGACAGGTCCAGCCGTCGAAATCCGGTGCAGCGTCGCGTCGTTCAGGCATGACTGGCCGCCGGGGTGAGCTCGAGACGACGGTAGAGGTAGTAGGCGGCGCACGCACCCTCGGAAGAGACCATGGTGGCGCCCAACGGATTGCGGGGAGTGCATTCCTTGCCGAAGGCTGCACATTCATGGGGCTTGATCAGCCCCTGCAGCACCTCGCCGGACCGGCAGAGCGTCGATTCCTCCGTCTTGATGTTGCGCACGTCGAATCGGTTCTCGGCGTCGAACGCGGCATATTTCGGTGCCAGCTGCCAGCCGCTGCCCGGAATCATCCCGATCCCCCGCCAGACCCGGTCCGTCCGTTCGAACACATCGTCCAGCATGGCCTGGGCGGCCGGGTTGCCCTCCTCGGTGACGGCGCGGGAGTAGGCGTTCTCGACCTCGTGTCGACCGGATTCCAGTTGCAGCACCGTCTTGCGGATCCCCTCCAGGATGTCCAGCGGCTCGAATCCGGTGACCACGATCGGCACCTCGTACTTCGCGGCCAGCGACGGGTACTCCCGCGTCCCCATCACGCTGCACACGTGCCCGGCCGCCAGGAAGGCCTGGACCCGGCAGGTCGGCGACTCCATGATCGCAGAGATGGCCGGGGGGACCAGCACGTGCGAGACCAGCAGCGAGAAGTTTTCGATACCAAGCCGTTTTGCCTGGTAGACCGTCATCGCATTGGCGGGGGCGGTGGTCTCGAAGCCGATGCCGAAGAAGACCACCTGACGGTCGGGGTTGTCCTTCGCGATCTTCAGCGCATCTAGCGGCGAGTAGACCACCCGGACGTCGCCGCCCAGACTCTTGACCCGGAACAGGTCGTCCTTGGATCCCGGCACCCGGAGCATGTCCCCGAAGGAGCAGAAGATGACCCCCGGCCGGGCCGCGATCGACAGCGCCCGGTCGATGATCTCCAGCGGGGTCACGCAGACCGGACACCCCGGGCCGTGGATCATCTCGATCTCGTCCGGCAGGAGCTGGTCGATGCCGTGCCGGATGATCGAGTGGGTCTGCCCGCCGCACACCTCCATGATCGCCCAGCGGCGGGTGGCGGCCGCCCGGATCCGATCCAGCAGATTGTGGGCCAGATCGGGATTGGAGAACTCCTCCAGGTATTTCATCGTCCTGCTCCGTTCGTCAGGGCGACGCCGCTGGTCGTCGGGTCCCCGCTCGGGCCGGCCGCTCTGGCGGCCAGCGCGAAGCCGTCCCCGAATTCCTCCGCCATGATGCCGAGCCTCTCGAATTCCGCCAGCGTGGCCAGCGCGGACTCCTCGTCCAGTTTCTGCAGTGCGAACCCCACGTGCACGATGACGTAGTCACCGACGGCGGCGTCGGGGACGTACTCCAGGCACACCTGCTTCACGACACCGCCGAAATCCACCTCTGACATCAGCGTGTCGTCAGCCTCGAACATCCTCAGGATGCGGCCCGGAACGGCTAGACACATGGTGGAACCCCTCTCTCGACATGCTGTGCGCCGGCGGCAGCCAGCTGACCCAGGGCCAGACCGCCGTCATTCGGCGGGACCCGACGATTGCGCAGGACGGTGAAACCGGCACGACGCAGTCGGTCGCAGGACGCACCCAGCAGCAGCGCGTTCTGGAACACGCCGCCCGACAGAGCAACGGTGGCCAGGCCGGTCGACTCGCGGGCCCGGTCGGCCAGGGTCACCACCAGATCGACGACCCCACGATGGAAACGCGCGCCGATGTCGCCGGCCGGCCGGCCGTCCAGCGCGTCGGCGGCGACGGCCCTGATCACCGGACCGCAGTCCACCACCAGCCCGTCGGCCCCGGTGGTGCCGGTCCCGCCGATGCCGAAGGCGTAGGCCATGGGCGACAGGCGGAACCGGTTGCGGGACAGCCCTTCCAGCTCGATGGCGGCCTGCGCCTCGTAGTCGGCCACCTGACGCACGCCCGCAATCGCGCTGACGGCGTCGAACAGTCGGCCCATGCTGGAGGTGGGAACGCATGCGAATCCGGTGTCGAGTTGGTGCCGGAGCACCCGGCGCTCCTCCGGCGGACAGTGCACCACACAGGCCAGATCCTGGTCCCACGGCACCCCGGCGGCCGTGAGATGCGACAGCGCCATCCGGTAGGGCCGCTCCACCGCTGCATCTCCGCCGGGCAGTGGCACGTACCCGAGATGGGCGAACCGGGAGAAGTCCTGATAGCGGGCGATCAACACCTCTCCGCCCCAGACCGCACCGTCGGAGCCGAAACCGGTTCCGTCGAATGCGATCCCGATGACCGGTTGATCGCCCCAGCCGTGCTCGGCCAGGACGGAGCAGATGTGCGCATGGTGATGTTGGACCTGCGACCGGTGCACGGGCTGACGATCGGCCCACGCGGTGCTCCGGTACCCGGGGTGACGGTCCGAGACCACCAGCCCCGGAACGACACCGGTCAGCATCTTCAGATGACCGGCGGTGACGCCGAGCGTCTCCAACGAGCGCACGTCGTCCATGTCCCCGATGTGCTGGCTCATCCAGGCGTACCCGCCGTCGGCGATGCAGCAGGTGTTCTTCAGGTCCGCGCCGACCGCCAGCATCGCCTCCACCGGGACCGGGAGCGCGATCGGCAGTGGCGCATAGCCTCTGGACCGGCGGATGGGTTGCGGTCCGCCGTCCACGACACGGGCCACGGAGTCGTCGCACGGTACGTGGATCGGGCGATCATGACGCAACCAGCCGTCGACGATCGGGCCGAGCAGCTCCACGGCGTCCTCGTCGTCGGTGATGATCGGCTCGCCCGACATGTTCCCCGAGGTCATCACCAGGACCACCGGGGAAGGCGCATCGCCGGGCAGGCCGAACAGCAGGGCGTGCACAGGCGTGTACGGCAGCAGCACGCCCAGGTCCGGGTTGCCCGGGGCCACCGAGACGGCGACCCTGACCGGTCCGTCGGCGCGCGTGGACAGCAACACGATCGGCCGGGCCCGGCTCTCCAGCAGCGCGGCCTCCTCCAGCGTCAGGTCGGCGACCATCGCCGCGGTGCTCAGGTCGGGGACCATCACAGCGAAGGGCTTGTCACCGCGCTTCTTTCGTCGGCGGAGTTCGGCCACGGCCCGATCGTCACCGGCATCGCAGACCAGGTGGTAGCCACCCAGACCCTTGACCGCGAGGATGCGGCCGGCCGAGAGCGCCGCCCGGGCTGCAGCCATCGCCGCCTCGTCGGTCGTCGCGGGCTCCCCCGGCACCAGGAACTGCAGTCGCGGCCCGCACTCCCGGCAGGCGATCGGCTGTGCGTGGAACCGGCGATCGGCGGGATCGTTGTACTCCGCGAGGCAGGCCGGGCACATCTGGAACCCGGCCATCGTGGTGCTGGCGCGGTCGTACGGGAGCGAGGTGATGACGGTGAACCGCGGCCCGCAGTTGGTGCAGGTGATGAACGGGTGCCGGTATCGCCGGTCCGCCGGATCGCCCATCTCGGCGAGGCAGTCACGGCAGGTGGCCACGTCGGGGGACGCCAGAGTGCGACCCGCCGAACCGGCCGCGGTCGCGCCGATGTGGAACCCGGTGCCGCCCCGGACCGGGATGTCGGATGTCTCGACCCGGTCCACGACGGCCAGCGGTGGGGGCCGGCGGCGCAGACGCACCAGGAATTCCTCGACGGCCGCCGGATCGCCCTCGAGTTCGATCAGCACCCCGGCGCTGTCGTTGATCACCGATCCGGCCAGGTGGAACTCCATCGCGGTGGCGTACACGAAAGGTCGGAACCCGACGCCCTGGACGAGGCCCGACACGCGGATCCGGCGCCGGCACCGCAGAGAAGAGCTGCGCAGCATCGATCCACCCGTCGCCCCGACGGCCGGATCAGGCACGTACGGCAGGCAGATCCGCCGCTGCGCCCCGTCGAAGTCGACGACCGCCATGGGTGCACCACCCTCGTGGAAACCTGCTGGATCCGTCCCGGGACTACTGCACATCATGCTCTTCACCTTTCCGCTCCCCGACGACGACCCGGGTGGTTGCCGGTGTCCACCGCCGCCGGGCGCCGGCCGGGAGGCAGGAGTGGTTCACTGTGCTCGTCTTCGCGGAGAATGCCGAGGTTCTTCCGCCGCATCCACCGCCGCCGGCGATCCGAAGGAGAGACCGTGAAAGGTCCATCGAAGCCGCGGTTCATCCATGCATGAGCTGTCCATCTGCAGCTCCATCGCGAAGATCGTGAACCGATCCGCGAACGGACGGCCGGTGCGGACCATTCATCTCCAGGTCGGGCAACTCCGGCAGATCGTCCCGGAGACTCTCGTCTACTGCTGGGGTCTCGTGACTGCTGACACGGTCCTCGACGGGTCCATCCTCGAGGTGGACCGCATTGCCGCCGTGGTCACCTGCCAGTCGTGCGGGCAGATCCGGGAGGTGGGCGCCCACCCGAATTTCAGCTGCACGGGCTGCGGGGGCACGCACGTCGAGGTAACGTCCGGCGAAGAATTCCTGATCACGACGCTCGACCTCGCGGAGGTGCAGGAACATGGGTAGATTCCACCGGCACGACGACGGAACGACCCACGAGCACGCGGACGAACAATCACACGGGCACGACGAGCCCAGCGGGTCGGCTGTTCATCCACCGGATCACGGTCAGGCGCGGGGGCCGTCGAAGGGCCGGGAGTTGGGTGATCACAGCGGTTATCGGACCGGGGGCGAGCGGATCGACGTCCTGGAGCGGATCTTCGACGAGAACGACCGGACCGCGGACGCCAACCGGAGCGATTTCGCCGAGCACGGGGTCTGCACGATCAACCTGATGTCGTCCCCGGGGGCGGGCAAGACCACGTTGCTGCGCGAAACCCTTCTCCGGATCAGCGGTACCGCCAGGATGGGGATCATCGAGGGCGACATCGAGACGAGCCTGGACGCCGATCGTCTGGCCGGGCTGGGCGCCGAGATCACCCTGATCAACACCGGCAACGGCTTCGGCGGCGAATGCCACCTCGACGCGCCGATGGTGCGGTCCGCCGTAAAGCGCCTCCCGCTGGACGATCTGGACGTCGTCCTCATCGAGAACGTCGGCAACCTCGTCTGCCCGGCCGAGTTCGACGTCGGCGAACACGCCAGGGCGATGATCTACTCGATCACCGAGGGGGAGGAGAAGCCGCTCAAGTACCCGGTGATGTTCCGCTCCGTGGATCTGGTGGTGATCAACAAGATCGACCTGCTGCCGCACCTCGATTTCGATCTCGGCCTCTTCCGCGCGAACCTGCGGCAGATCAACCCGCACGTGGCGACCATCGAGGTGAGTGCACGGACCGGCGACGGCGTGGACGAGTGGTGCCGCTGGATCACCGACACCTGGACCGGCGCCACCGCATCCCTGGCCGGCCATCCCGCGCACCGCTGACCGAGGCCGACCCTGATTGCCGCTCCCCTGTCCCACGTCCCCGCCGCTGCGCCACGTCTCCACTCGTATGACGGACACCACGCGGCACCGGCACCGGTATGACCCCCGCTGCGCCGGTAGCACTGCGGGCGGTACTACCGGTGCAGCCGCGGTACTACCGGTGCAGTCCCGGTACTACCGGTGCAGTCCCGGTACTACCGGTGCAGTCCCGGTACTACCGGTGTTGCGCGACGACCCGCTCGGGGACGGTGTAGTCCGCGAGCGGATACATCGTGGTGGCGCTGCCCCCGCGCATCGACCGGACCTCGCCGTCGGAGCCGAAGGTGAATCGATAGTGCTCGCCGTAGGACTCGAACCCGGCACCTCCCGCGACCCGCAGGGTGTGATCGTCGACGAAGACCAGTTCGGCTGCTTCAGCGGTGGGATCGACTGCGGTGGGATGGATCTGGTAGAGCCGGCCACCGAGCAACGCGATGTCGATCACTCCCCAGAGCGATGCATAGCGACCGGCGAAACGGCCGAGACCGATGCCGTCACCACGCGGCTTTCTGCCGGCGAGGTCGATCAGCTTGACGCAGGCGTGGGCCAGGGCCTCGGCCGGTCCGTCGATGCAGTTGGTGAGCACCGAAACGGCAAGTCCCGCATGGGTATCAGCCACCGAGTTGGTGATGTGGCCCGGGTAACCTCCGCCGTGACCGATCATCTCGCGCTCGCCCACCTGGGTCACCGCCAGTCCGAGACCGTACTGCGTCTCCCCCGACTCGACCTTCCAGGCCGGATGCTGCATCTGCCGCTTGCCTGCGTCGGACAGCAACCGCTCGTCGCCGAAGAAATGGGCGGAGAAATAGGTCACCAGATCGCTCGCGGTGGCAAAGAACCCGGTGGCCGCCGCCATCGCCCTGGTATCGACATGGTCGATGGGCGAACGCTTCCGGGCGTACGCCAGGGAGGTGTATCCGGCGGCGTATTCGTTCGAGCGGTGTGGGTCGTACTCGGGTCCGACGTCCTGCAGACCGAGCCGGTCGATGATTCCGGACGTCACCGCGTCCGCGTAGGACGTGCCGGCGACGGCTTCGATGATCAGGCCCAGGAGCGAATAGGCGATGTTGGAATACTTGAACCGCTCGTTGGCCGGGATCACCGGTGCGGCCGGATCGAGCAGGATCTCCTGCAGTCGCTCCGCATCCGGGAAGGGGCCGACCAGCTGCCAGAAGTCACCGTTCAGGCTGTCCCGGTAGAGACCGGAGGCATGCTCCAGCAGCTCGCGCACGGTCCGGGTGCCTGCCACGGTGCCGGCCAGCGAATCGACGTGGGCCGCGGCGCTGTCGTCCAGCCTGAGCCGTCCCGCCTCGACGAGCCGCAGGATCAGGGTCGCGGTGAACGTCTTGGAATGCGAGGCGATCCGGAACAGGTGGGACGTCGTCAGCGGGACATCGGCCTCCACGTCGGCCTGGCCGTGCGCGGTGGACAGGGCGACACCGCCGCCGGTGAACACGGCGGCCTGGACTCCGGGGATCCGCCCGAAGACCTGCCGGAACTCGAGATAGGAATCGAAGTAGGCCAGCGCCTCGGCGATGGACTCCTGGTCGGGCAGCGGTTTCGTCTCGTTCATCACGTCATCATCCCCGACGCCGGCCGTGCCGGGCCCGGCACGGCCGACTCGAGGGCGCGTCCGCAGTTCGAGTCCTTTCGAACAGGCCTCGACGGAGCTCCCGGCGGCCCTGGTCGGCCGGCGGGAGCAATCGGTGGGCATCGACGAACCGCCTACCGCACCAGCAGTCGGCGCCGTCGGGCACCGGCCCACGGCACCACCTGACCGGCGCGCACCCCCCAGGGAACCGAGGATCCCGCGCTGCAGGCCCGTTGTTGGTTGCAGAGCCTCACGGTCCCAGAGAGGGAATCGCCGGCCGCGCGGCCTGTCAAGGTGGAGGGATGACGAACGCAGTGGTGGTCGGCAGCGGGCCCAACGGACTGGCGGCCGCACTGGTCCTGGCCGCCGCCGGCGTGCAGGTGCAGGTGGTGGAGGCCGCCGACACCCTCGGTGGCGGCGTTCGCAGCAGCGAACTGACGCTGCCCGGTCTCGTTCACGACGAGTGCTCGGGGTTCCACCCGCTGGCCCTGGACACTCCGTTCTCGCGGCAGTTCGACCTGACCGCTCACGGGCTCTCCTGGCGGTGGCCCGAGGTTCAGTACAGCCATCCGCTCGACGGCGGGCGCGGCGCCGCAGCATGGCGATCGGTGCCGGACACGGCGGCGGCCCTCGGTAGCGACGGGCCGCGATGGACGTCGCTGTTCGGAGCCCTGTCCGATCGTTTCGACGTAATCGCCGAGGACTTCCTCCGGCCGATGCTGCACGTACCCGCGCACCCGCTGCAACTGGCCAGATTCGGCGCGTACGCGGCGCTGCCGACCGGGTGGCTGGCTCGGCGCTGGTCCACCGACGAGGCCCGCGCGCTCGTCGCAGGCGTTGCGGCCCATGCGTTCCGGCCGTTCGACTCGCCGATGTCCGCCGCCATCGGGCTCGCCCTGGGTACCGCTGCGCACCGCTACGGATGGCCCGTCGCCGCAGGCGGTTCCGGAGCCATCGCCGCGGCGCAGGTGTCGATGCTGACCAGCCTGGGAGCGACGTTCCTGACGGGCACGTCTGTCACGTCGTTGGCCGAGTTGGGCTCGCCGGACATCGTGATGCTCGACGTCGCGCCGGCAGCGGCGGCCCGCATCGCGGGCGACACCATGCCGCCGCGGATCATCCGGTCGCTGAACAGGTTTCGCCACGGGCCGGGGTCCTTCAAGGTCGACTTCGCCGTCGCGCAGGGGGTGCCCTGGACACACGAACCGTCACGTCGCGCCGGGACGGTGCACGTGGGTGGCAGCCTGTCGGAGATCGCCCTGGTGGAGAAGATGGTCAATCGCGGGCGGATGCCCGAGCGGCCGTTCGTGCTCGTCGGACAGCAGTACGTCGCCGACGGCTCGCGCTCCCGCGACGACGTGCATCCGCTCTACGCCTACGCGCACGTTCCGTCCGGGTACACCGGGGACGCCACCGCGGCGATCGAAGCGCAGATCGAGAGGTTCGCCCCGGGCTTCCGCGACCGGATCCTGGCCCGGCACGTCCGATCGACGACTCAGATGGCCCAGTACAACGCCAACTACGTCGGCGGTGACATCGTCACCGGCGCGAACACGCCGTGGCAGTTGGTGTTCCGGCCCCGGACCACCCTGGATCCGTACAGCCTGGGCCTCCCGGGCGTGTACCTGTGCTCGGCCGCGACTCCCCCGGGAGCCGGCGCGCACGGGATGTGCGGGTTCAACGCCGCCCATTCCGCCCTCCGTCGACTCGGTGCCTGAGAAGTCACTCGGTACCTGAGGAGTCAACGGTCCGGATCGAGATTCACAAGCCGCCAGGAGACTTGGAAGTCCGCACGACCGGTATCACGCGTCCGGAAACGGCCCCTGTGTCCAGATTGTGATGAATTTCGCTGACCTGTACGAGCTAACTCTGCAATCCTGTGGCTCTCATCGGAGCGAGCCGACGACTGAAGTGGACGGGCGATGTGGACAGGCCGGGTGGACGGGCGAAGTGGACGGGACCTCACGGTGACACGTCGCATGCTGCGACTGGTGCTGGTCGCAATACTCGGCATGCTGGCTCTGGCTGCCTGCGCTTCGGACAGCGCTTCGACCAGTTAGGCGGCTACCTCCTCGACCTCCTCGACGT
This sequence comes from Nakamurella sp. PAMC28650, assembly GCF_014303395.1. Lineage (GTDB taxonomy): Bacteria > Actinomycetota > Actinomycetes > Mycobacteriales > Nakamurellaceae > Nakamurella. The sequence continues at coordinate 5,595,776 of NZ_CP060298.1, forward strand.
CGGGGCCGGCGGCTTCCGCTCCGGGTGTCCCGGCACCGGCTTTCTGCGCTGATGCCCCCGCCGAATCCGCCCTGGCGGCCGCCAACTTCCTGGCCCAGCACCACCAGTCGACCGCTGCCGTTAATCTGCTGACCAAACTGCTTGCCTCGCAGGGTATCTCGAGCCGCGAGCGCGATTGCGCCGGGCAGGCCCTCGCCGCGTTGGCGCTGGCCACGCCGAGGGCCACCCCCAACGACGTCCAGTCGGCCTCCTCCGATTGGGACGCCTTCGACGCCCGATGGGTTGCCCCGGGCGCCCGCATCCTGGGCCCGTTCGCTGTGGCCCTCGTGCTGATCCTGCTGCTGGCCAGGGTGCTGACCCGCATCGCCGTCCGCCCCGACACTCCGGGGCCGTCCTGGAATTCGTTACCGACCAGAACCGTCTTCTTCTGGTGCTACTGGCTGTTGGGCGTCGGTTCCGTCCTGTACGCGAGTTGGCTCGCCAGCGCCGGCGTGGCGCACGCGGCGTTCTGGGCGCACCCGCCGCCCGCGCTGACGGATCGAAGCATCGCCGCCTACGTCGCAGGGCTGTTCGCCACGGCACTGTTCACGCTGGGCTGCCAATGGCGGGGGAAGACCCGCGACGCGGTACTGGACGGCGTCGCCGCCACGGCCGTGGTGGCCGTGACGCTGCTCGCGACGAGCATCCCGCTGGTGGCCACGCCACCGAGCGACGCCCGCCAGTGGGCGCCGACGCTCGCGCATGCTCTTGCCTTCGCGCTGCTGGGAGGCTGGATCATCGCGCGTATCCGCGGCGTGCAGATCGGTACCATGATCATCGGTGCCGGCCCGGACAGGGCCCCGAACAACGCTGTGGGACAACTGATCCGCAGCCGGCTGTCCGGCTTGGCCTCCGGCGGCCCGAGGGGTGTCCAGGTGCCGACGCAGACCGACGTGTCCGCCCTGCAGAAGGATGCGATCGCACTGCTCCCTGACGGAGCGTTGGCCAAGACCGCGACCCTGCTGGTCCAGCTGTTCCTGCCGGCGACACCATGGTTGCTGACGATCAGTCAGATCGACGACCTGGCGTTGGAGGTGAGTCTGACCCGCAACGGATCTCTCATCGCCGCACAGCTCATCCAGCCGGCGACCATCGGTTTCCCCGCGACCGCCGGAACCCGGGCCGACGTGTCGGCACCCGCGGCCGGTGACGGCGCCATCATCGGCGATCTCTACACCGCCGCCGCCGCCTTCGTGTTGATCGAACTGTCCACCCGATACCGCTATCTGCAGCCCGGCCTGAACGGGGCGACCCGCTGGCGCAGCGTCGCCGCGCAGGTGATCGCCACCAGCGCCAAGCCGGCGAAGTCGCACGACCTGAAAGTCCGACTGCTGACACGAGCGGTGGCCAACGACGGTCAGAACGCCTCAGCCCGTTTGGCTTACCTGTTCGAACTCCACGGTCGGGACATCGATGGGAGCGAAGGGTTCGTCGAACGCCTGGAGGAACTGCGGACCCAACTGGACGCCGAGGTGGTCCGCGCCGATGCCGGCCGGCCGCGCAGCGCCATTCTGCTTCGGGTGTACCTCAATCTGGTGGTCGGCTGGGCCAACGTTGCCGCGGTAAGGGCAGACCGCACGGTGGACGGGCCAGACCCTGACCAGGCCTGGGCCATCGCGGCGGCGGACTGCGGGAAACTTCAATCCTGGCTGCGCACCATCAAGTCGCCCGGTCTCCCGGCTCGGCTGTTCACCCGGATCCTGGACGTGCAGCAACTGGGCAGCGACATCGGTGACGTGCTCGACCCGGTCAGCGTCTACCTGCGCAACTCACAGCAGGCCGGCGACCTCCGTCCCACCGATGGTCTGCGCGCCGGCACCACTTCCGCCGGCGATCACCACGCCCTGGCCGACACCGACGGCAACCCGGTCGAGATCGTCGCGACCGGAAAGCGCCTCCCCTGGCCGACGGTGGAGCCTCGACCGAACGGGCTGACGGCGTACTACGAGTGGGCCTGCGCGCAGGCGGCACTGCGGACCGGCAGCGGGGCCGACTGTGCGCTGGCGTACCTGGAGATGGCCGCGACCGATGAGTCGTACCGGGTCTGGGCCAGGCGCGATCCGTCGTTCAATTGGATGCGTCAATCCGGTCCACCGGGGTCGCAGACCATTGCCGCGAAGTTCCGCGCCATCGTGTGCGATCCGATTCCGGGATTTCTGGCGCTGGAGCCGCTCGCCGACCACGCGAAGGCACTCGCCGCGATCGGCATCAATGGGCCAGCGGATCTGCTGCGGCGTTCGCCACATTGGCTGGCCCGGCAGGTGTGCGTCTCCAGCGGCGTCAGCCAATTCTGGTGCGGCCTGGCCGATCTCGCCCTCATGCGGGCAGCCCGCGACGACGCGACCATCACCATCGAGTCCGCACGGTGGCTGTATCTGCTGTTAGGGACGAGCATCACTTCCAGGTCCGCATTGCTGGAACGTCTCGTCGCGCCCATCGACGACTCGGCGGCGAAGTTGCAGCACGACCTGGCCAGCATTGCGTTGGACTACGACGTGGTCACGCCGACGGTTCAGCAGGTTCGGAGCTGGGCTGGCTTCGCCCGGCCGTTCTTCTGAGGCAGATCTGGATCGAGCGGGGGGCCCCGACCCGACGAATCGAGCTCAGAAGGGATCGGAGCTCGCCGCTCGATCAGCAGATGAGCCGCCGAGGGGACTTGAACCCCTAACCCCCGCATTACAAGTGCGGTGCGCTACCAATTGCGCCACGGCGGCAGGCCGGAGCGAACTCCGGACGACAGCCCCAGCTTAACCGCGGGCGGGCCGGGCCGGATCACCTGCGGGGAGCCGGCCGTCAGGCGCTGACGTGCTCCGGGATCGAGTGGGAGACCGACTGTTCGAAGCGACCCGCCACCGTCATCAGGATGGCGCGACATTCGAGGGGACTGACGCCCATCAGGGCCGACAGCGCCACGATCGCGCCGGGATCCAGCGTCATCACGCCGCCGGAGGGCTGACGGATTCCGTGCTGCAACTCGATCCACCGCCGGACCGGGCCCAGCCTGGCATCGCCGTTCTCCCTGATCTCCTCGATGTCGATGGTGATCGGACTGCTGCCGTCGGCGTCCTGTCGGTGTCCTATGCCGCGCTCGGCGCTGGCCACCAGGTTGCCGATGTTCTCACCGAGCGCCTTGGCGATCACCCACAGCACGTCGACCCGCAGGGACCGATGACCGGTCTCGTAGTTGGCCAGCGCCGCCTTGGAGATCAGCCCACCGGTGCGCGCGGCCACCTGGGCCTGGGTGAGCTTCTGCCGCCGACGTGAGTCGCGCAGGAGTCGGCAGACCGCCGCCGCGAACATCTCCTTCGACCACGAGTCGACGGCCTGGCTCATTGTGTGTCTCCGATGCTTGTCGCTCGACCCGCTTGTCACGCACCGCGCCCGGCTCGGGAAATCACCAACCCGAAGAGAGCTGATGCAAAAATACCCGACGGATACCCGTTCGGATGACCGGAGGAGCTCCGATCTGGCCGAAAGAGGGGCCCAGTGGTCGCCCTACGTAGCGACAATTGATCTAAGCACACCGGCCTAGACATATGCACCCTTTCGGAGCAGTGACGTTTCCCCTACGGCTACCGTGTGTAGGTCTCGGAGCCATACGACACTATCGATCGCCGCAAGCAGCCCATATGGCGCAGTTGTCGGTCACCCGCCGGCGTCGCTGCGCGCATTTTGTCCGTCTCATCCTCAGACGGGAGTGAACAGCGACTTGGCGAACCAGTCGCCGGCCTCCGCGACGCCGGGCGGGCAGGCCCAGATTCCTCCGCCGATGTGCGCGATGTACTCGTTCATCAGGTCGGAGGACCCCAGTCTGGCCTGCAGCACCTTGAACTGGAGGTGCGGATTGCGCTGGTAGGCGATGAAGAACAGGCCGGCCGCCAACTTCCCGGTCTGCGGATCCTGACCGTCGGTGTAGTTGTAGCCACGACGCAGGATGCGCACCCCGCCGTTCTCCTCGGGCGAGGCCAACCGCACATGGGAGGCCGGATCGATCACCGGAGTGCCGTCCGCGTCCGCCTTGTCGAAGGCGATCGGGGTGAACTCCGTACCCCCGGTCAGCGGATCGCCTCGCACCTTGGTCCGGCCGAAGATCTTCTCCTGGTCCGACAGTTCGTCGGTGTCCCAGGACTCGATCTCCATCCTGATCTTCCGGGCGACCAGGTACGACCCGCCCCGCATCCAGGCCTGGTCCGTCTTCCGGCCCACCCAGACATGGTCGGACGTGGCACTCACGTCATCGGCGTGGATGTTGTTGGTGCCGTCCTTGAAACCGAAGAGGTTACGGGGGGTGCTCTGCCCCGCACCGGTCGCCGAGGCGCGCCCGAAACCCAGCTGCGACCAGCGCAGCACTGCGGTCCCGCGCGCGGCGCGCACCATGTTGCGGATGGCGTGGAAGACCACCTGCGGGTCGTCGGCACAGGCCTGGATGCACAGGTCGCCGCCGGTCAGTTCGGGTTGCAGCACCGCATCGCCAGGAATGGTCCCCAACGGCGCCAGGGCAGCGGGCATCCGGCCGGCCAGACCGAACCTCTGGTCGAACAGCGAAGCACCGAGCCCGACGGTGATGGTGAGCGAATACGGCCCCGAATCCAGCACCTCTCCGGAATCGAAAGGCGGCTGCTCCGGCTTGTCCGGGGAGGAGCTCACCGTCTGACCAGAGGTGAATCTGGCCGCCATCGCCGCCCAACGACCCAGCAGCAACCGCAGATCCCGCGGATCGGTGCTGGTCATGTCCAGCGAAGCGAACATCAGCCGCTCCTGCTGGCCGGTGGTGATGCCGGCCTGCCGGGCACCGTAGAAGGGAACCGTCGACGCTGACCTGTCGGTCGTCGCTCCGCCCGATGCGGTGGTGCTGCCGGTGGCGACCGCGCCACCGGTGCCCGCTGCGGTCGCCGTCCGGACGCCGTAGCCGGCGGCTCCACCGGCCGCCAGTGCGACGGCCGCAGTTCCGAAGAACCTGCGCCGGCTCGGCCGGGGTGGGGTGCCGTCGGGGCCGCGGGACGGCGGGGTGACGCTGCTCGACATGTTCGCCTGGCGCTTCAAGTCCACGGTTATCTGGTGATCTTGGCCGAGACGGCCGACAGTGGCTCCTGGACTGCGAGCAGCGCGTCGGTCAGCTTCTTCTTGTCCGCCGCGGTGAGCTCCGGGTAGGGGGTCCAGCCGCCCAGTGCCTTGGCATCGCGGTAGGTGTCCAGCACTGCGACGAGGGCGTCGAACTTGGACGAGATCGTCGGGACCAGGGTGGGGTCGATCTGGTCGAGCGCCGGCTGCAGGGTGGCGAAGGCCTGCAACGAGCCCTCGACGTTCGCCTGGAAGTCCAGCAGGTCGATGCGGGAGTAGGCCTCCTCCTCGCCGGTGATCTTCGACTTGAGCACCTCGTCCAGCAGACCGGACGCGCCGTTGGCGATCTCGAACGGCTGATAGCCCTTCCCCGTCTTCGCCGTGGTGGCCTGGGACAGCGCCTTCGCCTTCACCTGGAGGTTCTTGACGTCCGTCAGCAGATCGGCTGCCAGCCCTTCGAGACCCCTGGTCGATTTCGTGACGAACAATCCCTTCTCGATCGGGTGGAACCCGGTCCACGCGGTGCCGGCCTCGACATCACCGATCCGCAGGTCGATGGCGGAATCGAGATCGGGGAACGACTCGGCGACCGGCTCGATGCGCTCGTAGAAGGGACGGGCCCTGGCGTAGGCGGCCTGTGCCGCAGCCAGGTCGCCGGCCTTGATCGCCGTCACCAACTCCTGGACGGGCGGGATGAGGAATTCGATCTGGTTGTCGACGTAGGTCGAGTAGTGCACGGTGGCGGTCTGCAGCAGCGTCGCGGTGCTACCGGTTGCGACGTCCGCCGCCTGGCCGGTCACGGTGAACGGGATCTTCTCGGTTGCGCCGCCCGGGCAGTAGATCTGGTAGGAACCGCCGTCCACCGTGACCGAGAAGGTGGAGTCGAAGCCCGGCGTCAGGTTCTCCCGCTCGCCGAGGATGCGCTGGTCGGAGAGGAGCTCCAATTCGGTGATCCCGGTGGCGTCGATGTTCTTGACGGTGAAGGTGACGGCTCCGGCCACGACCGTGTCGGGGGAAGCGATGCAGCCCTTGGCATCTGTGATCGTGATGGCGACGCTCGCGGGGCCGCCCGGCGTGGCCGCCGATGACCCAGGACTCGACGACCCTGCGCCTGACGCGGCTGCTCCGGACGCGGCTGCGCCAGCCGGGGCCGCGACCGAAGAGGATGCACCGGCAGAGGATGCGACGGCAGAGGATGCGACGCCGGACGCTGCCGGGCCGGAGGGCGAACCGGTGGCCACGGACTTCGCGGCGCAGCCCGACAGCAGCAGCGCTCCGGCGGCCAGCAAACCCGTGGTCGCGGCAGATCGGCGGGCGCGGTCGCGTCGCAGGGTGAACATCACGGGGCTCCTACTGGGTCGGTGAAGGGCAACGCCCTTGGTCTGGGACAGGGGAATCGCTGCGGGGCAATCAGTGCGGGGAATCGGTGTAGGAAAATCACTGCAGGGAAGGCAGTCTCAGGTCGAACGGGACCCGGGGCCGCCGGGTCTCGAGGGCAGCGGGGTCAGGCTCTCGTGCTCGCCGACCGCCGTCGGGAGGACCGGCGCCACGATTTTTCGTTTGCGACGCATCAGATGCGGCGCCGCGAGCGCCAGCAGGATCAGGGCGAAGATGCTGAGCAGGCCGGGAATCACCTGTCCGAGGACCTGATGATCTCCGCGCCGATCGCCGGTCTCGGCGGCCGCTGCGATCTGACCGGCCACGGCGTACGGCGTCGTCGCGAAATCGACGGTCCGCACGATGCCCGCGGGAAAGCGCTCACCCGCCTGATCGGTCACCACGACGGTCCGCACCGAGGTGACGGAGAGGTCGACGACGGTGCCGGTCGACGGGTCGATCGTCACCGTCGGGGTGACGGAATCGGCATAGGAGGCGCTCACCCGAACATTCCCACTGCCGTTGGCGGACAACCCGATCGGCAGTCGCCCGGCACCCAGGGCGGCGACCTGCGCGAGCGTGAGCGTGGTCGGAAGTCCGGCACCGGCGGCATCGACCGGCAGGGTGACCTGACGGCCCACGTACTGCGCGGCCGGGAGCCCACCCACCACGTCGTGGCCGGACAGCTGAAGCGGGGAGGTAACGGTGAGAGCACCGCCCAACGTCACGGCGGCGTTCCCGGCGGCCAGCGCCGTGCTGACGGCACCGGTTCCACCGACCTTGGCCAGGTCCGCACCGGTGACCGGATCGATACCCGTCGTGACCGTGGTGACCGCCAGCGATGCCGATGTGCTCGCAGGCGAGGACGGCGCCAGCGCGACGAGTCCGGCCGCCAGCACCGGTGCGAGCGCCGCAGTGCCGGCCAACGCACGGCCCAGGATGCGCCCGGTCAGCGCGCGCCGGGCGGGCCACAGCACGACGGCCAGCATCGGCACCAGATAGAGGAGGTAGGCGACCACCTCGACGACCGGCATGGTGGAACGGATGCCCAGCACTCCGGTCAGCAGCGATTCCTGGACGGTGCCGGGCCGCGCGATCAGCGACAGCGAGACAGCGTGCTGCTGGCCGATGGTCAGCCAGCCGGCCTCGTACGCGGCGCGCAGAGTGCTCATCACCAGTCCGGCGGCCACCAACACCAGCACCACCCCGGTGATGCGGAAGAACTTCGACAGGTCGAGCTTCACGCCGCCGCGGTAGATCAGGTAGCCGAGCCCGACCGCGAGCAGCACCCCGAGCGACGCACCGGTGGCGGCCTGCGCCGGGGAGACCGCGGACTGGAAGGCCGCCAGCAGGAAGACGGCAGTCTCGAAGCCTTCGCGGAACACCGCGAGGAAGGCCATCACGACCAGCGCGGTGGCCGAACCGCTGGCCAGCGCACCACCGGCGGCCTGCTGCAGGTCGGCCTTGAGGCTGCGGGAATGCGCCCGCATCCACAGCACCATGTAGGACACCATCACCACCGCGATGGCGGCGACCACGCATTCCAACATCTCCTGCTGGCGCTGGGGCAGTGCGGAGTTCACGCTCTGCAGCGCCACTCCGACGGCCAGGCAGAGCACCACCGCCACGACCACGCCGGCCCACATCCTGCGCAGCGCGTCCGAGCGGCCGTTCTGCTTCAGGAACGCGGCGATGATGCCGACGATCAACGCCGCCTCGAGGCCCTCCCGCAGCCCGATGACGAAGGTGGCGAGCATCGTGACCTCCAGGGTTCGGTGTTCGGCGCCGCGCAGTGGCCTGCAGAACTGCAGCCTGCAGCCTGCAGGGCGGGGCAGAACGGCACTTCATTTGGTAAGGCTGACCTATCTAGGCCAGGACGCTACACCCCCATCACCCGATTCCGAACCCTGAGCAGCTGATCAGGGGTTTGATCGTGGGCCGCCGGTGATCTGCCTCGTCACAAAGACAGGTAAGGATTGGCTACATCAATCGGGAAGAGCCCGCCCGAGGCGACAGACAGATCAACCCCTTGTCGGCCCACCCGTAATATTGCGCGGTGACCATCCACCCCATCGTCATCCTCGGCGATCCTGTTCTGCATCGGCCGACGACACCCGTCACCGTGTTCGACGAGGACCTGGCGACGTTCGTCGATGACCTCTTCGAGACCAACACCGCCGCCAACGGCGCCGGGCTGGCCGCGAACCAGGTGGGCGACGACCGGCGGGTCTTCATCTACGACTGTCCGGACGATTCCGGGACGCGACGTCGAGGCTACGTCGTGAACCCGACCATCGAGACGTCGCCGGTGCCGGAGACGATGCCGGATCCCGACGACGACTACGAGGGCTGTCTGTCCGTTCCGGGGGAGAACTTCCCGACGGGCCGGGCCGATTGGGCCAAGGTCACCGGTGTCGACGCCGTGGGCCAACCCGTGGAGGTCGAGGGGACCGGCTTCTTCGCCCGCTGCCTCCAGCACGAGACCGATCACCTGGATGGACTGCTCTACCTGGATCGACTCGTCGGCCGGAACGCGCGGGCGGCCAGGAAGATGATCAAGGCGAACGGCTGGGGAGAACCTGGCCGTTCCTGGCTCCCCGGGCGTGATGCCGACCCGTTCGGCCACTGACGACCCGACCGCGTCCCCGGCCATCGCCTCCGGCGGGTCCGGGTCACCGGTGTCACGCGGGTCACATCCGTCCCCCCACGTAAGGTGACCTTGTGCCCCGGACAGATTCGATCACCTCCGAGCCCTCGATCGAGGGTCGGACGCAGTCGGACCCGGCCCCGGACGCGCCCTCGACCAACCAGGCCTCGATGGTCGTGCTGGCCAATCGCCTGCCGTTCGATCTGGAGCAGCAGCCGGACGGCAGCACGAAGGCCCGGCAGGCACCAGGTGGCCTCGTCACCGCACTCGCGCCCATCCTGTCCCGCCGCGAGGGGGCGTGGATCGGCTGGCCGGGAAGTCCGGACACGGAACTGGAACCGACGACCACCGACGGCCTGACGCTGGAGCCGATCTCGCTGACCTCGACCGAGGTGGACGAGTACTACGAGGGCTTCTCCAACGCCACCCTGTGGCCGCTCTACCACGATGCCGTGGCCCCCTCGGAATTCCATCGCCCCTGGTGGGACGCCTACCGGACGGTCAACGACCGGTTCGCCCGGCGCGCCGCCGAGGTGGCCGCCCCCGGTGCCACCGTCTGGATCCACGACTACCAGCTGCAGCTGGTCCCGCAGATGCTGCGCCGGCTGCGCCCTGATGTCCGGATCGGCTTCTTCCTGCACATCCCGTTTCCGCCGGCCGAGCTGTTCAACCGCCTCCCCTGGCGGCGCCAGATCATGGCCGGACTGCTCGGCGCGGACCTGATCGGCTTCCAGCTCCCCGGCGGTACCCGCAACTTCGTGCGGCTGGCCAAATCCCTGCTCGACGTGCCCACCAGCGGCGGGCTGCTCAACTACGACGGACGCAACATCAAGGTCGGGGCGTTTCCGATCTCGATCGATTCGGCCGCCCAATCGGCGCTCGCTGCGACGCCGGAGGTCCACCAGGCGGCCAGGAAGCTGAGAGCCGACCTGGGAAACCCGGCCAAGATCATCCTCGGCGTCGACCGCCTCGACTACACCAAGGGTATCGACGTCCGGCTTCGCGCCTTCCGCGAACTGCTGGCCGAGAAGGACCCGTCGGTCGACGACGCGGTGATGATCCAGATCGCGACGCCCAGCCGCGAACGCCTCCACTCCTACATCCGGATGCGTGAGGGGATCGAGCGGCAGGTCGGTTCGCTGAACGGCGATTTCGGCCGGATCGGGCGGCCCGCGGTGCACTACCTGCACCAGTCGCTGCCCCGGGAGGAGCTGGCTGCCTTCTACGTCGCCGCCGACGTGATGACGGTGACGCCGCTGCGGGACGGGATGAACCTGGTCGCCAAGGAGTACGTCGCCTGCCGGGTCGACGGTGGCGGCACCCTGCTGCTCAGTGAGTTCACCGGCGCAGCAAGGGAACTCCGCGCCGCGCTGCAGGTCAATCCGTACGACACCGACGGCGTGAAGGACGGCCTGCGCGCGGCACTGAACATGACCTCGGTCGCGTCGCGTCGCCAGATGCGGTCACTGCGCCGTCAGGTGCTCACCCACGACGTCGACCGGTGGGCGGAGGCCTTCCTGTCGGCGCTGGAGGGGACCCGGGATCACTCCGCGGATGCCCGGAACCGTTTGCCCACCGAGGTTCTCGAAGCGTTGACCAAGATCTCCGAGACAGAGAGGCTACTGGTCGGGACCGACTTCGACGGCACGCTCGCGCCGATCGTGGACGACCCGGCCGCAGCGCGCGCGCTACCGGAGGCCCTGGAGGCACTGCGGTCGCTGTCCACGATCCCGGGCACCGTGGTGGCCGTCGTCTCCGGTCGCGGTCTTGCCGACCTGCGGATGCTGCTCGGCGAGACCGACCACATGCAGTTGGTGGGCAGCCACGGCGCCGAGGTGTCCTCGATGAGCACCGACGGTTCGCAGAACCCCGAACACACCGGGCGCAGCGAACTCTCGGCCACCGCGGCCACCCGGCTGTCCGCACTGCGACGGGCACTGCAGAGCATCACCAGCCAGTACGCCGGCGTCAACCTCGAGGCGAAGCCGACCGGTGTGGCCGTGCATCTGCGGGGGGCCGATCCGGACGACGCCAAGGCCGTCACCAAGGCGATCGAGCAGGACCCGGCCACCTGGTCCGGCGTTCATCTGCTGCGCGCCAAGATGGTGCTGGAACTGACCGTGGTGGCCACAGACAAGGGTCGGGCCCTGCAACATCTGGCCCGCGAGAACCACTGCACCGGAATCATCTTCATCGGCGACGACATCACGGACGAGAACGCCTTCCTGGCGCTGGGCCCGGATGACGTCGGCGTCAAGGTCGGCAGCGGCGCCACGGCGGCCGATGTGCGCATCGCCGATCCGGCCAGGGTCGCCGACCTGCTCCACGTCCTGGACGCGACGCGCCGTCGTGGGCGCGGGCGGATCTCCAAGGACGCTTCCCGCACCTGACTCCCCTGCCCCGGCTGCGCCCGCCCGGTCCGGCCCGCTGCCGGGCTCCCCCTGCCCGAGTGCCCCGCGGCCGGGCTCCCCCTGCGTGCGTCGGCGACAGGCACACCAGCGGCCCCGGCTACAGGCGCGGCGGGCCGGTGGTGATGCCGGGCAGGAACGTGGTGGGCAGGACGACCCGCCGGCCCTGCGCGCTGCGCGCCGGATCCAGCAGCATGCGTCCGGCCTGTCGACCCTTCTCCCCCACGGGTTGTTCCACGGTGGTCAGACCGGCGTCCAGCGCCGCCCTGATCCCGTCGAAGCCGGCCACCGAGACGTCGTCGGGTACCCGCTGCCGCCGCCTGGCGAGTTCGTCCATCGCCCCGAGGGCGAGCACGTCCGAGGTGGCGATCAGTGCCGTGATCCCCGGATCCAGCGAAAGGACCTGGGCCGCACCGGATGCACCCGAGGCCAGCGAGTGCTCGAACCGTTCGACCACCGGGATCCGGTCCCACGCGACGCCGGCCGCGATGAAACCGTCGCGCAAACCCGCCAGCCGGTTCCGTTGCACGTGATAGTGGGCGGCCTGCTGACGGGCGAGATCGACTGCACCGTCACGGTTCGCCCGACCGAGCCGCATGCAGATCACCCCCACCCTGCGGTGACCGAGTGCGATCAGATGGTCGGCGATCCCCCGGGCCGCCGCGCGGTCGTCGATGCCGACGAGGTCCGCGCCCTCGACAGCGGGCTGATCGCAGATGACGGCGGGTACCGGCCGGGCCAGCACGGCCGCCAGGTGGGGATCGTCGTCCGGCATCGAGTAGGCGATGAAACCGTCGACGGCGGCGCTGGAGACGGCCATCGTGTCGTCGGAGTCCGGCCGGGCGGGCACCAGGAGCAGTCCGACCCTGGCGTGGTCGCACTCGAGCGTCAGACCCTCGAGGAAGGCGACCGCGGCCGGATCCCGGAAGGCGTAGGAGATCTGCTCGGTCAGCAGGAGCCCGATCGCGCCCGCCTTGCGGGTCCGCAACGAGCGGGCCACCGGGTCGGGACCCGGATATCCGAGCCGCCGCGCCGCGTCCATCACACGGGTGCGCAACTGGGGCGAGAGCTGGTCCGGACGGTTGTAGGCATTGGACACCGTGGTCCGGGAGATGCCGAGTTCGGCCGCGAGCGAGGCCAGGGTGGCCGGAGGCCTCGACCGCGACGAGCGTTCCATGCAAGCACGTTAGCCGCCCGGCCCGTTCGGTCGGCAATCCCGGGCCCTCCACCGGCCCATCACCTGGACGCAGAAGGGCGATTCAGGTGGACAATCGGTGGCCTTCGACCAAAAGGGTGAATATTCGGACACTCGGAAAGCGCTTACCAAGATCGCTTTGCACGCAGTCCTCGAGCCGCTACCGTGGATTTGACCACCGGGCCGGACTTCCGGCCGTGGCTCACCTGCACCACCCGTCACCTGCACCACCCAACGGACCGCCCGCGAGCGCCGGGCCGAACGGAAGAAGGAACGATCCATGGCAGACGTCAAGTACGACGAAGCTTCCCGTGTCTACCCAGGCAGCCCGCCCGTGCGCGCCGTCGACAAGCTGACGCTGGATATCGCCGACGGCGAGTTCCTCGTCCTCGTCGGCCCGTCCGGCTCCGGCAAGTCGACCGCGCTGCGCATGCTGGCCGGCCTCGAGGACATCAACGAGGGACGCATCCTCATCGGTGGCCGCGACGTCACCAACGTCCCCCCGAAGAACCGTGACATCGCGATGGTCTTCCAGTCCTACGCGCTGTACCCGCACATGACGGTCGCCGAGAACATGGGCTTCGCGCTCAAGCTCCGCGGCGTCAACAAGACCGAGATCGCCGCCAAGGTGCGCGAGGCCGCCGGTCTGCTGGATCTGGAGAAGTACCTCGACCGCAAGCCCAAGGCTCTGTCCGGTGGGCAGCGCCAGAGGGTCGCCATGGGCCGGGCCATCGTCCGCGAGCCCTCCGTCTTCCTGATGGACGAGCCGCTGTCGAACCTGGACGCCAAGCTGCGGGTCGAGACCCGCGCCAACATCGCCGGCCTGCAGGCCCGCCTCGGCACCACGACCGTCTACGTCACGCACGACCAGGTCGAGGCCATGACGATGGGCCACCGCGTCGCGGTGCTGGCCCCCGGTGGCGTCCTGCAGCAGTGCGACACCCCCCGCGAGCTGTACGACCGCCCGAAGAACGTCTTCGTCGCGGGCTTCATCGGATCCCCGTCGATGAACCTGATCGACTCGACCCTGACTCCCGAGGGCGTCAAGTTCGGCGACATCATCGTTCCCCTCACCCGGGAACAGCTGGCCGAAGCCTCGAGCAAGGGCATCTCGAACGTCGTCCTGGGTGTCCGCCCGGAGAACCTGACCCTGTCCGACGTGGGCATGTCGATCACCGTCTCGGTGGTCGAGGAGCTGGGCGCGGAGTCCTTCGTGCACGGCACCAACGCCCAGGGTGACCGCTTCGTCGTCCGGGCCGAGGCCCGTACCCACCCGTCGGTGGGTGGCGTCATCAAGGCGTCTGTCACCGACTCGCTGCACATCCACGTCTTCGACAAGTCCACCGGCCTGCGGCTGGACAGTTCGGCCGCGGTTCCGGCCGACGCCGTCAGCTTCGGCAAGTAGCTCTCGCTCGCAGGGTTCGACGGGCGGTCCGGGATTCCGGGCCGCCCGTCGTGCTGTCCGGGGACCGGTGTCACGACCGAACGGCTGACGGATCAGGCGATGTCGCGGCGCCGGAACAGCGCGATCGACACGGCTGCGACCACCAGCGCGTAGATCATCATGGTGACCCCGCCGTGCAGGTTCGACACGTGAATCTCCTGCGGCCGAACGAATCCGGACCTCTGGTCGTAGACCTGGTCGCCGAAGACGGTCAACCCGCCCTTGTTCACCCAGGCGATCAGGCTGGTGGTGAACTGGTAGGGCTGGAGCGACGGACTGATCGCCCGCAGCACGCTCTCCACCACCGCGAGGTACACGAACGCGACCCCGAGCGCCGCAGCGGTGTTCTTGATCAGGTTCGCCAATCCGAAGCCGATCAGCACCACCGGAACGACGACCAACGCCGCCCGGATCTGCACGCGCAGCACATCCGGCCAGAACTGCGCGGCCTCTGCGCCGAGACTGGAGACGGCAAGGCCGCGAGAACTGAGCAGCAGACGGGCGGTCACCGCCCAGAGCAGCTGCGCCACGACGGACAGCGCCAGCACGACGGCCGACACGGCCAGCAGTTTGGCTCCCATCAACCTCAGCCGGCGAGGCTCGTAGAACAGCAGGGCGACTATGTTCTTGCTGGACCATTCCGCGCCGACGAAGGTGGCCGCCAGCATGAACCCGGCCAGTGCCACCGCGGCCGCGACCGCGAGCGCGTAGGGCTGCACGAGCGCTGGCCGGAACGGGTTGTTCGAGAGGAATTGATCGACCGGGAACTGGTCGGCGGTCGGGACGGTGCCGCACTGCTGACCGGTGTTGCCCGCCACCTTCAGGCACTCGGCTGTCGACTGCGCGATCTGGGTGATCTGCTGGTCCCGCTGCGCGGTGGCCTGGGCGACATCGGCTGCGGTGACACGGGAATGGGTCTGCCACAGGAAGGCGACGGCGATCAGGTAGCCGATCACGCTGAGGACGAGCAGGACCTTGGTGAACCGCCGCAGACCCAGCCGTAGAAACTCCACGACGAGCAACCGCCCGAAGGTGGGGACTGCGGTCCGGTCGCCTCTGGCCGCCAGGGTCGCCGTCATCGGCCGACCGGTTCCGGGTCGAGGGCAGGCCCGGGTGTTCCGGTGGTCCCGGCGGTCAGCCCGGAACCGTCGGCGGTCAGATCCAGGAAGACACTCTCCAGATCGGCGGCGATCGGACTGAGTTCACGCAGGAACAGGCCGCTCTCGCTGAGCACCCTGGTCACCTGGGCCGGATCACCGACGCCGCCGACCCGCAGGCCGTCCTCCAGCACCGTGACGGTGAATCCCGCACGCTGCAACACATCCGACCCGGTCGAGGGATCGGCCAGCCGTACCCGGACGTCACCGGTGGTGCTGGTGGCCAGCAACTCCGTCACCGACCCGGAAGCGATCACCCGCCCGTGGGACATGATGGCCACCCGGTCGCAGACCTGCTGCACCTCCCCGAGTTGATGCGAGGACAGCAGCACCGTCACGCCGATCGTGCCCAGGTGCTTGATCAACTCGCGCACCTCCCGGATCCCGGCGGCGTCCAGACCGTTGCCCGGCTCGTCCAGGATCAGAAGTTCGGGGTTCTTCAACAGGGCCGCGGCAATGCCGAGCCGCTGCTTCATCCCCAGCGAGTACCCCTTGACCCGGTCGTCGGCGCGGCCCCGGAGGTCGACCAGTTCGAGCATCTCGTCGATCCGGGTCCTCGGAATGTCGGAGGCACGGGCCAGCAGGGCCAGATTTACCCGACCCGAGAAATTGGGAAAGAACAGCGGCGTCTCCACCAACGCTCCCACCCGGCCCATCACGAGCGGAAGTTGTGCCGGAACGGAGCGACCGAGCATCCGCAGGCTGCCGGAGTCGGGGCGGACCAGACCCAGCAGCAGTCGGATCGTGGTCGTCTTGCCGGAGCCGTTGGGACCGAGGAAGCCGAACACCCCACCGGCCTCGACCGTCAGGTCCAGGCCCTGCACGGCACGCTCGGGTGGCTTGCGCCATCGGCGATATGTCTTGTGTGCATTGGTGATCTCGATGACGGCCACGTGGACCCCTTCCCCTTGCCGAGCACTATGCCGCACCACGGTGGGGATCCGGTGCAGAGCGCGCTCGGCAATCGGAGGAATCGGGGCGGCGGTCTCGGCTACCGTGGTCGTCGTGCTCGCGGACCGACCCCCGCAGTTTCACCGGTGTCGCCCACTTCCGGCACGGATACGCAGTGCATCAGGTCGATGCCCTGGTGTCCCGGGTCCGGGTCCGGGTCCGGGCCCACCTCCGCGTCGCGGCATCCGGGGGATCCACCGGGACCGACCCGGACGCGTTCACGCCGACGAGGGCAGATTTGGACCCCGGCCTGCTGCAGGGCATGGCCGGCGGCTACCGGCACGACGAGGTCGAGAAGTACGTCGCCCAGGCCCCGGAAACGATCGCGCCCGCCGACCACGACCGGGCTGCTGCGCTGGAACTGTTGTACCACCCGGTGTTTCGTCGACCCAGGTTCAACCGCCCCGGGTACGCCGAAGGCACCGTCGCTGCGGTCGTCGATTTGATCACCCGAGCATTGCGGGGCGAAGTGGAGATGGTCAGGAAACAGTTCGAGGACATCCATCTGTCGGAGATGCAGGTGTACCACTGCACCTGGGACCGGGACGAGGTGGATGCCTACCTCCGGGCGGTGGGTGCCGAACTGGATCGTCGAACCGCCGGCTCCCCGGATTCGTAGGGAGCCAGGTTCACGCCTCGGAAGCCGCAGGTTCGGCCATCGGCCGGCGGGACCACCCCCGCCGCGACAGGACCGACCCGATCACCCGACAGATGCAGTAGATGGCAAACGAGACGGTGGTGACGTAGGGGCTGATCGGGACGCTGGCCCCCAGCGCCAGCAGGATGCCTCCGACCACCGCCGTCACCGCAAAGATCATCGACAGCACCGGAACCCAGAGGCCGGAGGCCGTCACCCGCATCGCCGCAGCAGCCGGCGTCACCAGCAGGGCCAGCACGAGAAGCGCGCCGACCACCTGGACCGACATCGCCACCGTGAGGCCGAGGACGATCATGAAGATCGGCGACAGGGCCCGGACCGGAACGCCTCGGGCGGCGGCGATCTCGGGATCGACCGTCGCGAACATCAACGGACGCCACAGAACGGCCAGCGAGATCAGCACGATGCTCGAGATCACCGACAGCCACACCAGTTGCGGACTGTCCACGGCGACGATCTGGCCGAGGAGTGCACCGAACCTGTTGGCCGACCGTCCCGTGTACAGCGAGAGGAACAGCACGCCGAGACCGAGGCCGAACGGCATGAGCACGCCGATCACCGAGGACCGCTCGCGCGCCCTGACGCCCAGCAGGCCGAAGATGAGCGCGGCGAGCAGGCTTCCGACGACCGACCCGGCCACCACGTCGACCCCGAGCAGCAGCGCCAACGACGCTCCGGCGAAGGACAACTCACTGATCCCGTGGACGGCGAAGGTGAGATCGCGCAACATCACGAAGACGCCGATCAGACCGCCGACCAGTCCGAGGACGGCACCAGCGATCAAGGAGTTGCGTTCCAGCGCGATCAGCTCGCCGTAGTTCGCGAAGTCGAACATCCGGTCCCAGATGCTCGGAGTCATCTCGACCACCCGGAAGTTGCCGCCGGGTCGTGCCGACCGTGGTCATGCGTCCCGTGCGCACCGTGGTCGTCCGTCGACTGGTGCAGTCCGGCCGTCATGTCGTTGGCGGCGACCACCACCAACCGACCGTGCGCGGAGATCACGTCGACGGGGGCGTCGTACAGGGCGGACAACGAATCGGACGTCATCACCTCCTGCGGCGTACCCAGCCGGAACCGCCCACCGGCCAGATAGAGCACCTGGTCCACGTACTGCAGGATCGGGTTGATCTCGTGCGTCACGAAGATGACGGCGGTGCCGTGCTCGCGGCGCCGCCGGTCGATCAGGGCGGCTACCTCCTGCTGATGTCGAAGATCAAGCGCTGCAAGGGGTTCGTCGCAGATCAGCAGGGCGGGGTCACACGCCAGCGCCTCGGCGATCCGGATGCGCTGCAATTCACCGCCGGACAACATCGACACCGGCGCATCGGCGAATTCGGTGGCGCCGACCGCAGCCAGCATCTCGTCGATCGTTTCCCGCATCGCGCGCCGGCGCGCTCCGAACAGGATCGGCAGGCCCCAACGGTGCCCGTCCAGCCCCATTCGGACAACGTCCCTGGCCTTGACCATGGTCCCCGGGTCGATGCCGACCCGCTGTGGCACGTAGCCCACGACGTCACTGCCGCGCCGCACCGGGGACCCGGCGATGCGGGCGGTCCCGGCGCCCAGATGTTGCTCGCCGAGCAGCACCTTGAGCAGGCTGGTCTTGCCGGCGCCGTTGGCGCCCAGCACCGCGACGAACTGGCCGGCCTCCACCGTCAGGTCGAGGTCCGACCACAGCGTCCTGGCGCCGTACCCCAGGCTCGCGCTGGTCAGTTCGACGACGGGGGTCATCGCGAACTCCCGCGCGGCGTCACGCGCCGACCGCCTTGGCGATCGCATCCAGGTTCATGCTCATCCAGCTGAGGTAATCGGTTCCGCTGGGCAGCGTCTCGGTCACCGGCACCACCGCGATGCCGTTGGCCTTGGCCGCCGCCAGCACCCGGTCGGTCTGCGGGCCGGTGGTCTGCTCGTTGTAGACCAGCGCCTTCACCTGCTTGCCGGTGAACAGGGCCATCGTCTGGGCGACCACGGCGGCCGGTGCGTCGTTGGCGCCCTCGATGGCCTTGCTGAACGCCGCCGGCGTCTTGTTGACCAGGCCAGAGGCGGTGATCATGTAGAGGGGCACCGGTTCGGTGATCGCCACGCCGACGCCCGCGCTCCTGGCCTTGATGTCCGCCTCGCGCTGCTGCAGTGCGGCCACCTTGGACACGAAGGTGTTGGTGTTCGCGGCGAAGGTACCGGAGTCGGTCGGGTCGGCCGCCGCCAGGGCCGTCTCGATCTGCTGGGCAACCTGCTGCGCCGTCGGCAGGTCGTACCAGACGTGCTCGTTGAGTTCCTGACCTGCGGTCGCGACATGCCCGGAGATCTTGACCGCGTTCAGCACGGTGCCCTTGGCGCTCGCCGAGCTGATCATCCTGTCGACGAAATCGTCGTAGCCGCCACCGTTCTCGACGATCAGCCTGGCCTTGGAGATGGCCAGCTGGTTCTGGGCGCTCGCTTCGTAGGAATGGGGGTCGGCCGACGGATCGGAGATGATCGAGGTGACGGTGACCTTGTCCCCACCGATGGCCGAGACGATGCTCCCCCACACGTCGGTGGAGGCGACGACCGCGACGGTCCCCGACGATGCGGACGACGGGTTGGACGAGCCGCAGGCGGCGAGCGCGGTGGTCGCCGCCAACAGCACCCCGAGCCCGACCCTGGTGAAGTTGCGTTTCATGGTGCGTCTCCTGCTGCGTGACTGCATTTGATAATCGTTCTCATATCGTAAACCACGCGGGAGGCGATCGGTGACGCGGACCGGCACGGCCCCTGCAGTCACCGGCTGCGGCCGGCGAGACCTTGGCGACAGGGTCGAGTGTGGTGGCGATGCGCGAAGCGGGCCGGGCGGAAAGGTTCAGGCGGGTGCCATCACCGCCGTCTACCGGCGCGGGTTGCTGCCGCCCGGCCGGGGCCGGTGGGCGGCGCCCGGCCGTCAGCCCGTGACGTCGGTGAGCGTCTCGGTGGTGTGGGTTCCGCCCTGATTCAGCACCAGCGGGATCGATTGGCCGTCCGCCGCCCAGTTGCCGAACTGCAGGCTGGCGTCGTCACCGGCCGCCAGGTCGATCCCCATGGACACGAATTGGCTCCCGGATTCAGACAAGATGTCGCAATGTGCAACGAATGGTCACAGGGAACATAAGGGGCAATCTAACCCATTGTCAACGACTGCATACAAAACGTGAGATTCTGCAGGTGTCCGGGAAGGGGACCGACCCGGACCAAGACCCGCCTGCCGACCTGGCGGTGACCTCTCGGCGGCGGCCACCGCAGGACCCCGCCGCAGCCCCGCCGGATCGGGCAGGGTCTACTGGACCGCGGATGTGATCGGCCGCTCGTCAGGAGAAGCAATGGCGTTGTTGAACTTTCGGGATGTTGCGACGGCGGGCCCCGGTCCGCTGGTGCCCGGTCGCCTCTTCCGGGCCGCGCAGCCCTACTACCTGGACGAGGACGACCTGGCCGTCGTGCAGGACGCGGGCATCCGCACCATCGTCGACCTGCGCGAACCCCACGAGCAGGTGCCTCCGGACTGGGCGCCGGTCGAGGCCTTGGGCGTCCGGATCGTCAGGGTGCCGGTCGCCGACCAGATCCTGCCGTCGGCCGACGAGGGCGCGCCACCACGTGGGGCGCGGCTGCACTCGGACTCGGTACCGGAGGGGCACCGGATCCTGGCCGACTTCTACCGGGCCATCCTGGACCGGGCCGGGACCCGGCTCGGGGAGTTCGTCGCCGCCGTCGCCGACGGTGGGCCGGTGCTGGTGCACTGCGCAGCCGGGAAGGACAGGACCGGCACGACCGTGGCGTTGTTGCTCGACCTGATCGGCACGGACCACGAAGTCATCGTCGCGGATTTCCTGCTCACCAACGCTGCGGTGCCGGCCGTGATCGCCCAGCTGACCGGGCAGGTCAGCCCGGAGCGCAGACGCGACCCGTCGACGATCCCGCCCGGCATCGGCGACGCACCGGAGTCAGCGATCCGGGCCACGTTGGCGCACCTGACCGAGCTCGGCGGGGCTGCCGCTCTGCTCCGCCGCACCACCGACCAGGCCACCCTCGACCGGGCGATCGCGGCCCTGACCACCTGACCGCCCGACCACCTGACGGCCCGACCGGCCGGGCAGGTCCCCGCGGGTTGCTACCGCTGGTGACCGCTGCGGGGTGCCACCGTGGGTTCCAGCGCCCGGCGGCGGCGAGCGACCTCCGCCAGCACCACACCGGTCGCCACCGAGGCGTTCAGCGATTCCACCGTGCGCGCCATCGGGATGGAGACGGTGACGTCGCAGACGGTGCGGGTGAGCCGGGCGAGCCCCCGACCCTCGGAGCCGATCACCAGCACCAGGGGTCCGGTGGCCAGGTCGAAGTCGTCGGTGTCCACCGTGCCGTCCGCGTCGAGGCCGGCGATCATCAGTCCCGCAGCGGCGTAGTCCTTCAGGGTGCGGACCAGATTGGTGCAGCGGGCCACCCTGATCCGGGCCGCGGTCCCGGCGGAGGTGCGCCACGCCGAGGCCGTGACGCCGGCCGAGCGGCGTTCGGGGATGAGCACTCCGTGCGCGCCGAACGCCGCAGCCGAACGGATGATCGCGCCGAGGTTCCGAGGATCGGTGACCCCGTCCACCGCGATGATCAGGGCGGGCCGACCGGAGTCCTTGGCCCGGGCCAGGAGATCGTCCGGGTGGGCGTAGTCGTAGGGCGGCACCTGCAGTGCCAGTCCCTGGTGGATGGCGTTGCCCGTCAGGCGATCCATCTCCGGACGCGAGATGTCCAGCAGGGCGATGCCCTTGTTGCCCGCTAGGGCGACCGCCTCCGCCGTTCGCTCGTCAACCGAGATACCCTGCGCCACATAGAGTGCCATCGCCGGGACGCCGGCTCGGAGGGCTTCGACGACCGGGTTGCGTCCGACCACCGTCTCCGGCAGGTCACCCCGGTCCTTGCGCTGCGCACGACCCTGCGGGCCGGCCTCACGGCGCGCAGCCGCGGCGGCCTTTCGAGCAGCCGGGTGACCGGTGCGCTCCGCGGCGGGCGGCGTGGCCCCCCTGGGCTTGATGGCCCGGCGCGACTGACCTCCGGAGCCGACGACGGCACCCTTCTTCGTCCCTGTTTTGCGGACCGCCCCGCGACGCTGGGAATTTCCGGCCATGTCGGCGTCACCTCTTCTCTTCGTTCCATGGGTACTGGCTGCGTGGGTACTGCTGGATTCCTGTGGCGACGGGCGCACCGGGGCCGCAGTTCGCGGAACCGGGCCCGGCCGTGACTAGGGGTTGGTGACCGACCAGATCGGACCGTCGACCGTGTCCTCGATCGCAAAACCGGCCTGGGCCAGCGCGTTCCGGATGGAGTCTGCGGTGGCGAAGTCCTTGGCGGCGCGGGCGGTCGCCCGGTCGGCGAGCAACTGGGCGATCAGCTTGTCGGTGGCCGCGTGCAGACCATCGTCGCTGCCCGCATTCACCCAGGGGGCCTCGAACGGGTCGAGCCCCAGCACCGCCAGCATGCCGCGGATCTGTGCAGCCTCGGTCAGTGCGGCGCCATGATCCCCGGCCGCGAGGGCGGCGTTGCCGACCCGGACCCGGTCGTGGACGACCGCAAGAGCCCGCGGCACACCGAGGTCGTCGTCCATCGCCTCGACAAAAGCCGGCGGCAGGTCGCCGTGGCCCACCTTGCCGACCCGGTCGGCCACCCGCTGGAGGAATCCCTCGATGCCGGCGAGCGCTTTGGCCGCATCGTCCAGGGCCTTGCGGGAGTACTCGATCGAGGACCGGTAGTGGACGCTGAGCAGGTAGTACCGCAGCGCGATCGGCTTCGTGTGCTCGGTGATGGCCGGCAGGGAGAGCACGTTGCCGAGCGATTTGGACATCTTCTCGCCGGACATCGTCACCCAGTGCGAATGCATCCAGTAGCGGGCGAACCCGTCACCGACGCCGTGGGACTGCGCGGCCTCGTTCTCGTGGTGCGGAAAGATCAGATCCAGTCCGCCGCCGTGGATGTCGAAGTCGGCGCCGAGATAGTTGCGCGCCATCGCCGAGCACTCGATGTGCCAGCCGGGGCGTCCGGGGCCCCACGGCGACTCCCAGAACGGTTCGCCGGGTTTGGCCGCCTTCCACATCGTGAAGTCAGCGGCGTCCTTCTTCCCGGCGCCCTCGCTCTCGCCCTGCTGCATCTCGCCCAGCCGCTGGCCCGACAGGAAGCCGTAGTCGGCGTCGGAGCGCACCGCGAAGTACACGTCACCGGCCGCGCTGTAGGCCTTGCCCGCCTCGATCAGCTCCGCGATCATCCCGATGATCTGCGGGATGTGACCGGTGGCCCGTGGCTCGATGGAGGGTCGCAGGCAGCCGAGGGTGTCGTAGGCGTCCGAGAACGCACGCTCGTGCGTCGTGGCCCACTCCCACCACTGGCGACCGGCCTCGGCGGCCTTGGACAGGATCTTGTCGTCGATGTCCGTGACGTTCCGGACGTGGACGACCTCGTAGCCCGAGTGGGCGAGCCAGCGCCTCAGCACGTCGTAGACGACGCCGGCACCGCGCAGGTGGCCGATGTGCGGGTACCACTGCACCGTTGCGCCGCAGTTGTACAACGACACCACGCCCGGTCGCAGTGGCTCGAAGGGCCGCACCGCGCGGGTCGCCGTGTCGTACAGATGCAGGCTCACCCGAGCATGGTACGGGCCGGGCCCGCTGCCCCGCCTCCATCCGTGCCCATGGGGACGCCGTCCGTGCGGATGGGGACGCAGGCCGTGCGGACGCGGACGCAATCCGTGCGGACGCGAACGCGGGCACTGCATCGCCCCGGTGTCCGACTTGACCTGACGGGTCGTTCCTCGCAACGCTTCGGTCACAGCACCCGAACAGGTCTTGACGACGGGACGCTCATGCAACATGCTGCAACTATGTGATTGAGATTGCGTGTTTCAAGCACATTACGATCAGACTTCTGCATCAATTCAGATCCAGATCTTCTGTATCAATTCAGACCCAGAGCAGTTCGACCGGGCGCCACGCAAGTTCCCGGCGTCGAGGAGCGCCGCAGAGCGCTGGACGACCCAGACAACATGGAGGTGCTGTGAGGAAGTCCATTAAGCTGGTCGCCGTCACACTGGTCGGCGGCCTGGCCCTGGCGGCCTGCGGGTCGAGCTCGTCGACCGCGCCGGCGGCTTCGAGCGCGTCGGCGGCAGCGTCGTCGTCCTCGAGTCCGGCCCCGGCCGCCTCGTCGGCCCCGGCCGGATCGTCGGCCGCGGCATCATCGGTGGCCCCGTCATCCGTGGCCGCGTCGGCGGGGGGTAGCGGTCCGGCCGGCGACGCCGGCCTCAAGACCACGATCAGCATCCTGGCTCCCAGCTACACGGACACGTCGAAGTCGGACTGGGAAGCGATCATCAAGGGGTACAACGCCAAGTACCCCAACGTGACCGTCAAGCTGCAGATCGCCTCCTGGACCGGATTCACCGACGTGGTGCAGACCCGCATCCAGGGCAACGACACGCCGGACATCCTAAACGACAACAACTTCGCGGACTCGGCGAAGGCCAAGCTGCTGTACCCGATCACCGACGTGATGTCGCCGGCCACGTTCGCCACCATCGTGCCGAGTCTGGCCGCGAACGGCAAGGGCACCGACGGTACCCAGTGGGCTGCACCGGACATCGCCTCCGCTCGCATCATGCTCTACAACACGGCCCTGTTCGCCCAGGCCAAGATCACCGCGGCCCCCAAGACCTGGGACGAACTCCTCGCCGACAGCAAGAAGATCGCCGCCCTGGGCAATGGGATCTCGGGTTATGGCATGCCGATGGGCAAGGAAGAGGCCCAGGTCGAGTCCAGTCTCTGGATCTGGGGCAACAAGGGTGACTGGCTGTCCGGTACCAGCATCAAGGCGAACTCGGATGCGAACATCGCCGCGTTCAACGAGATGAAGACCTTCGTCGAAGCCAAGGCCACCCAGCCGAACCCCGGTTCCTCCAACCGGCAGGACGTCGCCGACCTGTTCAACCAGGGCAAGCTCGGGATGTACGTGACCCAGCCAGGTCTGGTCGCCGACATGGTCAAGAAGTTCCCGAACATCAAATGGGCCCTGGCCCCGGTGCCGTCCAAGGACGGTGCCACCCCGGTCGCTCTTGGCGTCACCGATTTCATCCTCGCCTTCAACAACAAGGATGCCAGCCGCAAGGCGGCCACCAAGGCCTTCCTGGACTACTTCTACCTGCCGGACGTCTACAACAAGTGGTCGGCAGCAACGGGTCTGCTACCGGTGACGACCGGTGCGATCAAGCTGCAGCAGGCCGCGACCCCGGCGAACAAGCCGTTCTACGACGCGCTCCCGACGGTCCGCTACCTGCCGCAGGGCAACCCGAAGTGGTCGGCCCTGCAGGATGCCCTGCAGGCCAACGGCGGCGGGATCGCCACGTCCGACGGCAAGACCACCCTGGACGCCATCCAGGCCCAGGTCGACGCCGCCGGCTGATACCACCGCATCGTCCCCGGCCGCGCACCCCGGTCAGCACCGAGCACCCCCCTGCTGCCGCGGGAGCACACCGCTCCCGCGGCAGCAGCGTGGATCTGCCGGGCTCTGCATGGATCCGGCCGGCTCTACCCGGTTCCGCCCGGGCCCTGCGTGGATCAACTTCGCTCGCATGGATCAACATGGCCCATTTGGGACTCGTGGGACAGAAGTCAACAAGTTCATCCATGCCTGCGAAGTTGATCCACGCCGGCCCGGGATCCGCAGCACCGATCCCGGCGCACCAACCCGGCCCCACCGGCCCCGTTCGAAAGGCCAGCGATGAGCACGACGGTGACCCCCACGATCGCCGCACCACCGGTGACCACCCAAGCCGAGGCCCCGAAGGCCCCCGGCCGCGGTCGACACATGCTGTCGGCCCTCCCGTGGCTGGCCCCGGCCCTGGTCCTGATCGTCGGGGTGGTGCTCTATCCCGCCGGCTACATGGTCTACACCGCTTTTCGCAGGGTCACCAAGGTCGGCACCGACACGGGCCCGGCCGGCTGGGCCAACTTCCGCCTGGCCCTCACCTTTCCCGGGGTCGACATCGGGCACGTGTTCGTCAACACCTTCGTCTGGGTGATCGTCGTCGTCACCTTCACGGTGGTCATCTCGCTCGGGCTGGCCCAATTCCTGAACAAGAACTTCCGCGGACGCAAGCTGGTGCGATTGGCTGTCATCGTGCCGTGGGCCGCCTCGGTGATCATGACGACGTCCGTCTTCCAGTACGGGCTCAACCCCGACTACGGAATCATCAACAAATTCCTGGTGGACATCGGCATCATTTCTGCTCCCTACGGCTTCACCCAGACCCAGGGGCCCGCCTTCATCGTGGCCATGGTCGTGGCGATCTTCGTCTCCCTGCCGTTCACCACCTACACGATTCTGGCCGGCCTGCAGGCTGTCCCGGGTGATGTGATCGAAGCGGCGCATGTCGACGGTGCCGGGGCGACGGCCCGCTACTTCCACATCGTGCTGCCAATTCTCCGGCCCGCCCTCGCAGTGGCGGTCCTGATCAACATCATCAACGTCTTCAACTCGTTGCCGATTCTCAAGGTGCTGACGGGTTCCCTGCCCGGGTACGGCTCCGACATCACCACGACGCTGATCTTCAAGTACAAGACCACCCTCGGACCCGGTGTCGCCTCGGCACTCTCGGTCGTCAACTTCCTGGTCTGCCTGGTGATCATCGCCATCTACCTCGTCGTCGTGAAGCCCACGAAGGAGCGTTGAGTTGACCGCCACCGTCGCGCCCGCAGGCAGCAGACCGAAGAAGCTTCGCAGTACCGGCGTGAACAAGCCGCCGAACAAATACGGCATCGTCGTCGGGTCGATCCTGATCGTGGCCGTCTTCATCGCGCCCTACCTCATCATGCTCGGCGGCTCGGTCAAGTCGCAGCCCGAGATCACCAAGATCCCGCCCCCCTATTTCGGCAACAGTTTCCTGATCAGCAACTACGTGACGATGTGGTCCTCCGACGTCGACCCGCTGTCCGGTCTGATCTCGACGGTCGTGATCTCGGTGTTCGCCACCCTGCTGGTCCTGGTGGCCGCGACCCCCGCTGCGTACTACCTGGCGCGCTTCCGCTTTCCCGGCCGACTGGCCTTCCTGCTGCTGGTGCTGATCACGCAGATGCTGCAGCCGACCGTGCTGGCCGTCGGCCTGTTCCGGGAGTTCCTGCAATTGGGTCTGAACGACACCTGGTTCGCGATGATCCTCGTGAACGGTGCATTCAACCTTGCGTTCGCGATCTGGATCATGCAGGCGTTCTTCGCCTCGGTTCCCAAGGAGGTCGACGAGGCCGCGGTCCTGGACGGTGCCTCGAAACTCCAGGTCCTGTTCAAGGTGTCGCTGCCGCTGGTCTGGCCCGGCATCGTCACCGCCATCATCTTCGTGTTCGTCTCCTCGTGGAACGAGTACGCCGCATCATCCGTGATCATGACGACGAATTCCAAGCAGCCGCTGACCGTCTCGCTGCCCCGGTTCTTCGGTCTCTACACCGCGGAGTGGCAGTACGTGTTCGGTGTCTCGATCGTCGCGATCGTCCCCGTCGTCGTCCTGTTCGCCTTCATCGAGAAGCGGCTGGTCGGCGGGTTGACCGCCGGCGCGGTCAAGTAACCACTGCCCCTGCATTGGCCTCACCACCCACCCTGGCGTGCTCCACATCGATGGGCCGGGGATCCGCCTGACGGTCACCCGGGTCGTCCACTACCGCGATCGAAGAAGGTCTGGGTCCCCGACTACGGGCGACGATCACCTTCGCTATCCACGGTTGCGCGTCGTTTCCACCGCCTCGCTTCCACCGGCAGGCGTCCACCGGTAGGCGTCCACCGACCGCTGGGTGACCGGGCTCAATCGTCCCGCCGGCCCGGTCGGCGCACCGGCGGTGGTGGGACTGCCTTTGCGGCCACGATGTTGGCCAGGACGACGGTGACGAGCACGCCGGACCGGGCGAGCACGTCGCATTCGGTCGCGGACATCCGGGTCAGCTCGCCGAGCACATCGGTGGCGCCGCCCGGGATTCGGTACCGCACGACGACCCTGCTCCCCAGCGGCAGCGACAGGAACGTCGCGCGCGATGTCGCCGGTGGCTGGTCGCTCACCGATCCAACACCGCTCACTGCAGATGCTCGCGCGCGAACGCCAACGACTCGGCAACGTCGATCCGGCGCTGGTCGCCTGTCGTTGCCCTGGTGGAGATCTCCACGATGACGGACCCACGGAACGGGCCGTCGACCCGGTCCGGCGCGGACAGTGCGGCGAGGATCTCCGCACAGGGCTGACCGCCACGCCCGGGTACCAGGTGCTCGTCCTTGGAGGATCCGGAGCCGTCGGTGAGGTGCAGGTGGGCCAGATGGGAGCCCATCCGGGCGAACATGTCCATCGCGTCGGAATCGGACGTGGCGGTGTGCGAGAGGTCGAGGGTGAAGTGTTGGTGACGCGCCGACACCGGATCCCAGTGCGGCCGATAGCTGTTGACCCAGCGCCCCGCGACCTTCACCGGGAACATGTTCTCCACGGCGATGACGACATCGGTCCTGGACTGCAGCTCTGCCACCGACTCGGTGAAATTGGCGGCGGCGCTCCGCTGCCAGACGAACGGCGGATGGACGACTACCGTTGGCGCGCCCAGCTTCTCGGCCATCTCGATGGATCTGGCCAGTTTGACCAGCGGGTCCGAGGACCACACCGTCGCCGTGATCAGCAGGCACGGGGAATGTACCGACAGCACCGGGATCTGGTGGAGGTCGACAAGTCGGGCCAGCGCGTCGGGGGTCTGGCTGGTGAGGTCCGTCTGGACCATCACCTCGATCCCGTCGTACCCCGCCTGCGCCGCCATCGCGAACGCCGCTGCCGTCGGCTCCGGGAAGACCGCGGCCGTCGACAGCCCCACTGGGATCGATGGATGCGACTGGGTACTCACTGCTCACACGCTACCGGCGACCCGAAGTGGAGCCACCGCAAGGTCAGGTTTCGAGCTTGTAGCCCAACCCTCTGACGGTGATCAGATAACGCGGCGCCGCCGGGTCGGGCTCGATCTTGGACCGCAGGCGCTTGACGTGCACGTCGAGGGTCTTGGTGTCGCCGACGTAGTCCGCCCCCCAGACCCGGTCGATCAACTGACCGCGGGTGAGAACCCTTCCGGTGTTGCGCATCAGGTACTCCAGGAGATCGAACTCCTTGAGCGGGAGCGCGACCTCGGCCCCGTGCACCGAGACCACGTGACGCTCCACGTCCATGCGCACCGGACCGGCCGTCAGCGTCGACTCGACACCGTCCTCCGGTTCGGCACCGCGACGCAGCACCGCCCTGATCCGGGCGATCAGCTCACGGGTCGAATAGGGCTTGGTGATGTAGTCGTCGGCGCCGAGTTCCAGACCGACGACCTTGTCGATCTCGGAATCCCGGGCTGTCACCATGATCACCGGCACGGCCGCCCTGGCCCGCAGCTGACGACAGACCTCGGTCCCACTCATTCCGGGCAACATCAGATCGAGCAGCACGATATCGGCGCCGGACCGATCGAACTCGACGAGCGCCTCCGGGCCGGTCGCCGCGATGCTGGTCGTGAAGCCCTCCTTGCGCAGCAGGAAGGCCAGCGGATCGGCCATTGATTCCTCGTCCTCGACGATCAGAACCCTGGTCACTGTGCTCCTTTGTTGGCGGTCAGAACGGGCCCGGCCACTGCGGTGTCGGCGGGGATGTGGGACGTGGACTCTGCGGTCTCCGGCACGAAGTGCGGCAGCCGCAGGGTGAAGGTCGAACCGGTGCCCGGCTTGGACCAGAGCACCGCCGAACCGCCGTGGTTCGCGGCGACGTGCTTGACGATGGCCAGGCCGAGGCCGGTCCCCCCGGTGGCCCGGGAGCGAGCCGGATCGATGCGGAAGAATCTTTCGAAGACCCGGCTCTGGTTCTCCGCCGCGATACCGATACCGCGGTCGGTGACGGCGATCTCGACGAACCCGTCACGAACGGCGCGGCTGATCGAGACGGTGTTGCCAGGCGGCGAGTAGTGCACGGCGTTGGCCAGCAGGTTGACCAGGGCGGTGACGAGCATGGGCCGGTCGCCCTTCACCAGCAGACCGGAGGAGGCGTCGAGGTTGATCGTCATCCCGGCGCTCTCGGCGACGATGATCGAGCGGGCGTGGGCATCGGCGACGACCGCGTCCACCTCCAGGACCGCCAGATCCGGCAGCGGATCCGCGCCCTGCAGGCGGGACAGGGTGATCAACTCGTTGACCAGGGCGCCGAGCCGGACCGATTCGCGCAACAGCTTCTCGGCGTACTTCTCGACGTGCTCGGGCTCGTCGAAGCCGTCCAGCACCGCCTCGGCCAGCAGGCCGATGGCGGCGACCGGCGTTTTCAGTTCGTGCGAGACATTGGCGACGAAGTCGCGGCGCACGGCCTCCAGCCGCAGGGCTTCGGTCTCGTCGGCCGCCGACACGACGACGTAGCCGTCATCGGTGGACCGTACGACCGCCTGCACCGAACTCGGTCCGCGCCGGTAGCCGACCAGATCGGCGACCGGATCCACGTTGCCGAGCTCGACATCGATCGGTTCGCCGGCCACCCTGGCCCGGCCGACGGCATCGGCGATGCGGTGATCGATCAGTCCCGAGCGCACCACGCCGAGTTCGACCGCCCTGGCGTTGGAGACCAGCACGTGTCCTTCGATGTCCAGTACCGCGTAGCCGGTGGTCGAGGCCGCGAACGCGACCTCGGCGAGCAACGCCTGGTCCGGCAGGACCGAGGCCGTCATCCGCGGCTGACGTCGGAGCACCGCAAGGGTGATCAACAGCCCGATCAGCCCACCGCCAAGGGCGGCGGCCAGGTACCCGATCCACGACACACCCGAATGGTAGGTGCTGCGACACCGCCGGACGCGCCGCGCCGGGTACGGCGGAGGAGTCATTGTTCGATTCGACGCCTGGTGCACCCGCTCCGTTCACCGCGAATTCATGGCAGCGGCAGCGGATAGCGCGCCCGATC
Source organism: Nakamurella sp. PAMC28650 (assembly GCF_014303395.1). GTDB lineage: Bacteria > Actinomycetota > Actinomycetes > Mycobacteriales > Nakamurellaceae > Nakamurella. Next base: position 5,626,670 of record NZ_CP060298.1, read on the forward strand.
GGCCGCGGGGCCTCAGCGCCCCTGGTTGGCCACCGCGGTGATGGCGGCCGCAGCGGCGTCGGGGTCCAGGTACACCCCGCCGGCGGTCAGCGGCTTCAGATCGGCATCCAACTCGTAGCGCAGCGGCACGCCCGTCGGGATGTTGAGGCCGGCGATCGCCTCGTCCCCGATGCTGTCGAGCAGCTTGACCACGGCACGCAGGGAGTTGCCGTGCGCGACGACGAGCACCACCTTGCCGGCGGCCAGATCGTCGGCTATGGGTCCGTGGAGGTACGGTCCCACGCGCTTCACGACGTCGGCCAGGCACTCCGTCTTCGGTAGGTCCGCACCGAGGTCGGCGTACCGGGGGTCGGCGGCCTGGGAGTACGGGTTGTCGTCGCTGATCGGCGGTGGCGGCACGTCGTACGACCGACGCCACAGCATGAACTGCTTCTCGCCGTAGGCCTCCATCGTCTCCTTCTTGTTCTTGCCCTGCAGGTCCCCGTAGTGACGTTCGTTGAGCAGCCAGGTGCGCTTCACCGGGATCCAGTGGCGGTCAGCGGCATCGAGCGCCAGGTTGGCCGTGGTGATCGCCCTCCTCAGGAGGGAGGTGTGCACGACGTCCGGCAACAACCCGGCGGCGGTCAACAGCTCACCTCCGCGGCTGGCTTCGGCGGTGCCCTTCTCGGACAACGGGACGTCCGTCCAGCCGGTGAACTGGTTGGTCGCATTCCAGGTGCTCTCGCCGTGGCGCAGCAGGATCAGGGTCGATGTCATGGCGTCAGTGTGCCGCAGCAGTCCTCGTGGCCCCCCACCGGACAGGCGATTGCCCGCCTCGGTCCGTCACGTCTTCATGGGCGGAGTCATCGGACCGCAACGTCCTGCACAGTGACGGCTATTGCCGTCACTGTGCAGGACGTCCGCCGTCAGCCACCCGGATGCGGGTCCGCCGCGGTCGCAGCGGGCACAGGAGCTGCGGGCGCGCGCAACCGACGACGCCAGATCATCACGGCGATGGCGATGACGAACACCACGGGGAGGAAGGGAATCAGCGTCCCGACCACGGTCAGGACGGCATGACCGATGTGCCGCACGGCATCCCATCCGTTCGCCAGACCACCGAAGAATCCCGTCCTGGCCACGGGGGGAGCAGGCGTCGGGGGCGGGACGACCACCGGCACACCGACGATCGCGCCCTGCAGGACCACCGTGATGGTGGACAACGAGGTCTGGTCGGCCAGGCCGGCCTGCTGACTCTTGAGCGACTCGAAATCGGCTTCCCGACCCGAGAGCTCGGATTCGATGGCGATGATGTCGGAGATCCTGGTCGCCTTGGTGAGGAGGATCCGGACCTGACTGATGCTGTCGGCCATCGTCTTCATCCGGCTGCCGATGTCCAGCATCTGACCCGTGACGTCCTGGGTGTTCTCCTTCCGAGCGGTCATCGTGCCGATCGACGTCAGGCCGCCCATGACACTGTCGTACCCGCTGACGGGCACCCGCAGGGTGATCGAGACCGTCGTCCCACCGCCGTCGGACGAACCGACGAAGCCGGGCCCGCTCGCGACCAGGGATCGCACCCGGGTGGACGCGTCGTTCACTGCGGTCTGCTCGCTGGCCGCATCCGCAGCCTTGGCCGCCGCGGTGGTCCCCGTGCTGGTCACCGGGATCTGGAGGGTCAACGTCGCGGTCCGGATGACGTCGCGGGCTGCGGCCTGCAACCCGGCTGCGACGTCGAGCGCGCCCTTCGTACCTGCAGCGCCACCCCCGGAGCCGGTGGCGGACGCCGAGCCGGACGGAGCTGCGGCCGCCGACGTCCCGGCGGCGCTGGGCTCGCCGGACGCCGGTCCGGCCGCCGCCGACCCGGCTGGTGCCGACCCTGCTGCCGACCCGGCTGGTGCCGACCCTGGTGCCGACCCTGCTGCCGACCCGGCTGCTGCGGACCCGACCTCCGACCTGGCACCTGCCGCCGCCGAGGTCGGTTCCGGGGGGGACGTGCAGCCCGCCACGACCGCCATCAGGACAGCGGCGGCCACCGTCACTGCCGCCCAACGGATCAGTCTCCGGCGAGTCGCCCGCCCTTCCCTGCCGACCGCCTGTTCCAGCAGTGAGCGGTTGCCGGATGCGTCGGGCCTGACGAACAATTGTTGCCGCATGGTCTCTCCCGGTTCGAAGGCGTCACCGCCGCGATGTGGACACCGCAGAACAGGTAAAAGCCCGGTCCGCGGATCCCTTCACCGCGAGGACGGATCGACCCGCTCCGCGCGATGCATCGGTTCGGGTCACAGTTTGGCCACAGCCGGGAAACGGCGGGCCGTGCGGACGTCCTGCAAAGTGCGGCGATAGCCATCACTTCGCAGGACGTCCGCGGTGCCCCTGAGCCCAGAGCCCCGGATGTCGGAGCACAATTGTCGGCATGCGATCACCGCGTGGCGTCACGCCGCTCCCCGCCGGCCCCGGCCAGGAATCCGTCTGGGACTACCCACGGCCACCGTTGCTGCAGCGTTCGCCGAGGACGGTGGAAGTGCGGGCGGGCGAGGCGGTGGTGGCAAGGACGAACGAGGCCTGGCGCGTGATGGAGACGAGCCATCCGCCGACCTGGTACCTGCCGCGATCCGCGGTGGACGAGAACTCCCTCCGGCTGTCGTCCCACCCCTCAACGACCTGCGAGTGGAAGGGCGCCGCCACCTACTGGGACGTCCGGATCGGCGACCACTTTCTCGAGGCCGCGGCCTGGAGCTACCAGCATCCGACGAGTGGGTTCCGCGAGATCACCGGGCATCTGGCGTTTCTCGCCGCCAATCCGACCGATTCCAGTCACCCGGGGCTGACCTGCGAGGTCGACGGAGAGCTGGTCCGGCCGCAACCGAGCGGCTTCTACGGCGGGTGGATCACCGATGACGTGGTCGGCCCGTTCAAAGGGATCCCCGGCTCCTGGGGCTGGTAGGCAGATCCCCGGCTCCTGGGGCTGGTAGGCAGATCCCCGGCTCCTGGGGCTGGTAGGCAGATCCCCGGCTCCTGGGGCTGGTAGGCAGATCCCCGGCTCCTGGGGCTGGTAGGCACGGCCCCGGCTCAACGCAGCAGCAACCACGCCGCCAGCGCCGCATCCAGGGTCGCCGCCACCGCCCGGACGAGGTCGACCCGTAGCAACGACCGGTACACCGACTTCTCGAAGCCGGTGGAGAGCCGGCCGTGCAGCGGG